>JAFUWZ010000019.1 GCA_017471045.1 Bacteroidales bacterium
CCTCCCGAAGAACGACCCCGACGATATGGAATACATCTTCGTCGGCGGCGGCGCCGGCATGGCCCCGCTCCGCAGCCACATCATGCACCTCTTCAAGACGCTGAAGACCAGCCGCAAGGTCCATTTCTTCTATGGCGCCCGCGCCCTGGTGGAAGCCTTCTATCTGGAGGATTTCGCCGAGATCGAGAAGGAGTTCCCGAACTTCAAGTTCCATCTGGCCCTCGACCGTCCGGATCCGGCGGCCGACGCTGCCGGCGTGCCGTACACGGCGGGCTTCGTCCACAACGTGATGTACGAGACCTACCTCAAGGACCACGACGCCCCCGAGGACATCAAGTACTTCATGTGCGGACCGCCCATGATGGTCTCCTCCGTCAACAACCTGCTTGACAGCCTCGGAGTCGATCCCGCCAACATCCTCTACGACAACTTCGGTGCTTAAAAACACCTCCAACGGAAAGCCGCCCCGCCCCAAAACGGGGCGTTTTTTTGTACCGAAAGAAAAAACGGAAAAATCTGATGCCTGTTTTTTTCAGATCACCGTTTTCCCGAAGGAGAGAGGGTATTTTTGCAGCCGGACTTCAAACCGGACGCACGATGAACACAAGTCGGATTAATCTACTTCGCAACGGGCTTTCGCCCAGGGCTCTTCTGCCCCTCTCTCTGATTCTTTCTCTTGCTTTCGCATCCGCCTTCTGTTTCAGCGCCTGCGCACCGCAGGAGTCCCCCTCCCCGGAGAAACCGGGTCCCGTCACGCACATCGAGTGGGCCTTCCGGCCGACCGAAAGCCCCGGCGGGGCCCGGACCGGGACCAGGGCGGACGACTGGTACCTGATCCGGCGGATGGACCTGTTCGTCTTCGACGACGACGGGATCCGCGCACTGGATTCCTATACAAGAAGTTTCGCCTACTCTCCCACTTCCGTCGACGTCCGCTCCGCCAGCGGAGCCAAACGGGCCGTGGCCATTGCGAATCTGCCGCTCCCGGATGGGTTCGTCACCTCCGTCAGTCACTACGAAGACCTGCACAAGGTCATCGCAGAGCTGACCGAGGATGATCCGGCCTTTCCGGTCATGAGCGGTGAAGCTCGCTTCATGGCCGGGGAGGACCGCAACTGCGCCATCAGCCTGGAGCCGGTCATGTCCACCGTGGAGATCCACTCCCTGAAATGCCAGTTCCAAGGAAGCTATGCAGGCCAATCACTGAAACGTGTAAAAGTCTATTTGACAGGAATTTCCTGCCGATCCGAACTGCTCCGGCAGGAAGGCTTCCTGCCGACGGAAAGCCTCAATGTCGGCGGCCTGTCGGAGCGCGACCTGGCCCGGCTGCCCTATTCCGGCATGGTGTACCGCTACCTGGGCAACGGGACTCCGGCCGGCGGCGGAAGGGTTTATGGAGGCACCGCTTTATACTGCTATCCCAATGAGACGGACGAAGAGACGCTGGGATCTCCTTTCACCCGGCTGGTCATCGAAGGCCTGCTGGACGGAAAGACCTGCTATTATGCGATTCCCGTCAACCGGGGCGACGCGCCGGGAGACGGTCCGCTCGGGATCGGACGCAACCGGCGCTATGTCTTCGACATCACCCTCACGCGTCCCGGGACGGAAAGTCCCGGCCTTGACGCCGCAATCACGCCATAATTGTCAAATTATTCGTATATTCGCATGAATATCGACTATTTTGGACAAGACTGGCAACATCATCATAAAAGGGGCGAAAGTCAACAACCTCAAAAACATCACGGTGGAAATCCCGCGCGGGAAGTTCGTCGTCATCACGGGCGTATCCGGATCCGGCAAATCATCCCTGGCGTTCGATACCTTGTTTGCCGAGGGCCAGCGGCGATTCGCCGAGAGTCTCTCTTCCTATGCGCGGCAGTTCCTGGGAAGGATGAGCAAACCGGACGTGGAAGCCCTGGAGGGCATCCCGCCCGCCATCGCGATCGAGCAGAAGGTCAACACGAAGAATCCCCGCTCGACCGTGGCCACCACTACGGAAATCTACGACTCGCTGCGGCTGATCTTCGCGCGGATCGGACGCACCTATTCCCCCGTCAGCGGTCGGGAAGTCCGGCGCCACAGCGCCAAGGACGTGATGGATTTCATCACGGAGGGCGCGCCAGACACGGTTTACATCCTCGCTGACCTGGGATGGAAGGAGCGTGAAGACAAGGTCGAACTGATGCTTGCGCTCAAGGAGCAGGGCTACTCGCGTTTCTACAGCGAAGGCGTGATCCGCATCGAGGAGATGATGCAGCACGCGGAGAGCAGCGACTGGCCGGACGAACTGTACCTGCTCGTGGACCGGCTCCGCCTGGGCGGAGAGGCCCCGGATGCGGATACCCGCACCCGGCTGCTGGCTTCGATCAGCGACGCCTTCGAGACCGGAAAGGGATCGCTTCTGGTCGTCAAGGACGGTCAGAAGCGCGCTTTCTGCAGCCGCTTCGAACTGGACGGCATCACCTTCCGCGAGCCGGACGAGTATCTCTTCAGTTTCAACTCGCCGCTGGGCGCCTGCCCCACCTGCGGCGGTCTCGGGAAGATCATCGGCATCAGCGAGGACCTCGTCATCCCGGACAAGACCAAGAGCATCTATGACGGTGCGATCGCACCCTGGCGCGGAGAGAAGATGGGCTGGTTCAAGGACCATCTCATCGAGGTCGCCGGCCTGTACGGCATCCCCATCTTCGAGCCCTGGTGCAAACTCTCCCACGAAGTCAAGGAAAAGATCTGGAAAGGCGTCAAGGCCCCTACCGAGGAGGAGACTCTTTTCGGCATCGACGAATTCTTCAAATGGGTCGAGGCCAACCGATACAAGATCCAGTACAAATACATGCTCAGCCGTTTCAGCGGACGCACCGTCTGCCACGACTGCGGCGGCAGCCGGCTGCGCAAGGAAGCGCTTTGGGTCCGCGTGGGCGGCAAGACCATCCACGAGCTGCTGGAAATGAATGTGGATGAGCTGCTCTCGTTCTTCGATACGGTCAAACTGACGCCGACGGAGCGCGACATCGTCGCCGAACCGGTCAAGGAGATCGTCTTCCGGCTGCGATGCATCCGCGACGTGGGCCTGTCATACCTGACGCTCTCACGGAGCTGCAACACCCTTTCCGGCGGTGAAAGCCAGCGCATCAACCTCGTAACCGCGCTCGGCAGCTCGCTGGTCGGATCGATGTACATCCTCGATGAGCCGTCCATCGGCCTGCATCCGCGCGACACCGACCGCCTGATCGCCGTGCTGCGGCGTCTGCGGGACATCGGCAACACGGTGGTCGTCGTGGAGCACGACGAAGAGATCATCCGGGCCGCAGACGTCCTGATCGACATGGGTCCGCTGGCCGGCATCCATGGCGGCGAAATCATCTTCCAGGGCCGTACCGACGACCCCATCCCGGACGGGACCTATGAGCGCTCGCTGACCCTGCAGTATATCAGCGGCCGAAAAGCGCGCATGGGCCGGGAGAAACGCAAGTGGCACTACTCCATCACCGTGAAGGGGGCGATGGAGCACAACCTCAAGGATATCGACGTCCGTTTCCCGCTGGGGGCCCTCACCGTCGTCACGGGTGTCAGCGGCAGCGGCAAGTCCTCCCTCGTGGGCGACATCCTCTACCCCGCCCTGCGCCGCAAGATCAACGAGTCCGGCGATCTCCCCGGCCTGTTCAAGGGGCTGGAAGGCAACGTCGACCGCATCGACCGCATCGAATACGTGGACCAGAATCCCATCGGAAAGAGCACGCGATCCAACGCCGTGACCTACCTTAAGGTGTACGACGACATCCGCAAGCTCCTCGCCGAACAGCAATTTGCCAAGATCAACGGATTCACGCCCTCCTATTTCTCCTTCAACCAGGACGGCGGACGCTGTCCCGAGTGCCAGGGAGACGGCGTGGTGAAGATCCCGATGCAATTTATGGCGGATGTGACGATGGTATGCGAAGCCTGCGGCGGCAAGCGCTTCCGCAGCGACATCCTGGAGGTCCGATACAACGGGCTCAACGTGGACGACATCCTCAACCTCAGCGTCGAGGAGGCGATCACCTTTTTCGCCGCCGGCAAGGAGGACGCCGCCCAGGCCATCGCCCGGAAGTTGCAGCCCCTCGTGGACGTCGGGCTGGGATATATCAAACTCGGACAGAGCAGCAGCACCTTCAGCGGCGGCGAAAGCCAGCGTATCAAACTCGCCTACTTCCTGTCGATGAGCGTACAGAGCGGCCGGAGCGCCCATGAGCGCATCCTCTTCCTGTTCGACGAGCCCACGACCGGCTTGCATTTCTACGATGTAGAAAAGCTGCTCAAGGCCTTCGACGTCCTGCTTGACAAAGGGCACTCCCTGGTGGTCGTCGAGCACAACCTGGATGTGATCCGCGCCGCGGACTGGGTCATCGACCTGGGTCCCGACGCCGGTGAGAACGGCGGCGAAGTCGTTTTCGCCGGGACGCCGGAGGACCTGGCCGCCCGGGGCGGCACTTTTACAGCACAGTATTTGAAACAAACGGAACGAAATGGCATTCCACCTCGATAGATTCATCGCGCAAAACATCACCGGACGGCCGCAGAGCCTTTTCTCCGCGGACTTGGTCCGCCATTCCGACGAATTGAAAGCCCTGATCGCCGGCCGGAAAGCCTGCGTGATCGGCGGCGCCGGCTCCATCGGTTCCGCCTTCATCAAGGAACTCCTCCGCTTCCGGCCCGCCTCCCTGGTAGTCGTGGATCTGAGCGAAAACGGCCTGGCGGAACTGACCCGTGACCTGCACAGCAGCGATGGCGTGACGGTTCCGCCCGACTACCGGACCTATGCCCTGGACTTTGCCGATCCGATCTTCGGCGAGATTTTCCGCGAGGAAGGCGGTTTCGACATCGTCGCCAATTTTTCCGCCCACAAGCACGTGCGCAGCGAGAAGGACCGCCACTCGGTCCGCGCCCTGCTGCAGAACAATGACCTGAAGGCCCGCGGGCTGCTGGACCTGCTGTCCACATGCCCGCCCTCGCACTTTTTCTGCGTCTCGACCGACAAGGCGGCCGGTCCGGTCAATGTCATGGGCGCCAGCAAGCGCGTGATGGAAGACTTGATCATGGCTTACAAGGATCGTTTCAAGGTGACGACCGCCCGCTTCGCCAACGTAGCTTTTTCCAACGGTTCCTTGCCGGACAGCTGGATGCAACGCCTGCAGAAGAGACAGCCCCTGGTCGCACCCGATGATGTACTGCGCTATTTCGTTAGCCCGGAGGAGGCCGGACAGATCTGCCTGTTCGCCTGCATCATGGGCCGCAGCGGCGAGATCTTCTACCCCAAGCTCCGCCAGGAGCAGATGCGGACTTTCTCCGAGATCTGCGACCGTTTCCTGGAAGCGCAGGGCCTGGAGAAGGTCGCGCTCGGCAGCGAAGAAGAAGCCCGGCGCTACGCGGCCGCCATGCCGGAAGACAGCCGCCGCTGGCCGGTGTTCTATTCGCCCAGCGACACGACCGGAGAGAAGCCCTATGAGGAATTCCATGTCGCAGGCGAGCGGGTCGATGAAGGACGCTTCGCCAGCCTGGGCGTCATCGAAGAGAGCCCCCGCCGCTCCCGGGAAGAGGTTTTTGACTTCCTGCGGCGCCTGGAGACGATTTTTGCGGACCCGGCGTTCACCAAGGCGCAGGTCGTCGCAGCCCTGGAGGGATTCCTGCCCGACTTCCACCACGCGGAGAAGGGGCGCAACCTGGACCAGAAAATGTAACGGAAACACATGGATTACAAGGATATCACCGACTTCGTCCACCAACTCTACGGAACGGAAGACTTCGTTCCGCTCAGCGTGCCGCGTTTCGTCGGGAATGAGAAAAAATACCTGGAGGCGTGTATCGATTCGACTTACGTCTCCAGCGTCGGCCCTTTCGTGGACCGTTTTGAAGAAGAGATCGCCTGCTACACCGGCGCTGTCCGGGCCGTGGTCTGCGTCAGCGGCACCAATGCCCTGCACATGGCCTTGCTCCTGGCCGGCGTGGAGCGCGGCGACGAGATCCTTACCCAGTCTCTGACTTTCATCGCGACCTGCAACGCCATCAGTTACATCGGCGCCCACCCCGTCTTCATCGACGTGGACCGGGAGACGCTGGGGCTCTCCCCCGACGCACTGGACGCCTGGCTGGAGAAATATGCCTTCCTTTCCCAGGGCGTCTGCCGCAACCGCCGCACCGGCCGCCGCATCCGGGCCTGCGTCCCGATGCACACCTTCGGCCATCCCGCCCGTATCGAAGAGATCGCCGCGGTCTGTGGGAAATGGGGCATCGAACTGGTCGAAGACGCCGCAGAGAGCATCGGCAGCCGCTACCACGGCCGCCACACCGGCACTTTCGGCCGCATCGGCGCCCTGAGTTTCAACGGCAACAAGACCCTCACCACCGGCGGCGGCGGGATGCTGCTTTTCAACGACCCCGAACTGGGTGCGCGCGCCAAGCACCTCACCACCCAGGCCAAGGTCCCGCACCGCTGGGAATTCCGCCACGACGAGATCGGCTACAATTACCGTATGCCCAACATCAATGCGGCCCTGGGCTGCGCCCAGTTGGAGAACCTGGACCGCATAATCGCAAGCAAGCGGGAAGTCGCCGCCGAATATAAGCGCTTCTTCGAAGGCCGGGACGGCTTCGCGTTCGTCTCCGAACCGGACGGCAGTTTCTCCAATTACTGGCTCAACGCCATCCTCCTCCCCTCCCGCGCGGAGCGTGAGGCCTTTCTCGAATACACCAACGACCACGGCGTCATGACCCGGCCCGTATGGGAACTCATGACCGACCTGCCGATGTTTGAAGGCTGTGAGCGGGACGCCCAGCGCAACACCCGCTTTCTGGCCGACCGCATCGTCAACCTCCCCAGCAGCCCCCGCGTATGAAAAAGATTGCCGTCGTTACCTCCACCCGGGCCGAATACGGCCTCCTGCGCTGGACCATCGAGGCCCTGCGGGCGGAGCCTTGTTTCGACGTGCAACTCCTTGTCACAGGGACGCACCTCAGTCCCGCATTCGGATGCACATGGCGCCAGATCGAGGCTGACGGCCTCCGCATCGACCGCAAGGTCGATTATCTCTCCGAGGATCGGAGCGATCTCGGCATCGCCCGGGAAATGGCCCTCTGCGGGCGGCTTTTCGCCGATGCCTTCGCCGAAATGCGTCCGGATCTCCTGCTGGTCTTGGGGGACCGCTACGAACTGCTCCCCATCTGCGGCAGCGCATGGATCCTCGGCATCCCGATCGCCCACATCGCCGGCGGCGAGCACACCGAAGGGGCCTTGGACGAGCAGATCCGCAATGCCGTCACGATGATGGCCTGGCTGCACTTCCCCAACAGTCCGGAAGCCGCGCAGGAGATCGCACGCATGCGCGGCAGTGCGGAGCACATCTTCGACGTGGGCGAGCCCTGCGTGGAGAACAGCCTGCGCCTCCCGCTCCCCTCCCGCGAAGCGCTCGCAGCGACGCTGGGCCTGGATCCCGCGAAACGATGGATCCTCGGCACCCTGCATCCCGAGACGCGCCGCAGCCTCGCCTACAACCTGCAGATGGCCCGCAACTTCCTGGAGGCCCTGCTGGAGCGGGAAGGCTGTGAAATCATCCTGTCCGAGGCCAATGCGGATCCCGGCGGCGCAGAAATGAACGCCGTGTTCCGCGCCTGTTCCGACCCGCACCTGCACCTTTTCGCCTCGCTCGGACAACAGAACTACCTCGGCTTGATGGGAGAAGCCTGGTGCGTGGCCGGCAACTCATCGAGCGGCGTGATCGAGACCCCCCGCCTCGGCGTCCCGACCCTCAACGTCGGTGACCGGCAGAAGGGACGCCGGCTCAGCGCCAACATCCTGTCCTGCAGCGCCGATTCTGACAGCATCCGCAGCGCCCTCGACCGTGTGGGTCCGCGGCTCACCCCGGACCTGAGCTTCGGAGACGGACATACTTCCACCCGTATCGTCCAGCACATCAAAGACTATTTCCATGAATCCTGAATCCCTCCGCACACCATGCTTCGTGCTTGACGCCGATGCGCTCAAAGCCAACTACCAGGGCTTCGCCGAAGCGCTCGGGAAGCGGTTCAGGGCGCTGCGTGTCGCTTACTCGGTCAAGACCAACGCCCACCCGGCCGTGCTGGCCGTCTTGCGCGAAGCCGGCGCGGCGGCCGAAGTCGTCTCCGACACCGAATACAGGCTGGCCCGGGCCCTGGGCTTCGACGACATCATTTTCAACGGCCCCATCAAGGGGGAAGCCTGCTTCCGGGAAGCGCTCCAGGCCGGGAGCGTCGTCAATATCGACAGCAAGCGGGAACTGGACTGGCTCGCCGGAATGCCGGCCGGGCACAGCGTTGCCGTCGGCCTGCGGGTCAACGTCTCCCTGCCGGAAGACGAGACGTTCAGCCGCTTCGGCTTCGACGGGCCGGAACTGGCCGCAGCTGTCGCCCGGATCCGAGAGATGCCGCATGTGCGCCTCGCCGGTATTCACCTGCACCGCACGTCCAAGAGCCGCAGCCTTGATGTCTACCGCACCCTTGCCGCCAAGGCGTCCGAGGTCATCCGGACTTTCGGTCTCAAACCTGCATACATCGACATCGGAGGGGGATTTTTCGGCAGCATGCCCGGCAAACCGGGCTTCGACGACTATGCCGCCGTCCTGGCGGAAGGACTCGAAGGCTGCCTCGGGGAAGAGACCCGTCTCATCGTCGAGCCGGGCAACGCCCTGATCGCCTCGCCGCTGACGATGTACGCCTCCGTCCTGGACACCAAAAGGATCGCCGGCGAGCGAGTCGTCGTATGCGATGCCAGCCGCAACGACATCGACCCGTTCTTCCGCAAAACCGACTATTTCAAATTTTTCCCCGCCCTGGAGGAAGGCCGTCCCCGGGAAAACAGCCAGACCGTCGTCGGTTGCACCTGCCTGGAAAACGACCGCCTCTTCCACCTGACGGACGGGCCGCGCCTGGAAACCGGCGACCGGATCGGGTTCCGCTTCACCGGGGCTTATACGATGGCCCTCTCGCCCCTGTTCATCCGCTATTTTCCCCGGGTCTATGTCCTCGAAGACGGCGCCTGCCGCCTCGCTTTCGAAGAATGGGGCGCCCGACAATACCTGTCTGCTTATGGAATATAACCTCCTGTGCTGCAACGTGGGCCGCCGAGGCCGCCTGATGCTGGACTTCCGCAAGAGCCTGGCCGGGAAAGGACGGATCATCGGCACCGACAACTGGTCGGTGGCGCCGGCCCTTTTTCTGGCCGACAAGATGTACATGGTCCCCAAAATCCATGACCCGGCCTACATGGAGGCCGTTTTCGACATCTGCAAGCGCGAGCGGATCAAGGCCGTCAGCTCCTTCATCGATCCCGAGATCGAACTGCTATCCGCGCATCGGGACAATTTCCTCGCCCGCGGCATCCTGCCGCTCTGCCCCACCGCCCGGACGGCGCACCTGTGCTTCGACAAATACGAAATGTTCCGCCACCTGCACAGCCACGGCGTCCGCACCGTCCTGACCTACCGGACGCCCGAAGACTTCAAAGACGGTCTTTCGCGGGGTGAAATTGATTTCCCCGTCTTCATCAAGCCCGTCACCGGCAGCGGGAGCGTCGGGGCCCGGCGGGTGGATGACATGGAGACCTTGGAGGAACTCTTCAAGGAAGCCCGATTCGACTACATCATCCAGGAACTGATGCGCGAAGGCGACTGTGATGCAGATGTCTACGTGGACTGCATCTCCCATGAAGTCGTGTCCGTCTTCAGCAAACGCAAGATCGAGACCCGCATCGGAGGCGCCTCCAAGACCGTCAGCTTCAAGGATCCGGCCCTCTTCGACTTCGTCCGGGAAGTCTGCTCCGTCCTGGAACTCAGCGGGCCCTGCGACATGGACTTCTTCCTCAAGGACGGACAATACTGCCTGTCGGAGATCAATCCCCGCTTCGGCGGAGCCTACCTGCATGCATACGGTGCCGGCGTTGACTTCATGCCGCTGATCCTGCGCAACATAGACGGACTGGCCAACGAGCCCGTCATCGGCCGCTACGACGAAGGTGTGCTAATGCTGATGTACGACGACGTCGTGATCACCCGCGAATCCGAACTGCTCAGAGACTACCATGAATAAGACCTTTATCATCGCCGAGGCCGGCGTCAACCACAACGGGCGTCTCGACCTGGCTTTCCGGCTCTGCGATGCCGCCCGGGCCGCCGGAGCCGATGCCGTCAAGTTCCAGACCTGGGTCACGGAGAAAATCGTGACCGCGGACACGGCGATGGCCGGCTACCAGCAGCGCAACCTCGATTCTGACCAGAGCCAATACCGGATGTTGAAGGCCCTGGAGTTGAGTTATGCCCAGTTCGCCAAGATCAAACGCTATTGCGACACCCTGGGCATCACCTTTCTTTCGACCGGCGACAACCCGGAAGACATTGATTTCCTGCTGGGACTGGGCATGCCCTGCATCAAGCTCGGATCCGGCGACATCACCAACATTCCCCTGCTGCGACACGTGGGCCGCTGCGCGCGTCCTGTGCTGCTCTCGACCGGCATGTCCGACCTGGAGCAAGTCCGCAGGGCCTACGGGACCCTGCGTGAAGCCGGCGCAAAGGATATCACCGTCCTTCACTGCACGACCAACTATCCCTGTCCGCCCGAAGAAGTCAACCTGCGGGCCATGCAGACGCTCGCCCGCGAACTGGACTGCCCGGTCGGATACTCCGACCATACGCTGGGCACGGAAGTGCCCGTCGCCGCGGTGGCGATAGGTGCCTGCGTGATCGAGAAACACCTTACCCTCGACCGGACGATGGAAGGGCCCGACCACCCGGCTTCGATGGAACCGGACGAATTCCACGAGATGGTACGGCAGATCCGCCACATCGAATCCGCCCTCGGGGACGGGATCAAGCGTCCCAACGACAGCGAACGCGCCATCGCCGGATCCGTCCTCAAACGGATCGTGGCCCAGCGCGACATCCGGAAGGGCGAAGTGCTGGACGAGACCGTGCTGGCTGTCAAGCGCTCCCCCACCGGTCTGGGCGCCGACCGGTGGGATGAGGTATGCCACACCCGGGCCATCCGGGATTTTCACCAAGACGAAGCGATCGAAATATGAAGACACTCATCACGATATGCGCCCGGGGCGGATCGAAAGGCATCCCCGGCAAGAACATCAAGCCCATTGCCGGCAAGCCCCTGATCGCCTACAGCATCGACTGCGCCCGCAAGGTCGGCGACGCCCTCCCGGGCGGGGCGGATATCCTCCTCTCGACGGACTCGGACGAGATCCGCGCCTGCGCGGCCCGATGGGGCCTGGAGAGCGACTACCGGCGGCCGGCGCGCCTGGCGGAAGACCATTGTGCCAAGCTGGACGCCATTGCGGACGCCCTGGAATGGAGTGAAGCCCGCCAGGGCTGCCGTTACGACTGTCTGCTGGACCTGGACTGTACTTCACCCCTGCGCACCGTCGATGACGTCCTGGAAGCTTTCCGCATTCTGGAGGGCGATCCGCAGGCCCTGGATATCTTTTCCGTCAGTCCGGCCTCCCGCAACCCCTATTTCAACATGGTGGAGCAGAATCCGTCCGGATACTACAGCCTGGTCAAGGACGGCAGCCGCTTCACGACGCGCCAGAGCGCTCCGGCCGTCTATGATATGAACGCATCGTTCTACATCTACCGGCGCGCTTTCTTCGAGCAGGGCCTGCGCGACCCCAACACCTCCCGTTCGCTCGTCTATGTGATGCAGCATCGCTGCTTCGACCTCGACGAGCCCGTCGATTTCGAATTCATGCGTTTCCTGCTGGAGCAGCATAAACTGGGATTTGAGCTATGAACGTCTTGATCGTCGGCCTGGGCTCCATCGCCCGCAGGCACATCGCCGCCCTGCGGCACATCGACCCGGAGGCCGGAATCGTCGCCCTGCGCCACGACACGGCCGGCATCCCGCTGCCCGGTGTGCGGGATATCTATTCCCTGGACGAGATGGAGAGCCGTCCCGACTTCGCCATCATCTCCAATCCCACCGCCCTGCACGCGGAGACCATCCGCGCCCTGCTGCCGCTGCGCGTGCCGCTTTTCATCGAGAAACCCTTATTCGCAGGTCTTGGCCATGAGGACCTGCTGGAAGAGATCCGCCGGCTCGGCATCCTGACCTATGTGGCATGCAACATGCGCTTCCTGGACACCCTGCGCTGGCTGCGCGGGCAAGTCGAGGCGCTCCGGATCAACGAGGTCAACGTCTATTGCGGCTCGTATCTGCCGGATTGGCGCCCGGGCACGGACTGGCGCCGGTGCTACAGCGCCCGGACCGAACTCGGAGGCGGCGTCCACATCGACCTGATCCACGAGTTCGACTACATCCATTGGATCTTCGGTGATCCGCAGCAGGTGCGCAAGACGCTCCGGCATCGCTCCAGCCTCGGCATCGGAGCCGTGGACTATGCCAATTACTGCCTGGAGTATGAGGATTTCTGCATCTCTGTGGTGCTCAATTACTACCGCCGCGACTACAAGCGCACCGTCGAAGTCGTCGCCGAAGAAGGTACCTGGACGGCGGACCTGGCCTCGGGACGCGTAACGGACGCGGACGGCCGGACGCTCTTCGAGAGCAGCCAGGACGATGACGAAGTCTATTGGGCGCAAATGAACTATTTCCTATCTTTGCTCCGGAAGGAGGCGCCCGCCTCTTCCAATGACGTATTTGAAGCCTACGAGGTATTGAAACTATGCTTGGGATAAAAGACAAAACCATCATCGTGACCGGGGGCTGCGGCCTGATCGGCCGGGAAATCGTGCGGGAACTCCATGAGGCGGGGGCCCGGGTGCTCAACGCCGACCTCACATTGGAGACCGACCCCGACGCGGGGACCTTCCACCTCGACCTGTCCGACAATGCCTCCATCGACGCCCTGGTCGCCTTTGCGAAGGAGCGCTTCGACCGGATCGACGCCTTGATCAACAGCGCTTACCCCCACACACGGGACTGGAGCGATTATTTCTTCGAAGACGAACCCTTCGAGCATTTCAAACGCAACGTCGAGCTCCAGCTCGACAGCGTCTTCTACCTCGACCAGCAGGTCGCGAAAGTGATGATGGAACAAAGAGGCGGCGCCATCGTCAACTTCGGATCCATCTACGGCATCGTCGGCAACAATTTCACCATTTACGAAGAATACGGCGGCACCTCCACGGGCGCCTATTGTGCCATCAAGGGCGGCATTATCAATTTCACGCGCTACCTGGCCTCCTACCTCGGCAAATGGAACATCCGGGTCAACTGCGTCTCCCCCGGCGGCGTCTTCGACCGCAACAGCCCCGAGCAGAACGAGATCTTTATCCGGAACTATACCCGCCAGTGCCCGATGAAACGGATGGCGGAGCCCGAAGACATCGCTCCCGTAGCGATCTTCCTGGCCTCCGACATGGCCCGCTATGTCACCGGGCAGAACGTGGCCGCCGACGGCGGATGGACCTGCATCTGACATGAAATACACGATCGATACCACCGCGAGCGTCCAGGACGCGCTCGCCCTGCTGGAGAGCAACGACATCCAGACCCTCTTCGTCACCGATGCCGAAGGGCACATGAAAGGGACCCTTTCTGACGGGGATGTCCGCCGGGGCATGCTTGTCGGCGCCCGGATGGACAGTCCGGTCTCGGACGTGATGCACCGGGATTTCAAGTTCCTGCGCAAGGAAGCTTTCAGCGTCGCGGACATCAAGGCTTTCCGGGAGAAGCGTATCCTCTTCATCCCCATCCTGGACCGTGAGGACCGGATCGTCGATACCGTCAATCTGGTGCGGTACCGCTCGCGCCTTCCCCTCACGGCCGTCCTGATGGCCGGAGGCAAGGGAGAACGGCTGCGTCCGCTGACGGAGCATACGCCCAAGCCTCTGCTTCCGGTCGGAGACAAGGCCATCATCGACCACAACGTGGACCGGCTGCTCTCTTTCGGCATCCGAGACATCCATGTGACCGTCAATTACCTGGCCGGACAGATCGAGTCGCATTTTGCCGCGCCGCGCGACGGCGTCAGTCTGCATTGCCACCGTGAGCCCGCTTTCCTGGGCACGATCGGATCGTTGCGGCTCATCCCGGACCTCGCCGAAGACACGGTCCTGGTGATGAACTCCGACCTCTTCACCAACATCGACATCGAGGATTTCTACCTGCATTTCCGGGAGCATGGCGCGGACCTGTCCGTCGCCGCCGTCCCCTACAACGTATCCATCCCTTACGGCATCCTGGACCTGGACGGACGGGATGTGAAAGGGATCATCGAAAAACCGGTTTTCAATTACTACGTGGGGGCAGGCATCTATCTGATGAAGAAATCCGTGATCAGAGAGATCCCGGAAGGGGAACGCTTCCACGCAACCGACCTGATCAGCCGCCTGATTGCCGGCGGGCGCAAGGTCATCCGCTACCCGCTCAACGGGACCTGGATCGACATCGGCACCCTTCGGGAATACCAGAAAGCCAACGATCTGATCCGGCACCTGTAAAATTTCCGTTAACAAATACGGAAGATGTGCGTCCTATATCGGGCTCCGGTTCGGAGACCCGATGCAAACAACGTTGATCATGAAAAGATTATTACTGATTGCCAGCCTGCTGCTCCTGACACTGCATCCTCTCGCGGGGGGCGGCATCTCCAAGACCCAGATGACATCCTTCCTGACCGACTGCCAGCGCTACGAAGGGGTGGAAGTCGTTCAACTCGGCGGTCTGGCAACCTTTGCGCTCCGGAGCGCTGTCAAAATCGCAGCCGCCGATGATCCCGAGACCCGCGAACTGCTGAAACTCATCAGGAGTATCAAACGCATCTCCGTCATGGAGTACGAAGACTGCAAGCCTTCCGTCCGCGAGAAGATCACCCGCAAGCTGGACCGCATGCTCAGGGGCGCAGACCTGCTCATGGAGACCAAGGACGGGACGGAGCGGATGCAGATCTACGGCGTCGTGGACGAGTCTGCCGGCACGGTCAAGGATTTCGTGCTCCACACGCCCGCCAGCGCTTCGCTGATCTGCATTTTCGGATCCATTCCGATCGAGAAACTCACCAAGATCGCCGCCGAGAATGACTGAGGCCCGGTTCCATACGGAGTATCTGTCCCTGTCCGCCACGTTGTACCGGATCGCATGCTATATGCTCGAATCCGAGGTCGAGGCAGAAGATGCCGTTCAGGAACTGTATCTGAAACTCTGGGAGAGCCGGGACATGCTGGACGAGGTCCGCAACCCGAAGGCTTATGCCATCACCCTGCTCAAGAACCTCTGCCTCGACCGGCTGCGCAAAGCGCGCAAGCTCAGTTTCCCGGCACAGATGCCCGAGCCGGAAAGCCCGCATCGCCAAGACGAGGAGATGGACAGCAAGATGCGCCTCGACAAGGTCCTGGAGGCTGTCAAAGCCCTGCCGGACCGCCAGCGGGAGATCCTGCTCCTGCGTACCGTCGAAGGCCTCCCGTATGAAGAGATCGCCCGGCGGACCGGGATGAATTACCTGACCCTCCGCGTGTTGCTGTCCCGCGCACGCTCCACCTTAAAGAACCGGTTATGAAGACGATAGAAGAATGGGAAAAACTCCGTTGGGAAGACCTGGAAGCCGCCGCTTCCGCGGAAAAGATCCCCGTACCGAAAGGACTGGATGAGCGGATTGCCCTGACCCTGGCGGCCTTTTCCGCCAGCCGGGAGCACAGCGATGCCCGGCCGGCGCGCCGGCGCGCCGTGTCCGTTTCGGCCGTTGCCGCCGCTGCAGTCCTTTCCGCCCTGCTGGCCCTCCCCCGACTGTCCGTCCGGGAGCCCAAGGATACCTTCGACGACCCTTACCTGGCCTATGCCGCGGTGGAAAAAGCTTTCCAAAGCATCTCCCGTAAAATGAGCACCGGCCTCGAACTGGCCAAAGAGGTCCAGCCTACAGCCGACAAGCCCCTCCATATCCTCGAAAAAATCAACAGACAATGAAACGCATATTGATCCTCGCAGCCGCCGCGCTGCTTTGCGCCTGGAGCGCATCCGCCCAGAGCGGGAAAAGCATCTACCAGAAGTATTCCGACGCGGAAAATGTCAGCGCCGTGTACATCTCCCCCGCCATGTTCCGTCTCATCGGAAAGATACCGGACCTGGAAGTCGGGGAGAGCCATGTCAACCTCGCGCCGCTCATCCGCTCCCTGTCCGGCCTCTACATCATCACCAGCGAGAACAGCCGGGTCAATAACAAGATGGTCTCCGAAGTCAACCATTTCATTTCCAGCGGCCGGTACGAACTGATGATGGAAGCCAAGGACGCCGGCGAAGTCGTACGGATGTATACGGTCGGCACTGAGAAACTCGTCAACAGCTTCGTCATGCTCTCGGCAGGAGGCTCCGAGACGACCTTCATTTGCCTCGACGGCCAGATGGACCGGCAGGAGCTGGAAGGCATCCTGGTCGAGACGATGAAAGACTGACCGGCCCCATTCCATTGAAAGGCGGGAATCTCACGACTCCCGCCTTTCATATATTACAATACAAAGTGAACACTGATAAGATGCAGGAAAGTGGCGTTTCGTTGTATTCGGATCGCGTTTTTTTTAGTTTTTCCGCTTTTCTGCCTATCTTTGGACATTCATGGGGAAGTGCTGATGAATACGAGAAAACTCAAGCTGTTTTTTCAAGGCCGCCGAGGCCTTTTGCCCAGGATCGAAGCCACCTGCGGCCATGAGCAAGGCATCATCTGGTTTCACGTCGCGTCATTCGGGGAGTTCGAGGAAGCGCGCCCTGTCATCGAAGCGACCCGCACCCGCTTTCCCGGACGAAAGATCCTCCTGACGGTCTTCTCTCCCTCGGTGTACGAGCCGATGAAAGACTATGACCAGGTGGATTGGGTCTTCTACCTGCCTCTGGATACACCGGGCCACGCGCGCCGCTTCCTGGATGCGGTCCGGCCCGCCAAGGCCATTTTCAACATCGGGGAGCACTGGCCCTTCCTGCTGGAAGAACTGCGCCGGCGAGGGATCGAGACGTATATCATGTCCGTCCGCATGGAGCCGGATTCGCCCTACCTCAAATGGTATGGCATCATCCAGCGGCGCATCCTCCAGCGTTGCTACCGCTGCGTGATGGTCCAGAACGAGGAGTCACAACGCCTGCTCACGCAAATGGGCGTACCGGAAGTGAAAGCCGTCGGTGACGCACGGATGGACCGGGTTCTCACCGTGTGTAGCCAGCCCTGGTCGGATCCGGTGGTCGACGTTTGGTGCGACGGGATGAAGGTCTTCGTGGCCGGAAGCACCTATGCCGTGGAGGACAGGATGCTGCTCGATATCGCCAACACACACCCGGAATGCAAGATCCTCATCATTCCCCACGAACTGGACCGGGCGGAAGTGGACATGATCGTGTCGGAGGCACAGCACGGCGCCGTCCGTTACACGGACTATGCCGGCAAGCGGGCAGACGACGCTTTGCTGGGGGCCCAGATCCTGGTCATCGATACCGTAGGGATGCTGTCCCGGTTGTACCGCTACGGCTTTGCCGCCTATGTGGGCGGCGCCTTTTCCGGCCCCATGCCGCACAGTGTCGTAGAGCCGGCTGCATACGGTATCCCGGTCGCTTTCGGGCCTCGCTATGACCGGGAACTTCACTGCAAGGACCTCGTATCGCTGGATGCCGGATTCCCGGTCGCCAATACGCAGGAGCTGGAGTTCTTCTACGAAAAGTCCCTCGGCGACCGGCGTTTCCTGGAGCGCAGCGGCAAGGCCGCCAGCGAATACTGCCGCCGCTCCGCCGGTGCCACCGAGGCCATCATGCAGGTCATTTTCGGCTAATCCCATGGGGTTTGTCTGGTCATACGACTCACCGCTGGGAGGCATTACGCTGGGCAGTGACGGAGACGCTCTCACCGGATTGTGGTTTGACGGGCAGAAGTTCTGCTGCGAGGGGATCGGGCCTGATCCGGTCAAGCGCCGCCTCAGCGTCTTTGAAGAAAGCTGCCGCTGGCTCGATCGCTACTTCGAGGGGAAAGAGCCGGGGTTCACGCCTCCCATCGCCCTGCAGGGGACGCCTTTCCGCCTGACCGTCTGGGAGATCCTCCGGTCCATCCCCTATGGTCAGACGATGTCCTACGGCCAGATTGCATCCACCCTGGCCGCCCATTTAGGGATCCGCTCGATGTCCGCACAAGCCGTGGGCGGCGCCGTGGGGCACAATCCCATTTCGCTCATCATCCCCTGCCACCGCGTCCTCGGCGCCGACGGTTCCCTGACCGGCTATGCCGGCGGAGTGGAGCGCAAGACTAGTCTGCTACGGCTCGAAAAAATTTTGTAGTTTTTTTTATAATTTTTCAAAGCGACAGTTTTTGGCACTTTGGCGCTTTATCTTTGCAGCAACAAAAACGATAAAGCCATGCCTAAAGAGTTAAAAAACTGGATGGAGAATAGCTCCGAAATCGAAGCCCTGATCGCAGACCTGGATCTGGAGTTTACCGGAATGGAGCTTGATTTCTAATACTTTTGCTATCTTCGGAGTCTAAACGGATTCCACATGAAGAAACTGTACGCCCTACTGCTTTCCCTGCCCGTGGTCTGCTCCGCCTACGGACGCGACTACCATAATGAATGGGGGCTCACCTACTCGCAGTTCACAGTCCCGCAATTCGCCTATGTTTTCGGCGGTATCCTCGGCGTCGCGTTTTCCCTTGGGAACTTCACCTTCGAGAACATGATCATCCCCGGTGCGATCTCGCTCGAATATACGCATTATGCCAACAACATCTTCGGATTCGGAGGGACGCTTACCAGTGATTCTATGACGGCGGACAAGTACACCGGCAAGGACGGGGACAAGACCTATGACGGCAAATTCCAGATGGCCTTCCTCTCGGTGATGCCGCATGTGAAGATCGGCTGGTTCGACAACCCGCATTTCGGCATGTACTCAAAAGTCGCCGCAGGAGGCGCCTTCCAGCTCGGAGGCGGTGCTGACGCCGGAGGCATCACCTTTGCCGCCCAACTGTCTCCGGTCTGCATGGACTTCGGCGGAGACTCGCTCCGAGGCTATCTGGAACTGGGCCTCGGCATGCAGGGAATCGTAAGCCTGGGTATCAAGAAACGGTTTTAATGTTTTTTTGCAAAAAAAATTTGCAGATTATCGAAATATACCTATCTTTGCAATCGCTTTCTGCGGAGAGCACATTTGAAATAATTCTGGTGCGGTAGTTCAGCTTGGTTAGAATGCCGGCCTGTCACGCCGGAGGTCGCGAGTTCGATCCTCGTCCGCACCGCTAAAGATGCCCCACAATCACTTGTAGGGCATCTTTTTGTTTAGTATATTTCGTCTGTACTGAAATTATTTTACAACCTTCAGCAAGGCTTCTTCCATGATTTTATACCCCGCAAGGACCGGGTGGACCGAATCGCTGGACACGCCCGGAAGCATGACGCCCTGTTCATCGGAAAGAACCTTCGCATAATCTACCAGTTTGTAATGCTTGGCCTTGGCGTAGGCGCGGATCATCCCGTTGAGCGCGGCGACCTGATCGGAGACGTCTCCCAGCGCCGGACGCCAGCGGATCTGGTCCGAAGGCACGAGCGTACAAAGCACAGGCTTGATCTTGTTGGCTTTGGCAATCTCACACATGGAAACGATGTTACCGAAAGTATTCTCCAGAGAAATATAACCGTTGTTCCGTGCGATATCGTTGATCCCGGCCAGAATAACGGCATATTTGGGATGCAGGTCCACAACGTCGCGGCGGAAACGGACCAGCATGTGGGAAGTCACCTCCCCGCTGATCCCCCGCCCGGCAAAATCATGGTCGGTAAAGAATGCCTCATCCATCCTGTACCAGGCATCCGTGATGGAATCTCCCATGAGCACGGCTTTGGGCGCGTGCGTCAGGGAAGCATTGGTCTTGGCATAGCGCCCGAAATGGGCCCAATCATGATCGGGAAGGTCCTGCGCAATGACGGGAGTAAGCACGAAAACGGCGAAAAGGGCCGCGAGAAAGGGTTTCTTCATAGCATTAACATAATTTGTTCCTTTAAATGTAAGCATTTTTTTCGGTCCGGAAGCAAACTCTGGCACAGAGTTTTTTCAATTCCGGACAAATCGCTATCTTTGTGTCGCAAATCAAGTTATGACAATGATTTACAATCAAGATATGAACAAATTCTTTTGCAAGGGTTTAAGTCTTACCCTTCTCGCAGCCGCACTCTGCGCGTGCGGACAAAAGACTGCCAAGGTCCCGGCCATCGACCTGACCAATCTCGACACCTCCGTCGCGCCCGGCGAGGATTTCTACGCCTATGCTACCAGAGGCTGGCAGCAGAAGAACCCCCTCAAGCCCGAATACTCCCGGTATGGAGCGTTCGACGTTCTCGCGGAGAACAACCAGATCCGTCTCAATGAGCTGTTCCAAGGCCTGACAAAACTCAAGACGCACCCCGGCACCGAAGAGCAGAAGATCGCCGATCTTTACACGATGGGGCTGGACTCTCTGCGGCTCAACCGGGAAGGTGCGGAGCCGGTCAAACCTTTCCTTGCCGAGTTGGAAAGCGTCACGGATGCAGTTTCTTTCGCCAAGGCCTCCGGCCGTATCTCCCTGGACGGCGTCGGAAGTCTCTGGGGAGCCTACGCCGAAGCGGACATGATGGACAGCAACAACAACATCCTCTATCTGGGCCCCAGCGGTCTTGCGATGGGCAACCGCGACTATTACCTCCTGCCTGAGCACGCCGCGCTGCGCGACGGATATAAAGCCTTCATCGAGAAGGTATTCACCCTGGCCGGGCGGGAAGATGCCGCCGAAGCGGCCGCCGACGCCTTCGAGGTGGAAATGACGATTGCCGTCCCTTACTGGTCCATGGTCGAGCAACGCGATATCGAAGCCATGTACAACCCGATGAGCAGCGCCCAGATTTTCGCCGCTTATCCTAACCTGCACCTGGACACTTATTTCGCCGAGATGGGCATACCGGATCAGGAGAAGGTTATCGTGGAGCGTCCGTCTTATTTCGCCGCCCTCGACAAGATCGTCAAGGACATGGATCCTGCCAAATTGCGCCATTACCTCCAGTCCAACCTGCTCCGCGATGCGTGCGGTGCCGTCAGCGACGACTTTTACCAGGCCTCCTTCGACTTCTTCTCCAAGCAGATGGCCGGGACGCAAGAGCCCAAACCGCGTTGGAAGCGCGCCATGGGCGTTCCGAACGCCGTGCTCGGTGAAGCCGTCGGCAAGATGTATGTCGCCAAGTATTTTCCGGAGGAGAACAAGGCGTGGATGATCGGCATGGTCAAGAACATCCAGAAATCCCTGTCCGACCACATCGCCCAGCTCGACTGGATGAGCGACGAGACCAAGGCCCGCGCCCAGGAGAAACTCTCCGCCTTCACGGTCAAGATCGGCTATCCCGACCAATGGAAAGATTATTCCAAGCTGGAGATCGATCCGGCCGTCAGCTATTATGAGAACGCCCGTCGCGCTTCCCGCTGGTATATGGAGGACAATCTGTCCAAACTCGGCAAGCCCGTGGACAAGACCGAATGGGGCATGACGCCGCAGACGGTCAATGCCTATTACAATCCCACCACCAACGAGATCTGTTTCCCTGCCGGAATCCTGCAGCCGCCTTTCTACAATCCCGATGCGGACGATGCCGTCAATTACGGAGCCATCGGCGTCGTGATCAGCCATGAGATGACCCACGGCTTCGACGACCAGGGCCGCCTCTTCGACAAGGATGGCAACATGAACAACTGGTGGACAGAAGCGGATGCCGAGGCCTTCAAGGCCAAAGCAGCCACGCTCGTCAAGCAATTCGATGAGGTTGAAGTCCTGCCCGGCGTCCACGCCAACGGCGCTGCCACTCTCGGCGAAAACATCGCGGACCACGGCGGCCTCCGGATTGCCTATTCCGCCATGGAGGACTCCTTTGGCGACCAACACCCCGCTCCTATCGACGGTTTCACCGCCGAGCAGCGCTTCTACCTGAGTTACGCAACCGTCTGGGCCCAGAACATCACGCCCGAGGAGATCCAGCGTCTCACCTTGATCGATGTCCACTCCATCGGAGAGAACCGCGTCAATGTCAGCCTCCGCAACATGGACACCTTCTTCCAGGCCTTCGACATCAAGGAGGGAGACAAGATGTGGCGTCCCGAATCCGAGCGCGTCATCATCTGGTAAAGCCTGCGCAGAGATTATCTGTAAATATCTGTCAGATCGCCCGAGATAGCGTCCAGTTCGTCTTCTGTCCAGTCATATACCCGCAGATAATAACTCCAAGACACCCCTGATCCACTGCCCAGGCTGATCACATCTACATCCTGATAGAAATGATCATCCTGGGCAGTTCCGCTGGAACCTGTATAGGAGCAGGCCAGGGAGGGGCCGCTCCAATAGATGCTCCACATGCCCTTGTAGGGGAAAATATCCTCCGGATATTCATTGTCTCCGTCATACCAGGCGCTCTCCGGCGACCAGTCATCGATGTCGCTCGCATACCAGTCCGTTTCCAGCAAGTCGGGATCCATCATTTCATAAACATAGACCGACATGCTGGTCCCTCTTTTATATCCGTCATTCACCGCCGGGACATGCAGCCCGACAGCGGAGGAAGTCCCTCTCTCATTGATGGTATAGTATATTCCGGACTGATGGATCGTATTGGGATCCATATTGACACGGAATGGGAGGAAGAACCGGCCGCTGTCGTCCGGATCCTCATCCGCATAATCCACGAATGAGAAATGACCTGCCGCCGTCTCCGGGCAATACACGCCCGGGCAGAGGAAGCACAATGGCACGGAATAGGGCGGGAAACTGCGTGATGAGACGTTGCTTGTCTTGGAGAAGCCGCCGGATCCCACAAGAAAGGAGCACAATGCAATGTCCAGGTGGACCATCGCCTCACCCAGCGTGAAATAAACAGACTCGTCCTGCGCATTACGGGCGCGGGCCAGGATCCGTCCTTGGCCCCTGAGATCATATTCCAGCCCCTCCTCCAGTGCTGAATAGGGAATAGAAACTTTCAGATAGTATAAGCCTTGACCGGACTGGCAAGGAACGAACGTAAGGGAGCCTTCGTATTGCCGCAGGCCAGCCTGAGGGTCATAATGGCTCCCCCATTTGGAAAAGGTGAGACTGATGTCCGAGAAATCCTCCGGTTTCAGCGGATAGGCAGAGGAACTGATCAGAGCCAGCTCGCCCTCCGGATCATAATCTGGCATATACACCCTGTTTTCGCCCTCGAAGGCGATACTCCCCGGGAGAATGACAGCATTCCGGCTGTCCGTTGCCCGCAGATCCGTATTGCCGATCTTCAAGATGAAAGCACTCCCCATCGGCGCATCGTTTGTGGTGAAGCGAAGCGTTCCGCTCCTGGCATAAGTCACGCCGTCTATCGTTATCGGATCATCGGAAAGAGTCTTTGCGACCAGTGAAACACCCGTGGGCTTTCCCGTCGAATAATCCAACACTTCGTCCGCAGAGGAGAATCCATTCGTCCCATAGCGGATCGCCAGCTCACCCGTTGTTGGTAGATAGACGGCACTGCCGGCATCCAAGGCAATAGAAACCGGGGCCTGGGCCGTCGCGAGTCGCAGACCGACCGTCTGTTTCCGGTTTCGGACGACATCGAAATTCGACTGCGACGGACCAATATCCGTTCCCAAATAGAGCCGGTAAGACCGGGTGGACGCCTGCTGCTGGTTTTCCTTCATCTCCACATCAAAATCGACATAGGTGCAGAGAGCGAGTTCATCTGAACCGGAGGCACCTGACAAACTCCATTCGTTCCAGGATCTCGCCGGAGACAGGTTCCCTTGACAGTTCTCCGGAAGATATAACGTTACGGTATTGGTTGCCCCGCCGGCTGATGCGCGGAAACAGTCTGCCGGTGTCGCGGAATCCAGTGCAACGAGCCGGGACAGGTCAGTCTGACGGAAGCCTTCCTGAAAGAAAGGGACTTCCGTATTGGACCGGACGGCCCGGATTTCCGCGCAAGTGAACTGGCTTCCATCCGGAAGCCCCGTCAGGTCAAAGAAGAAATCGTAGCGCGCAAACAGTTTCTTCACCTTGATCGTCACGGGATCCGAACTGGAGAAAAGGGTGATTCCATCCAAGATGCCCGCCATCGGGAGACCATAGCCGCTGTCATCAAGCTCCAGAAAAGACGAAGGGGTGCAACGAAACACAAGCGCTTCGGCAAGTGCCGGACGGGTAAGTCCCGCATCACGGATGTATCGGTCCAAATCCATATTGCCATAGTTCACCAATGTCAGGATATCCAGAGGCGTGTTCAACGGCAACATCCAGGAAAAATCAGTAGACTCGATATACTTGACGCACGGGATGCCATCCTCCAGAAGAATCTTGCCGGAATCGTGGTCGAATGCAAATAACATCGCCCTGCAGAAACGTTCGGCCCCGGTTACGGACAACTGGGACCTCGTGCCGGCATCATCCTCCTCGCTTCCGAGGGTCATGTGGATCTCGGCGAATACTTTTTCGGCAGTGGGGATTTCCCCGCCCGGCTCATGGATGCAGCCCGCCATCAACAGGACTGCGACAGAAAGGAAACACAGATTCTTTTTCATTTTAAATGGATTAAAAACAAACTGAGAGTCACGCTACAAGACAACCTGTCCGGCATCGTCCCAATCATCATCCCAGCCGGGCGTAGAAGGAGCGAGAAATGTGATCCGAGGGCTGTCTGCGACAGCGACGCAACCGGATACTGTATAGGAAGCCTGGAATACCGCATAACCGGCGGCTGTAGCGCTCACCCACCCTTCCGAATCGATGGAAAGAGCGGCAGATCCTCCACTCTGTTTTTCCCAGAAAGCCGAAGTGCTTACATCCGTTTCGGCTCCTCCGGTCGGGACGAGCGTAGCCGTAAGCCGGACCTTCTCCCCGACATAGGCCGTTGTCCGATCCGCATTCACCCGCAGATGGAACATAGTTCCCTCCCGCTTCCAATCCGAATCCTGCGTCCGGTCTGCGTGATAAAACAGCGACCACACATAACGATACCCCCGTTCGAGGTTGAAATCAGATGTCGAATTTGCACCCAGATAGCTCCGGTACGTGATATCCCCGGCCCGTTCGCCGCGGCCGGTATGCACGGAGACTTCAACATAGGTAAGTTTCGCCGCCGCAGCGGCTACCTCATGATTCCGGTCCGGGCTCTTGTCACGGGAATCCGTAATGCCTTCGACCGTCCCTTGCCGGTTCTCCGGTACATAGAATGTCGCACGCAGGGTTGACTCCGAACCGGATGTCGCAACATGTATCTCCTGAAAGGGGAGGATGTCTGAAGCACTCCGTACGGCCGAGACTCCGAATGGAACGAGCGTAGCATTCATGTTCCAAACTTTAGCGGAGTGGATGACGGCGCCCGGCCAATCACATTGGAAAGATGTCTCCACCTTGGCAAGGAGACGTTGAACAGGTACGATTTGTACTCCGGCCGAACCGGTCCCCACTGTCAGCACTTCAAGTTTCCCCGCCATGGGTATGCCGCGATGGTCCACCGACTCGTCTGTCCCGGAATAAGCCGGGATCCGATAAGTGAGCGTATCCAAGGCGTCCTCCGACGAGGGAAGGCGGGAACGTTGGTCACCCATATTCACGAGCGCGTATATATTGTATCGATACCCTTTTTCAAGGGAAAGCGGCATCGATGAAAAGCCGGAAGAATAGTATTGCGAAGCATATAGACGTCCCTCCAGATAGGCGGCCAGCGTGACGCTGGTTTTCTTTGTTTCGATCTCCGGATCGGTCAGCACCGATCGTGTCAGCGGCCTGTCTGTTTGAGGGACGGCAAGAGAAAAGGAGAGGGGGGGATCTTTTTCCGACCGGGCACAAACCGGGGTTCGTTCCTCCTGACAGCCCGGGGAGAAAAAGAACAGCAAAAGCAGAAGAAATGCGTTTCGAAAGAAAAGATAATAAGATTTCCTCATTTTCTATTTCCTGATGAGAGTTGATATCCCAATTGTCATGAAGCTTCAGACACAATCCAGGGGCCTTCCCAATCCGGATCGGACGAAGAAAAGGACAAGGTCAGGGAGCCGGAGACTTCCTGCTCAGGATCTTCCGACCCCGGCTGGGTGATGATGGCTTCTTCTATCGTATAAGAATGATTGCGTTGCAGGCCAGGCAGGCTGATGACATAGTAACAAGACTTTGCACCGATGGACGCCAGGATGACCAGTCTAGTACAACGCTTTGACCAGACGCCGCTCCGATTGTCCATGACGGCAGGGATGACATTCGGCGTAACGTAGAAGCAGTGAGCGACGGCATGCGAAGCGCCTTGCGGGACGATGATATCGATCCCCCGCTCCCCCAACAATTCATCCGGGCAAGCTGGTGACTGGCAGGATCCAGCCGCATGCCAATCCATCGCATTGTACCACTGGAAACACTTGTCGGATAATTGTGAGGCCCCATAATCAAAACCAAAAGCCGTGCGTGCGTACACGTTGTCCATCCAAATTCCCCTCAGAGTGAAGGTCTGGGCTGCGAGTGCCGGATTCGTCAGGCCGACCGTGATCTTTTTGAGGCTGACTTTGGCAACAAGCCGCTCCACGGGAATGGTTTCCGTCTCCGCACCCGCCCGCAGCGTAATATCAGCTGCCCCGAACATTTCCAAAGACGCCGGTGAATTGTCGGCGAGTTGAGCCACCGTTCCCTTCAAGTCATCTTCTGTCAAGATGGTATCCGGGTTGACGGCATCCGATCCCGACAATGGATAATTTACAAGGGCGTAGGCCCTGTAATCCGATGTTGGCAATGTCTTTCGGATCGGCGCCGGAGACGCAGCGGCTCCCGAAGCGACAAGCGCCCCGTCCCTCGTCTCAAAAACGAAAAGAGCCCAATGATTCACTTTGGCTTCGTCCGATGCCGAAATGCCCGTCACACGGGTTCCCTCGCCATAGATCCGGAACTCGGCTTCGCAATACCCCTCCTGCTGAGGGAGATCGCCGCCAAGCTGCCCGTTGGCGCAGGAGGCAGCAAGAAAAACGGCCGCAAGGCACATTATGGCCCATTCAGGAAAGAATCGTTCCATCATATCAGAATCTGTATATTACAAGACATAAGAAAAATCGATCTGCTGTGTCCAATCCCCGACCATGATTTGCAGGGATGCCGTAACGAAATCGATCCGGATGCTCACATCGGCAAGAGAACGGGCCGACCAGTCGTAACCGACTTCAGTCAGGTATTTTCCCAAAGGGATGGCATTGTCCAACTGTCCCTCGTCGTTAAAGAAAAGAATCATCACGTCATCCGTTCCCTGCCGGGGCAGACGGAAACGGCACAGGCCATCTTCCCCGCATGAGATAGGGACACGGAAGCGTCCCTCCAACGGCAGACAGGTGAGGATGTCCAGGCCAGAGTAACCGGCAGTGACTTCCATGTGGTAATCAAACGACTCGAGGCCGGCGATCTCCACATGGGTGAACTGCTTGTTCATTTCCAGCCCGGTTCTGGCTGTTTCGCCGTAGCACGCGACCGTCTTGGCCGAAACAAACAACTTGTCTGACTCCACGCCCTCCGGGAAACGGATCTCGTGACGGGACAGGATGCCCTTCGACAAGCCCAATACCCCGGATACACCGATCTCCCCCTTCGGGACCAAGAAATCATATTCCGGAAGGGCTTCTTCATAACGGCATCGCATGCTGCCGAATTCACGGTCTCCAGTGAAAATCATCAAGGTAAGACCGCAGTCCCACCAGGATGGAGGTGTGATCCCGGCATCCAGAACCTCTGACAGATCTACCGTCAACTGGCACGGACAGCTGCTCCTGTCCTCCTTGATCGAACAGGAGGACAAGATAAGCAGCGCCGACAGCAGAAAGAAACGGATCCGGATAGTTGACATGGCATCAATACGTGACCGTTTTGGTAAAACCGCTGGTCCAGTCCTTGACCGTGACCGTGAAAGAAACCGTCCCATTGTCCAACAAATCATCGGGATGATCGACTCCGGGGCCCGTGATTGTCAGTTTCGTCACGGTATACGAAGTGTTCAGATCCAAGACATTTCCTGTCCCGACAATATCGATGGGATAGTAATAAACCCGTTCTCCCAGTTTCGTTTCCACGACCAGACGCGTGCGTCTTGGAGACCAATTGCCCCGGTGCGCATCCGCCGTCGTCGGATTGGCGTAGCAATAGAAGTAATGCTTTTTCGTATAAGGCGTAACCCGGCCTCCGGCTGTCTGGATGGTAACCGGACTCGAAAACTTGTCAGCGATCAAGCTGTTGCACTCCCCGGAAACATACTCCATCTGGTTATACCAGGTACCGGACGCCGCAATCTGGGAATAGGGACAACTGCCGTTGACATTGATCAGATAGATACCGGTCACATCAAACTTCTGATTTTTATAAGCCGCTGCCTTGAAATCCGTTACGATCTCGTCAATTTCCACCTTGGAGGCGAAACGACGGACCTCCACCGTCACGGTTGACCCACTGGTAAAGGTTTGGTCACTCAAGGACCCGATCATCTGCAGCCCGGCTGCCGAGTTATCCTTGAGGTACGACATCTTGGACGTCAGGATCGAAGGAGTGCTGCACGAAGAAAGATCTTCGGTGACATTGGTGACGGCAAACACCTTATGCCCACCGATACCAAGGGGGACCGTGGCAGACAGGGTGCCGGAATTGGCCTCCCCATAAGACACCAGATTATCGGCAGAATTAAAGACAAGGATCTGCAGATGATTCACGGCTGATTCTTCGGCCGGAGAAGTCGACCGGGTAACAGGTCCGGATCCGGCAAGGGAAAAGGAGATTTCTCCCCATTGAAGGGTCGGATGGGCGCCGGTGCCAAGATTCTTGAATTCAACCAAATCGCATGATGCGAAGAACAGGCTCATGAGAAGAGCCGGAAACAGAAGTTTTTTCATTGTTTTTTGTTTTTATTGAATGGATTGTAAGGAATAGGCTTGAACCAAGGCGGATATCTCGGGATCCAGATTGCCGCGATGGACGAAGGAAGGATCTGCCTCGCAAGAGCGCTGATAAAAGTCGAAGGCTTCCCGGCCATGTCCCATCCGCGAATGAATGACAGCCAGCAGATAGTTGACCTGCGGAGTGGCATCCAGCCCCTGCAAGATTTCCAATGCACTCGCATTATAATCCAGGGAGCAATACGCAACTGCCGTATTGTAATCATGGTATGGGCGCAAGATGGAGACGGCGGTTTTGTAATCCCGGTCATGGATAGCTTGGAGGCCTCGCATATAGACCGTATCCAATGCCGTCGTATGCACGGTGTCCTTCTCCATGCCCCGCCGATGCAAGTAAAAATCAAATTTCACGGTACGCAAACGAGGATAGAGCGTCTGGCGGATATAGAGATACGAGGGATGGGACAGCATCCGGTGTTCCCGCAAGTCCGGATCCGGAATGGAAGATAATTCAAAGTACTGACGCTTGTCTGACTCTGACAACTGATCATCATTTTTTACCAAGGCATCCAGCATCTGCCAATTTTCGGGATTATTCCTGGAGATGAACTGGATCTCGGGCGCCGTCGGAGCCAGGACAGGATTGTCTCCTCCGTCAGCGCCCAGCAGATAGTGTCGCACCGGATACAAGGTGTCGTAAACGGAACGCAGATAAGTCCGGAAGAAAGACGCGACAGAGGCAGAACGTCGGGACGTTAACTGAGCGTTGGAGGCATAACTGCCTTCCGGAGAGGCCGATGCAGTAACCACGATGGAATCAAGGTCGAAATCCTTATTCCGGGCCAGGGAAGCCAGGTTCTCTTCAATCCGTCCAATCTCCTCAGCATTGTCACCCAACGACCTGTCCACAACCGAATGTCCGACAGCGAATGCGATATAGCACGCAGTATTGGCTTCGATACTGCGTTCGATGATGTTGGTGACATAATGGTCTGAAGCATCAGCCAAGGTTGAAAGAGAGGAAATATAATAGGTCAGCGGCGGGACCGGCGGAACCTGATAGATCAGGCGGTCTTGCTCGAAGATCGTTCCGGACAAGGCAATTTCCGCTTTTCTCAAAGTGGGCTGGACAGACAGGGTCTGTACGTAGTCATATATAAAGTCCCCGCTGGACGATCGCATGACCGTATCGAGCCTTAATCCGTCCCGGACAATGGGCACCTTGATGTATTTCTGGTATTTCTTGCCTAACATCGACTTTTTCCGGTCATTACGCCAGAGCCGGAAACGATCCGTATAATGATCCAATGCATCCAGCTCCGTCACACCGAAGTGCGAGTAGAACTGCTCGTCACTGACAAAAGTGGAATCGGTCTTGAAGGCGTAAACCTGAGGCAAGTTCCGTTTGAGGAAGATTTCCAGCTGTCCGATACGGATCAGCAAGGAATCATTGGTTATGATGGAATTGAGGAATTTCTCATATTGCTGATAGCCGCGAAGTTGCGCACGACGGTAATCCACACCAGTAATGATGACCGGGTCCAATGCGAGCGTATCTCCCAGCACATACAGATCAGGAAAGAATCTCAATTGCCACTTGGTGTCGCGCATCTCGGCCGGAACGGTAATCCGAAAACGGAGATCAACCTTTCCATGACGCTCGGCAACATTTCTGAATCTCGCCGTAACCATAGCCGCGCTGATGACATCTGTCGCAACCATCTCACCATCCTCTTCCTTAACGGCTTTCATGATGATGACTTCATCATTCGGCAAATCCTCCGCCACAATCGTATCACTGACCGAAGGAGCCATCGGTTTGAAAGCCGGACGATCATCATATGGCAGGCCCAGCGTAACCCCGGGACTATTCCGTCTAATCGACTCCAGTTTCCCAGATACGCTGCATCCAGCCAAAACGCAGGCTATGGCGAGCGAGATCATCTTGGCAGGTTTCATCCTACAAATTCATATTGGAAAGGGGTTGGATCTTCAATCAAGTTCAGCTGATAAGCCAGAATGTCATACGAATATCGGTCAATCCCTTCGGCATCCGTATAACGCTGACCCCGAAGACGCCCGAACACGTAGACTTTACAACCCTTTTCTATCTTGACAAGGTCCGGACAACCTTTCCCCTCCCATCCTGTCACATTGTGCCAGGTCGTTTCAATGACCGGCTCTCCGTTCCGGTCTTTATACACATAATTGGTAGCGACGCTCAGATGCGCCACCATCTTCCCGTTGACGGTCTGCTGCCGGACAAATCCGACAGTGCCGCGCAGTTCGATGCGATTCAGTTGTTCCATAATCTACATTTCAGGTTTTGTTAAACATAGACGGACCCGCGTCCGTCACCGGGAGCAAAGGAAAGGAGGATTGCGGAGAAAAAAGGAAATGCAAAAAAAGAAATGCAAGATTTGTAAGAATCTTTGCACGAAGAAAAGAAAAAGCGCCCGGAAGTCTCGCAACGATGCCTATTCTTTTCAAAAGAATACCGGTTTATAATCCAGGAAAAACCAACAGAAGCAGATGAAACAAGTATTTAATTATAAGAAACTTATATTTCTTCATCCGATTCTTTTCGAATCCTTGGGAGAACCCGGAAAAAAATCGATCTTTACCTTGAAACCAGTATGGAGAAAGTATATGGAATATACATTGAAGTCCAAGAAAAGTGGCTGTTGTCTGGAGTGTGGACATTCGATCCAGTACGGAAGATCAGACAAGAAATTTTGCAGCGACTCGTGCAAGAACAGCTGGCACAACCGCCAAAGAAAAGAGTTCCTGAAAGTGCATTCCAAGGTTTTGCACGTCCTGGACAAGAACTATAGTATTTTGGAACATTGTCTCCTGAAAGGGAAGACCAGTTTAGATCTGGGCGACGCTGTCCAATGGGGATTCAATCCCGAGTACATCACCGGACTGCGGCGCTACCGGATGAGAATGGAATGCCGCTGCTTCGACATCAAGTACCTCCGGTCGGACAACAAGATCTACCATATTGAGAAAGTTCCCTTCATCAGCGACAGCGAATAGGAACGGCAGTTGCCGTTCTTCGAAAAAAAGGCCCTGGCGTCCAATCGGACGTCAGGGCCTTCGAAGAACGGCAGCTGCCTACTCTCCCACCTGGTCGGGCAGTACCATCGGCGATGGCGGGCTTAACTTCTCTGTTCGGAATGGGTAGAGGTGGTACCCCGCCGCTATAGCCACCGCAATATATGTCTTGAGAAAGATAACACCGGCAAATCAAACACGGCCGGAAAGATCTCGGGCTATTAGTACAGGTCGACTGAACACATTGCTGTGCGTACATCTCCTGCCTATC
>JAFUWZ010000008.1 GCA_017471045.1 Bacteroidales bacterium
AGTTTGCCGACACCCTTCGTGTCGATCGTCTGGAACGGGTCGGCATCCAGGATCTTGTTGCCGAGGTAGTCACCCATGAAGGTGCCCACGTCGTCGCGGCTGAAGCCCAGCGTCATCTGGGTCAGGTCGTTGGTACCGAAGCTGAAGAACTCGGCCGTACGCGCCATGCGGTCGGCGGTCAGGGTCGCGCGGGGGATCTCGATCATCGTACCGAAGTGGTAGGTGATGCTGACGCCGTAAGCGCCTTCCACCTCCGCCTTGATGCGGTCGCAGATCGCTTTCTGGAAGCTGAGCTCGCGGGCGGAGATCGTCACGGGGATCATGATCTCCGGCATCGGAGTGAGGCCCTCCTGCATCAACTCAGCCGTAGCGGAAAAGATGGCGCGGTACTGGGTCTCGGCGATGAGCGGGTAGGTGACGTGCAGACGGACGCCGCGGTGTCCCATCATCGGGTTGGTCTCGTGGAGCTTCTCGCCGCGCTTCTCGACCTCCTTGACGGTGATGCCGAGCTCGTTGGCCAGCTCCTGCTCCTTCTCGATGCCCTTCGGGACGAACTCGTGGAGGGGCGGATCCAGCAGGCGGAAGACGACGGGCTTGCGGTCCATGATCTTGAGCGTGCTCTTGACGGCGGCCTTGATATAAGGCTCCAACTCGGCCAGGGCGCTCTTGCGCTCCTCCTCGGTATCGCAGAGGATCATCTTGCGAAGCTTGGCGAGCGGCGTCTCGGAGTTGCGGCCGTAGAACATGTGCTCGATCCGGAAGAGGCCGATGCCTTCAGCACCGAACGAAAGGGCGCGCTGCGCATCTTCGGGCGTATCCGCGTTGGTGCGGATGCCGAGGCGGCGGTACTTGTCCACGATGGACATGAACTTGATGAAGAGCGGATTCTCGGAGGCGTCCTTGGTGTCGATCTTTTCCCCATAGACATAGCCCCGGGAGCCGTTCAAGCTGAGCCAGTCCCCTTCCTTGAGGACCTTCTCGCCGAAGCGGACGGTCTTCTCGGCCAGGTTGATCTTCATCGACTCGCAGCCGACGATGCAGCACTTGCCCCAGCCGCGGGCAACGAGCGCCGCGTGGGAAGTCATACCGCCGCGGGTCGTCAGGATGCCGGCGCTGGCGCGCATGCCCTCGATATCCTCCGGAGAAGTCTCCTCACGGATCAGGATGACGTTTTCACCCTTCGCGCTGGCCTCCATGGCCACCTCGGAAGTGAAAACGATCGTGCCGACGGCGCCACCCGGAGAGGCGGGCAGGCCCTTGGCCAGGACCGCGGCCTTCTTCTCAGCGGCCGTGTCGAGGATCGGGTGCAGGATCTCGTCGAGCTGGGTCGGAGAGACGCGCATCACGGCGGTCTTCTCGTCGATCATGCCCTCGTCGAGCATGTCCATCGCCATCTGGAGGGCGGCGAGACCGGTACGCTTGCCGATGCGGCACTGCAGCATGTAGAGCTGGCCGTCCTGGATCGTGAACTCGATGTCCTGCATATCGTGGAAGTGGTTCTCGAGCAGGGTGCGGATGCCGTCGAGCTCCTTGTAAACCTCAGGCATCGCGGTCTCAAGGGACTCGAGATGCTTGTTGTGCTCGGTCTTGGTCGCCTCGTTGAGCGGGTTCGGGGTGCGGATGCCCGCGACCACGTCTTCGCCCTGGGCGTTGATCAGCCACTCACCGTAGAACTTGTTGTCGCCGGAAGCCGGGTTGCGGGAGAACGCGACACCTGTCGCGGAAGTCTCACCCATGTTGCCGAAGACCATCGACTGGACGTTGACGGCGGTGCCCCAGTCATCGGGGATCTTCTCGATGCGGCGATACGCGATCGCGCGCTTGCCGTTCCAGGACTTGAACACGCCGCCGATGGAGCCCCACAGCTGGGCCTCGGCCGTATCCGGGAACTCGACGCCGAGCACATCCTTGACCTTGGCCTTGAACTGGCCGCAGAGCATTTCGAGTTCCTCGGCAGTGATCTCAGTATCGGACTTGTAGCCCTTTGCCTCCTTGAGCTCGGCCATCATGCGGTCCAACTGCTGGCGGATGCCCTGGCCGTCCTCAGGCTCGATGCCTTCAGCCTTCTCCATGACGACGTCGGAGTACATCATGATCAGGCGGCGGTAGGCGTCATAGACGAAACGGGGGTTGCCGGTCTTGCGGATCATGCCGGGAAGGGTCGCGGAGCAGAGGCCGATATTGAGGATCGTATCCATCATGCCGGGCATGGAGCTGCGGGCGCCGGAACGGCAGCTGACCAAAAGCGGATCGTCGGGATCACCGAACTTCTTGCCCATCAGGGCTTCCGTCGCCTGGAGGGCGGCAGCCACCTCGCGTTTGAGACCATCGGTATAACCGCCGCCGAGCGAATAATACTCGGCGCAGCACTCGGTCGTGATCGTAAATCCGGCCGGGACGGGAAGTCCCAACTTGCTCATCTCGGCCAGGTTGGCTCCCTTGCCGCCAAGCAACTCACGCATCGAACCATCGCCTTCGGCAGTCTTGCCGCCAAAGCGATACACTCTCTTCTTGTTGTCTTCCATCAGAAAATAAATTTATATCAGTTACTATTTACGATTGGCGATAGAATCGTGTAAAATTAGGCAAAATTCCTGACAAAAGCAAAACGCCGGACAGAGCCGGCCCCACCCGTACGGCGGGGAGCTAAAAAAAGGCCGGCCGCGAGGAAGCGGCCGGCCGATTCAACGTCAAAGAATACTGCTAGCGGGTAACGCAGATGGAGACACGGTTCTCCTCAGGGACCTCGGAGACCTGCTTGGTGTCGCCGTAGTAGTTGGTGGTGATGCGGTCCTTGGCGATACCGGCGTCGACCAGACACTGGCAGACGACCGCAGCACGCTGCTCAGAGAGGAACAGGTTGCGCTTGGCAGTACCCGTCGCCTTGTCGGCGTAACCGGTGATGGAGACAACCGCCTCAGGATACTGGTTCATGACCGCAATGATATGCTCGATCTTGGCGACCTCGGAAGGATTGATGTTGTACTTGTTGATGGTGAAGTAAACATTCTCGACGCAAGCGCGGGCTTTGGCACGGGCGGCCTCGGCGGCAGCCTTCTCAGCAGCCAGACGCTCGGCAGCAGCCTTCTCAGCAGCAGCCTTCTCGGCAGCCAGACGCTCGGCGGCGGCCTTCTCGGCAGCAGCCTTGTCAGCGGCGGCCTTGGCGGCAGCGGCAGCAGCGGCCTCAGCGGCGGCGGCCTCGGCAGCGGCCAGGGCAGCGGCACGACGCTTGGCGGCGCCGAAGGAATACTTCAGACCGGCCAGGGCAGTCAGCTGGTAGTCGAAATCGACAGTCCCGCCGAAAAGAGTCCAGGCGTCGCCGACCTTGGAGTTGAAGTGGTCAGTCAGGACGTTATCGGCCAGTTCGAGGGAAAGGGCGAGACCTTCAGTCAGACGGATATCGGTACCCAGGCCGAAGCGGCCGGTGAAAGAGAGGACAGGGCTGTCCCACAACCAGTTCTTCTCAGGGAAGTTCTGCTTGACGGCCTGCGCTTCCTGGTTGTTGAAGCGCGTGTTGAAACCCAGACCGGCGAAGAAATAAGGATTGATCACACGAGTGGATTTGTACTTGCCGAAGAGGTTGCAGAGATCAAACATCGCATCCAGGTCGAGCTGGCCGAAGTTGAACTTGAACAGGTCGTTCGTCTGGGGAAGCGCACCCTTGCCCTCCCACGCGGACAACTGGCCGCGCAGGCCGAAGACGGGAGTGAACTGATAACCCAGGTCGAGGGCAGCGCGGGGCGAGAGAAGGTTATTGGCCTGCGTCTCGCCGGCGGTCAGGGAGATACCGCCCTTGGCACCGATATACCAGCCCGGGAAGAACTGATCAGCACTCTGGGCGAAAACGCCCAAACTCAAGAGTGCAAGAGAGAGAGTCAAGAAAACTTTCTTCATAATAATATAAATGTTTAAACAGAATTAGTCATTATCGGTGCAATAATAAGCATTTTATTTCACTTAAACAAGGACCGGGCACGGAAAGGGGCCGGAAAGCAAAGCGCAGGAAACAAAAAGGACCGGTCCCCGAAGGAACCGGTCCGATTTATCAAATCTAAAAGATTTCGAAGGAAAATCTACTCACCGACAGGAGTGTTGTAGAACTGGATCTTGACAGCGGCCTCGCGTGTGCCCCAAGGATACTCAATGTTGACCTTCAGGAGCATGTCGATCGGGGTAGCCAGCTGGGTCTGCAGCGTGTTGTCATAGGTGAGTTCACCGGTCTCCTCGTCGAACTTGATACGGGCCTGCGTCTCAGGAGAGACCTCGGACAGGAACTCAAGTTCATTGGTGAAGATCAGGCTGTACACCTGGTCGGTGGTAACACCGTCCTCGAAGCCGTTAGGATCCTCATCCTCATTGACAGACAGCTTCGTAGCAGGATCCACATTACCCTTCAGCCAACCATAGCGGTAAACCGGGTTTGCATCCTCATCCTCACCATCCTCAACAAGACCGATCAGATTGTAGTCTCTCTTGTCCTTGAGCTGGATGAACTGATAGATGGAAGTGCTGGTGATGATGGAGTTGTTGACGTTGATCTTCTGGACATCCTCAGGAGCCTCGATCTGACGCAGCGGATCAAAGAGTTTGATCATGTAGTTCTCGTAGTGCTCGACGACGACACCAGCCTTGGCAAGACGATCGCTAGGAGTCTTGTCGCCACGGTTGAAGTTGGTCGTCAGGGTGACCATGGAACCATTGCTGTTGATCAGGTAGAGGTTACCGACAGCATCCTCAGCCTCGGACTCGCTGTAGTAGGAGACCACGTTGTCCTCGTCGATAGAGACACCAACCTTGATGTCATTACCAATCTTCTCTTCGAGAGCGGTGATGAGCTCAGGCTGCTCCTCAGCACGAGGATCGGCGATGAAGCTGACCGTATCTCCGACGTGTCCGGGCTCTTCGAGCTTGAAGACACGACCCAGGACATCCTTGTACTCGGGCTTCAGGTCACCGCCGACGACAGGCTCGACACTGGTGACTTCACCGGTCTCAGGATCAGTCGTCTCGGAACCTTCGACAGAGACAATCTCGGTCGCAACCACCTTGGCAACCTTCGGATCCTGACCGGCCTCAATGTTCTCGAGGGTCTTCAGGACGTCGACGACACGGAAGTGCTGGTTCAGGAGAACCTGGTGGGCATCGTAACCGTTGACAGGGACGTCGTAAGGCTTGAGCGTCGCGAGATCCGGCTTCCACCAAGGCTGCAGCGTGGTGTAGTAGTTGAGGTCATCGGTCTTGGCGACATACTCAGGGATGCGCTCGAACTCGAAGATACCATCGACATCGAAGGTGATGAGTTTGTTGACGATGACGACCTGGCCATACCACAGGGTATCAATGGAGAGGAACTTCTGGTAAGGCTCAATGACCTTATCGGCAGCCCAAGAGACATTGATGGTGTAGTTGGTGTTGTAGTCGAGGACATGGTTGTCAAGCTCCTCAGAGACAGTCGTGATGATGGAGCTGCCGTTGTCCTTGGAGAACTTGGTGGTCTCAACACCGTCCACCGTCATGGTGAGGGAATCGGTATGGCTGTAACCCTGATCGTAGGCGTCAAGCAGGTCAGGATCAGTCAGGCTATGGGAAGCATAGTCGCCGGTCTCACCGAACTGAGGGACAATCGCCTTGGCATTGTCGTAGAGCGTGTCGAGCTCCATGCCCTTGATGTCCACGACATAAGGAATCAGGCTCTCAGGCAGCGTGATCTCGATCGGAGTACGGTCGCGGTCGGCGAAGAGGATCTTACCGGTGACAGTGACCTCGATAGCGGGCATTTCATCATCCGGAAGGTTGTAAACGGCCTTGTAGGCAATCTGCTTGAGGGCACCATGGTTCTCATCCTCGTTGAGATCGGAGAAGACAAAATTGGTGACATTGGCCTTGAGGGCGTTGCCATCCTCCGCGTCGAAGAACGGATAGATGTTGAACTTCGGCGTATCCTCGGAAGCAAGGAGATCAGCGAGCTTGACGGTATCGACGGTACCATCCTCCCAAGTTGCATAGAGGAAGGTCGTATCGGCCACAGGAGTCTTGCCCTCGAAGTCCTCGAACTTAATGCCATACTTGGTAAAGTCAGAAGCGACCTTTTCCTCGTCGTACACGGCGACGGCGCTATCGCGACGATAGAGCTCGGTAGCCTCATCACCCTTGAAGAGAACGGCATCGACAGCGGCATCCTTGGTGTAGTTCCAAGTGAAAGGCTGCAGATCCTCGGACTCCCAGATATCGACAACTTCCTCAAGCTTGACAGGAACGACCTTGACAAGTCCAAAGGTAGAAGCGCTAGCAGGGCCAACAAAGTAAGTGAGCGTGACGACTTCCTTCGCACCGACACCGGCAGCGATGACCTCTTTCAGGTTGACTTTCGCAACAGGGGCATCGTCATCGGCAGCATTCTGGAAGTAGTCGACAGGCAGTTCGTCGCCATTCTTGGCCGCGATGGACTCGGAGAAGTCAGGCGTAGCGAAGAAACGGGCCACAGGCGCACCGAGTTCCATACCCTTGGCCTCGAACTCGTCAGCTGTAAGGTCTTCACCCTTGTAAGTGAACATCAGCTCGGTGCCGGCCAGGACATCATACTTGGAGAGATCGATATAAGGGATCTCAACGGTATCGGCATAATTCTTAGCGGTGACATCCTCGCCGTTGCGACGGATCCAGATGTCAATCTTGTCGGAGTTGGCGGCAGGGACAACGTTGTTGTAGGCGGAGGTGATGACATTATTGCCACCCTTGTATTCCGTCTCACCCGTCTCCTCGTCAGTCGTCTCGCTGAAACTGTCCGTCAGGACCAGGGAAACGCTGAAGGCAGGGAACTCAGTATCCTCTTCCAAATCGGCGGAAGGCTCGGTGGAACCAGCGGCATTGTCAGCGCCATTGACAGCCAACAAACGGGCAGGAACGCCGGCAGCCTCGGTGTACTGCTTGTACAGCCAGGTGTAGAGTTCCTGAGAGATGACGCCCGTCTGGAACAAATACTGGAAGTAGAGGATGTGGGTCTTGGGATTCATGAAATTCTTGACATCCCAAGTGTAGAGCCAGAAGTCGTTCGGAAGGTTCTCAGGGACAACGGTCAGCGTGATGACACTGCCATCGGAGAAGATGTCGTCATCGTTGCTGGCGCCCGTAATCTTGAGGTTGACATTGTCCTTGTTGGCGCGGGTCTTGACACGGACCACGTCAAAGGCAAGAAGATCGCTGCCTTCATTGACAGACTCGACAAGAGCGTCGACGATCGTCGCAGCGTCCTCACCATAGATGCGGTACTTCACCTCGGAAGGCTCGACAATCGGAGTAGAGACATAAAGCGCATCCGACGGGCCGTTGAACTGCTCCGGAGTCGGGAAGACGCCGAACGCAGGGAGATACGGATAGTTGGATCCGTTGTCGCCAGCAATGACCTGGATCACGCCCGGGTTGTTTTCAGCGATGTCGATCAGTTCCTGCTCGATGCTGGCCGGGAGGTCACCGAAATACTTTTTGATGAACTCGGTCATCTCCTCGGAGAAGGACGCAGGGACCGTCACTTCGCGGGTATCGAAGACGTTCTGCGCAGAGAACTGAGCCCAGTTGAGGGTGATGCGGTTATCATCGTACTCGGGGACGTAGACAATGCTCTGCACACGGTGGATGAGCTTGTCAAGCTTCACATTGACACCCGTGGCCCACTTCGTGCACTTCTCGACGAATTCATTGAACACAGTGGTATCGAGCTTGGAATTCAAGAGACCATTGATAGCTTTGTCCAGGGAATCGATCCGGTTGTTGAGGACGCGGTCACCCTCCTGGTAGCCACGGATAACATCCGCGATCTTAACATCGATCTCATTGAGCTTGGCATTGATACGGGCGGTATCCTTCTCCCAGACCGTGATATCAAGCTTCTTGGCGAGACCCACGCGCAGGCTGTCGTTGAAAGCCTTCTTGAGCTCGGAAATGAGTTTGTCGACCGACGTGATATCATAGTAGTTGGTCTTAACCCAGGTCTCAACTTTCTTGGAATAGCTCAGAGCCGAACCGGCGAGGGCGGCGGCGGAGTCGGCAGTGTGCTGGGCGGCGACGATGTCCTTCTTGGCCTGCGTCATGTCAAGCTGCAAAGCGGAGATGTCACCCTGCATGGTGGAAATCGCCGTATTGATTTTGGCGATATCGTCAGCGTTGATCTTGACGCTGTCGGCAATCTTGCCGACACGCTCGCCGAGTGCGCTGAGGTCACCGGTCAGATCGGAGAGATCATCCTTGACACCGACGATCTCCTGATCAACCAGAGCGAGCTTGGCGCGCAAGGCAGCGGCAGTATCAACGAGCGCCTTGGCAGTGGCATAATTCTGGAGGGTCGTCTCGACCCAGGCCTTGTCGGCCTTCTTGGCGAGTTCGTCGTCCACATAGGCCCTGTCGGCCTTCTTGGCGAGATCCTGTTCGATCTTATCAAGCGCGGCCCTGTGTTCCTTGACGGTGCTGTCCAGATCGGAAATCTGACTGTTGATGGTCCTGATATCGCCCTGGATGGCGGAGATCTGTCCGTTGATCGTGTTGATCTTGCCCTGGAGATCCGAAATGTCACCGGCGTTCGAACGGATCAGGCCCTCGAGGCGGGTCTTCTCCTGCTCGAGCTTCTCGAGATTGTCTTCCAAGGTCTTGACACGGGGCTCAAGGAGTTTGATCGCACGTTGAGCTTCCTCATCCGCTTTCTCAAGAGCTTCCTTGGCCTTAAGGAGATCCGCCACCTGCCCGCTCAGGGAAGTGAGCTGAGACTGAGCCTCCCCCACCTTCTGCGTCAGCTGATGCAGATCTTCAGAATAGTCTTTTGTACAACCAGTGTACAAAAGCGTAGCACCCGCTAAGGCGCATACCAATGCTACTCTAAAAAATTTTTTCATAAAGAAATAATTTTTAAAAATTGAACAATAAATTGATTTGTTTCACTTTGTAATAACCATTTCGCTTGCAGTTGCCGCCGTGCCTTTACGTCAATATATAGTAATGGCACAACACACAACGCACAAAGATATGTGGTTTTTTTTTCTTTTGCAACAACTTCCCCAAAAAAATCATATTAAACCCGCGTCAGAAGCCGATATCCACCCTTGACGGCCATCGGAGAGAGAAACGTTTTGCCAATCCCCGACCCGGTCCAGAATCCGGACCTTCGTCCCTTCATGCAGGACGAAGAGATCCTTGGCACCTTCGGATCCAGGAGAACTGCGAACCGTAACAACCGGCCGGAGAATGATGGCCGTATCGGTCCGACGCGCGGCGGCCCGCTGTCCGGCCGCGACAGACAAAGCCCCCGCGGAGAACAGGAAAGGAAGAATCGCCAGATAGAACCCGGCTTTGCGCCATCCCGGTGCACGCCCCAGGAGAAAAACCAGCAACGAGGCCAGGGAACCGGCCAGAAGGATGAAAAACAAGAGCGTCCACGTGTTGGAGGAAAGCTTGTTGCCCAGCTGGCGGGACCAGGCTGCCAGGAAGAATTCCGGCACGGACTCGATCCGGTCCTGCAGGAATGTATGGGCCAGCGCCAGGTTGTACCGTGCATCCGCACAGGAGGGATCCAACTTGAGCGCACGCTCATAATACAGGATCGCACGGGCGAGGTCGCCCGACTTGTACCAGGCATCGCCGATGTTGCTGTAGAGGGCCGCCGATTCGAGCCCCTCGGATTCGATGGAAAGCCAGGCCTGAAGGGCATCCTCCCAACGGCCGTCGGCATAGGCTGCCACGCCCCGCGACCAGAGCGAGTCTGCCGTGGCGGAGGCCGGATGCCTCGCTGCGCTCAGCATGACAGGACGGCTGAAGGCTGCAAGTGACAGCGTGACCATCAGGAGGAGGGCAAGCGGATGGGACGGAGATTTCTTTTTCATATCGCTTTCGATGGCGGCAAGCGCTGAGAGCGCCTGCTCATAATGGGCGTTCATGGCCTCGTGGCCACTGTCGGGCGAATAGCGCGCATACTCGCACGCGTCCAGCAGATCCGTCAGGGAGGCGGCATGGGCAGCCGGTACGCCCGCCTCCTGCAGGGAAGAGGAGATGTACTCCTTCGACATGTCAGACATATCGATATTGAGTTTGTCCGAGACATAGCCCTGCAAAGCCTTGTGCAGTTCCTCATAAAAAGCCGTATAAAGGTTCTTCTGCAAGAACCCGCCGGCCTGCGAGAGACGGCGGCGGGCCATCTTGACCGCCCCCCTGTTGCGACTGCCCGCCACATCCGCCTTGCGGGCGGCCATCCGGCCCTGCAGGCCCCAGACGAGCGCAGCCAGGCAGACCAGCAGCACCAGCAGTAGCCAGAACAGCGGAGAAAAACAAAAGAAGGAGTCCTTGTCGGAGAAGGAAGGACGGGCCGTCGAGATATAGCGGATATCACTGCCCAGGTCACGCACATCCTTGCCCCGGACCGCCGGCACGACCAGGCCCTCTGAAGAGACCGGATCCTCCGTACCGCTGCCCCGGGCGACCTTGAGGATCTGAGGCTGTCCGGAAAGCGTAACATACTTGCGCGCAGACACATCGTAATAACTATAGGTCACCGGATCGACCGTGAACTCCCCGTGGCTGCGGGGGATGAAGGGATACTCGAACGTCTTGGACCCGCTGGTCTTGCCGGTGGATTTGTCAGTGCTCTCGGTCACCTTGACGTCATAGACATCGAAATCGGGCGGGAAATGGACCTTCGGCGCGTCGAGCAGCGAGACATTGCCCTTGCCGGAAACCGTGACCAGCAGCGAAGCCGCATCATGGGCCCTGAGCGAGTCTTTGCTCAGGCGCGTCGTCATCGTGAAAGTACCGACCCCGCCCCCGAAAGAGGCGGGCGCCCCGGCGGGAAGCGGACTGACATGCACGACCTGGCGGCCGGAAAAGAGACGCTTGCGCAACGTACGCACGTCATCGTCAAAGAAACTGTCAAAAATGCTGCGCGAGCCGGACTGGGTGCGGACGGCGACCTGGCAGACCAGCTCGGCCGGATCGATGGCGACATCGCCCGACTGCTGGGGAATCAGTACCCAGCGACGCAGGACGGCCGCATTATATATCTTGTCATCGATGTTTTCGCGGTGGAACTCGATGCTGGTCGGCGCGAAGACTTCCTGGCTCCAGAACCCGTTGAACGTCGGGAACTTCGCATCTTCAAAACCGGTGACATTGACCCGCTGGTAAAGCTTCAGGGTGGCCGTCACCGGCTCGCCGACAACGACCGAGCTGCGGTTCAGCGACAAGCGCAGGAAGAGGTCGGACGAAGCAATCTCCCCCGCCGCGGCCTGCCGGGAAGAGCCGGAAGACCCGCTGCCGGACGAAGAGCGGGAAGAAGAGCCGGACGAGGCGGAAGCGCCGTTCTGGACAACCTCCAGGGACGGACGGCCGGAACTGATCTTCTCCCCCTTGACCGTGGCCGTGGCCGCGGCCAGCCGGAAGGTGCCGGTCGCTTTGGGCATAAGAATATAAGTGTAGGTCGTCTGTGACGAACGGGTCTTCTTGCCATTGACGATGCTGATGCTGGTGGAGGACCCCTTCAGCGGCCCCCAGACCAGTTTGAAATCCTCGCCGGGACTCCACTGGAAATCCGACGGGGCATTCTCTCCTTCGATGATGAAGGTGACATTGAACTGTTCGTCCGCGGCCACCATGTTGGGAGCCTGCACCTGGATGCTGTTCTGCGCGAAAGACGGGATACTCAGTCCCAGGAAGAAGGCGAGGGCTGACAACAATCTTCTCTTCATAAGCTACCAATTCTTTTCCCGCTGCCTGGACTGGAGCAGCGCCGCTTTTTTCTTGTTCACTTTATCTTGGGTCTCTTTCTCTTTTGCCTGGATCGCCTGGATCATCTGCTGGGCCTGCTGGGGAGAGATCTTGGACTCCTGCGGCTGCTCTCCCCCACCGTTCCGGTCCCGGTCCTGATCCTGATTTTGATTCTGATCTTGGTTCCGATCCTGGTCCTGGACCTGGTCCTGGTTTTGGTCCTGGTTTTGGTCCTGGTTTTGGTCCTGGTTTTGGTCCTGGTCCTGGTTCTGATCCTGATCCTGGTTCTGATCATCTTGGTCATTCTGCCCTCCGCCCCCATCCGGGTCCTGGTTCTCCATCATCTTCTTGGCATAGAGGTAGTTTTCCTTGGCATCCAGGTCACCGGGGCGCCTCAGCAGCGACTGCTTGAAGGCCTCGGCGGCGGCGGCATAGTCCTTTTTCTGCAAGGCGACGTCGCCTGCATTGAAGTAGCAGTCCGCGGCATAGGGCGTGAGCGGCGCGGTCTCCTTGACGGCGTCCAGCGCCTTGGCGGCCGACTCATAATCCTCCTGGCGGTACAGGGCCGACGCGAGGTCGTACTGCGCGGCCACGGAGGCCGTATCTTTCAGGACCGCCTTGCGGTAATCGATCTCAGCCTCCTTGAATGCATCCTTACGGAATTTCCGGTTGCCGGCCCGCACATCATGGCGGTCCGCCTGGGCGAAAGCGACCGCAGGCAGGCTCAGCAGCAACAGCACCCATCCTAACTTTTTCATTCAAACAATCTCCTTTTGGGGCGTCTCTGCCCGATCAGCAGCTCCAGCACGAAAAGGGCCAGGGCCGCCGCAAAGAAATACATATACTGTTCGTCAAACTCTTCGAAGACGACGGACTTGAACTTCTCCGCCTCCATCCTGCGGATGTCCTCGATGATAGGGTTCAGTCCGAATTCCTCGTTGCCGGCGTGGATATAAGCTCCGCCTCCCGCCGCGGCGACCTCGCGGAGCGTCTTGTCGTCCAGGCGCGTCACGACGATGTTGCCGTCGCGGTCCTTGAGCAGGCCGTCCTCCACCGGAATCGGCTGTCCCTGGGCGGAACCCACGCCGATCGCATAGACCTTGCATCCCAGCTCCGTCGCCTGGCGGGCGGCGGCGACCGGATCGTCCTCGTGGTTTTCACCGTCCGTGATGACGATGATGGCCCGGCTCTTCTCGCTCTGTGCGCTGAAGCCCTTGGCCGCCGTCAGGATGGCGTCCCCGATGGCCGTACCCTGGATGGGGATGGACTGGGGATCGATGGAAGCGAGGAACATCTTGGCCGAGACATAGTCCGTGGTGATCGGGAGCTGGACGAAAGAGGTGCCGGCAAAGATGATCAGCCCGATGCGGTCCTCCTGCAGCTTGTCCACGATGCGCGAGATCGCCAGCTTGGCACGTTCCAAGCGGTTGGGCGAATAGTCCTGGGCGAGCATCGAGTTGGATACGTCCAGGCAGATCATGATCTCGGCGCCTTCGGTCTCGCGTTCGCTCAGTTTCGCGCCCACCTGGGGCCGGGCCAGCCCGATGACGAAACAGCCGAAGGCGAGGCTCCACAGGACGATGCGGATCCAGCCTTTGCTGCGGGAGCGCGAAGGCATCATCTCCTCCACCAGCGCCTCGTCGCCGAAGCGGCGGACGCGGAGCGTGCGCAGGCGCTGCACGAGCGCGTACCCGACCGGGATCAGGGGCACGAGCAACAGGAGCCACAAATAAAAACTGCGTGCGAATATAATCATACGAAACGTTTCAAAAAGATACGGACCAGCAGTTCGAGCAGCAGGCAGATCAGCGCAGCCACGGCGTACCGGCCAAACAACTCCTTATATACAGGGAAACTGTCCACGGTCGTCCGGACCTTCTCCATCTTGCCGATCTCGCTATAGATCTCGGCGAGTTTGGTATTGTCCGTCGCGCGGAAATAACGGCCTCCGGTCGCCTCGGAGATGGTCTGGAGCAGGTCTTCGTCGATCCGCACTTCCACGTTGCGCGTCTCTACGCCCCAAGGCGTGATCACCGGATAGGGAGCCGTCCCGTTGGCACCGACGCCGATCGTATAGACGCGGACGCCATAGGTCTTGGCGATCTCGGCCGCCGTTTCCGGCGAGACCTCGCCGCAGTTGTTGACACCGTCGGTCAGCAGGATGACGACCCGGCTCCGGGCGTCCGAATCCATCATCCGCGACACGGCCGTGGCCAGGCCGTTGCCGATGGCGGTGCCGTCTTCGATCAGGTCGGTGCTGACCTCCTTCATCAGGTTGATCAGCGTGGCCCGGTCCGTCGTCAAGGGACACTGCGTGTAGCTCTCACCGGCAAAGACGACGATGCCGATGCGGTCGCCGGGCCGGTCGGCGATAAACTCGATGGCGATATCCTTGGCCGCGCTGATGCGGTCGGGCGTGAAGTCCCGGGCCAGCATACTGGTCGAGACATCCATCGCCAGCACGATGTCGATGCCCTCCGTATCCACCCGTTCCATCTGCGTGGACGAGCGAGGACGGGCGATGCAGACGATGATCAAGGCCATGGCCGCCAGACGCAGGATGAAGGGCAGGTGACGCAGCCAGACGCGGGGGCCGGCACCGCCGAGGGTCCACGGCGTCAGCGTCGGGACACGCAGATGCGGCCGGCGGTCGGACAACTCCAGCCAGAGGTAGTGAAGCAGCAGCAGGGCCGGCAGGACCAGCAGCCACAGGAGTTTGGGGGATTCGAAAAACATCAGGCTCCGGCCGCCTCCTCACCGGCGTCTTGCGAGGCCCGGGCCGCCTCGGCGTCCATCTGGGTCTGGTAAGTGGTAGTGACGAAGCGCACCGCCGTCGGGATGGCCCGGGCGTTATCTTCGTCCGAAGCGGTATGCTTGGCGAACTTGACGAAATCCGACAGTTCGAAGAGTTCCTTGACCTCGGCGTACAGGTCCGGCGTCAGGTCGGTGGCCGCCCTGAGGCTGTCGAAGATCTCGGCCGTCGTCATTTCCTCCGCGTTGACGCCAAAGCGGGACTCGATATAGGTGCGGAGCGTGTCCGTGATGCCGGAATACATCGTCTTCTGCTTCTCGGGCGCCCAGTACTTGTCGCCGCGGTACTTGTCCAGCCCGCGCAGGGCGACGATATAGGCCGGCTCTTTCGCCGCTTCGGCCGCCTCGGAGCGCTTGCGGGTCAGGATCAGGCACACGATCAGGATCACCAGGAGGGCCAGCAGGTCGAAGCCCAGGATCCAGGGCAGCACCTCGCGCCAGGTCAGCGGGTAGCGGATCTGCCCCTTGATGTCATGGATCCGGAAAGAGACCGTGTCCACCGGCATCGGGCGCACGTCCAGGACCTGCGGTTCGAAGACCAGGGTGTCCACGACGCCGTCCAGGCTGCGCCGGACCATCAGCGGGGGCAGCTGGACCACGCCTTCCTCGAAGGGGACGACCACCGTGTGGATCCGGATATCCACCGGAACTTCTTCGCCCTTGTACAGGGCCTTGCGCTGCCTGCGGGTCAGCAGGCTGTCGATCCGCCAGCCTCCGACCGTCTCAACGCCTTCCATCAGGCCTTTGGAGAGGTCGGGGAGGGCGTAGGCCGCGCCCTTCGGAGACTGCTCCAGGACGCAACCGTACTCGAACTGGTCGGCCACCAGGACGGAGTCCCGGGGCTGCAGCGGATTCAGGAAGGTCTTGCCGGACGGAACGATGTCCAGGGCCAGGACGACGACAAAAGATAAAAAGAGTCTCATTTGCGCTGGAACAGCGACATCAGTCCCCGGACGTAATCCCCGTCCGTGGCGATGTCGACGCTGTCTATCTGATATTTGTTGAACAAATGCTTTTCGCGCTCCGAAACGGTCCGGGACCATTGGGCATAGCGCTCACGGACGGATTTCGAACCCGTGTCGATCCAGACGGAGGCACCGCTCTCGGAGTCTTTGACGTGGACCAGGCCCACGTCCGGAAGGCTCTCTTCGCGCGGGTCCGTCACCCGGATGACCGACAGCTCGTGCCGCCCGGCGGCGACCTTGAGCGCATCTTCGTAGCTGGGATTGCCCTCCCGGTCCACGTCGATCATGTCACTCAGCAGGAAGGCGGTACATTTCTTCTTGATCGCGTTGGTCAGGAAGCGCAGCGCTGCGCCGATGTCGGTCGCGTCGGACCCGGGCTTGAGCTCGATAATCTCGCGGATGATGCGGAGCAGATGGCTGCGGCCTTTCTTGGGCGGGATGAACTGCTCGACGCGGTCGCTGAAGAACAGGGCGCCGACCTTGTCGTTGTTGATGCCGGCGCTGAACGCGAGCACGGCGGCAATCTCGGCCAGCTGTTCCCGCTTGGTCTGCACGGCCGTGCCGAACAGGCCCGAGCGGCTAACGTCCACGAGCAGCACGACGGTGAGCTCCCGCTCCTCCTCGAAGACCTTGACATAGGGGGCGCGCAGACGGGCGGTGACGTTCCAGTCCATGTTGCGGACATCGTCCCCGTACCGGTATTCGCGCACCTCGCTGAACGCCATGCCGCGGCCCTTGAAGGCGGAATGGTACTCGCCGGCAAAGACCTGGTGGCTCAGCGCCCGGGTCTTGATCTCGATCTTGCGGACCTTTTTCAGCAGGTCCGCCATATGGGTCCTGCTGTCCTCCATTACGGCACGATGACGGCATTGATGACCTGCTCGATGATCTGTTCGGGCGTGACATTCTCCGCCTCGGCCTCGTAGGTGAGCCCGATGCGGTGGCGGAGCACCTCGTTGCAGACGGCACGCACATCCTCGGGGATGACATAGCCGCGGCGCTTGATGAAGGCGTAGGCCTTGGCCGCCAGGCTCAGCGAGATGCTGGCACGCGGGGAGGCGCCGTAGGAGATCAGGTTCTTCAGGTCTTTCAGGCCATACTCCTCCGGGGTGCGGGTGGCATAGACGATATCGACGATATAGCGTTCGATCTTCTCGTCCATGTACACGTCGCGCACCACCTGGCGGGCCCGGACGATGTCTTCGGGGCTGACGACGGGCTGGGCTTTCGGGAACTCGCCGCTGTTGTTCATCCGGATGATCTGGCGCTCTTCCTCCTTCCGGGGATAGTCCACGACCACCTTGAGCATGAAACGGTCCACCTGCGCCTCGGGCAGCGGATAGGTGCCTTCCTGCTCGATCGGGTTCTGGGTCGCCATCACGAGGAAGGGCTCCGGCAGCTTGAAGGTCTCGTCACCGAGGGTGACCTGCCGCTCCTGCATCGCTTCGAGCAGGGCGGACTGGACCTTGGCCGGGCTCCGGTTGATTTCGTCGGCCAGGACGAAGTTGGCGAAGACGGGGCCCTTGTGGACCTCGAACCGTTCGTTCTTCTGGGAGTAGATCAGCGTGCCGATGACATCGGCCGGGAGCAGGTCCGGGGTGAACTGGATGCGGCTGAACTTGGCATTTACCGCCTGCGAGAGGGTGTTGATCGCCAGGGTCTTGGCCAGGCCGGGGACACCTTCGAGGAGGATGTGGCCGTTGGCCAGGAGTCCGATGAGCAGGTTTTCGACGAGGTGTTTCTGTCCGACGATGACCTTGCCCATCTCGAGGGAGAGGAGATCCACGAACGCGCTTTCTTTCTGGATGCGCTCGTTGAGTTCCTTGATGTTTACGTTTTCCATCGTAGTGATGCTTTTATGTTTTTCGTTGATATTTTCCTTACATTTGCAATGCTATGCGTTACCGGATCACACTGTCTTACGACGGGGCGGACTTCTGCGGATGGCAGATCCAGTCCGGAGCCGTCACCGTGCAGGAGACTCTCGAGAAGGCCCTCTCGGCGCTCTTGAGAAAACCTGTCACGATCACCGGGGCCGGCAGGACCGACTCCGGCGTCAACGCCATCGGGTACGTGGCCCACTTTGACATCAAAGATGTCGGGGCGCTGGAACCGTCGGAGTTAGGCTACAAATTAAATGCCATCCTGCCTCCTTCCGTCGTCATCCATTCGCTGGCCCAGGCCTCCCCGGAATTCCATGCCCGTTTCGACGCTTCAAGCCGCAAATATACATACTTTTTACACAGGTTGAAGGATCCTTTTGCCGCAAAGTTTTCTTTGCGGCGGGACTGGGATCTGGATTTCGAGGCGATGAACCGGGCGGCGGCCCTGCTGGTGGGGCGGCACGATTTCGCCTGTTTCCAGAAGACGGGCACGGACGTGAAGACGTCCATCTGCACGGTGACGGAGGCGTTCTGGGCGCCGTACGTGCCGACGCACGTCTCGCTGATGGGTTTCGGGCCATCCGCCCCGGCGCCGGCTGCGGCTGCCAAGCCGGTCCAGGCGACCCCAGGGCTGCGGGAAGCGGAAAAGGGCCCTGCCGGGGAATGCCACCCGCAACCCCGGGGCTGCCCGGACCTCTCCCGCACGGGCTGGCGGTATGTCTATTTCCGGATCGGGGCGGACCGGTTCCTCCGCAACATGGTGCGGGCGGTGGTCGGCACGCTGCTGGAGGTCGGCCGGGGGAAGCGCAGCGCGGAGGATTTCGCGAAGCTGATCCTGCCGGCATCCCCCGTCCCGGCCGCAGAGGGCACGGAACACGTCCGTTCCATGCCATCGGGAGGCCCGGCCGGTTCCCTGCGGGGACTCGCCGGCGACTCCGTGCCGGGACACGCCCTCTTCCTCTCCAAGGTGGAGTATCCGTTTTCGCCCCCGGCGTTTTAAACCTGGCGCCCGCACGGTTGTCTCACCTATACATCCGAACTTGACAAGCCCTTTATGAAACACCCTGTCCGCCCCCTGCGCGCCTGCCTGGCCCTGTTCCTGCTGGTACTCCTTCCCTGCACCCCGCTGTCCGCGCAAGGACTGCCGGGCGGCATGCAGATCCGCGGAGCGGGTCCCGGCGGGATGCGGCAGGGGCAGGGCGGCCAGATGGGCGCCGGAGCCCAGGACCGCGGTTTCATCAACGGGCAGGTCTGGTTCGAGCCCGAGGAGAAGGGCGGCAAAGAGACGCCGGGCGCGGGGACCGTCGTCGTCGTCGTCACAGCCAAGAAGGACACCCTGTTCACGACCGTCGCCGAGAGCGGCCGTTTCCGTATCTTCAACGTCCCCGTCGGGGAGGCGCGGGTCAGCTTCAAGATGATCGGCTACCGGGAGGAGGGCCACGGGATGGAAATCACGCCCGGCGAGAACAAGGCCGTAGCCTATCTCAAACCCGAATCCTACCAGCTGGAGGGAGCCGTCCTGAAGGCCGACGTGCCGCCGATCGCCCTGGACAAGGACACCATCATCTTCCGGGCCGCGGCGGTCAAGGTCAACAAGGGTGAGATGGCCATCGACATCCTCTCCCAGATGCCGGGAGTCGAGATCACGGAGAGCGGCGCCAAGGTCCTCAACGAGGAAGTGACCCGTGTTTACGTGGACGGCGCGCTGCTCTTCGGAGAAGCGCCGATGAGCGCGCTGAACAACCTGCCGGCCGAGGAGGTGATCGACATCCGCTCCTATCAGGAGTACGCCAACAAGGATCCCGACCACAAGATCAGCAAGAACTAAGAGA
>JAFUWZ010000020.1 GCA_017471045.1 Bacteroidales bacterium
GGAAAAGAGAGAGAGCTAACAGATTAAGTAACGTCAAATCGCTTATTGGCGACATATACAACCTATCACTATATTTCATTAACCTTAAATTTTTATGGTAAAACGATTCGTAATTGTGGTGCTTGCATGCCTGACACTGGGCGTGCAGGCATTCGCTCAGAACGTCGTTGCCGGTAAGGTGAATGAAGATCAGGGCTAGACTGGTGCGCGGATATCATTGGCCGGTACAACTTGAAGTCCGGCTAAAGGTACGCAAGCCCCAGACGACGGACTCCTCATACGGGCTGCCAACGTATCCCCACCTCGGCAAGGACTTTATCCCTATTTTTTAAAAGGATGCGCCTTACGAGCGTCAGCGAGGTTATTGTGTCCGTCGCCCCGTGCCGTTGATTTCAACAACAACGGCTCCATATGAGCATCGATACGATGACCCCGGCGGGTGAAAAGGACGTACAAAGTTAGTCCTTAACCTGCACATCCACCCCCTGCGAGCGCCGGATCTCAGAGACGATGCGGCGCTCCGGCATCGGGACCGGTCCCGTCATGAAAGCCGGAAGATTGTAGGAAAACAGCAGACGCTTGTAGTAAGGGACCGGATCGTCCTGCGGCAGCAGGAAAGCCTTGGAAGCCCGGCCATCGGCATCGATGTGCGTAAAGTACACGCGCGTATACAGCCCGTCGCCCCGGCGGCTGTTGAAGACCAGCCAGCGGCCATTCCCGCTCCAGGTATGGAAACTCTCCGAACGCTCCGAATTGGCCTCAGCCAGCGGCCAGACGGCGCGGGTCTCCAGGTCGACCATCCATAAGTCGGAATCCTGGTGCCAGATGGAGAAATTGCCGTAGCCATGACGGGTGAAGCAGAGGTATCGCCCGTCCGGAGAAATGCGCGGAAACGATGCGCTGAACCCTTCTGCAGGCGCATCGTAGATACACTCCAACTGATCGCCGAAACTCATATCCTCGGCATGGAACGCGATGCGGTAGATCCCGTAGCGGGCCTGCTTGTAGTCTTTCGGCATCTCCGGCACGGCCTCGGCCGAACAGAAATACAACCATTTCCCGTCCGGAGAAAAGGTCGGGAAAGTCTCGAAACGCCCCTCGTCCCGCGTGAGCGGACTCCAGGCGATCTGGCGCGTATGGACGTTGTACACGACTACGTCCGAAGCCTTGTCGAAAACTTCGATCCGGTCGGACCCGTGGTTGTAGAAAGACTGGAAAGTCTTGTTGACGGAGAAAGCGATATAATCTCCCGACGGATGCCAGTAGGGATAGACCAGCGCACTCATCGTCGAGTCGGTCTTGGTATTGAGTTTCTCGATGGCGCCGCCGTCGATCAGCATCGTGCCGCCGAAAGTCGCCCGGGCGTGGAAAACCATTTTGGAGGGGTCACCGTTGAGATAGGTATGACAATTCATGCAGTTCCCGCCCGTCAGGTCGTTGGTCACGATCGGGGTCTGCCGGTACGATTCAAGATCACGCTGGTACAGCCCCATCTTCTGCCAGCCCTGGTAGCCCGGAGGGATCAGACGGTAAGAAATATACGGATCGATCCGGTCCTGCGAGACGAATATCTTGAATGGCTTATAAGCCACCCACTTGCCTTCCTTACGGGCCAGAACCGTCAATTCAAACTCCGGCCGGGCCATCAGGCGCTTCCACTGCTTCCGGCTGAAACGGAACAGGCCTTTGCGGCCGCGGATCGTCTGCCCGCCCACCTGCAAGGCACAAGGCTCTGTACCAAGATATGAGAAATTGAGCGGAGCGATATTGACCGGCACCGTCACGCCGGCGTAATCCGGCTCGACCGGCGGCAGAGCGTCGATCTGATCCGAGACCTCAATGCCCCGCTGACAGGAGAGCAAGAGGCAGATGACCGCCACGAGGGGGAGAATCTTTCTCATATCTGCTTATACAATAAATAATACCAATAGGTCCCTTGCGAACCCTTCGGAGCTGCCCCTCCCGTACGGATGCTCTCCTGCTGGAAAGCCGCGAAACGGCGGACGGTCTCCTCCGTGACGCCATGCGAGAGGCACCACTCGAGACTGACAGGCTCCACTCCCTCGAAATTGCGGGAATAGTCGCTGTAGAAAATCAAGGCCTCCTGTACCGGCACGGGAACCGTGCGCAGCGATTCCATCCCGTAATAGCGGTCCACGAATCGTGTAAGACCCTCTAAATCCTTGGCCAGCAGGCGGAATGCCAGTGAATATTGCATCGCTCCCGGGTGGTCCGGACGGACTTCCATCACGCGGTCCAACTCCGTCAGCGGAGCCTCGAACAAGGCGAAACCGTCCTCGGACGGGAAACTCCGGCGGCCGGGACCCAGCTCCGGGTCGGCCTCGACGGCGGCATCATCCCACAAGAATCGCTTGTATCTCCGTGCCCAGGCCCGGTAATGCGGCGACTTCTCCAGCAGCGACAGGTACTTGTCCGCCACGTCGTATGCCCCGCGCATCAAGTCGATTTTGGCGTTTATCTTCAGCATCTCGGGGCAGTAGCCCACCGTGGAAGCGAGCAGATTGAACGAGACATCCTGCGCCGCCGCCATATTGCCCATCGCATACATGATCTGCGCCACGTGGACATCCATGCTTTTCTCCTGGGTCAGAAAGAGCAAGGACTGCGCCCCACGCTGGTCATATTTCAGCAGTTCCTCGCACAGCCGCCCTTTGTAGGAGAGCGCCATATTCAGGTAATTGGCCGCACCGGGCGTCCAGGTCCCTTTCTTGCAAGCCCGGAGCAGACCGTCCCAGTCTTCCTGGGCGACATAATGCTCACACTCATAAGACTGCAAGGACTCCCGTTTTTCGAGCTGCTTCCGGAAATGATCTGCAGGGGCCCAACTGAGCAAAGCCAGGGCGACGGTCACGATGCATACGATCAGGTTTCGGTGACGCTGTGATCGAAACACCTTTCGGGACGCCGCCGACAACAAAACAGCCACGGGGACGGAGAGCCACGCCACCAGGTGGGCAGCGGGCATGGACGTGTCCAGGTCATAATAAAACACCGGCGTCAGGGCTGCAGCCCAGGTCGGAACCGCCAGGGTCCACAAAGCCATCCCCCCGCAGAAGAAAGCGACGAGCGCGAACAAGATGGACTTCCAGCCCCATGCGCCCAGTTGAAACAGATCCAAGATCCAGGCGCACAACGCGAAGAGAAGGGCAGCCGGACCGGCCAAGGCATACAGGATGACGGTCAGCAGGCTCCCCCATAGGAGCCGGCGGCGCTCAATCCGGGCATAAACCGCCAGGAAACCCGCCGCCATCAAGGCGGCAACCAAGGCGTCGAAATGCAACGCATGGTCCGACAGGCTGGCGCCCCACAGGATCGCCGGAATCAGGCAAAAGGGCAGCTGGGGCCAGTCTTCCTTTCCGCGCCGGACAGAGAGCCAAAGCAGCGCGGACAGCAACCCAAGCAGGCAAAGCGTCATGATCAGAGCCACGGTCGGGCGGTAAAAAAACTGCACAAGAAACTGGGCGAGCAGCGTAGCGCCCCCCCCGACCTTGCACAAGATGCCGGTCAGGTAGGTCTTATCCCAAAGGAACAATTGCTGCTGCTCCCGATATGCCAGGGCGAAACGGTTCATCAAATCAATAATCGACTAAGCGTCAAATATACGGACTTTCCTTTAAAATAAACTACTCTCTGAAGGGTTCTTGTACCGGGACGCATCCTGCCTGGACAGAATAATATACATTCTCGCCCGTTTGACGGACAAGACGATTTCTCAACCGGATTTCCCGGTCGGAAAGGCATAATGTGTTGATATAGTTTTCTGTGAAGACAGGTTTATGACTTGCTCTGCTGAGATCCATATCAAGTAGATAGATGTACCGGTAATCGCGGACGATCTGACGACCTTGCGCATCGTGAATCCAGGCCGAGCATTGGAGAATACAAAGACTGTCATTGACATAGACCGTCTTCAGGTCCTCCACGCGCCAATCCTGCTTCCCGGGGAAATAACCTTCCAGAAAACTGTCCATCGAAGCCACGATTTGTTTCTTCGCCTGGCATTCCATGACAGAATGTGAGGAACACGCAGCGACGGCCAGGACAAGAAGGGACACTCTGATCAGCTGTCTCATAAGTAAAAAAGGGAGTGGCGCGAGGCCACTCCCGAAAAAAAGGTTCATCTCACTAATATCCCGGGTTCTGAGGATAGTCGTAACCCGTGTTGGAATCATGGACTTGCGTCGGGATCGGGAACTGATAGTTGTGAGGGGTGATGTTGCTGTACCAGGCGCCGTAGCCGTCCGTACGGGCCTCACGGCGGCCCGCCGAATTGTTGGCATCGTTCTCATAGCCATATCCGTATTTGCGGGTACGGGCATAGAGGGTATTGGAAGTAACGTCGTCCTGAACAGGATAGCAGTCGCTGATGTAGGTGCAGTTCGGGTTACAGGAGAGACGATTGAGGGTAACCCAGCGGTGCTCTTCGCCGAAGAGCTCGCGGGCACGCTCGTCAAGGATGTAGTCAATATTGACCTCACTGGGGGAGCAATCCTTGGCGCCGGCACGGGAACGGACCTGGTTGATGGCCGCAGCTGCCTGAGCTTTGTCATTCTTGGCGAGATACGCTTCGGCAAGGAGCAGATAGACCTCGGGTACACGAATCATGTAGTACTCCTGATTGTAAGCCTTGTTGTCTCCGTTCGGGTGCTTGTCGTCGGAGAATTTCCACAGACGAGGGATGAAAGTATTCATCGTATCGGCCGCCGTGAGCGTATACAATCCGGCGGCCTGGCGCTCGTACATCGCCTTCTTCTCATCAAGGAAGCGGGTGCCGCCGACGGTGAACCAGTTGCGCTGGATCATCGTCTCGGAGCCGCGGAAGTCAGTCTCGTCCTTCCAGAGGTTGAACGCGTCGCCACGATTCTTGTCCCACATGTAACGGGTCGGTACACAGACCTGACCGGCATAGGTTACGCGGGCTCCGAGTGAATCCTGGGCGATATTGGCAAGATAACGTCCCACGGCAGAAGCGACGTACTTCTCCGCAGAGGCGGGTTTCCCGGACTCGGCAACCTTTTTGCCATCTTCGTCCAAAGGCTCAACCTTGGTGCTTGCAATCTTTCCTTCGGCAAAGCAAGCGATATTATCTCCATACTTATAGTACATCTTTTTGTCATGGACGAACGTAGCCTGATTACCGACGATCAAGCCGGAAGTCCAAGCTGCCTCAAGGACGTTAGAACGGATTTTGCTCCAAGAGTCACCGCCACCACCGGTCGACCATGTACCATAATTGTACTGGAGGGTCCAGATGGCTTCCTTGTTGCCGGACTCGGGATCCTGGTTGCCGCCTTCGCGGAAAAGGTCCCAATACGCGCCCTTAGGAGCATCGAGGGAGTTGCCGTACCGGTCCGTAGCTTCGCTGGCGCGGGAGCCGAAACGGGTCCGCATGATCTGGTAATCACCGTCCTGCTTGTTGATGACACGGTTGGCCGCCTCAATTGCCTCGTCAAACTTGCCCAAGGCAAGGCAGACTTCAGCGAGATAGGCGTCGGCAGCGGCTTTGGTGACCGTACCGGTCAGGCGGGAAGCGGTCGGAAGGGCCTCGCGGGCTTCCTTCAGGATCTCATATTCATACTCCCAGACTTCCTGGCGGGTATTGGGCACGTAGTCATATTTAGGCTCAAAGATACGCTCCTTGATGACCGGGACATTGCCGAACATGGCGGCAAGGCAGCGGTAAGCAAAAGCCTTGATGAAAGTCGCTTCGGCTTTGAGCTCGGCCTTGCGGGTAGGCGTCGAATAGGTGACATCGTTGTGGTCGATGTACCAAATTGTATTGTTGCACTGGCTGATCGTCTTGTACAGTTCGGCGTACCAGTGACGGGTCGTACCGTTACCGACGTTGATGGCCGGCCAGTTGACTGCCCATTCCGCACCCGAGTTGGTCGAAGCAAAGGTATCCAATCCCATACCCTGGAGCATCCATGAGTGCTGACCATGGGACTGACCCACCATCAGGTACTCGACGTGCCGGTAACAGGCGTTGAGGGACTGGATAATATTGGCCTCAGAGGTGAAATAGGTTGCATCACTCGAGTAGAAATACTCTTCCTTGAGGAATTCGTCATCCTTGACGCAAGATGCGAGAGCAAGGACTACAGCGAAAAGAGAGATAATATATTTTTTCATTGTCATCGCTCTTTTTAATTATTTAACTATGCAAACAGCGACGCGGTTCGACTCGGGAGATGCGGAAGCATCCTTGTCGGTACCCGCGGCGGAGGTAGTGATACGGCTGGCAGCGATGCCGGCGTTCTTCAGCATGTCGGCCACGACGGCGGCACGCTGCTGGGAGAGAGTCATATTGATGTCGCTGTTGCCGGTGCCGCTGTCAGCGTAGCCGGAGATGGCGATCTTGGTGTCGGGGTTGTCTTTCAGGATCTGGCAGATGCGGCCAAGTTTGAAGGCTTCGTCCGGACGGAGCTCGGACTTGCCGATCAGGAAGAGGAGGTCGTCCTCGTAGATGCCCTCGAAGTTGGTGCCTTTGTAAACCACCTTCTCGACGACTTTCTCGACGGGTTTCTCAACGATCTTCTCCTTCACGACTTCTTTGATGATCTCCTTGACGGGAGCATAGCCGACCGGTGCGACGGCAGCCTTGCCCTTGGATCCGAAAGTCAGATTAACGCCGAATACGACGGTCTTGTAGGTACCGTTGGCACCATAACGGCTGGAGGAAGCGTTGGAAGCGATCGTGCCGGCCGTCTCGGGATCAAGGCCCGTCCACTTGGTGAACGTAAGGAGGTCGGTGCCGGCGACATAGACGCGGGCGTTGCTGATGCCGACATTGTCAAGCAGATGCTTCGGCAGCGTATAGGAGAGGGAGACGTCCTTCAACTTGAGGAAGGAACGGTCGCACCACCACTGATACTTGTACTCTTCCTGATTATAACCGTGGCGCGGGAACTCGTTGGTCAGATTCGAGTAGTACTTGGAATTGACCCACTTGTCAACACCCTTCAACTGGTTGCCGCTCCCCTGTCCGGCCGTATAATAATTCGGGTTCAGGCCTTTGAAATGGGTCTTGTCACCCTGCATCCAACGGAAGTTGAAATAGAGGGAGAAGCCTTTCCAAGCGAGCGTGTTACCAAAGTTGAGCGTAAAGAGAGGATCCATCGTACCGAGGACATGCCGGTCATCGTCATTGATCTTGCCGTCATCGTTGTAGTCCAGGAACTTGACATCACCCGGTACAGCATCCTTCATGATGACCTTCCCCTCGGAATTCTTATAGTTTTCGATCTCGGCCTCATCCTGGAAAATGCCCAGCATCTCGAGATCATAGATCGCATTGATGGACTCGCCCTGGATCAACGCATACCTGCTTTCGGGGGTGACCAAGTAATTGGCGACATCTTTTTCAACGCCCTTGTAAAGTTCCTTGAGCTTGTTCTTGTTGATGTCGAACACGAGGTTGCTCTCCCAGCGGAACTTGTCCTGCCCGTCACCGGCGAAGTTGACCGTATTGAGGACGATCTCCAGGCCGTTGTTGGTCACGAGACCGGCGTTGGCATTGATGCCGCCCTCATAGCCGGAGACATAAGGGACGGAACGCTTGACAAGCATGTTGGAGGTGTTGCCGATATAAGCATCGATACTACCGTTGATGCGGCTGCCGAGGATGCTGAAATCGACACCGAGGTCGCCCTTCGTCACCTTCGCCCAGGTCAAGCCAAGGTTGGCCAGCTGCGTGAGTTCCACGCCATAGGCGGACGCGTTGCCCAGCCAATAGTTCGTGTAGTTGTTGTAGGTGGAAGCGACGCCGGAAACGGTGGAATAGGCACCAACGGTGCGGCTGCCGTTCTCACCATAGGAAACACGGAGCTTCAGGAAATCGAAGAAGTTGAGATCTTTGATGAAATCCTCGTTGCTGAGGACCCAGGCCGCGCTGGCACCGAAGTAGTTGCCCCACTTGTTGTCATCGAAGAAGACAGAGTAACCGTCACGGCGGAAGTTGCCGGTGAGGTAATACTTGTTGGCGAAGTTGTAGTTGACGCGGGCGAGGTAGGCGATGGCTTGAGTCTGGCTGGCGGTGCGGCTGAGTTTTTGGGTAGCGGCCTTTTCCATGTCATACCAGGTGTACTCAGGATCACTGCTGAAGTTGTTGTAATCGCCCCGGAGCGAATTGCTCAGGCTCTTCTCTCGCGTATAACCGACCATGGCGTCGAAATGATGCCGGCCGAAATCTTTAGAATAGGTAAGGATGTTGTCAATGTTCCAGTAGAAGCTATTGGAAGCAGAAGAGTAGCCACCTGCATTTTTCCCGCCAACGATGATAGGATCATCCATCTGCCCAGTATTGCGTGTGTCGACCCAGATCTGAGGATGGTAATACATATCGGCAGAAGAGAGATCGCGACGGCCCTGGGCAGTGACCCGATAGGACAGGCCCGGGATGAAGGGGAAGTCGATCTGGGCATAGGCGACGCCGTTGAGGTTGTCAGATTTGCTCTTGTTGTCGGTCCAGAGGTAGGAGTCGTTCGACTGAGTTCCCCAAAGCGGGCTGATGGTGTTGCCGTCCGGATGGGAGTTATACCAATCCGTATAGCCTTCCAACTGGCACATGACGTAAGAATAAGGAGACATCCAGGTCGCATTCTGGATCCGGCCCGGAGTACCCCAGCTGTTGGAAGAAAGGTAGCTTCCTTTCATGCCGACTTTCAGCCAGTTGGTAATGGTGAAATCCAACTTTGCGAGAGCATTGAACTTCTGGTAGTCATCACCGATGCGGATGCCTTGCTGACGGGTGTAGTTGCCAGATACATAGTAGCTGACGTTCTCAGCACCGCCGGAGACGGCTACATTATACTTCTGGCCGACGCCCGTGCGGGAGATCTCATCGACCCAGTCGGTATAAATGCCTTCATTGTAGGCTGCCTGCTCGACCTGGCTTATGAAAAGCTGACTCCTGTCATAAGTGCTATAATCCTTTGTCAGCAGACTCTCGTCCGACGCCGATTTTGCGTAGTAACGGTTGCGGAAGAAGGTCTCTTCGTCCTTGATGTACTGGGGGCGGCGTGTCCAGTCGGATAAGGTGACGGATGCATCGAAGGTGACGGTCGGTCTGCCGGAAGAGGCAGACTTCGTGGTGATGACAATGACGCCGTTCGCAGCACGGGAACCATAGATGGCAGCGGCGGAAGCGTCCTTCAGCACATCAATGCTCTGGATGTCGCTGGTGTTGATCTCATTGATGGATCCGCCGAATATCACACCATCAACAACAAGCAGAGGCTTGTTGTAACTCTGCGCACTTGCGGATTTGACTCCCTCGTACGGGATGGAGTTCATACCGCGGATCGTCATCGTGCTGGTGTTGTCACCGCTGGCGGAACTGGTAGGAGCATAGCTCAAGCCAGCCACCTTGCTCGAAAGGGCGGTGAGAGCGTTCGGGTTCGGCAGGTTGACAATGTCTGCATTGTTGCTGAAGTTGACGCTCTGGATCGCACCGGAGACATCTTTCTTGCGCGCCGTACCGTAACCGACCACCACGACGTCGTCCAGCAGCATATTGTCCGGAGCCATGACGACATTGACGGTTTTACGGTTTCCGACAGCGATTTCCTGATTGAGGAAGCCGATGTAAGAGAAGACCAGGGTGGCATTCGGGTTGACCACCATCGAGTAGGTGCCATCCAGGTCTGTCATCGTGCCGGTCTGGGTACCTTTGACCTGGATACCGACGCCGACGAGAGGCTCGCCCTGATCGTCTGTCACCTTACCGGCAACGACGTTCTGAGCGAATGCCTGCACACCCAGTGTCAGGCATGCAAGCACCACAATTACGAATCGTTTTACCATAAAAATTTAAGGTTAATGAAATATAGTGATAGGTTGTATATGTCGCCAATAAGCGATTTGACGTTACTTAATCTGTTAGCTCTCTCTCTTTTCC
>JAFUWZ010000021.1 GCA_017471045.1 Bacteroidales bacterium
CATGCTCATGCTCATGCTCATGCTCATGCCCGTGCCCGTCCTCATCCTCGTCGTCATCGTCGTCTTCCTCCTCCATGTGCCCCTCGACCGCACTGATCCACGCCGCAGAAGCCGACACGGAATTGTAGTCGAACAGGTCCGTCCAGATCAGTTTGTCGAGCTCCACGTCGCCGTAGTCGCACTCGATGATTTCGGCCTTGGGCTGCAGGGTGCGTATGATCTGACGCACTTTCCCCAATTCGTCGCGGGACACCATCGACGCTTTGTTGAGCAGGATGATGTTGCAGAATTCCACTTGCTGGATGACCAGGTTCTCAATGTCCTCCTCGTCCAGGTTGCCGCGCAGGAGGTCCTTGGCACAGCCAAACTCGTCGCGCATCCGCAGGGCATCCACCACCGTCACGATGCAATCCAGGCGCGGCGCCCCGTCGGCGATGTATTCATCCCCCATCAGGGGAATGGAGCAGATCGTGCGCGCGATGGGCTCCGGCTCGCAGATGCCGCTCGCCTCGATCACGATGTAGTCGAACTTGCCCATCGACACGATGTCGCGCAACTGCCCGACCAGGTCCATCTTGAGCGTGCAGCAGATGCAGCCGTTCTGCAGGGCGACCAGCGACTCGTCGCGCTTGCCCACGATGCCGTCCTTCTGGATCAGGTCCGCATCGATGTTGACCTCGCCGATGTCGTTGACGATGACGGCGAATTTGATTCCCTTGCCGTTGGTAAGGATCTTGTTGACCAGCGTGGTCTTTCCACTGCCGAGATAACCGGTCAGGAGCAATACAGGTATCGTTTTCATAGAATCAGCAAATTTAATCCCACAAATTTACAACTTTTTCCCGAAGCATCGCCGTTTTTTCCGTACATTAGCAAGCTGAAAACGAACTTGATGTCCCATGATCCATTTCGAATGTGACTACCTCGAGGGCTGCCATCCAGCCATCCTTCAAAAGCTACAGGAGACCAACCTGGAGCAGAACCTCGGCTACGGCGTCGATCCGCACTGCGAACGCGCGGCCGCGATGATCCGCATCGCCTGCGACGCGCCGGACGCGGACGTGCATTTCCTGGTCGGCGGCACGCAGACCAATGCCACGATTCTCAGCGCCCTTCTCCGCCCGTACCAGGGCGTGCTTTGCGCCTCGACGGGCCATATCAACGTCCACGAGACCGGTGCCATCGAGCACGGCGGGCATAAGGTGCTGCCCCTCCCCTCGACGGACGGCAAGTTGACCGCAGAGCAGGTCCGCAGCGCGCTGGAGGCCCATTTCCAGGATGCGAACCACGAGCACATGGTGCAGCCCGGCGCCGTGTACATCTCCTTTCCCACGGAGTTGGGCACGATCTACACCAAAGCCGAACTGGAGGCGCTGAGCGCCGTCTGCCGCGACTGGGAAGTGCCGCTCTTCATCGACGGCGCGCGCCTCGGCTACGGCCTCGAATCCTCGCAGTCCCGCCTGCTGCTCAAGGACATCGCTCGCCTCTCCGACGTCTTCTACATCGGCGGCACGAAGCAGGGTGCGCTCTTCGGCGAGGCCGTAGTCTTCCGCAGCCGTGAACTCGCCCGCGACTTCCGCTACCTGATCAAGATGAATGGCGGCATGCTGGCGAAAGGGCGCCTGCTGGGCATCCAGTTCGAGGCGCTGATGGAAGGCGGGCTGTATTTCAAGCTCGCCCGCCAGGCCGACCGGCTGGCGGAACAGCTGAGCGGGGCCTTCCGGGCCGCGGGCATCGAGCTGCTGATCGACAGCGGGACCAACCAGGTCTTCCCCATCCTCAGTGAAGCCCAGGCACAGAAACTCGGCCGGGAGTTCGGCTTCGAATACTGGACCCGCACACCGGACGGACGCGACGCCTGGCGTTTCTGCACCAGCTGGGCGACCACCCGGGAGCAGGTGGAGACGCTGGCCGCGGCGATCAAGGATCTTGAAGACACAAAGAACTGATTGACAATTTAATACGAACGATCATGAAAAGAATGAATATAGCGCTTGTCGCGCATGACGGAAGAAAGGATGAACTCATCGCCTGGGCCAAGTTCAACTACGGCCTGCTGTCTCAGCACAAACTGTACGCCACCGGCACCACCGGTCGCCTGATCGAGGAAATCACCGTCTCAGACGGAAGCCGCCCCTTCGCGGGCAAGGTGACCCGCCTGCTGTCTGGTCCCCTCGGTGGCGACCAGCAGATCGGCGCGATGATCGCCGAGCGCAAGATCGACATGCTGATCTTCTTCTGCGACAACCTCATCGTCCAGGGACATCAGAACGACGTCTCCGCCCTGACGCGCCTGGCCGCCCTGTACAACATCGCCTTCGCGACCAACCGCACCACAGCGGACATGCTCCTGACCTCTTCCCTGCTGAACGACCCGTCCTACGAGATCCAGGTCCCGGACGTCATCGCCCATTATGCCAATCGGAAATTGAAATAAAATCCCATGAGAGTCCTGAAATTCGGAGGTACGTCGGTCGGCACGGCCGAGGCCTTGCAGCAAGTCAAACAGATTGTGGAAGGACGCCGGGAGCGTCTCATCGTGGTCGTATCCGCTCTCGGCGGCGTCACGGACCAGCTGCTGGCGGCGGCCGCGATGGCGGAGCGGGGTGATGCGGGCTACCTGACGGCTTACGAAGATCTGGCTGCCCGGCACCGGTCGCTAGTCGCAGCGCTCTTTGGTGCAAGGCCCGGAATGGCCGCGGGCACGGAAACCGCCCCCTGCGCGCCCGCGGATGCCAGAAAAGCCCTTCCGGGCACGGGCGTGCCCGGAAGCGGGATGCCCCGGATCGAGGCGCTGCTGTCTGAACTGCGCATGCGCCTGGACGGCGTGTTCACGCTGCAGGTGCTGCCCCGGAAGACGCGCGACGAGATCGTGAGCTACGGCGAACGCCTCACCGCGCGGATCGCCGCCGCCCTGATCGAAGGCGCGCAGCTATACGACGCCCTGGACTTCATCCGGACCGTGCGCGAGCAAGGGCGCGACCGCCTGGACACGCCGGAGACCGAGACGCTGGTCCGCCAGACCTTCACCCCTGAGGCGCCCATCGCCATCGTCCCCGGCTTCATCGCCCGCGACACGGCGAGCGGCGAAATCACCAACCTCGGCCGCGGCGGCTCCGACTACACGGCCAGCATCCTCGCCGCCAGCCTCGATGCAGAGGCCCTCGAGATCTGGACCGACGTGGACGGATTCATGACGGCCGACCCGCGCATCATCAAGACCTCCTACGTCATTGATACCCTCAGCTTCGCCGAAGCGATGGAGCTCTGCCACTTCGGGGCGAAGGTCGTCTATGCGCCGGCTCTTTATCCTGTTTATCATAAGGATATCCCCGTCCACATTAAGAACACCTTCAACCTATCTGCCCCCGGTACGACCATCTGCCGCACCCATCCGGCCCGGCATCCCGTCACCGGCATCGCGTCCATCAGCGACATCGCCCTCGTCACCGTGAGCGCCCCGTCCCTGGTCGGCCTCATCGGTGTGGACAGCCGGATGTTCGGCGCCCTGTCGCGCCGCGGCATCAGCGTCTTCCTGGTCAGCCAGTCCTCCTCGGAGACCGGGATCGTATTCGGCGTGAGCAACGCCGATGCTGAAGCCGCCCGGCAGACGCTCGACGACGAGTTCGCCGCCGAAATCAGCCACGGAGCGATGCGCCCGGCCGATGTCGAAAAGAATCTGGCCGCCGTCTCCGTGGTCGGAGAAGGGATGAAGTATTCCAAAGGCATCGCCGGCAAGTTGTTCACCATCCTCGGCCGCAACGGCATCGGTGTCCTCGCCTGCGCCCAAGGCTCGTCAGACTACAACATCTCCCTGGTCGTGGAGCAGAAATACCTGCGCAAGTCGCTGAATGTCATCCACGACAGCTTCTTCCTCTCCGAGTATCAGGAGCTGAACCTCTTCATCTGCGGCATCGGCACGGTCGGCGGGCAGCTCATCGAGCAGATCCGTCTCCAGCGCGAGCGCTTGATGCGCGAGCGGAACCTCAAACTCAACATCGTCGGCATCGCCCGCAGCGTCAAGGGCCTCTTTGACCGCGAAGGCGTGGACCTCGTGGACTACCAAGAGCGCCTTACTGAGGGGATCGATCTCACCCCGGCGCGCTTGCGGGACGAGGTGATCGGCATGAACATTTTCAACTCGGTCTTCGTCGACTGCACGGCCAGCGCAGAAATTGCCGCACTGTACCGCGAATTCCTGGACCACGGCATCTCCGTCGTGACGGCCAACAAGATCGCAGCATCCTCAGACTACTCTAATTACAAGGAACTTAAAACCACTTCATTGAAGCGGGGCGTGAAATTCCTCTTCGAGACCAACGTGGGCGCCGGGCTGCCCATCATCAACACCATCAATGCCCTCAAGAACAGCGGCGACCGGATCGAAAAGATCGAGGCGGTACTGAGCGGCACGCTCAATTTCATCTTCAACACGATCTCCGCCGAAGTGCCTTTCAGCCGGACGGTCCGGATGGCGCAGGAGCAGGGCTTCTCCGAGCCGGACCCGCGCATCGACCTGTCCGGCAAGGATGTGATCCGCAAACTGGTCATCCTGGCCCGAGAGGCCGGTTATGAGGTCGAACAGTCCCAGGTCGAAGCACATCTTTTCGTGCCGGACGACTTCTTCACCTGTTCGATGGAGGAATTCTGGGAGAGGCTTCCCTCCCTGGACGCGCGTTTCGAGGCGGAACGGCAGCGGCTGGAGGCAGAGCAGAAGCGCTGGCGCTTTGTCGCCAAGATGGAGAACGGCCGCTACAGCGTCTCCTTACAGGAAATCCCGATGGGACATTCTTTCTATGTCCTGGAGGGTTCCAACAACATCATTCTCCTGACCACGGAGCGCTATCACCAGCATCCGATGCTGATCCAGGGCTATGGGGCCGGCGCGAGCGTAACCGCCGCCGGCGTCTTCGCCGACATCATGAGCATCGCCAATATCTAATAGAAAGTTGTATAACACTTTCGAAAGTTGTTATTTTCTTTATTATCTTCGCGTGGAATGAAAAAAGATAATACTATGAGAACAGCAACTAGAAGGGTCCAGACCGCTTTCCGACTGGACGAAAACCTGGTCAACCGACTGAAGATCAAGGCCCGCAGCCAGGACCGGAGCCTCAATGCCCTGGTCGAGGAAGCCCTGATGCAACTCGCCCCGGCCGAGCCGGAGTTCCCCGTTATCGATGACGAGATGGAGATCTCACCTGAATTACTCGCGTTGCAACTTCCTCGCAGTTTTACTCCGGAAGAAATAGCCGCCGATGATCGCCTGGCCTATATTTTAAGTAAATGACAACTGACTATGAAAATATTTCTCGACACCAACGTGCTACTGGATACCATGCTCCCTGACCGCAGCCATCAGGAAGATACCTATACCCTGATGAACCTATCGCTCATCCACAGATGGGACTGTCGAATCTGCGTTTCGATCCTTACGCTGGCCAACACGGCCTACATCGCCCGGAAAGTGGTTGGCATTGAAGAAGTAAAAAAAAGACTCAAGACCATCCTGGATGCATATCATATTTCGCCTATGGGGGATCAATGTCTGCATCTGGCATTGCACTCCAAATCGCCTGACTTTGAGGATGCCCTGCAGATTGCAGCGGCAGAGAACGATGCCTGCGACGTGTTCATCACGCACGACAAGAAGCATTTCACCGGCTATACCTGCCTGCCCGTCTATACCCCGGAGGAATTCCTCGCCCGTTGCCGTCGCAGCTAGGGACCGACGACGCCGGGAGGTCGGCCGCAGCTTGAGGGCTCGGCCACAACCGGGAAGTCAGCCGCAGCCTGGGTTCGGCCCGGTAAGCCGGGCACCATCGCAGGCCTCACTTTTCGAAGTGCTGATAGTCCTGGCTGGAACGCCACGCGCCGCCCCACCGGAAACCCCGTGCGACGAACTCCTTATAGCAAATATCCTCCCTGCTGATCTTATAGTCAAACACTTGCGACCGGTCAGCGAAAGCCATGCTTTCGGATGGAAAAACTTTCATTACCCCGCCCCGCACCCGCACCATCGGATTATAAAACGGGTTGATATCCACCGCCAGGCCCAGCGCGTGCTTGGACTTTTCCGTACGGGACCAGGACTTGGGGCGGTCGTTGAAACAGGAAGAATTGTTGGCCCGCATCGAAGCATCGTCATCACCCCCGAAATCATCCACCAACTGCATCCGGGCAATGGGATAATGCCGGACGAAAAGCGCCCGGAAGATTGCCAGCAGATCCTCGGCAATGGCCACATTGCAGACCATCTCCCCCAGCACGATATCCCCGTGGATCTGCGGATAATGCGGGATCCGCAGATAACGCAACTGCTCGGGAGGCAGCGACTCCCCCGGCTTGTAAGAAATGCACGATATGCGGTCCAAAATCTCACCCTCCACCGGCAGCGCCGTGAAAGCCAGCAACGCATACGGCTCCAGCAACTCACATCCGATGTAGGTCCCTGCTTTCCAAATCATGGCTTAAGATCAGAGTTCTTGACAAATTCAGGGAATGATAGTTGCACGATCGAGGAAGATATCGCGCTTCTGCGTTTGAGCACATACTGGGACGGCTTGTCCACCCGATAGACGACCGGATTGGGAAGGCAGGCGGCAATCAGGCATGCTTCCGAACGTCCTAGGGCAGAAGCGGCCTTGCCGAAATAATTCCGGGCCGCCGCCTCGGCGCCGAAAACGCCGGGTCCCATCTCCGCGACATTGAGATAGACCTCCAGGATCCGCTCCTTGCCCCAGATCCGCTCGATCAGGAGGGTCCACCAGGCCTCCAGGCCTTTCCGGAGGGCCGTATTGGAGCAGAATGTAAAAACATTCTTGGCCGTCTGCTGGGAAATCGTGCTGCAGCCACGGATCTTCTTGCCTTTCTCGCGGTGGTCCTTCCACATCTTCTGCATTTCTTCCCTGTCGAATCCACGATGGCTGAAAAAGCGCTGGTCCTCCCCTGCGATGACCGCCATCCGGAGCTGCGGGGAGATCCGCTCCAGCGGGACCCACGTCTTGTGCAGATGCCAGTCCGCGTCGCCCCGGTTTTCAATGGCATCGATGACCATATAGGGCGTGATCAGGACCGGAAGAAACTTGAAAAGCAAGACCAGGGCCAGACTCAGCAAGACAAAAGCCAGCGGGACCCTGATCAGCAGATATTTCAAGAATTTCTTCGCAAATCCGCTCATATTCAATATATAAAACTTTATTGTTTATATTCTTAACAATTATGTTACAAATTAAAGAATACCCCGATTTCGATCGTATCGCTGCTCCATTCGGACACCCAGCCCGCTCCGGACAGCCCACCCGAGCGGACATACGAATATCCGACCGACCCGAAGCTTCCCATCAGGTACATTCCAGGCGAAACCCGGATCGCCAGGCCTGGTTTCAGCCGGGCGCCCAGATGCAGATAGTCCGACCAGAACATACACGGCAGATAGGCGGTTGCAAAAACGGAGACGGCCTTCCCCAGCGGAACGATATGCCAGCGGGCATACGGAATCACGCCGGCCAGGCTCTCACCCTGATAGTAAGAATAGGATATCTGACCTCCCAGGAACAAGGAATTGTTGACCTTGTAGGCCACATCCGGACAGATCGAAATATCCCAGCCGAAAGCGCTGGAATAGCCAATCCCGCCGCCCAAGCCAAACATCCACTTCCCCCGGGAAGTGGCCGTGGAAGCCGGCTTGGCGACCAGGGCATTCGAGAGCTGGACACTGTCCGCCGATTCAGGATTGACCGTATAAGGGGTTATGACTTTTTGTCCCTGCGCCATCGCCAATACGCCGGACAGCAGCAAGGAAACGCCCGTATAAACAGCTCGTTTCATATTCTGATACAATTAATTAACAATTGTTATTTCATTCAAAAGATGATCAGCGTGACCCAGCTCCCGAACCACGAAAAGCAGGTAACGGATGTCCAGCGAGATGTTGCGGCAATAGTCCGGATCATAGACGATGTCGCTCATCGTACCCTCCCAGACCCGGTCGAAATTGATGCCGATCAGATCACCGTCGGCGTTGATCACCGGAGAGCCGCTGTTGCCGCCCGTCGTGTGGTTCGTCGCCAGAAAGCACACCGGCACGGTCCCCATCCCGACGCCGGCCGGATCCTCCTGCAGGGACTTCGCATACAGGTCCCGCAGTGACTGCGGGATGTCATAGTCAAAGATATCCGGATTGTCCTTCTCGATCACGCCCTTGAGTGTCGAGACCGGCGTGTAATAGACTCCGTCCGAAGGGGAATACCCTTCCACGTGCCCGTAGGCCACCCGCAGCGTCAGGTTGGCGTCCGGATAGAAATCCCGGTCCCCTCCCATCATCATCTGCCCCCGCATGTAGTCCCGCTGCAGGAGCTTGATCTCCCCCGAGAGCCGCTGGTACTCCGGCAGGACCTCTTTCCGGTACCAGGATGAGAACGCGGACGCGAAGCGGAAGGCCGGATCCTCCCGCAGCGTCTTCAGATCCCTTTTCTTCAAAGCCACTGCCTGCTCCGGATCGGCGAAAACCGACTCCGCAAAAAACGCGTCCGCCCACGCAGCGACCGAGCCGTACCGATCCATCTGTTCCTTGAAATAAGCCGGTTTAAATTCCTCTGGCACACACTCATTGAATCGATCCATCAGGGCCAGGAACATTTCCCGGTCCATCTCCTCCGAGTATTGCCCGAAGAAACTCCGGGCCGAGGCCTCCGCCCGCTCCGGATCCTCCGACAGGATCTTGACTTGAGATGCGGCAAAGGACGCCAGTTCGATCTGGCTGACCGCCTCCTGATAATAGAAGCGGGCGAAATCGTAAGGCTCCTGCAGGCGCAGCAGCGAGTCGATCCGCTCCACAACTCCCTCGTACGAAGACGCCGAAGCCCACTTGGCGAAGCGTACTTCGTAGGCCTTCTTGGCCGCGACCGTCTTCATCCGCCGGATGCCCAGGCTCTCCCCCTGCCACTTCTTCCAGGCGTTGGCCACCGTGGCCGCACGGGAGCTGTAACGGATCCGCAGTTCCTGGCTCCGGGCCATATAGGACTTGATGATGCCGAGCCTTAAGTCACGCAGCGCAATCCGCTCCGGATCAGCAACTTCTCCGATCCACCGGACCGCCTCTCCCGTGATGTATTCCTGGGTCGAACCGGGGTTGCCGTAGATAAAGGTGAAATCCCCCTCCCGTACGCCGGCCGTGGAGATCTTGAAGAATCTGCGCGGCACATAGGGCACGTTCGTCACACTGTAGTCCGCCGGCTCGTTGGACGCATCCGCGTAGATACGGAAGATCGAGAAATCTCCCGTGTGCCGCGGCCACATCCAGTTGTCCGTATCGCCCCCGAACTTGCCGATGGAACTCGGCGGAGCCCCGACCAGCCGGATGTCGCGATACACCTTATAAACAAAGAGGAAATACTGATTCCCGTAATACAGCGGCTCCACCGAAGCTGTCAGCCCGGCACCGCGGGCGCAGGCAGCCTTGACCAGATCGCCGGAGCGCGCCAGCACCACGGAGTCGCGCCAGGCCGCCGGCGCATCGCCCGCCACACCCTGCAGCACGGCCGCCGTCACGTCCTCCATCCGCTCCAGGAAGCTGACCGTCAAGCCCGGGCAGGGAAGTTCCTCCCCACGCGCCATCGCCCAGAAGCCATCCTTGAGGTAGTCGTGCTCCACGCTGCTGTGCCGCGCGATCTGATAATACCCGCAATGGTGGTTGGTCAGCACCAGTCCTTCCGGCGATACCACCTCGCCCGTACAGCCGCCGCCGAAAAGCAGCACGGCATCCTTCAGGGAAGCCTGGTTGACACTATAGATATCTTCCGCGGTCAATTTGAACCCCTTGGCGTGCATGTCGGCGATGCGTCCGCGGATCAACGAAGGCAGCCACATCCCTTCATCCGCCAGAAGAAGCGGCGCAATACCGAGCAGCAGCGCCGTCACAATCACAATTCTCTTCATAAAGACAGTAAATTTTGTCCAAAGTTACGAAAAAGAGCTTCGGAATAGCGAATTTTTCCTATATTTAAATAATTTTATAAAACAAAACTTATGCTACGCATCGCCATCCAAGCCAAAGGGCGCCTCAACGAAGACAGTTCCGCCATGCTCCGCGAACTGGGCATCGACCTGGACGAGTCCAAGCGCAAATTCCTCTCCCAGTCGGCCAACTTCCCCCTCGAACTCCTCTACATGCGGGATGACGACATCCCCGCCGTCGTCGCCTCCGGCACCGCCAGCCTCGGCATCGTCGGCTTCAACGAAGTCGTGGAGAAGGGCTACGAAGTCCAGGTCGTCGAGCGCCTGGGATTCGGCGGATGCCGCATCTCCCTGGCCATCCCCAAGGCGGAAGACTACGACGGGCCCGCCTGGTTTGAGGGCAAACGCATTGCAACTTCTTATCCAAATATCCTCAAGCAATACCTTGATCGTCAGCTGATCCACGCAAAGATCGAAGTCATCACCGGATCGGTCGAGATCGCCCCGGCCGCCGGCATCGCCGACGCCATCTTCGACATCGTCTCCTCCGGCGGGACCCTGGTTTCCAACGGCCTCAAGGAAGTCGAGCGCGTCTTCGAGTCCGAGGCCGTCCTGATCAGCAGCGGCCGCCTCACACCCGACGAACAGGCTGTCTTGGACGAGATGCTGTTCCGCCTCGAATCCGCCCGCATCAGCCGCGGCAAGAAATACCTGCTGATGAACCTGCCCAAAGCCTCGCTCGACAAGGCCTTGCAAATCCTCCCGGCGATGCGCAGCCCGACCATCCTGCCCCTGGCGGAAGAAGGCTGGTGCTCCCTGCATTCCGTGGTCGATACCGCCAGCCTCTGGGAGAAGGTCCGGCAGTTGAAAGCGATCGGCGCCGAGGGCATCCTGGTCCTTGACATCGACAAAATCATCCTTTAAGTAAGTACGAGTATGGAACTAATACTCAACCCTCCCCATAGCGAGTGGGCCCGACTGTGCGAGCGTCCTGCAGATGACAACGCACCGGTCCGGGCGCGCGTGGAGGCCATCCTGGAGCGCGTACGCACCCAGGGCGACCAGGCCCTCCGCGACCTTTCCCGCGAGATTGACGGCATCCCCCTCGAAACGCTCGAAGTGAGCGAAGCGGAATTCGCCGAAGCCGAGGCGCAGGTCAGCGAAGCGGTCAAGGCTGCCATCGAAGCGGCCGAAGCCCATATCCGCGCCTTCCACGAAGCCCAGCGCCCCGCACCGGTTACGCTGGAGACAGCGCCGGGCGTCCGTTGTTACCAGAAGGCCGTCCCGATCCAGCGCGTCGGGCTCTACATCCCCGGAGGCACCGCCCCCCTCTTTTCGACCGTCCTGATGCTGGCCGTCCCGGCGAAAGTGGCCGGATGTCCCGAACTCATCCTCTGCAGCCCGGTTTCCCGGACGACGGGCCGTATCGCGCCCGAAGTGCTCTATGCCGCCCGCCGCTGCGGTGTGACGCGCGTGTTCAAGGCCGGCGGGGCGCAGGCCATCGCCGCGATGGCCTACGGCACCGAAAGTATTCCCAAAGTTGACAAGATATTTGGCCCAGGAAACCAATATGTTACTACTGCCAAACAGCTGCTCGGAGGAAAGACCGTCGCCATCGATATGCCCGCCGGACCGTCGGAAGTCATGGTCCTTGCGGACGAGAGTGCCCGGCCTGATTTCGTGGCCGCGGACCTGCTCTCCCAGGCCGAGCACGGACCCGACAGCCAGGTGATGCTGGTGTGCGACTCCGAAGCGCTCGCGCGCGGAATCATGCAAGAAGTGGAGCGCCAGCTCGCCGCCCTACCCCGCTCCGAACTGGCCACGCGGGCGCTCTCGCACAGCCGCGCCCTCGTATTTCCCGACCGGGAGACCCGGACCGCCTTTGCCAATGCCTACGCCGCCGAACACCTGATCCTGCAGGTCGAACGGCCCTGGGAGACTGCGGACCGGATCACGGCCGCCGGCAGTGTCTTCGTCGGCCCCTGGTCGCCGGAAAGTGCCGGCGACTATGCCTCCGGGACCAACCACACCCTGCCCACCAGCGGCTGGGCGCGCGCTTACAGCGGCGTCAACCTCGACAGTTATCTCCGCAAAATCACCTATCAGGAGCTCAGCCGGGACGGCCTGGAGGGCCTTGCCGGCACCATTACGACCCTGGCGGAAGCCGAAGGCCTGCGGGCCCACGCCGCCGCCGTCAACATCCGCCTCCGCCATGATTGAACTCGAATCCCTTGTACGTCCCAACATCGCCGCCCTCACCCCCTACAGCACAGCGCGGGACGAACTCAGCGGCGCGCCCGACATCTTCCTGGATGCCAACGAAAGCCCGTATGACAACGGCTTCAACCGCTATCCGGACCCGCACCAGACGGCCCTGAAACAGCGGTTGAGCGAGATCAAGGGGATCCCGGCGGACCGCATTTTCCTCGGCAACGGCTCCGACGAGGCGATCGACCTGGTGCTGCGCGTCTTCTGCGAGCCCGGCCAGGACAACATCGTCGCCATCTCTCCGAGCTACGGCATGTATGAGGTCGCCGCCGCGACCAACGACATCGCGGTGCGCAAGGTGCCGCTGCACCCGGACTTCAGCCTCGACGAAGAAGCCCTGCTCGCCGCCGCCGACGCGCACACCAAGGTCCTCTTCCTCTGCTCACCCAACAACCCTTCGGGCAATGCGTTCCCGAATGCGCAGATCCTGGACATCGCCACCCGTTTCAAGGGCATCGTCGTCGTGGACGAGGCCTACATCGACTTCAGCCGCATCCCTTCGCTCGCCTCCCGGGTGGACGACCAGCCCAACCTGATCGTCCTCCAGACCCTTTCCAAGGCCTGGGGCATGGCGGGGTTGCGCGTGGGCCTGGCCCTGGCCTGCCCGCGCATCGTGCGCTGGATGTCGATGATCAAGTACCCCTACAACATCAATGTCCTGGCCCAGCGGACGGTCCTGGAGCAGCTGCGGCAGCCCGTCGCGGCACGCATCGCCGAGATCATCGCCGAGCGCGACCGTCTCGCCGCCTCTCTCCCGGCGCTTCCCTTTGTCCGGACCGTCTATCCCAGCGAAGCCAATTTCCTGCTGGTAAAAGTCGAGGGCGCCGACGCCCTCTACGCCCACCTCCTGCGCGACGGCATCATCGTGCGCAACCACAGCTGCGTCCCGGGCTGCGAGGGGTGTCTCCGCATCACCGTCGGGACCCCTGAAGAAAACCGCAGGCTCGAAGCCTCCCTGAAACGATACCAGCCATGAAGAAAGCCCTTTTCATCGACCGCGACGGCACCCTCATCGTCGAGCCCGCGGACGAGCAGGTCGATTCTTTCGAGAAACTCCGCTTCGTCCCCGGCGCCATCAGCGGCCTCAAGGACCTCTCCGGCCTGGGATACGAACTGGTCCTGGCGACCAACCAGGACGGGCTCGGCACCCCTTCCTTCCCCGAAGAGACCTTCTGGCCCGTCCACGAGTTCATCCTGGATACGCTCGAAGGCGAAGGCATCGTCTTCGACGACCAGCTCATCGACCGCCATTTCCCGGATGCTTATTCGCCGGAGCGCAAGCCCGGCACCGGGATGTTCGGCCGCTACAAGGACGGCTCCTATGACCTGGCGGCCTCGTACGTGATCGGCGACCGGCCGACCGACATCGCGCTGGCGCGCAACCTGGGCGCCCGCGGCATCCTCCTGCAGAAGGACACCGCTTCGCTCGAAGGGACCGGTCTTGACCGGAGCTGCGTCCTCGCGACGGACGACTGGGCCGAGGTGGCCGACTTCATCCGCCGCGGCGAGCGCTGCGCTACCGTGGAGCGCAAGACCCGGGAGACCGACATCCGCATCACCGTGGACCTGGACGGCCGCAGCCCGTCGCACATCGACACCGGCCTGCGCTTTTTCGACCACATGCTGGAGCAACTCGTCCACCACGGCGGCATCTCCCTGGAGCTCACGTGCCAGGGAGACCTCGACGTGGATGAGCATCACACGATGGAGGATTGCGCCCTGGCCCTCGGGCAGGCCCTGCAGCAAGCCCTGGGCGACAAGGCCGGCATCGGACGCTATGGCTTCGTCCTGCCCATGGACGAATGCCGCGCAATGGTCCTGCTGGATTTCGGCGGCCGCGCCGAACTGGTCTGGGACGTCCGCTTCACCCGCGAATTCGTCGGCGACACGCCGACCGAAATGTTCAAGCACTTCTTCAAGTCCCTGAGCAGCGAACTGCGCTGCAACCTGCACGTGGCCGCCAAGGGCGAGAACAACCACCACCTGGCCGAGAGCCTGTTCAAGGCCTTTGCCCGGGCGCTGCGGCAGGCCATCCGCCGCCAACCCTTCGACTACGCCATCCCCTCCAGCAAAGGTTCGCTATGATCGCCATCATCGACTACAACGCGGGCAACATCCGCTCCGTGGAGAATGCCCTCTCGCGCCTGGGTTGCGAATATGTCCTGACCGCTGACCCCGCCGTGATCCGGGCCGCGGACAAGGTGATCCTGCCCGGCGTCGGCAATGCCGCTGCCGCCGTCGCGGAACTCCGCCGCAGCGGCCTTGTACCGCTCATCCGCTCGCTTCGCAAGCCGGTGCTCGGCATCTGCGTGGGGCTGCAGGTCCTGTGCCGCGACAGCGAGGAGGGTCCTTGTGAAGGGATCGGCCTTTTCGACGCGCACGTCCGGCGCTTCCCGGGCGCTGGTGCAGTCAGCAAAAAAGAGTCCCTTCGGGGAATGCTGCCTGCAACTGACAGTCCCGGCGCCGGTGACGAGCGTCCGGTCGCGAAGGTCCCGCACATGGGCTGGAACGCCCTGGGCAACCTCGACGGCAAACTCTTCGCCGGCCTGCAGGGCGGCTGCCACGTCTATTTCGTACACTCCTACTACCCCACCCTCGGCCCCGATACGATCGCCACTTGCCGCCACGGTGACACGCTCTTCAGCGCGGCGCTGCGCTACGAGAATTTTTACGGCACGCAGTTCCACCCCGAAAAAAGCGGAGCCGTCGGCGGACAGATCCTACGCAACTTCCTGACTTTATGACCCTTTCCCTATGATCCAGATCATCCCGGCTATCGACCTGATCGAAGGGCGCTGCGTGCGCCTCTCACAAGGTGACTACGGCTCCCGCAAAATCTACGACGGTGACCCGGCCGACCTCGCCGCCCGCTATGCCGACTGCGGCGTGGGACGCATCCACCTCGTCGATCTCGACGGGGCGAAAGCCGGCTCCCCCCGCAACCTCCGCACGCTGGAGCGCATCGCCCTCCGCGTGGATGTGGAATTGGAATGGGGCGGCGGCCTGTCTTCCTCCGAAGCCCTTCTGCAGGCCTTCGACGCCGGAGCGACGCAGGCCATCATTGGCAGCGTCGCGGCCCGGGAACCCGACCTGTTCCGCACGTGGCTGCGCACTTTCGGCGGCAGCCGGGTGCTGCTGGGCGCAGACGTGCGCGACGGCCGCATCGCGGTGAAAGGCTGGCTGGAAGACACCCTCCTGGGTATCGAAGACATGGTCGAGTGCTTCCTGCCCGACGGCTTGCAGGAATGCATTTGCACCGACATCGGGCGGGACGGAATGCTTTCCGGTCCCTCCTTTGCGCTGTATCCGCCGTTACAGGAGCGTTTCCCGGATGTTTCGTTTACCGTCAGCGGAGGCATCTCATCGATGGACGACATCCGTCGGTTGGACGGGATGGGCCTGCGGAAAGTCATCGCCGGCAAAGCCCTCTACGAGCATCGTATCACCCTCAAAGAGATTGAATCATGGTCGCTAAACGCATCATCCCCTGCCTCGATGTAAAGGACGGGCAGGTCGTCAAAGGCATCAACTTCCTCGGCCTCAAGGAGGTCGGGGACGCCGTAGAGATGGGCCGCCGCTATTCCGCGCAGGGGGCGGACGAGCTCGTCTATCTCGACGTCAGTGCGACCTTTGAGGGCCGCCGCACCTTCGTGGACCTCGTCTCGAAGATCGCCTCCGGGATCGACATCCCCTTCACAGTCGGCGGCGGCATCGCCTCGCTGGACGACGCAGCCCGCCTGCTGGACGCCGGCGCCGACAAGGTTTCGCTCAATTCCGCGGCCATCGCGGATCCCTCCCTGATCAGCCGCATCGCCTCCCGCTACGGCAGCCAGTTCGTCGTCATCGCCATCGACGCCCGCCAGTTGGACGGACGCTGGATGGCCACCACCCACGGCGGCCACGTCCCCACCGACCGCGAACTCTTCTCCTGGGCCCAGGAAGCTCAGGAAAGGGGCGCCGGCGAGATTCTCTTCACCTCCATGGACCACGACGGCACCCGGACCGGCTACGCTCTCGAAGCGACCGCCCGCCTGTGCGGGATCCTCTCCATCCCGGTGATCGCCTCCGGCGGCGCCGGCAGCATCGGCCACATCCGCGAAGTGCTGACCGCCGGCCAGGCCGACGCGGCCCTGGCCGCCAGCATCTTTCACTACGGGCAGATCACCATCCCGGAGTTGAAACGGGAGCTGGCCGCCGCCGGGATTCCGGTGCGGCTCTGAACGGTCCCGGATGTGTTTTGACAAAAATGACCCAGATATGAAGTTCTCCGATTTTGATCTGAAAAAGACCGCCGACGGGCTGCTGCCCGTCATCATCCAGGACGCCACGACCCTCAAGGTCCTGATGCTCGGCTACATGAATGAAGAAGCCTTCGACAAGACCGTCGCCACCGGCCAGGTGACTTTCTGGTCCCGTACCCGCCAGGCGCTCTGGACCAAGGGCGAGACCAGCGGCCACTTCCTCAACGTCGTTGCGATGTTCCCCGACTGTGACGCCGACACCCTGCTGATCCAGGCCCGTCCCGTCGGCCCAACCTGCCACCGCGGCACCATCGCCTGCTTCGACACCCCGGAGAGCGAAGGCTTCATCCGCACCCTGGCCAAAGTGATCCGCGGACGCCATGCCGAAATGCCGGAAGGCTCCTACACGACCAAACTTTTCATCAAGGGAGTCAAGACCATCTCCAAGAAAGTGGGCGAAGAAGCCGCCGAGACCGTCATCGAGGCCGTGGACGGCAACCGCCCCCGCTTCATCTACGAGACCTCCGACCTGCTCTACCACCTCCTCGTCCTCTGCGAGGAGATGGGCGTCACCCTCTCTGATCTCGAGTCCGAACTCCGCCTCCGGCACAGCTGAGCGATTCGTCTTTCTGGCAACGGATGGTTTCCTCGTACGACATAATGATTTCTCTGATTGGCACAAAGAAAACAACGTACGAGCAGAAAAACACCACACAAATGTGTAGCTTTGCGCGGATTGCCCAGGACGCGCGTGTGGCGGACTAAGAAACGGCCGCGGCGCGGCTGCGGCTGACCAGGACGACACCGCCCACGATCAGCCCTGTCGCGACGACCTTCTGCCAGGTCAGCGCATCCAGACCGACCCAAATGCTCACGACTGCCGCAATGACCGGCTGGAGGTAGGTGTACATGCTGACCAGCGTGGGCCGGATGCGTTTCTGTCCATACGGGATCAGGAAATACGCCACGAATGTGGCAAAGATGATCAGATAAGCGATCTCCCACCGCACTTCGCCCGGGATCGCAGCGAAATCCGTACCGAGCAGCCCCTTCGCGGAGAAGGGCAGCGAAAACAGCAGCGAGAACAGGAACATCCATTTCATGAACGTCACCACGCTGTAGCGGGAAATCAGCGGCCGGAACAGGCCCAGATAGAGGGCAAAACTGAGGCTGTTGACCAGGAGCAGGAGAATGCCGGCGGGCGACGTCACTTCGGCGCCGCCTCCGTGGACAGAGTTGAAGATCAGGTAGAGCACCCCCGCGAAACTCAGCGCAACTCCCCCGGCTTTCTTGAGCGTGATCGGCTCCTTCTGGAAGAAGAAGGCAAAGATCATCGTAAAGATCGGGCTGAGGGTGCTCATGATGGCCGTGTCGATCGAAGTCGTCATCGTGATCGCCATCAGGAAAGTCAGCTGCGGCACGAACAAGCCCACCAGGGACGCCGCCGCAATCCGGGCATAATCTTTCCGCTCGACCCGCTCCGCAGGAAGCAGCAGGGCAAGCAGCCAGAAAAGGAGACAGGCCCCCACGGCACGCAGGGTGAACAGCACGATCGGCGAGACCACCGCCGAATTGGCGATGTCCTTGCAGAACACGATGTTCAGCCCGAAGATGGCGTAGGCCCCCGCCACCGAAAGATGTCCCGTCAGTTTTTCCTTTCTCATAAACTCCGTGCAAAGATAAGCAATCCTGCCGTCCCGTCCAATCCTTCTTCTCCCACGACGTCCGTCAAGACCGCACATACAGCCGTCAAGACGCCACACACAGCCGTGGCACAAAAGTAGCTATTTAATAACACCTTAACCGATTGCCTTGCGGAGATTCCTCGCAAAGCAATCGCATTGATACCTGTCTCCCAATGAGTTATCTACCACGACCTCGGCCTAATAGCTCCGGCGGGAGATGAAGGAAGCGGGTAATCTGCCGCGGTGTGGCGGAAGTTGTTCCGCGCAGGGAATGTCCGGATCCGGATTGAACTCTTCAGAGATGTCTATGGACCCAGCCGTTGGATTTCCTGAACACGCGGCCATGAAGGGACGACGCTTCGTTAAAAGCCTTGGCATACTTCATACAGAGGGCCTGATTGAATCGCAAAAAGTCCTCATAAGGTCATGGCCCAGAGGAAGGCCTTGGCGGTGCGGAGATCCGTGTCCTGGAAATGATTGCCCGGGTTCCATTCCAGAAGGGACGGGATGCCCTGACGGTCCAGAAGAGCAGCCTGCTCCCGGATACAGGAAGCGACAGAAGCCATGACACGGTTGCGCGTCCTTTCTTCGCAGTCACCGAGACTGAGGTAGATGCGGCCAGCCCGGGGCCGGTGCGTCCGGGCGAAGTCCATCCAACCCGGATACCAGACGGAGGGTGAAGCTGCCGCAATGGCGGCGAACCGGTCGCTCTCATACCCCGCCCAAAGGGCGAACAGGGCCGCGAGAGAATAGCCGCCCAGCATAACCCCCAGGCCTCGGAGCGCCGGATCCAGTTCCTCCAGACGGGAGATCAACTCGTCCGTGATGAAGCGGAGCGTTTCTCCGGAACCGGCGCCGAAAGGCTCCCTCCCGAAAACGGCTTCGGCTGGCCAGGGTGTCAGTTCCCGGTTCCAGTCATTGACAAGGAAGGTCACCAAGGCAAAGGGCTGCTTCGCATGTTGCGCCAGATAGGCTGTCTCCCGTCCCAGGAAGTTCAGGTCATGCTCGTCGATCGGCTCCAGCAGGAGCACCTGTGGCGCCAGGGCGGGCTGCGACGGCAGGAGGGCATCTTCCCGGGGCGCATCATCCTGCGCGGGAGCGACGATTTCGATCCGGCATGGCCTGCCGGCACATTCGAAGCAGTGTGTTATTTTCATAGTGCGTGGAAAGTTACGCATTTCAGCGGGATAAACCAAGTTGTTTTTCCCTTCGTTTTTGCGTAGCTTTGTTAAAACTTATGACCATCATGAAACTCGCAGAAGCTTTGAACCGCCGGGCAGACTTGCAGCGCCGGATCGCCCAGATCCGGGAGCGCCTGGCCAATAACGTAAAAGTCCAGGAGGGAGACCAGCCGGCCGAGCAGCCGTCCGCCCTTTTCGCGGAGCTGGATGCCACGCTCGCCGAGCTCGAGTCGCTCATCGTCCAGATCAACCGGACCAACCAGGAGACGCAGTGGGAAGGCCGTTCCCTGACGGAAATGATCGCTGCGAAGGACACCTTGTCCCTGCACCTGTCGGTGCTGCAGGGGGCCCTTGAAGCCGCCAACGTCCGCAGTGACCGCTTCTCGCGCAATGAGATCAAGTTCGTCCGGACCGTAGACGTGACGGCGCTCCAAAAACAAGTGGACGCTCTCTCCAAGGCGATCCGGGAGCTGGATACAAGTCTCCAGCAGGCCAACTGGACGACGGACCTTCTCTGATCGACAGGGACGGGGCGGGTGCGCCTCGGGAGCAGGAGATTAAACCGCTCAACTCGCCTAAGAGAATGTGGGCCGTTCTCACACGGTATCGTCAGGCCCAGTACCGCGCACAAGCGTACCTTTTACACCGCATCGTTTACTACCATCGCGCCGACCGTCCTTGCAGCCTCCCCTCCGGGGGAGGCTTTTGCATGCAGGATAAACTGCCAGCCAAGACTTTTCATCACACTACTTGTGGTAGACAACTCATTGAGTGACAGGTATCAATGCTATTAAACAATTACTTACGCGTCACACCCACTAAGGGATCGCCTCGTACTTACACTCCACGGCCCGTTAGGGCCGTTCCGTAAACCGTGCCAGGGAGACTACCGGCGACGGGACTTGCCGCCGCGGCGGTTCTTCTTGGTCTTGGACCAGATGCCGAGGGCGGCGAGGATGACGAGGGCCAGGACAACGACAACGATGGTACCGACATTGGCATTCTCGCCCTTGACGCGGGACCACATCTCGATCAGCTTGGCAGTGTCCTCACCCCAGTCATGCTCCAGGGCGCACAGCTCGATGGTCGCCCTGTCCGGATACAAGACGGGATCCACGCGGACGGAATCGGCGCCCGGGAAGAAGTAGCTCACGTCAATCGGATCCAGATCCTCATCGATCTGGGACTCCAGGACGGACATGTCGCCGTTGGCCGACACATAGCCCGTCGCATCCATGTTGCGGATCGCGATGTCCGGACGGCACATGAAATCGATGAAATAAGTGGCGGCCTTGACATTGACGGCATACTTGGGGATCACCCAGCCGTCAAACCAGACGTTGCTGCCCTCCTTCGGGACGATGTATTTCAGATCGACACCCACCTCGGCCGCTTCCTCGATGGCCCAGACGGCATCGCCGCTCCAGTTCAGGCTGACATAGCCGCGCTCGCGCGTCATCTGGTCCTTGCCGAAATCCGCTTCCCAGCCGGCCACCAGGTCCTTGACCTGCTTGAGATAGGCCTCCACGGCCGCCAGGGACTCGTCCGACGAATCATGCATCAGATCCTCCAGCGTGACGCTCTCCTCTTGCAGTTCCTTCTGCTTGAGGTAGATCAGGACAGGGCCATAGACATCGCGGG
>JAFUWZ010000022.1 GCA_017471045.1 Bacteroidales bacterium
CGATCTTCCTGTGGTCACGCTTCTTCGCGTCCTCCAGCATCACGAGATACTCGTCGAGCATCGACTTCTTCGGGAAGGTGATGCCGTAGACGCGGGTGAGCTGCTGGCGCTTCTCGTCACCGCGCCAGTAGGCGCCGGCGAGCGCCGTGAGCTTCACGGCCTTGATCACCTCCGTGGAGCGCAGGTGCGGTCCGCGGCAGAGGTCGGTGAAGGCTCCGTTCTCATAGTATGTGATCGTCCCGTCCTCGAGTTCGCTGATGAGCTCGCACTTGTACGGGTCGCCCTTTTCCTTGAAATGCGCCATGGCATCCGCCTTGGACACGTCGATGCGACGGAAGGTCTCCTTGCGCTGGGCCAGCTCCATCATCTTCTTCTCGATCTTCGGCAGATCCGCCTCCGTGAGCTGCTGCCCGCCGAGGTCCACGTCATAGTAGAATCCGTTCTCCACGGCGGGCCCGATCCCGAACTTCACGCCCGGATAGAGGGCCTCGAGCGCCTCGGCCATCAGGTGCGAGGACGAGTGCCAGAAGACGCGCTTCGCCTCGTCGTCCTCCCACTTGAGCAGCGAGAGGGTCGCATCGGCCGTGATGGGCCTCGTAAGGTCATAAGTCACACCATTGACGGAAGCCGCGAGGACGCTCTCCGCGAGCCTCGGGCTGATACTCTGAGCGATTTCATAGGCGGTGATCCCCTCTGGGAACGCTTTCACTGCACCGTCCGGAAAAGTAATATTGATCATATCTCCATGATTTGTCATCCTGCAAATATACGCACTTTTTATCAGAAATCCATAGTATAGCGCAGGGATGGCATCACGGGGAGCAGGCTGAGGGACTTCCATTTTCCGTCCTGGTTGAAAACCATGTAGGGATTGTGCCGGTTGGTGGCATTGAACACGGATACCGCGAGTTCATGGTCAAGCCGCCTGCCATGGAACACAAAGGTGTAAGCGACGTCCAGCCGGAAATAGTCCGGGAGCCGGAAGCCGTTCACGGCCGTCATTTCCTGCCGGTAGAGGGCATTCCGCATCATGGCAGAGGGAATCGTGGATTCGATGTAATGAAAAGGCATCTGGTATCCCTCGTAGTAGCTCACGGTGACTGTCGCGCGGCTGCCCGAGTACCAGGCCACGGCGAGGTTGAGGTACTCCTGGTGCCGCGGCCGCCGGACCGTCTGGAAGCGGCCCTGGAAATCCAGCACATGGCGCCTGTCGAATTTGGACGGGAAAGGGACGCCGCCGTTGATCTGGGGAAATACCCTGTCGGTCCTGGAAAGAGTATAAGCCAATGTGGCACCCAGCCGGTTCCAGTCTACTTCCGCGGAGAACTCTCCGCCGTACGACGTCCCGCTTCCGCGGTCCGTAGACAAGTCCCAGGAAAGGCCGAACATCCCGAAGGTGTCTGTCGCCCTGATGTAACTCACCAGATTGCGCATGTCCCTGAAATAGACACCGCCCGTCAGGTGGATGGACACAGGGTCCGTATTCCGGACATAGAAGAGGCCGGCATAGGCCGAATGCGTCCGCTCCTGCGGCAGTGCCGACATCGCCGGGATCATCACGTCCACGGACCAGCCGGTCGCCATCCCTTCGATGGTGTGGTGGTACTGCGTCATCCGGTCTGCAGTGATCTCCAGGCCGAGCCGCCGTGAAAGCGGGATATCCGCCTTGAAGTGGACATCTGCATCTGTGGAGGAATAGCCTTTCGAAGAGAAACGGACCGCCCGCAGGCCGCCGAGCAGTTCTGTCCCTCCGAGAGAACCCTCGTACTGGACAAAGAAGGACCGGATCCTCGAGGAAAGATGCTGCACGCCGGACCATTCCCCTTTTACATTGGAGGGAGAAAAAGCATCTGATACCGACTGTACGCCGACCAGCAAGGCCCCTGTCCCTACCGCATAGCGGCCCGAGAGGTTCACACCCTGTTCATGCTTGGCATTGGAGACCTCCATGTGCGTGAGCACCTCACCGGTCATCCGATGCCGGTCATCCTGTCCCTGTACGGCCGAGAAGCCCGTCCCGTAAACCTGCGCTGCGATCTCAAGATTTTCGAAGAATTGCCGCCGCCAACCGACTTTCCAGGCATCCTGTTCCCAGCCAAGCGAGAGGCCGACAGCCCCCTGGGAGAATGCATAATAGTCCCTGGACCTGTAGTACATCGCATCGACCTGGTCGCCCCAAGGCGAGACCCAGGCAACGAGGGCCGTCATGTCGTAGACCTGTCCGTCCATCTGGCTGTACCCCTCCGAATAGTCATACATGACCTTCTTTCCGATATACGGCAAAGCAGAGCCCCGCGCAGCGACGCTGTAGCCAAAGCGGTTGCCGGCGCTGCCTGACAGCGCGAGGCCGGCCAGATAAGGCGAAAGCGTCAGTTTGCTGTCGAAGCCCTGACCGGGATGGTTCCTCGCTTGGATGGAAACGATCGAGGAAGAGAGGTCTCCGTGCTCAGCACTGATGCCTCCGGGACGGAATTCCGCCGACTCGATGATCTCCGGAGAGAAAGAAGAGAGCATCCCCAGAAGGTGCGAGGTGGATGTCATCGGGACTCCGTTGAAGTCCGTGCGGTTCGAGCCGTTCCCGGCGCCCCGCACGAACATCCCCAGCGTCCCTTCGACACCAGTCGACACGCCCGGAAGGCTCGTGATGTGCCGGAGCACATCCGGCTCCCCGATGACCGAGATCGTATTGAAGGCTCGCTTGGGGTTGTACAGGTAGAGATTGCCCCGGCTGGGAGCATTGACCTTCGCCTGTACGACCGAACTGTCCAGCTGCTGCGGCTCTGACAGGTCCGTCTGTGCAGACAGGCCTGTCGAGGGCAGGAGCAGGACACCGATGATCCCGATATACAAAACGAGTCTTTGCATCCTGATACCCTATGGGACGATTGTCACAGCCTTCGTCGTAGCGCGCATCGGCTCTTTGCCTTTGATCTTCACCTCCACCGTAAACCGAACGCCCTCAACAGGCGCCTCCGGAGGGACACTTTCAAGAAATAGGTTAATTGCGGCCAGACACATTGGCGAGTATGCCAGATAATCTTGCAGTTTCAGCCCATTGATCCTGTCCAGATACCGGCCGTCGGGGGAAAACAGAAACTGCTCTTCCTGGCTCGCCGGTGCCATCCAGATATAATCATTGAGTCTCGTTCCTGGCTGCATCCCGAACAACGGTTTATTCGCAGATATGACCAAATCCTCTAGCTCCTCTGTCCGATACTCATAACAGATCGTAGGAGCAGAATTGAGATGGTGTCCGAACTTATCAGGATGCTTTGCATAATAATTAATCCAGAATCTTTCATACTCTTCATTCAAGACGGACATAACCTTGTTTTCAATACCCAAGTCATGGGATGCAACCTCACCTTCTTCGGGCCCAAAAGGGTTAGATGTATATACTCTTGGGCCTGTAGTTCGATGTATCTCTCCAACTTGCAGCTGCATACGAGAAATGCTTGAAAAGAAAAGACTGTCGCACAGAGGAAAGCTATTGGATCTTTCTATCAATAAAACATCGACCACTTTACATTCTCGGGGATAAAAAATGTAAGTGCGTTTCATCCCTTCGCCCGGCACCGGTTTCTTTACCTTCTCGCATGAAACCATGGGAATCATCGAGAGAAGAATAACCGCAGCCACTAGAATATTACGTCTTCTCATATGCCCACAAATTAATCAGTTGAACCCATAATAGAGGATAGGATTCTGGTTGTATGTCGGATATGTTCCATGAGCCACCCCATCATAGACATTAGAAACCGTGGCGGCGTCCAGAAATATATCATCTTCATTGCCATATTTTCCCCAATTCACCAATACTTTGTGTAGGATGTTTGTCCCCAGCTGATAAACATATGTATATTCCGCGTCATTCGGATTCAATGCTTTCCCCTCTATGTAGCCAAAATAGGTATCATTATCCACTTGAACTACTTCTCCTTCGCGCACAAGCGTCCAGTGATATGTGTAAAGATAATGACGGTAATGCCGACGCCAGCCATCCATGACTATTGCATGGCCATCTCCTCCTGAATCCTCAGCTCCATAAAATACAGGAAGGCCTGAAGAAATATTATTATATACCGTGTATAGATTGTACGTGGTAGATGATGAGTACGTAATGCCATTTGTCGAAAAGGCATACAACACATTGGGGCCAGTTGTCTCGCTACCATGATTTGAGAAAATAGTTTGCATCCTATGAGCTAAATCCGATAAAAAATCCGCAACATACACAGCATTACCCGTTCCACCCCATAAAGAATACTCCATCGGCATTTGATCCCAACGGGACGAATTTGCATTGTAGTCGTCTCTGATTATCACTCCAGAATAATACTGGTCATCCGGCAGTATCGGCAAAATGATACTTTCGGGCACGATCGTATGGTACAAGCCGTTCGGCTTCCCAAGGTAATAGTGAAGGTAATACAAGATCTGACCTGCTGCCACAGGAGCACATCCTACTGGACAATTCAGAGTATCGATAATAGGACCAATATTTCTTTCATATCGGACGATTTTAGTATTCCAGGGTTCCTCCTGGCCCCACTTGGTCATCATCAAATGACCGATGTCCTCGATGACGCTGTCCACCGGCGTGACGCTGACCAGCTCCCGGATCCAGTACGGACCTCCCATCAGGTTGCCGTACTCATCATAATAGTCCTTCGTCAACGGCTCGATGTCCTTCTTCTGACGGTATCCGAACTTCGACTCCACTCGCGTCCACATGTCCAACGTCGCCTCGTCTTCTGATTTGTCCGACGAGGCCCGCAGGGCCCAGATATTCTGGGTCATAGCCTCGATCACCATCCGAAGGGCTCCATTCTCATTCCCTTCAAACGTCAGTTCTCCCGTCGGTCGGGAGGCCAGCACCGGATCCGTCCGCTTGTCCGACGATATGATCACCCAGCCGCCGCCTTCATAGTTGAACAGGGACAGCAGC
>JAFUWZ010000023.1 GCA_017471045.1 Bacteroidales bacterium
ATCGTTCCCAACACCGCGTCCAAGCGCTCCGAAAGCATCTGAGGAGTACCGTCATTGGAAAGGACGGCATCCGCCCGGTCCGCTTCGACCTGTTGGGCATTCATCCGCTGCCGGGCTTCCGCTTCGGAAAGGCCGTCCCGCGCCATCACACGCTGCAAGCGAACCGCAGCCGGCGCATCCACGAGCAGCACCCGGTCCGCCAATGGAAAGAACAGGGGCTTCTGCAAAAAGATCGCAGACTCCATCACGACGAACGGCGCCGTGGCCGGCTGGCTGTCGCGCCAGCAAACGAAATCTTCATAGACCCGCGGATGGACCACGCTCTCCAGCGCAGCCAGTCGGGCCGCGTCACCAAAAATCGCGGCAGCGAGATTCTTGCGGTCCAGCAGGCCGTCGCCCCCCCGGACAGGCATACCCAGTTTCTCCTCCAAAGCCGGCACCAGTGCCGGATCCTCATCATACAGACGTTTCGTCCGCGCATCCGCATCATACACGGGAATCCCGCGTGCGGCCAGGATGGCACAGACCGCAGACTTCCCGCTGCCGATACCGCCCGTGATGACCAGTGTCTTCATCGGCCGACCTCCACGCACTCAAAAACTTCCGGCTCGACGCTCCAATTGATCACACCGGGCGCCGGGCCATCCGTCCGCGGCACGCATTTTCCGGACACCGAATACAGGAAATCCGTGTAATCGATATAAAACTGCATCTCGGAGGTCCGGTCCGATGCCATCGGAAAGACGCAACGGAAAGAAACTTCCGCAGAGGACGGAAAAATCGACAGTTCCTTGCCGGCCGGAGCGTTGCGCACCGAAAGGGTGACATTCTTTTTCAGCTCGACGTAGCGCGTCACATCAATGGTATAGCCGACCTCCGAATCAGACAGACGCACCCCGCGCGGAACGTCCAGGGAGACATTTCCGACCTTGGACGCGCGCAAGTTTCCGGCGGAGATCTTGTGCGTATAGATCCGCTCCACGTTCTCCAGATAAGCCGGTTCACCATATACAATCACGGAATCCGGCTGCAGGCGGAGACGGTCGCGCAGCATGTACTGCGGGCGGAATGTCAGGTAACTGACCGGAATCACCGGCACCGTCTTATGGTTCTCCTGCGGGAATCGGAAAGCATAGGCCGGCGAGATGAAGGACTCCAGCCGCACCTCATTGCCGAACAATTCACCGATATGGGCGCCGAGTGCATTGGCGGACAGGACGAAAACACCCTCCCCTTCCTCGGCCAGCTGGTCCGGATCCACCTGGATGGTCACGGATTTGGAGCGCATGCGCCGACGGCTCCGAAGCATGTCATAACCGGTCGCACGACAACGCGCCTCGACCGTGACAGGATCGGAGGACTTGGGAAAATAACCGGGCAGGTTGCTCCTGACATATACCCGTGACTGGAGCGTCGCGGAATAGCTTTGGTTCATATTGTACAGCAGCCAGATACCAAAAGCCAACAAAAAAGACAGGACGAATACCGTCACATCTCTCTTGTTGACACGCAGTCTCTCCACGAAGGGATCCAGCCACTTCGGCATCGCCGGATGGGATTAAGCCTGATTCTGGCCCGGATCCTTGACGATCGAGCTCTTGTCCACGCGGAGCTTGGTCTCGCCATCGACCTTCAGGACGACATAGCGGTCCTTGACCTCATCCACCGTGCCGTAGATGCCGCCGGCCGTGATGACCTTGTCTCCTTTCTGAAGGGCGTTACGGAAGGCTTCGAGCTCTTTCTGCTGCTTGCGCTGGGGACGGATCATGAAAAGCCACATGATGGCGAACATCGCAATGATCATGATCCAGAAAGCGCCCTGACCACCTGGGGCAGAAGCGTTGGCCGGAGCGGCGGGAGCCGCCTGAAGCAAAAGGGTTGCAATCGTATTCATCATAAAAAAGGATATTGGTTCTACAAAGATAAAGAAAGTTTGTTTTTGATCAGATTGTCCAGCAGTCCGTTGACGAACGAACGGCTCTTGGGCGTGCTGTAAAACTTAGAGATCTCCACATACTCGTTGACGGAAATCTTGTTGGGAATCTCGGGGAAATGCTCCACCTCGGCCAGGCCGGTGATGACCAGGACCGCATCGATGACAAACAAGCGGTCTTTATCCCACTTCGGAACCGAATCGGCGATCATCTGGTAATAACGGTCATAACCGGCGAAGGCACCCCGCAAGAGACGGGAGGCGAACTCCTTGTCATTGTCGACGACGGCACCGGTACGCGCGGTGATTTCGCTCTGGTACAGCGGCGGCAGCTCCCAGCGGTGGCCGGCGCCGAGCGACTCCAGGGTACGGCAGCACCAGGTCAAGGCATAAGCCAGATCATCAATCCAGTAAATCGACATTTCCTCGAGGATCGCCTCCAGATCCGGATCCTCCACGAGTTCCTCCTCAAAGATACGGACGAACAGGGCGGCATCCTCTTTAAGGGAAGATTGGCCAGACTCCATATAAGCCCGGAAATAATCCTTCCCGCGGATGCGCTCATACAACTTACGGAGGAACGCGTCGTTCTGGTCCCAGGAGAATTTCTTCTTGCCGATCAGTTTCTTGAAATCCGGATCCGCATCCAGCAGCGGTGCGATACGGTTCTCCACGAACTTCATATTCGGGTTCCGCTCCGCTTCCGTCGGATGGAACTTCGAACGGGCCGCCTCGATACGGGAGGATGCCTCCGCGGTCAGCGGCGAGATCAGGGACAGCATATAGAGATAGAGGTCCCGGACGGCCTGGCAGGAGATCTCGAGCTCCGCTTCCGCCTCCTTGAGGGACATGGCCGGGTTCTCGGCATAACTGTATAGCACTTTGAAGACCTTGATTCTGAGGATCCTTCTGTTCAGCATAATTTCAACGAAAATTTTATGCAAAGATAATACAGAATCGATAAAAAATTCTATTTTTGTCCTGAAAAGAATCACACGAGTATGTATAGAGATGATTTTGAAAGGGCTGGGGCCCTGGAGCGCGGAGCCTATGATGTCTTCTCCAAACCGGTTCGCGCCGGAAAGAGGACTTATTTCTTCGATGTGAAGTCCACCAAAGGAAACAAAGACTTCTACCTGACGATTACCGAAAGCAAACGCCGGCAGGAGCGGGATGGCAGTTTCACCTATGACAAGCATAAGATCTTCCTCTACAAGGAGGATTTCGAGAAGTTCCGCGAAGGCCTTGACGAGGTGATCGAATACATCAAGAACAACTGCTTCGACGGAGAAATCCCGCAGCGGGATTACAACGAAGTCGAGTTCGAAGATTTATAATGTCAACGGGTCTGCAGACCCGTTTTTCATATCCGGAAAAACATGGACGACAGAATGAAAACCATCGGCGCCGCCGCCGACTATATCCTCCGGCTGACGGGCCCGTCCCAGCCGCTCGTAGGCATTATTCTGGGCAGCGGCCTGGGCAAGTTGGCCGACAGCATCAAGGACGCGCAGATCATCCCCTACCGGGACATTCCCGGATTCCCCCTGTCCACGGCCACTGGCCACAAAGGCAATTTCATTTACGGATGGCTCGGCGACAAGCCCGTCGTAGCGATGCAGGGCCGGTTCCACGGCTACGAGGGCTATCCCATGAGCCTGGTGACTATGCCCGTGCGCGTCATGAAACGGTTGGGCGTCGAGTATCTGTTCGTCAGCAATGCCGCCGGAGGAGCCAATCCCGACTACAAGACCGGCGACCTGATGATCATCCGGGACCACATCAGCATGCATCCCAACCCGCTCATCGGACCGAATCTCGATGAGATGGGACCCCGCTTCCCCGACATGACCTGCGCCTATGACCCGGAACTGATCGCCCAGGCGGAGCAGATCGCGGCCCGTCTCGGGATTCCGGTCCGCAAGGGCATCTATTTCAGCTCGACCGGGCCGACCTACGAGACGCCGGCCGAAGTCCGTTTCTACCGGATGATCGGCGCTGACGCACTGGGAATGTCCACCACGCCGGAAGTCATCGTGGCGCGGCACTGCGGATTGAGAGTATTCGGCGTATCCGTCATTACGAACCAGGCCAATACCGAGAATATCGAGCGGAACCTCAATGACGGTGAGGATGTCGTCCGGGCCGCCGATGCAGCAGCCGACAAGATGACCCGGCTATTCGGCGAATTGATCGCTTCCCTCTAGCTTGTCCGTATAGAGCACCCCGTCCAGGTGGTCGCACTCATGCTGGAAAATCACGGCCGTGAAGCCGTGGATGGACTCCGTCGTATCCTTCAGGCTGCGCGGAGAGGTATAGGCGACGTCCACATGGCGCCAGCGCATCACGTTGCCCCGGCGTCCAGGGACGGACAGGCACCCTTCGGCACCCAGCTCCGGCTCGCCATGTACGGCCGTGATCCGGACATTGGGATAGACCTCGAAGGGCTCGCCCGGCTTGTCGAAACGCTGTACGGCAATCACACGCCGGTTCAGGCCGACCTGGGGCGCGGCGATGCCGACGCCATCCTGCTCGGGCGAAGTGACGGTCGCAAGCATCTTGCGGGCCAGGGCGGCATAGGTCGCGGAAGCGATATCCCGGGCCGACAGATCTACCGACCGGGCACGCAGAACGGCCAGGTCGAGCGAATCCTCGACAGTCAGCACACGCATCGTCTCACCCTGGGAAAGGATCAGCTGACGTTCCTCTTCCGACAGCGGATCGACGGACGGCTGCCTGCAGGACACGACGGAGACAAGGGCACAAAGCGGCAACAAGGCCGCCAGTTGATGGAAACTCATTGCAAACCGGATTGAAGGAATTCGACAAAGCCGGGAACTGACAGATCATATCCCCGGACCGGAGCCAGCAATTCGCCTTCCGGCGAAAGCAGGGCGTAATTGGGCTGGGCGTTGACGCCGAATCGCGTGGCGGCGATGTGCGAGTTGACCCGGCCCACATCTTTGAGCACTTTCCCGGCCCCGGTCGTAACCCAGCGCGAGGACGGCAGTTTGGTCTTGTCATCCATATACAAGACGGCGATCACATAGTCCTCCGCGAGGATCTTGCGGACCTGCGGGTCGCTCCAGACGCGCGCTTCCATCTCCCGGCAGTTGACGCAACCATGGCCCGTAATATCCACGAAAACAGGCTTCCCCTGCGTCTTGGCGGCGTCCAGGGCCGCCTCGATCGTGTTATAGCCGGACAGGCCGTGCGGCAAGGGGAGCAAGATCGCATCCGCCTCTGCCGATGGAGCGGCCTCTTCCGCGGCCGGTCCCTGATAACGGGTCATGACGAAATCCTGGGTCTCGATCGGCGGCAGATAGCCCGACAGGGCCTTCAGGGGGGCGCCCCACATCCCGGGGATCAAATACACCACGAACGCAAAGACCGCGATGGAGAGCGTCAGGCGTCCGACTGAAAGATATTCCAGGGGCGAATCATGCTTGAAACGGATCTTCCCGATCAGATACAAGCCCAGCGAGGAGAAAACGGCGATCCAGATGGCCAGATACACCTCGCGGTCAAGCAGGTGCCAGTGATAGGTCTGGTCGGCGACGCTGAGGAACTTGAAGCCGAGCGCAACTTCGATGAACCCCAGGACGACCTTCACACTGTTGAGCCAGCCGCCCGACTTGGGCAAATTCTTCAACAGGGACGGGAACAGGGCCAGGAGGGTGAACGGGAGGGCAAACGCAACACTGAAGGCAAGCATCGTCACCATCGGCGCCCAGAACTCCCCGCTGGTGGACTTGATCAGCACCGTACCGACAATCGGGCCCGTGCAGGAGAACGAGACCAGCACGAGCGTCAACGCCAGGAAGAAGATGCCCGCAAGGCCCTTCTTGCCGGAGTTCCGGTCGGATTTGTTGACCCAGGAGGAGGGAAGGGTGATTTCAAAGGCCCCGAAGAAAGAGGCTGCAAACACCATGAACACGATGAAGAACAGGATGTTCGGGAGCCAGTGCGTCGCCAGCCAGTTGAAGATGTCGGCCGTCACTGCAGGCCCGCCCAGAAGCCAGGTCAGGCCGATGATCACGCTGATCGGGACCGTATAGAGCAGGACGATGCACAGACCGTAAAAGAACGCCTTGAAACGGCCCTGCGCCGGGGATTCGGAGCCTTTCATGAAGAAACTGACCGTCATCGGCACCATCGGGAAGACGCAAGGGGTCAACAGCATCGCAAAGCCCCAGAGGATGGCCTCCAGGATCAGGGACCAGAGCGAGCTGTTCCCGGCCGCGGATCCGGCCGGAGTCCCGCTCAGGACCGGTGCGGCATGGACGGTCTCAACGAATTCCCAGTCCTCCGGAGTGCGACAGGCGTCTCCGCTGCAGGAACTCCACCCGAGCGTTCCGGAAATCGAAGAAACCGCTTCGGAAGCCATGAACGGCTGAATGATCACATAGGTGCCGCGGACCACCTTGGTCCCCTTGTAGTCTGACGCCTCGTAAGACTCCGAAGGGGGACCGAGCAGTTCAAGACCCTCTACCGAATTGATCTCCAAGGTAGTAGCAGACCATTCGTCATCCATCGGATGCGTATAATACTCTTTCCCGACGTCTCCGCGCAAGACCAGTTCGTACCGCCTGTTCCCGAGATCCCGGACCTCGGAATTCCAGATGACAGACGGTCCTTCGGCGAAGTTCAAAGCCATCGCCAGGATCAGGAACAAATGCTTGATCATGTTCAGTTATTCAGTCGTTATTTCGCAAAGGCCACGGAGCGGGTCTCACGGATGACCGTGATCTTGACCTGTCCGGGGTAGGTCATCTCTTCCTGGATCTTCTGGGCGATCTCCGTGGAAAGGGTCGCAGCCTGCTCGTCCGTCACTTCTTCCGCACCGACGATCACCCGCAGCTCGCGGCCGGCCTGGATGGCGTATGCCTTTGTCACGCCGGCATAGGCGGAAGCCAGATTTTCCATGTCCTTGAGCCGCTTGATATAGGACTCGATCACCTCGCGACGGGCGCCGGGACGAGCGCCGGAAATGGCATCGCCGACCAGCACGAGCGGGGAAATGATGGAAGTCATCTCCATCTCATCGTGGTGGGAGCCGATCGCGTTGACGATCTCCGGCCGCTCCTTATACTGCTCTGCCAGCTTGGCGCCGAGCAGGGCGTGCGGCAGTTCGGGATCATCCTCGGACACCTTCCCGATATCGTGCAGAAGGCCGGCCCGCTTGGCAAGTTTGGGATTCAGGCCCAGCTCGGAGGCCATGATGGCGCAGATGTTGGCCACCTCGCGCGAGTGCTGCAACAGGTTCTGGCCATAGGAGGAACGGTATTTCATCCGACCGATCAGCTTGACCAGCTCAATGTTCATCCCGTGGATGCCCAGGTCGATGCAGGTCCGCTTGCCGGTCTCGAGGATTTCGTCATCCAACTGCTTGCGGACCTTGGCAACCACTTCCTCGATACGGGCGGGATGGATGCGGCCGTCCACCACCAGCTGATGCAAAGCCAGGCGCGCCACCTCCCGGCGGACCGGATCGAACGCGGAAAGGAGGATCGCATCGGGCGTATCGTCCACGACGATTTCGACGCCGGTCGCAGCCTCGAGGGCGCGGATGTTGCGGCCCTCGCGGCCGATGATGCGGCCCTTGATTTCATCGTTGTCAATGGGGAACGTCGTCACCGCATTCTCGATGACCGTCTCCGTCGCCGTACGCTGGATCGTGTTGATCACGATGCGCTTAGCCTCCTTGGCCGCATTGAGCCGGGCCTCGTCCATCGTGTCGTTGATATAAGCCTGGGCCGCCGTACGGGCCTCCGCCTTCATGTTCTCGACCAGCATGGACTTGGCCTCTTCCGAGGTCATGCCGGCGACCGTTTCCAGTTGCTTGTTGACCTGAGCGGTCAGCTTGTTCAGGTCATCCGTCTTGCGCTCGTAGCTCTCACGCTGGGCATTGAGGGAACGCTTGGCGTTCTCGGCGTCATTCAGGCGGCGGGAAAGCTCCGCATTCTGCTGGTTGATGTTGCTTTCCTTCTGGGCGATACGGTTCTCCGCTTCCCGGAGCTGGGCGTTCTTATTGTTGACGAACTGCTCGTGCTCGCTCTTAAGCTGGAGAAATTTCTCCTTGGCCTGGAAGATCTTCTCTTTCTTGATGGCCTCTCCTTCCCGCTCCGCTTCGACCAGGATCTGCTCCTTCTTGCCCTTGAGGCGGCTCTTGTGGATGAGTATATAGAGGGCGAGGGCCAATACGGCACCGGCGACCAATCCGATAAGTAAACCAAGTAACATAATGTATTTTTATTTAGTGTTTCTACTTTCAAAAAAAGCAACTGCCTCCCCCAAAGGGAAGCAGCTGCAGTCATTTATAAAAAGCCGTTAGTCGGGTTGTCAGAAAAATCGTGACGACACGGTTTGGGCTCCGCCTGCGTATCAGAAATCCACCGTCCCGCCGAAGCGGAATCCCCGAAGGTGACATTGGTCCGTCATCAACGCCGCGAGGTACCCGGTTCCCTTATGGGTGTTGTTTTCAGCAAAAGGAACTAACGGCTACTTTTTGTCAATACTGTCCAGATAACTTGTCATCTCGTCCAGGAGTTTCTTCTCTCCCTCCTCCCGTGCCGTCAGCTTGCGCTGGGCGGCAATCCGGCTGATCGTCTCGTTGAGCGTGACAAAGACGAGTTTGTCGAGGATTTCCTTGTCGGGGAACTTGGCGTCATACTGGGCCAGACGCTTGTTGATCGCCTCGGCAGCGATCCTCATCACCTGTTCCATCTCGGGACTCGCCGCTTTCAGCGGGTAGTCTTTTCCGACGATTTTCAGCGTAATGCTCTGGTCCATATCAGTCTTTCTCCAACAAAGAAATACACTTGTCAATCTCGCGGATCAACCTGTCAATCTTTTCCCGTGAGGCGGAGGAGCTATCTCCGCCCGACATAAAGGCTCCTTTCAGTTCCAGGGTGCTCACCTGGTCTTTCAAGTCATCTATCTGCTTCCTGCAGGCTTCGTTGGCAGCACGCTCCTTCTCCAAGTCGGCAGCGAGGGCGTCGGCACGCTCACGTTGGGCCTCGTAAAGGGCGATGAGTTTCTCAAAACTGCTTTTGATTTCCGTCAACATAGTGCTTCCGACAATGCCTGATCCTTGCAAATATAATCATTCTTCCTCAATTTCCAAACAGCAACGCCATGTCGCGGTCCATGGCCGGTGCGACGAGGGCGGCAGGGACGAAGGACCAGCGGCCGACCAGGGCCGGATCCGCGATCGCGACCGGATCGATGACGCCGTTCTGCCTGACGTAATCGTAAACCAGATTGCGGATCTCGGGATACTTGCCGACGATGCGCCGCTGGGATTCCTCCGGCTGCAGACCGGCACCATTGAGGAGCAGTCCGCCCCCGCCGCTGGCGCGGTAGGAGGTCATGGCGACCGTGTAGCGCTTTTCAGGATCGAAGGGAGCGCCCGAAGAGAGCGAAGCGATCTTGACGCGCTGCCCGCAAGGGCGCGTCACGTCCACGGTGTAATCGAGTCCCGCGGCCGAGTCGAAATTGTAGGAGCGGGCCGGGAAAGACCAGCGCTGCTGCCCCGTGCGCGGGTCGTCCCGCGGCTCGATCTTGAGCACATGGTCGCCGGGGCGGGCCATCGTCCGGATCCACTGGTCGTAGGAATACTCCAGGTAATCCTTCACTTCGCGGCCGGTCAGTTCGACGACGAAAAGCTGGTTCTCGAACGGATAAATCGTAAACATATCGTTGAAAATCAGCGTTCCGGCCTGGACGCGACCGTTGTAGGTCAGCGGAGCGGCCATCGACAGCTGCGCGCCGGAAGCCTGCAGGCAGACCGTGTGGATCAGGTTCATGTAGTCGCACATGCCCCGGTACGCATCCCGCGTCCGGAGTTCCGCCTGCAGCTCTCCGACCTCCTTGCGCGTGAAAGCACGGACCGCCTCGAAATCGGAGCGGAAGGCTTCCCGCATCGCCGGATCGGCTTTCCGGGCATCGACCGGGATCAGGGAAGCGGCCAGTTTCTTGGAGACAGCCTTGCGGTCCTTGACCGTCACATCGATCTGACCGTGCGCAACGTAACGCATGTGGCTGCCGGAATTGAGCAGGCAGACCGACGCTCCTTCCAGGACCGCCGGGCGATGGTCGTGGGAACACACGACGAAGTCCACCCCCTGCAGGGACTGGTACAGGTCCTTGCCCTGGCTCTCCAGCACCTGCCCGTCACCGGCACCGGTGCCGGAATGCACGACCACGACGACGACCTGCGGATTTTCCTTGGCCCGGACCGCATCCACGTCCTGCTGGACCAGCGGCACAAGCGACAGGAAGTCCAGTCCGCTCCAGAGGCTCTCATCCAGCCAGGCCTTCATATTCGCGTTGTTATACCCGAGCACGGCGACCTTCAGTCCGGCCTTCCTGAACAGGGCGCAGGTCTGGAAATAGGGTTTGCCCGTCGCCGTATCGATCACGTTGCCGCCCAGAAAAGGGATGCCTTTTTCCTTGAAATCGGCCGCCACGCGGTCATAGACCCGGTGGCCGGTCTCGATGTCGTGATTGCCGCCGGTCACTGCGTCGTACTTGAGGTACTCCGCCAGCCGCGGGAAAACGTGCGGCGTCACCGTATCCACATAGTTGAAATAATACGCGGCATTGTCGCCTTGCAGGAAATCCCCTGCGTCCAGCAGCAAGACGTTGTCCTCGCCTACGGCCGTCCGAACGCTGTCCACATAGTATTTCAGCGCAAACATCGACTTGCGCACACCGCCGCCGACATAGGTCGAATCGAAATAGGACCCGTGGATGTCATTGGTCGTCAGGACATGCAGCGTATGGACGCCGTTTTTCGGCCCGCAGGAGGCCGCCAGCACGGCAAGGCTGAGGATCAGGAAGTAACGTTTCATAAAGGCTCTTGTCATAAAATCACCCACAAAGTTATAAATTTCTCCCGGCTATTCGTTATTTTTGCTTTCATGAAACTGCAAACGCCCGTCACATTTCCCGCCAGCCGCATCACCGTCACGCCCGAGGACCGGGTGATGGTCATCGGCAGCTGTTTCGCGGACCAGATCGGCGCAAAGCTCCTGCACGCCGGCTTCCAGGCCTGCGTCAATCCTTTCGGCACCCTGTACAATCCCATCTCCGTGGCCAACGCCCTCTCCCGTCTGAGCGACGGGCGGCATTTCACGGTATCGGAATGCGTGGAAATGGGAGCCGGCGCCGGGCTCGTCTGCTCTTTCAGCCACCACACATCCTTCGCCCGCCCCACGGCAGAAGAATTCCTGGCGGCAGCCAACCAGTCCTTGGAGGAAGCCTCCGCCTTCTGGCAGGACTGCAACAAGGTTATCCTCACGCTGGGGACCATCTTCTGTTTCGTCCGGGAGGGAGGTGTCGTTTCCAACTGCCTGAAGCGGCCGGCGGCGGAGTTCGAGCGCTGCGAGATGTGCCTCGACCAGGTCCTCGCCGTCCTGCGCAAGGCCGTCATTGCCAGCCCGGGCAAGGAGTTCATCTTCACAGTCAGTCCGATCCGGCATCTGAGCGACGGGGCGCACATGAACCAGATCAGCAAGAGCACCCTGCTGCTGGGCCTGGACGAGTTGCAACGCGACCCGAGGGTCGGGCAGCGCTGCGAGTATTTCCCGGCTTATGAGATCGTGCTGGACGAGCTGCGAGACTACCGCTTCTATGCGGAAGACATGGTCCACCCCACGGCCCAGGCCGCGGATTACATCTGGGAGCGTTTCCAGGATTTTGCCGTACCGGCGTCAGACCGGCCCCGCATTGCGGAAGCCGAAAAGGCCTGGCGCGCCTCGCAGCACCGGAAGATGCACTGAGAAAAGAGACGCTCAGTGCCAGGGATGGGAGGTGCCGTCGTCGATGATCGGCTCCGTGCCGGTATTGCCGCCACCGCCCTCGCCGCTGTCCTTAAGAAAAGCGCCGGTCGGCACAAACAACACTTCTTCGATCCGAGGCCGAAGATAGGACGTCGTAGGATTGATCTCAAACACGGTACAAATATAATTAAATGCCCGGGAGAAACAAAGCGGCCTAGCGCCGGCCCCGCAACTGGGCGGCCAGTTTGCCGGTCACGGCGAACTTCATCATCTTGCGCGTACCTTCGAACTGCTTGAGCAGCCGGTTGACTTCCGGCAGCGAAGTGCCGGAACCGTCGGCGATACGCTTGCGCCGCGACCCGTTGATGATCTCGGGATGGGCTTTCTCGTAGGGGGTCATCGACTGGATGATCGCCTCGGTCGTCTTGAAGGCATCGTCCGGGATATCCACATCCTTGAGCGCCTTGCCCATGCCAGGAATCATGGCAGCCAAGTCCTTGACGTTGCCCATCTTCTTGACCTGCTGGATCTGCTGGAAGAAATCGTCCAGGGTGAACTGATCCTTCGCCAGCTTCTTCTTGAGTTCGCGGGCCTGCTTCTCATCAAACTGCTCCTGGGCCTTCTCCACGAGGGAGACCACGTCGCCCATGCCGAGGATGCGGTCCGCGATGCGCTTGGGGTGGAAGACGTCCAGCGCCTCCATCTTTTCGCCCGTCGAGACAAACTTGATCGGCTTGCCGACCACAGATTTGATCGAGAGGGCGGCACCGCCACGGGTATCACCGTCCATCTTGGTCAGGACGACGCCGTCGAAATCAATCGCCTCATTAAAGGCCTTGGAAGTCTCCACGGCATCCTGGCCGGTCATCGCATCGACCACTAACAGGGTCTCGGACGGATGCACGGCCCGGTGCAGCGCGGAAATCTCGTCCATCAGCTCCTGGTCCACGGCCAGGCGGCCGGCCGTATCCACGATCACGACGCTGTAGCCCTCGCGCCGGGCCTGGGCGATCGCCTCCGTCGCCACCTTGATGGGATCGCTCTCCCCTTCTATCGAGAAGACCGGCACGCCGATCTGGATACCGAGGGTCTTGAGCTGCTCGATGGCGGCCGGGCGGAAAGTGTCGCAGGCGGCCAGGAGCACCTTCATGCCGCGCTTGCTCTTGATGTTGAGCGCCAGCTTGCCGGAAAAGGTCGTCTTACCGGAACCGTTCAGGCCGGCCACCAGTACGACGGCGGGACTCCCCTTGAGGTTGATGTCCTGCGACTCGCTGCCCATGAATTCGGCCAGTTCGTCGTGGACGATCTTGACCATCATCTGCTGCGGCTTGACGGCCGTCAGCACGTTCTGGCCCAGCGCCTTGACCTTGACGCGGTCGCAGAATTCCTTGGCGACCTTGTAGCTGACATCCGCTTCCAGCAGCGCGCGACGGATGTCCTTGAGCGTTTCGGCGATATTGATTTCGGTAATCTTCCCTTCACCCTTGAGGATCTTGAAAGAGCGTTCGAGTCGTTCGGTTAGATTTTCAAACATGGCGATTTTTCCGTAAGTCGGGCAAAGTTAAGAAAAAATCATTATTTTCGCATGAATCAATCTTCCTGTCCATGAGAATAGGCATCCTGGGCGCCGGCCATATCGCCGGCAAAGTTTCCCAGACACTCAAGCAAATGAGCGAAGTACGCTGCTACGCCGTAGCGGCACGGGAACGCTGGCGGGCGGCTGCGTTCGCCGGGGAACATGGTTTCGCAAAGGCCTACGGCTCCTATGAGGCCCTGGTCAGCGATCCGGACGTGGAACTGGTCTACGTCGCCACACCTCATTCGTATCATTATCCCCACGTCAAACTCGCCCTGGAGCACGGAAAGCACGTCCTCTGCGAGAAATCCTTCATGCTGAATGCGCGCGAGGCCGAAGCGCTCACCGCCCTGGCCCGAACGAAAGGCCTGCTACTCGCCGAAGCGATCTGGACCCGCTACATGCCCTTTTCCAAGACCATCAAGGAGGTGATCGGGAGCGGGGTCATCGGCACGCCCCGCATCCTGTCGGCCAACCTCGGCTACCCTGTGGACTGGAAGGAACGCCTCGTCAAACCCGAGCTCGGCGGCGGCGCCCTGCTGGACCTCGGGGTTTACTGCCTCAACTTCGCCCTGATGTATTTCGGTTCCGACATCGCAGATATCCGGACCGCCTGCGTCAAGCACGCATCCGGCGTGGACATGCAGGAAACCATCGCCCTCTACTACCGGGACGGGCGCGTCGCCAACCTCCACGCCACCGCCTGGTGCGCCACGGACCGCCAGGGCGTAATCGGAGGCGACAATGGCTTCCTCGTCGTGGACAACATCAACAATCCGATGAGCGCGACGGCCTGGGACCGCTACGGCACACAGCTCGGACACTGGCAAGCCCCACCCCGCATTTCCGGTTTCGAATACGAGTTCCTCGCTTGCCGCGACGCCATATTACAGGGCCGCTGCGAGCCGGAAGACATGCCCCACAGCGAAACCCTGACCGTGATGCGCCTGATGGACGCGCTCCGCGCCGAATGGGGCGTCCGTTTCCCGGGAGACACCGTACAATGCCGACAAGCATGAAAAAAGCATTCCCCCTCCCCCTCCTCCTGACTGCCGTCCTGCTGCTGGGATCCTGCACGCACCAGGGCCCGGCCCTGTTCCGGGGCTATTATTCGTTCAAAACGGGCGGCAGCATTGACATTACGGGCACAGCCTATGAGCTCCGGAGAGATACCATCCAGACGGACACGATCGTCAACGCCGTCACGATCGCCGGCATCACCTTTCAGGACACCAGTTACCGCTATCACATCCGGACCGACACCCTGGGCAGCCGGGATACCAGTTTCTCGCGTCACCTGATGCCCGAGAGCGGCCAGATGCATATCCTGGGCGATGACGGCCAGGCGATGAAGGTTACCTTCAATGTCACCGGCGGGGATCCTGTCGTCTTCGACGCCACGGCAGAGGGCGCCCTGCTCCGCCTGAGTCCGGTCCGCCGCATGGTCCCGGTCCGCCGGGAATATACCGACACCCCTGCCTGGTCCGACCTTTCGGTCAGCGGAACCGGCCACCGATACGAAAACATGATCCTGCTGGATCTCCTTTATGAAGGAGAGTTCCACACGGACGGGATCGACGGGACCGTCACGGGTTCCCGGATCAGCTGCATCGCCACGGAAAATGAATAAGCCGCTCCTTCCCCTCATCCTGGGTCTCCTCGCCCTGTCATCCTGCGGGGGGCGCATCATCCATCGGAACGCCCCGTCGCCGGACCGGGAAATCATCGTCAGGGTCCAGCCGGCCTTCCCGGGCCGCGGCCACGTCACGACCGGATATGTCGGGACGGTGGTCTCGGCACGCACGGCGACGCTCAACGCCCCGGTCGCCGGAACGCTGGACGCCCTGCCGGTCCGTGAAGGACAAGCCATCCGCAAAGGACAGGTCCTGGCCCACATCGCAGCCCAAAGCGTCCGCAGCGCCAGTGACGCCGCACAGGCCCGCCTTTCCCAGGCGGAAGACGCCTGGACGCGGATCCAATCCGTGTACCGGAGCGGTTCCGTCACCGAAGTGGAATACGTACGCCTGCGCACCCAGGTGGAAGAAGCCCGGGCCGCCGCAGCCGCCGCGCAGGACGCCCTCGGACGTTGTTCCATCCGGGCGCCCTTCAACGGGATCGTCGAGAAATGCTATACATCCAAAGGCGTAGAAGTCACCCTGGCCGAGCCCATCCTCCGCGTCCTGGACCTGAAGGCCCCCGAGATCCGCTTCCAGCTTCCGGAAAATGACTTCCGCCAGTTTTCCGAAGGAGACGCCGTGACCGTCGAAGTATCCGCCCTGGGACAATCCTTCCCGGGCACCCTCAAGACGAAAGGCGTCGTCGCTTCCAGCCTGTCCCACAGCTACGAGTGCACGGTGTCCTTGCCGGACTCCGTTCCCGACCTGATGCCCGGCATGGTCTGCAAGGTGTTCCTCGAATCCGCGGGGACCGACCAGATCATCATCCCGACCTCGGCCGTGATGACCGACATGAACGGACGCTATGTCTGGACGGCCACGGACGGGATCGTAGGCAAGAAATACGTCACGGTCGACGGCTACAGCGGACAGGGCATCGTCATCTCCGACGGCTTGTCCCCGGAAGACAGGGTCATCGTCGAGGGCAGCCGGAAAGTCTCTACCGGCATGAAAGTGAAGACCGTCGAATAATGGACCTGAAGTACTTCAAGGGGGACAAGGGCATCGCAGCCTGGGTCCGTTGAGCTGTCCGGGAGAAAGCCGTCGTCACCGTGTTCATCTTCGCCTTGATCGCCATCGGCGGGTACGGTCTGGTCCGGATGAACAAGGATGAGTTTCCCACCTTCCAGATCAAGCAGGGACTCGTCGCCGGGATTTATCCGGGCGCGACGGCCGAAGAGGTCGAAACCCAGCTGACCCGCCCCCTGGAAGAGTATCTCTTTTCCTTCAAGGAGGTCAACCGGGAGACGTTCCGTTCCGTCACGAAGGACGGGATCTGCTACCTGTATGTCGATCTGCGCACGGACGTCCCTCAGGCCAAGAAAGACGAAGTCTGGTCCAAGATCAAGCTGGGTCTGCAGGCCCGCAAGCTGACACTCCCCTCCGGGGTCCTCACGGTCGCCGTCCTGGATGATTTCGGCAACACGAGCTCGATGCTCGTGGCCCTGGAGTCCCCGGACAAGAGCCATTACGAACTGCAGGACTACGCCGACGAGCTCTGCGGCCGGCTCCGGCAGATCCCCGAGCTGGCCAAGGCGGAGATTACGGGGCAGCAGCAGGAAGAGATCGCCGTCACGCTCGACCGCGAAAAACTGTCCTCCTACGGGATCGATCCCGCCCAGCTCTTCCTCGACTACCAGACCGCCTCTTTCTCGGTGCCGGCCGGTTCGTTCGAGACCGCCTACACCCGCGAAAACATCCACGTCCACGAGACGGTCGGAAACGAGCGCGAAGTCGCCGAACGCATCGTCTTCTCCACGCCGGGCGGCGACATCGTCCGGCCCAAGGACATCGCCCGCATCGAACGCCGCTACAAGGCTCCTGACCAGTTTATCTCCTATAACGGGCACCCCTGCCTGATCCTGAACATCGAGATGCGTCCGGACAACGACATCGTCGCCTTCGGCGACAAGGTCGGCGCCGTTCTTGATGCCTATGCCCGGACACTCCCGGACAGCGTCACGCTGAGCCGCATCTGCGACCAGCCCCGCGTCGTCAGCCGGAGCGTCTGGTCCTTCCTGCGGGACCTGCTGATCTCGATGCTGGTCGTCATCCTGGTCATGCTCATGCTTTTCCCGATGCGCTCCGCCCTGATCGCCAGCTCCGGCGTTCCGGTCTGCACGGCGGTCGCCATCGCCGTGATGTACGCGGCAGGGATGCCTTTCAACACCGTGACGCTGGCCGCCCTGATCGTCGTGCTGGGCATGATCGTAGACGACTCGATCATCACGATGGACGGTTATATGGAGCATCAGGCCAAGGGCCTGCAAGGCGTCGATGCCGCCGCCTCCAGCGCCAAAGAACTCTTCATGCCGACCTTCATCGCGACGCTGGCCATCTGCCTGATGTTCTTTCCGATCAAGCTGATCATCACCGGCTACCTGGGCGACTTCGTCAGCCTGTTCCCCTGGGTGATCCTGATTGCCCTGATGACCTCGCTCTTTTATGCGGTGACCGTGGTCCCGTCCCTGGAGGTCCGTTTCATCGGCACCGAGGACCCCGGGCGCCGAAAGAACCTCATCGCACGCGCCCAGGATGCTTTTTTCGAGAAGTTGCAACATATCTACGAGTGGTGCCTGCACAAGTGTTTCCACCGACCGGGGCTGACCCTGCTGGGCGGACTGGCCGCCATCCTGCTCGGCCTGCTGATGTTCTCGCGGCTCAACATCCAGATGATGCCCAAGGCAGCGCGGGACTACTTCATCGTCGAGATGTACGCGCAGGCGGGAAAGGGCGTAGCCCTGACCCAGGCCCGTGCGGATTCGCTGCAGAGAATCTTGCGCAAAGACAGGCGCGTCACATCCGTCACCGCCTTCGTCGGGACCGGGGCGCCCCGCTTCTCAGCCACCTACACACCCATCCTCCCCTCCCCGCAGACGGCCCAGCTGGTCGTCATGACCCAGTCCACCCGGGCGACGGAAGAGATCCTGCGGGAATATGGCGACCGCTACGAACATCTCTTTCCGGATGTGCTGATCCGATTCAAGCAAATGGACTACCAGGCCGTGGATGCGCCGATCGCCGTCCAGTTCTCGGGCGAAGACCGGGAACAGCTGCTGCCCCTCGCGGAGCAGGTCAGCCGCTTTCTCCACTCCCTTACGGGGGAGACGCAATGGGTCCACAGCGACGGGGACAACTTCGCCCCCACGGTGGACATCGAGCTGGACAGTGACGAGGCCACCCGGCTGGGCGTCTCCAAAGCCGTCCTGTCACTGGCCCTCTCCGGGACTTTCGGCGGCGAGAAGATCGCCACCCTATGGGACGGGGACAAACAGGTCCCCGTCAACATCTACAGCGAAGGCATTACCGGCGAGATGGGCTACCGGACGGTCGGAGACCAGCTGATCCCGACATCCATCCCAGGGGTCAGCGTCCCGCTCCGCCAGGTCGCCGCGATCCGGCCCGGCTGGCAGCTCGCCCAGCTATGCCGGGAGAAGGGACGCAAGACCATCGGTGTCTACAGCGACCTGAAATTCGGGGTCAGCCAGCCCGCCGTAGAACGCAAGCTGAAACGCTTCATCCGGGATGAGATCGAGCCGCAGCTGCCAGACGGGGTCAGCATCCGATACGGCGGTTTGTCCTCCACCAACCAAGCCGTCGTCCCGGAGATCGCCTGGTCCTTTGCCGCCGCCTGCCTGATCTTGTTCCTCTTCCTGCTGCTGCACTTCCGCAAGGCCAACATCGCCTTGCTGACGATGGTACTGAGCACGCTCTGCCTCTTCGGAGCCTCATTCGGGCTCTGGATCTTCGGGCTGGATTTCAGCATTACGGCCGTCCTCGGCCTGATCTCCCTGGTGGGCATCATCGTCCGCAACGGCATCCTGATGTTTGAATACGCCGAAGAGGCCCGTTTCGGCCAAGGGAAGAGTGTCCGGACCGCGGCCCTGCTGGCCGGGGAAAGGCGGATGCGACCGATCTTCCTGACTTCCTGCACGACGGCCCTCGGCGTGCTGCCGATGATCATCAGCGGGGACCTGCTCTGGATGCCGATGGGCGTGACGATCTGTTTCGGCACGATGTTGAGCATCTTCCTCATCACCCTGATCATGCCGGTCGCCTACTGGCAGTTGTTCAATAAAGCCGACAAGAGATGAAAGACAAATGGATCCTGATGTTGCTTGCCCTCTGGCCGCTGGCGGCCGGGGCGCAAGACACCACCCTGAGCCTGCAGGAGTGCCTGGATCTCAGCGCACAGAACGACCGGACCCTGCGCAGCGCCCATTGGAATGTGGCTTCCGCCCGCGCCCGGCAGGCGGAAGCCCGCTGGGAATACCTCCCCTCCATCCGCGTCCACGCCTTCGGCTACCGCGCTTTGCACCCGATGCTGGAAATCACCTTGCGGGATGTCCTGGGCAACAGCGATGCCGCCCACGTCCTCCGGGAAGAAATCACGGCCGCCGCCTACGAGAACGGGATCAAACCCTATTACCAAACCTTTCACCATGGCTACGGGACGGCGGCGACCCTGCTTCAGCCCGTCTATGCCGGCGGACGCATCCGCTCCGGCAACCACCTGGCCGATCTCGGCGCAGAAGCCGCCGGCGTCCAGGATAACCTGGCCCGCAAGACCGTACGGGACAGCGTGGAACGCAAGTACTGGCGCATTGTCGCCCTTCAGGAGAAACGGGCGACCCTGTCCGATGCTGTCCGGCTGCTGGACGAACTGGGAAAAGACGTAGAGAGTGCCTTGCAAGCCGGCCTGGCCACCGTACCGGACCGGCAGAAACTGATGCTCAAGCGCAGCGAACTCCTCTCGGGCATCTTCCGGCTGGAAGGTGCCACTTCCCTGCTGAAGATGGACCTGTTCGACGACATCGGCTATGCATACCGCTACCAGGACCTCCCCCACATCCGGCTGGCCGGAAGCCTGGAAAGCTTTCCTCCGCCGGAAGAGGTGCTGGCCGACGGGACGGACCCGGACGGGAGCGACGAATCCCGGCTCCTGCAGATGCAAGTGGATGCCAAACGTCTGGAGCGGCGCCTGTCCGTGGGTGAACTCCTGCCCCAGGTCGCCCTGGGAGCCAGTTACGGCTACAGTGCCCTGATGGCACCCAAGGCGGGAAGCGCCAACGGAGTGCTCTTCGCCACCGTCCAGGTCCCGATCACGGACCTCGGGAAAGCGGCGGCCCGCAGCCGGCGTTTCCATTATGAGATCCGGAAAGCGGAGGATGAGCAGCAGCGCCTGCAATCCAAACTGCAGCTGCGCGATAGGATGCGGAGGCTGGAAGTGGAAACCACCTGGAAAGAGATGAAAGTGGCGGAGGAAGCCGCTGCCTTCGCCGAAGAAAGTTTCGAGCGGGCCCGAATCCGTTTCCAGGCCGGGATGGACACGGCCGCCACGCTGCTGGAGGCCCGCATGAACGCAACGGCGGCGCAGGAAGCGCTGGTCAACCGACGCATCGCTTACTGCACCGCTGTCAACGAATTCCGCAGCGCGTCCCGCTAGAGGGTACGTTTCCGGCTTTCTTTGACGGAGCCCATCCCGCTGACATTCTTGTCCAGGCGGCCATAGTCCAGCCGCGACAGGTCCACGTCGCCGGCCCCGCTGACCGACACGGCCACCGCCTCCGAGCGGCCGGAAAGCTTCGCATCTCCCGCGCCGTTGATGCCCAGATCGACGCGTTCGGCACCCGACAGATGGATGTCGAGGTCACCCGCGCCATTGATCTGGAAGACGGCCTCCTTCACGTCCAAGTCGTCCATATCCACATCGGCGGCCCCGCTGACGAGCAGGGTAAACCGCTCCCCCCTGACCGATCCCTTCGTCTCGAAATCCACGGCACCATAGCATTTGAGTTCCTGCAATGAAGAGGAGGAAAGGATAATCTGAAGTTTCTTGACGCGTTTCAGCGGGGTATCCGATCCGATCACGAGGACGCCGTCCTCGACGGAAACCTTCAGCAGGTCCATCAGGTTTTCGTCCAGCCGGACGAGCATGGAAGGACTGCCGGACATTTCATAGACCACATCCGCCGGGACGTTCAGTTTGATGGCGGAAAAATCATTGACATCAAAGGACTTTTCCGCGACGGTACCGTTGCCGGCCACGGGAGATCCTCCGTCGGATGAATGAATGCCGCCGTCCTTGATTTTGACAAATTTGCAGCCACAGAGCAGCAGGCCGCAGGCCACGAGGGCCACGATGATTCCGTATTTCATATTTACAATAATTTTTTTAAGTCTATATCCAGCAAGGAGGCCCGTTTGAGCAGTTTGGGCCACTCCGTCTCCAGGAAAGCCTTGCGCTCAGCCTCCAGCACGACTTCCCGCGCTCCGGGAGCGACATAATAGCCCAGGCCCCGCTTGGTATAGATGATTCCCGCGTCAGTCAGTTTCTCATAGGCACGTGCGACGGTGTTGGGATTCACGCCGATTTCGGCCCCCAGTTCGCGCACGGAGAGGATACGGTCTTCCGCCCGGAGGTCGCCCGCGAGGATGTGCTCGCAGAGATTGTCACTGATCTGCAGATAGATCGGCTTGTTGTTGTCGAAGTCCATCTCGTTATGCTTTAAGGGTTTTGATCCGTCCCCACAGACCGGCGACCAGGCCGCCGATGGCAACGGCATAGAAGAGGTTGAGCGTCACGTTGATCCAGGTCTGGGCCCGGGTCTCATCGAAATCGCTGAGAAAACGACGGAACATCTCCCCGTCAAATTCCGTCACATGGAAGAACAGCGCCGCCAGGCCGGACAGGAGGAAAAAGACGCCCACCAGGACGAGGAAGGTCAAACCGATCTTGTTGCGCTTGAAACAGAGGGCCCCCAGCGTAAAGGTCAGGACCGTTCCGACCCAGTTCAACCAGAAGAACAGTCCGCCGTTGACCGCCGCGAAATCACCCAAATCCAGAAGACCACGGCTCTCCATCCAGTCTTCGGAGAAGGGAAGGACGGGCCCGAAACCGGCAATGAACAGGGAAACGAAGGCGTTGCTCAAGGCCAGAAGAGCCAGCAGCAGGACAGGCAGGACGACACAGGTCACCAGCAGCAGTGAAACGGTCTTTTCGAGGGCTGACGCGGGGAGGGAGATCCAGTCGGTCGCAGACTTCCGCTCCGTCATCATCCCGTACACCCGGGCGCCGAAAGAGATGCTGACGGCAAATATGATGAGGAAACTAAGGGCGCGAAAGAACGGAACACTCTGCGGGGCACTGTGTCCGAAGATCAGGGCCGAAAGTACCCAGGCCAGATAGATCAGGACCGGAAGCAGGCCGAAGATCAGCAGGCTTAACCCATAGCGGGAATAACTGTGGGTCAGATCATAGACGAAATACTTCCCGAAACGATTGAAATCGAATGTATCTTGCATGGCTTCCTTATTTTAAGAGGTTCTTGACCAGATCTTTGTGTTTGTGGACGGCATTGAAGAGCGCCTCAATGTTGACCTTGGATTCCTCGCCGGTGGCATTGACCAGGACCTGGATGAATCCGCCGGGCAGCTGCTCGCTGTAGAGCGCATCCGGATGCAACGTGGTCCCATAATCGAAATAGAGCTTTCCTGCGATCTTCTCCAGGCTCGCGTTGACGAGGACGTCGCGTCGGTCCAGGATCACGATCGGATCGATGACGTTTTCCAGGTCGCGCACTTGGTGCGTCGAGATCACGAGCACCGCATCTTCGCGGGAGTGGCGCATGACGGCCTTGCGGAACTGCGCCTTCGATGGGATGTCCAGGCCATTGGTCGGCTCATCCAGGAAGAGATGCTTCACGCCCAGCGAAAGGGCGAAGGCGATGTAGGTCTTCTTCAACTGTCCGGAAGACATGCGGTTCATCTTCTGCGCCGGATCGACTTCAAATTCCTTCAGGATTTCAAGAAACGTCTCCTCGGAGAAGCCGGGCCAGAACACGCCCCGAACCTTGGCGAAACGGGAAGCCGACAGGTTGTGGGCCGGGACCTCATCCGGCAGGTAGTACTGGTCTTGCAGGAAGCTTGGCTTCCGCTCATAGGGGACATGCCCATCCGTCTCGATCCGCCCGGACTGGGGCTTCTTGAGGCCGGAGAGCAAGGTCAGGAGGGTTGTCTTTCCCACCCCGTTCTCCCCGAGGAGTCCGTAGATGCGGCCGTCCTCCAGGGTCATGGAAATATGTTCCAGGACGGGCTGTATCCCGTAGCTGAAACGCAAGTCGTCGATGTTGATCATACTGTATTGGTTCATTAGTACACCGCAAAGGTAGCACTATTTTTCTTATCTCCAAATATTTTTCCAGTTTTTATAAAACCCGGATGGGCGCCGATACAAAGGAGCATTTCCCCGGGCGGCACCCCAATAAAGCAAGAAAGGCTCCTCACAGGAACCTTCTTGCCAATCAATTTGGGGATGAATGGGTACTGCGTTAGAAACGAGTATGATTGAATATCTGCAAGTTTCCGAAAAAAGCAGATGGGGAAGAAACTACCGCACCGGTGTCAGGCGGACGGAGCGGATCTTCAGCGGACCGCCCTCGCTCTGCAGGCCGATATGACCTTCGGTCTGGAGGTCGGTACACTCGTTCTGGAAGACGCCGTTGATGGATGAACGGATCTTGCCGCCGCGCACCTCGATGCGCGCGAGATTCCACTCGCCGTCCGGTTTCTCGCTGGACGGTTCGCGCTTGTCGATCTTGGGGAAGCGGGGCAGGACACCGTCCTCGGGGAGCTTGTATTCCTCGGCCATCGCTCCGCCGAGCAGCACGTACGTGCCCGCATTGCCGGCCTGCAGGTTGCACTCCACGCACTGCGGGAAGGGGCAGGAGACCTCGCCGATATGGATGAAAATGCCGCTGTTGGAGCCGGTGCCGATCCAGGCATACTCGACTTCCAGGTCATAATCGGCGTAAACGGCGTCCGTGTACATGTAACCGAACGGGGAGCCTGAGATCCGGATTTCTCCGTCCGCAACGGAAAAGACATCCGCGGCCGGCGTATCACCGTCCACGACAAAACTCCAGCCCGTCAGGTCCTTACCGTTGAAAAGGTCGGCGACTGCGGACTTGGGGGCACAAGAAAAGAAAAAAACACCTGCAACGAGCAGGGAAAGCAAAAAGGAAAGAGACTGTCTCATAGCAAAAATGAATGGATTTTCTGTCGAACCACACAAATATACCGAATTATTTATGTTTTTAGCGGAAAATTTAGTAATTTTGCAAGCTATGCTGCGCATAGTACCCAAAAGCAGATATAAAGAAACAAATAACTTATGGCAACCAAGAAAAACGACAAGCAGGCTCTCCAGCAAGAAAGGATTGAAGAGACCGTATCGAAAACCGAACAGTTCTACAACGAGAACAAGAAAACCATTTGGGGCTGTATCATCGCCGCCGCCGTCATCGCCCTCGGTGTCCTGGCTTACAACCAGCTGTACCTGAAGCCCAAGAAGGCGGAAGCCCAGGAGCAGACTTACCCGGCCGAAGCAGCCTTCCGCGAGGGCAACTTCGAGCTGGCGCTCAACGGAGACGGCAACAACCTCGGGTTTGCCGACCTCGTCAGTGAATACGGCAACAAGGCCGGCAAGGCCATTTATCTGTATGCCGGCATCTGCGAGCTTCAGCTCCAGAACTACGAAGCGGCCGTAAACTACCTCAAGAAATACAACGGCAAGGAAGCCATCCTGAAGGCCCGCGCACAGGCCTGCCTCGGAGACGCCTACGTCGGTCTCCAGCGATATGGCGAGGCCATCTCCCAGTTCGAAAAGGCGGCAGCCGTCTCCGACAACATGTTCGCCGCCGAGTACCTTCTCAAAGCCGCCGTGGCCTGCGAGGAAGTGGGCGATAAGGGCAAGGCGCTCAAACTTTACGAGACCATCAAGGACAAATATCCTCAGTCCATCGAAGGGTACGACATCGACAAATACATCAACCGCATCAAAATCGCCGAGTAAGTATGGGAAGAGCGTTTGAATTCCGCAAGGAAAGAAAGATGAAGAGATGGGGCCACATGGCCCGCGTCTTTACGAAACTCGGAAAGGAAATCACCATCGCAGTCAAGCAGGGCGGACCGGATGTGACCGGCAACCCGCGCCTGAGAGCCTTGATGGCCGAGGCCCGCGCCGAGTCCATGCCGAAGGAAAACATCGAGCGAGCCATCAAGAAAGCGACCGACAAGAGCGTCGGCGACTTCAAGGAGATCGTCTACGAAGGCTACGGTCCCCATGGCATCGCTTTCCTCGTAGAAACTGCGACGGACAACAACACGCGCACGGTCGCCAACGTCCGCAGTTACTTCACCAAATGCGGCGGATCCCTGGGCACCAGCGGTTCGGTCAGCTTCATGTTCGACCACAAGTGCGTCTTCCGCATCGCGGAGAAAGACGGTATGGACCTGGACGAAATGGAACTGGAAATGATCGACTACGGCGTCGAAGAGCTGTTCGAGGACGTCGAGTACGACGAGGATGACAACGAAAAGAAGAGCATCGTCATCTACGGCGATTACACCTCTTACGGCCAGATCCAGAAATATATCGAAGAGAACGGTTACGAGCTGATCTCCGGCGGCTTCGAGCGCATCCCGAACGTGGACCTGAAGGAGGTCACGCCCGAGCAGCGCGCCACGCTGGACAAGCTGACCGATCTGCTGGAGGATGACGAAGATGTCACCCACGTGTACAACACGATGAAGCCGGAATAAGCATTTTTCCGACAAACAGACAGAGAAGAACAGTCCGACCTTGCGGGCTGTTCTTTTTTCTATTAAATAATTTGTACCTTTGTAAGATAAACGTAGTAACAAGCATTCCGGATGGATACGCAACGCCAAAGAATCACGGATCTGGTCGAGCGCCGCGCCGCCGCCTCTCTCGGAGGCGGGCAGGCAAAGATCGACGCCCAGCATGGCAAGGGGAAATGGACGGCCCGCGAACGTCTCTCGCTCTTGCTGGATGAAGGGAGCTTCGAAGAGTTCGACCAGTTCGTCCAGCATCGCTGCACGAATTTCGGCATGGAGCGCCAGCACATCGACGGAGACGGTGTCGTCACCGGACGCGGTACCATCGGCGGCCGCATCGTCTATGTCTTCGCCCAGGATTTTACCGTCAACGGCGGATCGCTCAGCAAGACGATGTCCGAGAAGATCTGCAAGGTGATGGACCTGGCCCTGCAGAACGGCGCCCCCGTCATCGGGCTGAACGACAGCGGCGGCGCCCGCATCCAGGAAGGGATCGATGCGCTGGCCGGCTATGGCGACATCTTCGAACGCAACATTCTCGCATCCGGCGTCATCCCCCAGATCAGCGGCATCTTCGGCCCCTGCGCCGGCGGAGCCGTGTACTCCCCCGCCCTGACCGACTTCACGCTGATGGTCCGGGACACCTCCTACATGTTCCTGACCGGTCCCGGCGTCGTCCGGCAGGTGACCGGCGAAGAGGTGACACAGGAAGAGCTGGGAGGCGCCGCCGTCCACGCTTCCAGAAGCGGAGTGGCCCATTTCGCGGCGGCGGACGAGCAGGAAGGGATCGAGATGATCAAGGAACTGCTCTCTTACCTGCCCCAAAACAATCTGGAGACCACGCCCGAGGTCCCGACGCACGACCCGGTCGGACGGACCGACATCGAACTGGACGCGATCATTCCCGACCAGCCCAACAAGGCCTATGACATGTACGCCGTCGTCCGCAGCATCGTAGACGAGCATCGCTTCTTCGAGGTCCACGAAGACTTTGCCAAAAACATCATCGTCGGATTCGCCCGGATGGGTGGGCAGAGCGTCGGCATTGTCGCCAACCAGCCCCGCGTGCTGGCCGGTGTGCTGGACATCGGCGCCTCCCGCAAAGCGGCCCGTTTCGTCCGCTTCTGCGACGCGTTCAACATCCCGCTGGTCACCCTGGTGGACGTCCCCGGCTTCCTCTGCGGTACGCAGCAGGAATACGGCGGGATCATCACACACGGGGCCAAGCTCCTGTACGCTTACGGCGAAGCGACGGTCCCCAAAGTCACCGTCACGCTGCGCAAGAGCTACGGCGGCGCGCACATCGTGATGAGCTGCAAGCAGCTGCGGGGCGACATCAACTACGCCTGGCCCTCCGCCAACATCGCGGTCATGGGTGCCGACGGCGCCGTGGACGTCCTTTACGGCAAGGAACTCAAGGCCGAGACGGATCCCGAACGCCGGGCAGCCCTCGCCGAGACCCGCAAAAAAGAATACGATGAACTCTTCTGCACCCCCTACCAGGCAGCGCAGAAAGGCTATATCGAAGATATCATCGAGCCGTGCAACACGCGCTTCCGCGTGATCCGGGCCCTGGACTCCCTGCGCGGGAAACGCCAGCGGCTGCCGGCCAAGAAACACGACAACCTCCCGCTCTGATCCGTCTATGTGCCAGTCTGCTATCCTCACCTACGGAGCTGAGTCCCTTGCCCAGATGGATCCTCACGGCTGGATCCTGACGCTGATCAGCATTACCATCGTCTTCCTGTCGCTGCTAGTCCTGTATTTTGTCTATGCCATTGCCGGCGGGATAGCCAGCGGACAGTTCAAAGAGCAGATCGGGCAACGGAAGCTTCGCCGCAGCGTACGCAAGCATCCGGAGCCGGACGAGCAGACGGCTGCGGCCATCGCGCTCGCGCTGCAGCTTTACGCCCAGGAAGGCATTGCCGAGAAAGAATCCGGATACCTGACGACCGGGGACCGCTCCGGAACATGGTCGGACAAGTCCCTCACCCTGCGAAAATACCCCACGCGATGAAACAGTACTCCTTCACCATCAACGGAAAGCCTTACGAGGTTCGGATCGACGCCGTACAGCACGGCGAGGCCGAAGTCACCGTGAACGGGACCCGATACCGGGTGGAAATACCGGAGACGCCCGCCGCAGAGCCTGTCCGCAGGAGTGCGGCGGTCCAGCGCCCCGCCGTCCGTCACCGTCCTCTTCCGGTCCGGGAGGGCACGGCCGTCGAATCCCCGATGCCCGGCATTATCCTGGAAGTCTGCGTCCGCGAGGGCGACAAGGTGCGCAAGGGGCAGAAGGTCGCCGTCCTGGAGGCGATGAAAATGGAAAACGACATCCTCGCGGAATGCGACGGCATCGTCACCGGCATTTATGTCAACCGCGGCGACACGGTTGCAGACGGCGTCAAAATCTTAACGATCGAGTAGCGTGGAACAGATTTTCGACTCCCTCTCCCATTTCTGGCAGTTCACGGGATTTGCCAACCTGACGTTCTCCCATCTGGCGATGATCGCGGTTGGCATCCTGTTTGTCGTCCTGGGCATTGCCAAGAAGTGGGAGCCGCTGCTGCTGGTTCCGATCGGATTCGGTATCATCCTCGGCAACATTCCCCTTTTCCCGGGCCTCAATATCAGCCTCTACGAGGAAGGATCCGTCCTGAACATCCTCTATCAGGGAGTCCGGCAAGGCTGGTATCCTCCGCTGATCTTCCTCGGCATCGGCGCGATGACGGATTTCTCCGCCCTGATTTCCCAGCCCCGCCTGATCCTGATCGGCGCCGCCGCCCAGTTCGGTATCTTCGGCGCCTATATGCTGGCCCTGGCGTTGGGCTTTACACCGGTCGAGGCCGGTGCCATCGGCATCATCGGCGGAGCGGACGGTCCGACCGCCATCTTCCTGAGCTCCAAGCTGGCCCCGGAGCTGGTGGGATCCATCGCCGTGTCCGCCTATTCGTATATGGCGCTGGTCCCGATCATCCAGCGCCCCCTGATGATGCTCCTCACCACGGAGAAGGAACGCAAGATCCGGATGAAGAAGCCCCGCCCGGTCAGCCGGCGGGAAAAGATCATCTTCCCGATCGTGGCTTTCATCTGCACGGCTTTCATCGTCCCTTCCTCCCTGCCCCTGCTGGGCATGCTCTTCTTCGGCAACCTGCTCAAGGAGTCCGGCGTCACCAACCGGCTCGCAGAGACAGCGCGGGGACCGCTCATCAATATCGTCACGATCCTTATCGGCCTCACGGTGGGTGCCTCCACCCAGGCCGACGTCTTCATCAGCTCGACATCGCTTAAAATCTTCGCGCTGGGCCTGGTGTCCTTCATCATCGCGACGGCCGCGGGCGTATTGTTTGTCAAATTGATGAACCTGTTCATCCGCAAGCCGGAAAACAAGATCAATCCCCTGATCGGCAATGCCGGCGTCTCCGCCGTACCGGACAGCGCCCGGGTGTCGGAGATGGCCGGACTCGAAGCCGATCCGGACAATCATCTGCTGATGAATGCGATGGCGCCCAATGTGGCCGGCGTCATCGGGTCGGCCGTCGCGGCCGGCATCCTTCTGGCCTTCCTGGGATAGATTATTATTTATGAACTATTAATTGATATGCAGAACAAATTGCAAGAATTGACCGACAAACTTTACGAAGAAGGACTGTCGAAAGGAAAAGAAGAGGGTGCCCGAATCTTGGAAGAAGCCCGGCAGGAAGCCGAGCGTATCCTGACGGAAGCCCGCAAAGAGGCCCGGAACATCCAGGCCGAAGCCGAGAGAGCGGCTGCCGAGATGAAATCAAAAGTGGAGAGCGACCTCAAGATGGCATCCGCCCAGACCCTGCAGGCTACCCGGCAGGATATTGAGAACCTGGTCGTCGCCAGGATCGCTGACGACAAGATCGGTGCAGCCCTGTCTGATCCGGATTTCCTCAAGCAGATCATCCTTGTCGTTGCCCAGCAGTTCAGCGCGCAGGAGTCCGCTGACCTGAGCCTCCTCCTCCCTGAGCGTCTCCAGTCCCAGCTGGAGCCTTTCGTCCAGAACGAGGTGACCAAGGTGCTGGGCCAGGAAGTCAGCGCCGCCTTCACCAAGAAGATCGCCGGCGGTTTCCGCATCGGCCCCAAAGACGGCAGCTATTTCATCAGTCTCACGGATGATACGTTCAAGGGCCTGATTGGCGAATACCTCAGGCCCGTTACCCGGAAATTCCTCTTCGAGCAGTAATGAACAATTACGTCTATATCATCAGCAGCCTGCCTGTCCTCACGCCGGATGCGGAAGTGGATGCCGACAAGATCATCGATGAGATCCGGGAGCAATGCTCCGACCGCGACAGGGACACCATCGACTTCCTGATGGACGGCTTTGACGGCACGAAGCTGGATGCGGATTTCTACCGCAAGGCGCTCGCGCACGGCAGTGCGTTCATCCGCTCCTACTTCGGTTATGACCTGGACGTGCGCAACGCCAAGGCCCGCTTCCTCAACCGTGCCTTCCAGCGTCCCGAAGAGACGGACGTCCTCACGCTCGGCGAGGAGGAGCGAGACTTCGAGGAGGCCGCCCGGCTCGCCGACATCCTGGCCGGAACAGACATCCTGGGCCGGGAAAAAGCCCTGGACGAACTGATGTGGGAAAAGATCGACACGATCACCCTGTTTGATTATTTCGACCTCGACGCCATCCTGGGCTTCATCGCGAAGCTCAAGATTACGGACCGCTGGTTCAAGCTGGACGAAGAGACCGGCCGCGCGCTCTTCCGCCGTATCACGGAGCAGGTGCGCGCCACATTCAAGGGCGTCGAATTTGAAGGATAATAAACCAGATAACAATATATGAAAAGTACAGGAAAGGTAATCGGAATCGTTTCCAACCTCGTAACGGTACAGACGTTCGGTCCGGTTGCGGAAAACGAGCTCTGCTACATCACCCTCGGAAACACCCGGCTCCTCGCCGAAGTCATCAAAGTCAATGGTGACAAGGCATCCGTGCAGGTATTCGAGAGCACCCGCGGTCTGCGGGGCGGCGACGCCGTCGAGTTTGAAGGCAAAATGCTTGAGGCCTCGCTGGGCCCGGGCCTGCTCTCCAGCGTGTACGACGGTCTCCAGAACGACCTTACGACCATGGAAGGCGTATTCCTCAAGAGAGGAGAATATACGGACCCTCTCGACCACGAAAAGCTTTGGGATTTCACTCCCCTCGCATCGGAAGGCGACAAAGTGATCGCTGCCGACTGGCTCGGCGAAGTCAAAGAAGGATGGCTGCCCCACAAGATCATGGTGCCGTTCTCCTTCAAGGGCTCGTACACGGTCCGGCGCATCGTCGGCCCCGGCAGTTACAACATCGACACCGTGATCGCCGTCCTGACGGACGAGAATGGCGAGGACGTCCCCGTCACGATGGTCCAGAAATGGCCTGTCAAGATCGCGATCAAAGGATATAAGGAGAAGCCCCGCCCGGACAGGATCATGAAGACCGGCGTGCGTGTCATCGATACGTTCAATCCCATCGCCGAGGGCGGCACGGGCTTTATCCCGGGTCCCTTTGGCTGCGGCAAAACCGTCCTCCAGCACGCCATCGCCAAGCAGGGCGAGGCCGATGTGATCGTGATGGCGGCCTGCGGCGAGCGGGCCAACGAGGTCGTGGAAATCTTCACCGAATTCCCCGAACTCATCGACCCCTACACCGGCCGCAAGCTGATGGAGCGGACCACCATCATCTGCAACACCTCCAACATGCCGGTCGCCGCCCGTGAGGCTTCCGTCTACACGGCGATGACCCTATGCGAGTATTATCGCGCGATGGGCCTCCGCTGCCTGCTGCTCGCCGACTCCACGTCGCGCTGGGCCCAGGCGCTGCGCGAGATGTCCAACCGAATGGAAGAGCTGCCGGGCGCGGATGCATTCCCGGTGGACCTGAGCGCCATCATCTCCAATTTCTACTCTCGTGCCGGCATGGTGATCCTCAACAATGGCCAGCGGGGCGCCGTGACCTTCATCGGCACCGTCTCCCCGGCCGGCGGCAACCTCAAGGAGCCCGTCACCGAATCCACCAAGAAGGCGGCCCGCTGCTTCTACGCCCTCGAGCAGAACCGTGCGGACCAGAAGCGCTACCCGGCCGTCAACCCGATCGATTCCTATTCCAAGTATCTCGAATACCCGGAGATCCAGCAATACCTCGACGAGAACGTCGACAAAGGCTGGGTCGAGCGGGTCGCCGAGGCCAAGAACCTGGTGCTCCGCGGCAAGGAAGCCAATGACCAGATCAACATCCTCGGTGACGACGGCGTCCCGATGAGCTACCACGAACGGTTCTGGAAGTCCGAACTGATCGACTTCATCCTGCTCCAGCAGGACGGCTTCGACCCGATCGACTGCAATTCGCCGATGGAGCGGCAGAAATACATGCTCGAGCTGGTGCTCGACATTTGCCGGAAGGAATTCTCCTTCGATGACTACGAGCAGTGCCGCGCGTACTTCAAGAACCTGATCAACGTCCTCAAGCAGATGAACTACAGCGCATTCCCGAGCGAACAATTCGACCGCTACCGGGAGCAGCTCAACCAAATCTCAGCGTAACATGGCAACGAAAGCATTCCAAAAAACATATACCCGGCTCGACGCCATCACCAAGGCGACCATCTCGCTCACCGCAAAGGGCGTGTCCAATGACGAGCTCGCCGTCGTAAACGGCAAACTGGCCCAGGTCGTCAAGACCAAAGGCGACCAGGCGACCCTGCAGGTGTTCGCCGGCACGGAAGGCATTCCGACCAATGCGGAAGTTTCCTTCCTCGGCAACCCCCCGACGCTCAAGGTCAGCGACGCGCTTTCCGGCCGTTTCTTCAACGCCTACGGGCAGCCCATCGACGGCGGTCCCCAGGTCGAAGGAGAGGAACGCCAGATCGGCGGTCCTTCGGTCAACCCCTACAAGCGCCGCCAGCCTTCCCAGTTGATCCCGACCGGCATCGCCGGCATCGACCTCAACAATACCCTGGTCTCAGGACAGAAGATTCCTTTCTTCGCCGACCCGGACCAGCCCTACAACCAGGTGATGGCGGATGTGGCCCTCCGCGCCGACGTGGACAAGATCATCCTCGGCGGCATGGGCTTGAGCAACGACGACTACCTGTTTTTCCGCCACCAGTTCGAGAGCGCCGGTGCGCTCGAGAAGATCGTCTCCTTCGTCAACACGACCGAGGAGCCGCCGGTGGAGCGCCTGCTCATCCCGGACATGGCCCTCGCCGCGGCCGAGTATTTCGCTGTGGACAAGAACGAGAAAGTGCTTGTGCTGCTGACCGACATGACCCTGTACGCCGACGCACTCAGCATAGTGTCGAACCGCATGGACCAGATCCCCTCCAAGGACTCGATGCCGGGTTCCCTGTATTCCGACCTGGCCAAGATCTACGAAAAGGCGGTCCAGCTGCCCGCCGGAGGATCCATCACCATCATTGCGGTCACAACGCTCAACGACGGGGACATCACGCACGCCATCCCGGACAACACCGGCTACATCACGGAAGGCCAGCTCTTCCTGCGAGCGGACACCGACACCGGCAAGGTCATCGTGGACCCGTTCCGTTCCCTGTCCCGCCTCAAGCAACTCGTCCAGGGCAAGAAGACGCGCGAAGACCACAGCCAGGTGATGAACGCTTCGGTGCGCCTCTACGCCGATGCCCAGAACGCGAAGACCAAACTGGAGAACGGCTTCGACCTCTCCGACTACGACCTGCGCTGCCTGGACTACGCCAAAGACTACGCCGTCCGGCTGCTCAGCATCGACGTCAACATCACCATCGACGAGATGCTCGACACAGCCTGGGAGCTGTTCGCCAAGTATTTCTCCAAGGCCGAGACCGGCATCAAGCAGGCGCTCATCGACAAATACTGGCCCGAATAGACTGCCATGGCTATCAAATTCCAATACAACAAGACATCTCTGACCCACCTCGGCAAACAGCTCAAGGTACGCCAGAATGCGCTCCCGACCCTCAAGAACAAGGAGTCGGCCCTGCGCCTGAGCGTCGTCGCGGCCAAGGCGGAGTCGGAGCGTATGCTTGCCTTGCTGGAAGACACCCTGCAGAGATATGACTATCTGGCCGCGCTCTGGAACGAGTTCCAGCCGGACCTGATCACCGTGACCGACGTCGATCTCGAAACAGTCAAGGTCGCGGGCATCAAGACGCCGCAATTGAAGGAGATCCACTACGCGCTCAAGCCGGTCAACGTCTTCGCCAGCCCGGCCTGGTATGCCGACGGCGTCAAGATCCTCAAGGAACTTACGCAACTGGGCATCGAGTCCGAGATCTTCGAGTTCAAGCGGAAACTGCTGGACTACCAGCGCAAGAAGACCACCCAGAAAGTCAACCTGTACGAAAAGGTGCAGATCCCGGGCTATCAGGAGGCCATCCGCAAGATCAAACGCTACATGGAAGACGAAGAGAACCTCTCCAAGGCGGCTTCCAAGATTGTCAAGACCCGCCACGCAGCGGAGGAAGAGGAGGAAGCGCTATGATCGAAAAAATGACGAAATACTCCTTCATCCTCCTCGACCGGGAGAAAGAAGGATTTCTCGATGAGCTCTCCCAACTGGGCGTGATGGACATCCAACGTTCCGCCAAGCCCATCGACGAGCGCTCCGCCGAAATGCTCGGCCGGGCCGAATCCCTCCATCGCAGGATCACCCTGCTGGAAAACGGGGACTGGGCCCGGGACGAACAATACGCCGCGTTGCTCGCTGACAAGGAAGAAGCTGAGCGCGACTATGCCGCCCGGGAACCCTGGGGCAAAATCGATTCGGGAAGGATCGCCCAGCTGGAGAAAAGCGGCATCCTCTTTCATTACTACATCATCCCGGAAAAGCAATATGACCCGCTGTGGGAAGAGGAATATGCCGCCCGCGTCGTAAACCGCATGCGAGGCAAAGTCTACTTGACCATTGCCGCCCCCATGGGCCAGGAGCCGGACCTTCCCATCAAGGAGGTCCCCAGACCTGATTCAAGCCTCGAGGAAGCGCATCGCCGCATTGACGACATAACCGCTGCCATCGCCCGACGTGAGGAAACACTCCGTGACGAACAGGAGAAACTTCCCGCCCTGAAAGCAGACTATGCCGCCCGTAAACATGACCTGGACCTCTACTGGGCTAGAGCGACGGGAGAAAGGGCAGCAGAGGACCATCTGGTCGTCTACGAAGGCTTTGCCCCTTCCGCTTCGGGACCGGCACTCTCCGCCAAACTGGACAAGTCCGGCGCCCTTTGGTTCGCTGAACCGGCTTCCCCGGAAGACAATCCTCCGATCCAGCTCAAGAACAACAGGTTTGTCAAGATGTTCGAAGTCCTGACCGACATGTATGGCCGGCCGGACTACAACGAGTTTGACCCCACGCCCTATATCAGTATCTTCTTCATGTTGTTCTTTGCGATGTGCATGGGAGATGCCGGATACGGGCTTCTGCTCATCATCGGCGGCCTGCTCCTCCGCAAGGTAGAGAGTTTCAAGGACCTGGCCCCTTTGGTTACGACCCTGGGTGCCGCCACCTTCGTCATCGGCATCGTGATGCACACCTTCTTCGGGGTTGACATCGCGGCCTTGCCATGGGTTCCATCCTGGCTGAAAGCCGTGATGATCACCGGCACCATCGCCGGCTTCGAAGCCCAGATGGTGCTGTCCCTGGCCATCGGTGTCATCCACCTCTGCCTGGCGATGGTGATCAAGACCGTTTACGCGACCCGCAACAAAGGGTTCCTTGGATCCCTCGGCGTCTGGGGCTGGACTTTGCTCATCGTGGGCGGGGTCATCCTGGCCGCCATCGGTATGCTCAAACTCGTTCCTGCGGACGTCTTGAAATGGATTGTCATCGCACTCGGCGTTGTGTCCGCCCTGGGCATTTTCCTCTTCAACGACATTCACCGCAACCCGCTCAAGAATATTGGATCAGGACTGTGGGAGACATACAATACTGTGACCGGATTGCTGGGCGACGTCCTGAGCTATCTCCGCTTATACGCCCTGGGGCTGGCCGGCGGCATGCTCGGAAAGGCTTTCAACGACATCGCAACGATGACTCTGGGAGACGGCGGGTTCGGCTTCGGCTGGCTGGCCTTCGCATTGATCCTGATCATCGGACATGCCCTGAATCTGGCGATGTGCTGCCTCGGCGCCTTCGTCCATCCCCTCCGACTCAATTTCCTGGAGTTCTTCAAGAATTCCGGCTACGACGGAAAAGGTCGTAAATATCAACCTCTTGGAAACAACAATTAAAACACTACTATTTATGAATGAAATTCTTGGTTATCTTGGCCTCGGCTTAATGCTTGGCCTCGCAGGTATCGGCAGTGCTTTCGGTACGACCATCGCCGGCAATGCCGCAGAAGGCGCGCTTAAGAAAGCGCCCGAAAAGTCCAGCAGTTATCTGATCCTTTCCGCCCTCCCCGCTACGCAGGGTATCTACGGATTCGTCGGATTCTTTATGTGGTTGCTCGTCTATAAGTTTGATTTTGCCGCCAATGGTCCCATCCTCTTCGGGGTCGGCACCGCCGTCGGTCTGGTGTGCCTGTTCTCCGCTATCCGCCAGGGACAAGTCTGCGCCAACGGTATCATCGGCATCAGCCAGGGACACGACGTCCAGACCAACACGCTGATCTACGCCGCCCTGCCCGAGTTCTACGCCATCCTCGGCCTCGTCGGCGCCCTGATGCTCACGCTGGCCATCTGATCGGCCGTTACCCTTTATCGGAATTGAACGTCCTGCCGCTGGAGAAAGCGGCAGGACGTTCACTTTGGGGACTATTTGATCTCCCAGCTACGCTCCCCGGGCAGCAGGATGCACAAGCCATGGGCTTATTCCACCTTCAGGACAAGTTCCTGCAGGTCGGCCTTGGAGGAAGAGGACCCGACCATCAGGGTATAGAAGCCCGGCTCGATGCAGCGGGGGCCGACCTGGCCGGGGAAAGTGTTCCTGTCCTTCGGGGCCGAATACATCGAGAGCATTTCAGGAGTGATATCGAAATGGACGGTAGCAGATTCTCCGGCCTTAAGGGATATGCGCTGGAAACCCTTCAATTCCTTGACGGGACGCGTGACGGAGGCATAGTTGTGTCGGATATAGAGCTGCACGACTTCCGTTCCATCCATTTCGCCCGTATTGGACAGGGTGAAAGACAGGGCGGCCTTCTGCCCGACGCGGACAGTCAGCGTATCGGACGTAGCGGAAGATGTCCCCTCGTCCCCATCGAAGGAGGGTTTCCCGTAAGCATAAGTCGTATAACTCAAGCCGAAGCCAAAAGGATAGAGGGCGCCGGTCGGGCCGATGGCGAACTGCCGGGAATACTGCATGGGACGGTAATTGTAAACGGTCGGGATCTGGCCGACATTGCGCGGGAACGTGACGGGCAGTTTGCCGGAGGGATTGACCAGACCGAAGAGGACCTCGGCGACCGCCTGACCGCCCGCCATTCCGGCCTCCCAAGCGTTCAAGATGGCATTCACGTGCTCCTGCGCCCAGCCGATCGACAGGGCGCGGCCGGTCGAGAGGATGAGCACCGTCGGCTTTCCGGAAGCAACCACGGCCTCCAAAAGTTCCTGCTGCCGCCCGGCCAAGCCGATGTCATCGCGGTCGCGATTCTCGCCGCAGGTCGTACCGAAAGCGGAATAACGCTGGGAGTTCTCGCCCAGCACAAGGATGGAGACATCGGCGCGGGCCGCCGCGGCACGGGCGCTTCGGATCCCGGCGTCATCGATGTCGAAGATGCGCCCGTTGAAGCATTGGGCTTCGACGCTCGCTCCCGGGCAGTAGGTCTTGATTCCCTCCAGGATGGTCACCACATTCTCATCTGGCTGAGGGACCACCCAGTCGCCCAGGATCGTCTGACTGTCGGCGTTCGGCCCGCAGACGAAAATACGGCGGACCGGCGTGCCTGCCCCCGAGGCCGCGGGATAGGCGGATGCGTCAAAACCGGTGGGCTGCAGCGGCAGGATGCCGTCGTTCTTCAACAGCACCATACTCTCGCGCGCAGCCTCCAGCGCCGTCTGCCTATGGGCTTCCAAGTCCCTGAGCGGCTCGCCGACCACGGGCACGGGATTCTCGAAGAGTCCGAGAGCGAATTTCGCCGTCAGGATCTTCCGGGCCGCCTCGTCAATACGGGACTGCAGGATACGCCCGGAACGCACGGCCTCCACGATCGTCTCGAAATAACCGTCGCCCTGCATGTGGATGTCAATCCCGGTCTCCACGGAAACACGGAAAGCCTCTTCGACCGAGGGGAGCCACTTGTGATACAGATGCATGCGCTCAATGTCCATCCAGTCGCTGACGACAACCCCGTCGAATCCCAACTCATCCTTGAGCAGGGTCTGTACCAGCCAGGCATTGCCATGGCAGGGGATCCCGTTGATCTCGTTGTGGGCCGTCATGACGGTCGCAACGCCTGCTTCTTTCACCGCAACTTCGAAAGGAGGGAGATAGATCTCCCGCAGATCCCGTTCCGACAGGTCCATCGGGGCGGCGTTGAGCCCGCCGAAAGGTTCGCCCCCCGCAATCAAGTGCTTGGCACAGGCGAGCACGTGCTGCCCGTCCGAGAAATTGCGGTCGCGGCCTTGCAGCCCCCAGATGTAGTATTTGCCCATCTCGCCGACGAGATAGGGGTCTTCGCCGAAGGTCTCTCCCATCCGGCCCCAACGGGCGTCGCGCGCCACGTCCAGGTTGGGCGTAAAGGTCCAGGCCATGCCGCACTGGCGCATCTCGCGGGCCGTCTCGGCGCCGATCCGCTCCATTAGTTCGGGATGGAAGGTCGAAGCCATGTTGATGTCCGTCGGATAGATGGTGCAGCCCTCGATCAAGCCGTTGCCGTGGATGGCGTCGATCCCGATCAGCAGCGGAATCCCGAGGCGGCTCTGCCGGGCGATCCGCTGGAGCCCGGCCGCTTCATCGACTGTCAGGACATGCAGGAAGGAGCCAACCTTCCCGGTGCGGATCTTGTCGGCCATGTCGGGATGTCCGAGATTCTCGTCATCCGCATCGACATTGCCATGGGCCGTGCCCTGTCCCGGCGGAACGTAGCAGGGGCCGACATACTGGCACATCTGGCCAACCTTCTCTTCAAGGGTCATTTCCTTCAACAAGGCCTGCGCCCGATCCTCAGGCGCCAAGGACGTGTCTTTCCAATCCCAGGAAGAGCAGGCCGCCGCCATCATCAGCAAGGTGGCGCCGGCCAGGGTCATCTTCAATGGACGTTTCATAGCGACATAATTTATGGTCAAACAAAGATACAAGTTCCGTCCAACAATTGCAATTGTCCGGAATTATTCCAATCTTTGTATTGAACCACAAAGGATTGCGCCTATGGCACGGAAAGAGATCAAACTGAAAGATGTGTTCAAGATGTCCCGGAAGGAGTTGCTCCGGTGCAAACTTCACCTCGCCGGCAACAATGGCGGCGAAGAGCCCCTCGACATCTATCTCCGCGACCGCAGCCGCTGGATCGGCTGGAATGAATCCCGCACAGGGCGCAACGATTTTAACCGGCCCCTCATCTTCTGCCTCATCCGAGACTATCATCGCGAAGATGTCTGGCTCTTCGCCGGTGTCCTCCAGGTTGTCGAGCGGCTTGATGACTGGAAGGAGAGCGGAGCGGGCTACAAGGTGGAGATGACCGACATCGGCGCCGAATATGCCGGACGCCTCATGGTCGGTTTCCACCGCTATCCCGGCCTGCGCGGCCGCTCCTTCAAGCTCGAGACCTTCTTCAAGGACATGACCGTCCACGAAATCCTGGACAAGCCTTACGAGATCAAACTGATCTACGGCTGACCGTAAATGACCGTCCTGCCAACACATCTGACAGCAGGACATACAGATTAAAAGGATCACAGGTTACCCACAAGGACGCCCAGCTGCCGGCCGGTCATCGAGATCCGCAGCGGAAGGGAGCCGACGATCTCGCCGTCCATCTCGACGATGTTCTCTCCGGTCATCTCCAGGACCCGGCAGCGGCCCGACAGCAAGAGGCCGGACTCGTTGACCGTCCCGTTGTACAGCCGGGGCAGCTGCGTCAGGATCCTGGACAACGGGGCCTTGGGCACGACCATGTAGTCGAGCAGGCCGTCATCGATTTCCGACAACGGCACCTGCCGCATCCCTCCCCCGCTGTAGCGTCCGTTTCCGAAGGCTACGGAATACGCTTCTCCTTCGAAGACGACTTTCCCGTCCGCGACCAGACGGGTAGCGAAGGACTGGGTATGGAAAATGGTATAGAGCAAGGCGCCCAGATAGATGGTACGTCCTCGCTTCCCGCTGTCTTTCAAGGCATTGACGCGATCGCACACGTGTGAATCAAAACCCACGCCGCCGATATTGGCCATATAGCTGATTCCCCGGGAGGTCTCCACCCGGACGACGTCCTGGCGGGCGAACGCCCCCGCTGCCAGCAGGTCCACCACCGCCGCCGTATCATGCGGGACGCCCAGGGATTTGATCCAGTCGTTACCCGAACCGATGGGAATGACGGACAGGGTAAACTCCTCCGGCGCCGTCCCCTGTTCCGCACAGAAGCGCAAGATACCGTTCAGGACTTCGTGGACGGAACCGTCACCCCCAACGGCGAGGATTTTCCGATATCCATGGGACGCAGCCTCAAAGGCCAGCTTTTCCGCATGGAATTTGTAATTGGTGAGGGACGTCTTGTAGGGGACGGACAGGCTGGTGAGACGCTTTTCGGCGACCGCCCACTCGGACATCGTCTTGCCGGAACCAGCATGAGGATTCACGATGCAGTACCAGTCTGGCTTGATGGAAGGCATAAAAGCATAGGGTTTTATGGGACAAAACTAATAAAATAACAGGACTTATCGAATCTTTTTATTAATTTTGCTTGATTAACGATATTCTGTCCAATGGGTAAAGTCATTGCCATAGCGAACCAGAAAGGCGGCGTGGGGAAAACCACGACCGCCATCAATCTCGCCGCATCGCTCGCCGTCCTGGAGAAGAAGGTGCTCATCATCGACGCCGATCCCCAGGCCAACACCACCTCCGGCCTCAACTTCCTGCCGGACAAGGATGTAAGACGCTCCATCTATGAGACCATGATCGGAGAAATCGATGTCCATGACGCGCTGATCCAAACGGAGATCAACCTCCTTCACATGATCCCTTCGAACATCAACCTCGTCGGTGTCGAGTTTGAGATGCTGGAGATGGATGAGCGTGAGTCCATCCTCAAGAAGGCGATCGCCCCCGTCCGGGACGAATACGATTACATCATCATTGACTGCTCCCCCACGCTGGGCCTGATGACAGTCAACGCCTTGACGGCCGCAGACTCCGTCATGATCCCGGTCCAGCCCGAGTTCTTCGCCCTGGAGGGGCTCGGCAAACTCCTGCAGACCATCCGCCTCGTCCAGAACGGCATCAACCCGGGCCTGACAATCGAGGGCTTCGTCGTCACGATGTTCGACGGGCGCACCAAAGTCCACGCCCAGGTAGTCGGAGAACTGCGGGAGCATTTCCAGGACATGGTGTTCAACACCATCATCCAGCGGAACATCCGGCTCAGCGAGGCTCCCTCGCACGGCAAGCCCATCATCCTGTACGACGTGATGAGCAACGGATCCAACAATTACCTGAACCTTGCCAAGGAGGTTCTCGACAGAAATGAAAAACAGTCCTGATATGGCAAACAAGACACAAAGAGGCTTGGGTAAGGGACTCAGCGCGTTGCTGGGCGACAGTGCCGACCTGAACCAGTTCCGCAAGCCCGTCGGATATGTCAACAAAGAAATCGTCAGCAACGAATCGGAGCCGGCCGTTTCGGCCGACGTCCTGCGCATCCCCATCGGGATGATCGAGCCCAACCCGTTCCAGCCACGCGCCACTTTTGACCCCGACGCGCTCGAAGAGCTGGCCGACTCCATCCGCACCTTGGGCCTGATCCAGCCGATCACGGTCCGAAAAATCGGCAGCGGACGGTACCAGATCATCAGCGGCGAGCGCCGTTTCCGTGCCAGCAAACTGGCCGGGATGGATATGATCCCCGCTTTCATCCGGGAAGCCGACGACCAGGGCATGCTCGAAATGGCCCTCGTGGAGAATGTCCAGCGCGAGGACCTCGACCCGATCGAGACGGCGCTCGGGTATCAGCGCCTGATCGACGAATGCCGGCTGACCCAGGAGCAGATGGCGCAACGTGTCGGCAAGAAAAGAGCCTCCGTCACCAATTTCCTGCGCCTGCTGCGGCTGCCCGCCAAAGTCCAGCACGACCTCAAGGTTGGACTGATCAGCGTCGGGCACGCGAAGGTGATCCTGGGCGTGGACGAGCCCAAGGATCAGGAGATGCTTTGCGACCTGGTGATCAAGGAAGACCTCTCCGTCCGCCAGTTGGAAGAAAAAGTCCGCAAGATGGAACGGGCCGCCCAGCCCTCCCCCTACAGCGACACGGTGGACCTCCCCGAGACCTACTACAAGGTTTTGGAATACATGGGACGTTTCTTCGGAGACAACATTTCCCTGAAGCGGAGCGCCGCCGGCAAAGGCAGCATCACCCTCCGTTTCGAGTCTGACGAAGAGATGGAAAGGTTCCTTCAGGCCCTTGAATCCCCCCGTGCCTGATGAGGAAAGCCATCCTGTCCATCCTGATCCTCCTGGCAGGCCTTGTGCTTGTCCCCCGGACTGCGTCCGCGCAGTTCAAGTCGGAGGCTTTTTCCCAGAATTACGGGACCAGCGATGCAGATACGGCTCAAAAGCCCTTGTTTTCAGTCAAAGATTATATCCGGGGCATCGCTCACAAGGATACGATCCAGATCGGGACCTCTTTCGCCGGCTCCATGATCCTGGTCGGCGGCCAGCAGATCTATAACAGACAGTATTGGAAGCTTCCCATCGTTTACGGCGGCCTGGGTGCTACGGTCGGTCTTGGTTTCTATTACCGCAACCAATATACTCAGTCGCTCTCCGCCTACAACGCAGCACTGGAGCTGGATTCCGGAACTCCGTACACGGTCAACGACAGGGCCAAGGAACTCAGCACCTACCTTTTTATCGGCGGCGGGCTGGTCTACTGGGGCACCTTGATGGACGGCGTCATCAACTTTAAGAGTGACCGCTATCCCCTGCCCGGACGCGCCACGCTCTACTCTTTGCTCTTCCCGGGCCTGGGCCAGGTGTACAACCATGAATACTGGAAGATTCCCATCTACTGGGGCTTCCTGATCGGATCCTATCACTATTGGGACGTCAATAAGAGAAACTATCTGAAGTATAAAAACATCTACCTTGCTGCAACCAGCGGGGAAGCCTACGACGGACCGTTCGGCGCCGAGACGGCACTCTACTACCGGGACATTTTCCGCCGCTACAGGGACTATTCGGTCCTGGCGATGGCGGCATTTTACCTCATCCAGGTCATCGACGCCAACGTTTTCGCTTATATGCACGATTTTGAGGTCAACGAAGACATCAGCCTGCATATCCGTCCATCTGTCATCACCCCGGACCTGCAATTCGCCTCCCGCCCCGTCAATGCGGTCGGCGTCAGCCTGGGCATCACATTCTGATCGTATGAAGCTGAAACATCTGATATATCTGATCCCCCTCCTCTTCCTCGGCCTTGGCTTTACCTCATCCGGGCAAGAGATCTATACATACGGCAACAAGCAGGACAGTTCCCAACGCAGGCTCTTCCCCACCCAGAAAGACAGCCGCAGGTCCCACGGAAAGGAAGACACGAAGGCCCTCATCGATTCCCTTACCCGAAAGATCCGGGAACTGGAGGAAGAGCTCAACCAGCGGGACAGCCTGGAACGTGAAATGGTCAGCCTCATCGAAGAAGAATCAGCCTTGCCGGAGGACGGCTACACCGTCGAAAAGACCGACAGCCTGCTCAGCATGTGGTATCTCCAGAACCAGATCAGCCGCCTGCTGGAAGAGGATACCTTCAATGACCTGGAAGATATCGGCGAATTCAACTCCGACTCCGTCCGCTTTACGACCAACGTACCGGATTCCATCCTCGTGGAACGCCTCAAGAGGATGAACTCCTACATCACCCTCCCGTTCAACCCGATCGTCAAGAACTACATGATCCTCTACTCGGAGAAGAACGTCCCCAAGATGAAACGCATCCTCTCCCTGAGCGACTACTATTTCCCGATGTTCGAGGAAATCCTGAGCAAATATGACATGCCTCTGGAGCTCAAGTATATGGCGATCATCGAGTCCGCGCTCAACCCGGTCGCACGTTCCCGCGCCGGTGCGAAAGGCATCTGGCAGTTCATGTACAACACGGGACGCCAATACGGGCTGAAGATCAATTCTTTCGTCGATGAGCGCATGGACGTGGAAAAAGCGGCGGACGCCGCAGCGCGCTACCTCATGGACGCATACAACGTATTCGGGGACTGGGCCCTGGCCATCTCCTCTTACAACTGCGGTCCCGGCAACGTCAACAAGGCCATCCGGCGGGCGGGAAGACGCGATTTCTGGTCCATCTACCCGTACCTGCCCCGCGAGACCCGCGGCTACATGCCCGCCTTCGTCGGCGCGATGTACGCCATGACCTACTACCGGGAATACGGCATCGAACCGAATCCGTCCCCGATGCCGGCCCACACCGACACCTTCATCATCAACCGCAACCTCCATTTCGGGCAGATCAGCGACCTGATCGGCGTGCCGATCGAGGACCTTCGGGAACTCAACGCGCAATACGTGCACGACATCATCCCCGGGAATGAGGCCCCCTACGTCCTGAAACTCCCGTACCAGTACACGAACTCCTTCCTGGACTGCCAGGACACCCTCTATACGCACCTGGCCGACTCGCTGTTCTCTCCCCAGATCCTGAAGAGCGTGGGGGACGGCACGGCGCCTGTCCGCGGCGGAGCGGGCGGGGGCAACGTCATCCGCTACAAGGTACGCAGCGGCGATTACCTGGGACGCATCGCCAGCCGGTACCATGTCAGTGTCCGGCAGATCATGAACTGGAACCATCTCCGGAGCAACAACATCCGGGTCGGACAGGTCCTGACCATCTACACGGGCGGCTACGCCCCGTCTCCGGCCGCCTCCCAGGCCGGAAGCACTTCCCAGTCCTCCGGCACGGGCACCTCCTCCACCGGGGAATACACGATCTATACCGTCCTCTCCGGCGATTCACTTTTCAAAATCAGCCAGCGCTACGGAGTCACCGTCAAAGCCATCATGGACCTCAACCACTGCTCCAGCAACATCAAGGCCGGGCAGAAGCTGAAGATCCCTCGTAAATAATTCTGCCATGAAGCGACAGGCCTATCTTTTGCTGCCGGTCTTATTCCTGCTTATCGGGACGGGATGCAACCGCCCGGCCGTTTCCCTCCGGCAAGACATCCTTTTCCACGCGGCAGACATCCGGACCCGGACGGCCTTCGCCGAACCGGACGAAGACCGGTATCCGGCCTTGTGGACCGATGACGACCGGGCCGTGCGGATCTCCCTCAACGGGACACCGGGCGCAGACGCTCCGGTCCATGCTTCCGGAGATGGACAGAGCGCCTGGTTCGAGGCGAGTTTCACGGCGGAGCCGTCCGAGCCCTGCACGTTCTACGCGCTGAGCCCGGCCACTGCCTTCCGCTCACGATCCGCAGACGGATGGGATTACGAGGTCCCCAGCGTCCAAAACCCGTCCGCAGGCAGCGTCGATCCGGCTGCGATGGTCCTCTCCGCGACATCCACCCCCACCGAGGGGCTACCCGCAGAAGTTTCGCTCCAGTTCCACCACCTGACCGCCTACGGGCTGCTGACGCTCAACGGCTTGAATACGGATCTCCAGTCGGTTACGATCGATCTCGGGCCGGACGCTTCCCTGACGGTCAACACGGCCTCCCCCCGGCAGATTTGGTTCGGCATGAAACCCGCCGACCTCTCCGGCCGGGAAGTGACATTCACGGCCAAGACGGCAGCCGGGACGTACCGGCGCTGCGTAACCCTGCCGGAAGGGAGGCGGATGGTAGCCGGCCAGGTCGCCCGCTTCACGGTCGACATGACGCAGGCTGCTTTCGAGCCGGATACTCGGTCCATCAGCATCCTGGCCATCGGCAACAGTTTCTCGATCGATGCGATGGAATACCTCTACGGCTACCTGCGGCAAGCCGGCTACGGGGACATCTTCCTGGGCAACTTGTATATCGGCGGATGCACCCTGCAGACCCATGCCGGCCACATCACAGGCAACGACAACGCCTACCAATACTACACCAACTCCACCGGGACCTGGACCTCCGTCAGCGGAGGCAACATCGCCACGGCCCTGAAATCCCGGCATTGGGACTACGTCTCCATGCAGCAGGCCAGCGGATCTTCAGGCATGGCTGACAGCTATGAGCCTTACCTCTCCACGGTCGTCGAGGCTGTGAAGGAGCATTGCCCGGACGCCAAGCGGATGTGGCACATGACCTGGGCCTACCAGGCCAATTCCAACCATTCCGAATTCGGGAAATACGGCTGCGTCCAGATCCGGATGTACCAGGCCATCCTCAATGCGGTCCGCACCCAAGTCCTCGCCCGGGGCGACTTCGACTGCATCATCCCCTGCGGCACGGCCATCCAGAACCTGCGGACCAGTTTCATCGGAGATACGGTGACGCGCGACGGATACCACATGTCCTACAACATCGGCCGTGTCGCGACGGCCTTGATGTGGCTCAAACAGATCTGCGCCTGCCCCCTGGACGGGATCGATGCCAAAGCGGCCGGTTATTCCCTGACGGACCGCCAGGCCGCCGCCATCAAGGATGCCGTCGAGAAAGCCTATGCCCAGCCCCTCGCGGTCACGGAATCGGCGGATCCGCCCGTGCGCATCCGGAATGTTTCCGATCCGTCCCTGAAGGAGGTCCTGGCCGCTGCCGGATATGAACCGGCTTCCTACCGGGAACTCTCCTACCCCATCATCCCCTACGCCTTCTACAACTCGACAGCCGGATCCGGCCTGACCTCCAAGGCGGGAGGCAGCACGGCCTCCAACATCAACCAATTCTCGACGACGGAGTTCTTCTCCCGCGAAGATATTCCGGTGGGATCGGTGCTCGTCCTCAAGAACGGCTACCAATACCGGCCGGAGGGATGGACGCGCTTGAGTGCGAAAAACGCCTCCGCAGCCCGTCCTGCCAACGTCACGACACAGGTCGTCGAAGTCACGGAAGGCTGGTGGAGCGGATGGGCCTACCGGGCCTTCAACCTGGCGGAGAAAGGCAACCCGGGCCTGACCGAGGAGCGGATGGAAGCCCTGCGATCCTGCCTGTCCATTTTCGTCCCGGCCGATTAGATCCGCCCCGCCAGACGGCGGAACAGCAAGGCAAAGAGCCATCCCAGTAGCAGGCCGACCCCGGCACCCACCAGGATGTCGCCCAGGTAATGGCGGCCCAAGAAGATACGGCTCAAACTCACCAGGAAAGCCCAGATCATAATCGCCCAGCCATACGCCTTATAGGAATGCCGTCCGTCCGTGCGGAAGATACCCAGGCTCACCGCGGCGAAACCGAAAGAATTGGCCGCATGGGCCGAAAAGAAGCCATACAAGCCCCCGGCATCGCCCGGGAGGTGCAAGCCGTGCGAGAGCATCCACGCGTCGTGCGAAGGACGCAGGCGGCAGGCCCAATTCTTGAACACATTGGCACCCTGGTCAGAGCAGACGATGGTCAAAACAATGGCAGCCAGCGCGAGCAGGGCTATTTTCCAGCCGAGCCGGCGGAAGAGGAAAAACAAGACGAGGGTATAGAGGGGCGCCCAGATCCATTTGTCCGAGAAACATATCCACACCGCATCGGACCAGTACGCATGCAGGGCATTGAGTGAGAGGGTCGCCGCCTTGTCCGCCTGGACAATCGCATTCCCGATTACTTGTGCAGTGCTTTCCATAATTCTTCCTTCAGTTCTTTCAAGCCCTCGCCGCTCACCGAAGAGATGAAGACGTGCGGAATGCCTTTCGGAAGCTGCGGCTGCAACTCCCGCTCGATCTGCCCGTCGATCAGGTCGCATTTGGTGACGGCCAGGACGCGCTCCTTGACCAGCAGTTCGGGATTGAACTGCTCGAGTTCGTGAAGCAGCGTCCGGTATCCTGCTGCGATGTCATCTTCCTCGGCAGAGACCATGAATAGAAGGACCGAATTGCGCTCGATGTGACGCAGGAAACGGATGCCGATCCCCTTCCCTTCATGGGCCCCTTCGATGATACCCGGGATGTCCGCCATCACGAAAGAGCGGTCATCATAATAACTGACAATGCCCAGGTTGGGCTCCAGCGTCGTGAAAGCGTACGAGGCGATCTTCGGACGGGCTGCCGTGATGGCCGACAGGAGCGTCGATTTGCCGGCGTTGGGGAAGCCGACCAGGCCGACGTCAGCCAGCAGTTTCAGTTCGAGGATGAACCAGCCTTCCACGCCGTCTTCGCCCGGCTGGGCATAACGGGGTGTCTGCTGGGTCGGAGTCTTGAAATGATCGTTGCCCCAGCCGCCGCGGCCCCCCGGACAGAGGATCTTCTCCTCCCCTGCCTCGACCAGTTCCATCAGGATCTCACCGGTCTCAGCCTCTTTGACCACAGTCCCCAGCGGGACGTCCAGGTAGATATCCGTACCGTTCTTCCCGTGCATCAGGGCTGCCCCGCCGGGTGATCCGTTCTCCGCCTTGACGTGCTTGCGGTACTTGAGGTGGATCAGCGTCCAGAACTGCGGATTGGCCCGCAGGATGATGTGCCCTCCCCGGCCTCCGTCTCCGCCGTCCGGTCCGCCTTTTGCGATGTACTTCGCCCGGTGCAGATGCACCGAACCCGCGCCTCCGTGTCCGGATGCGCAGTAGATCTTTACGTAGTCTATGAAATTACTTTCGGCCATAATAGCTTCTTTTTCAATTTGTTAAGTGGTACATAATGACCGTTTTCGGCAGCGGAGTAACAAACGAGTAACACGAATTTTCGAAAAGTCGGCAAAAAGTGCAATCAAAAATTTGTAAGCAAGTTTGGGATTTTAGCGGGTTTTTGGCCTTGTTTCGGGCTGGAAAAACCGCGTAACATCACTTTCGCTGTCAATGAACTTTCAGTTTGGAAGCTCAATTTTCTCCACTTTTTTGCCTTTAAGGTCCTGATTCTGCACACTTCCAAAGTGCAAAGTTAACGATTCTTTTTGATTTCAAGAAGAGGAAATGCCCCGACAGCCACATTGGCCGCGGGGCAAGTCCAGAGGTCTGGCAACGTGGCCGGGAGGATTAATCGCCCGCTACGGCGGAGTACTGGGTCCCTGCCAGCATGGTGACGGAGCACTCCCCAGTCGCGTTGTTGACATAGAAGCAGTGGAGGCTGTGGTCTCCTCGTGGGCTTGTCCCCGGAGACGACTGCTGCAGCGGGGCTGGAATTGAGGATGGCAGCGGCCCTGAGGCTCATGCTCCCCGATGGGTAGAAAAACACCCCTGGCACTGGCAACTTGATCGGGTACAGGGCCGAAGATTCTTCAGGCCCTGCCTGCAGGCCGCCGGACGTAGTTGCAGCCTTGACCCCTTCAGACGATCTTAATGGAACGGATCAAATACAGAACCGGAAAAATTTCCAAGCGTCCTATCAGCATTTCCAGCATCGCGCTGGCTTTCAGCAGAGACGGGAAAGAAGCGTAATGGGACTAGACCCGACATCCCCGAAACCGGGCCCTACATTGCCGATGCAGGCTACGGAGGCTGTCACTCCTGTTGTGAAGTCAAGGCCAAAGCTGATATTGATGGCGGCAAACAGCACGACGATCAGCAAGTAGCAAAAAATATAGCCATAAGCATCGGCTATCTGCTCCTCTGTCTTGAACTTTCCATCTACACGGATGCGAAAAATCGAATTGGGGTCCACGGTCAATTTCACTTTATTGTGTATTCCCCTCGCAGCCAGAAGAATGCAGTCAATCTTCATACCCCCGGAGGTGGATCCTGAGCCCAGCCGTTCTATTTCGCTTATCATTCGTAGAGATTATATCCCATCGGCAAAACTGAACCTTATCGTGAATGCCATCAAGCACATCATCCCGGCAACGATGCTCGAGAAAAACGATTTTGAAAGGCAATCTGACCTTATAAATCGGGATAACAAATGACCCCGAAACCAAGTGGGAGCCCGCCAGCGAGGCATTCTTATTCTCTTGAAAATAATTCAAACTTTTTTCACCGGCTAATCTATTGGATTTCAACAACGGTTACTTGCAGGTATCTTTGTTTCGCACAAGTACCTTCTTGTTTGATAATCAAAAAGTTTGCACCTTTGCAGTAACAAATAGTGACCAAGTCTAAAAACTCCACTCATTATGGACAGAAAAGATATCAGAGATGCCATGTTTCCGGATTGCCCCATCCGAAACGTCCTTTCCCGGATGATGGACAAGTGGACGCTGCTGGTGCTCTACACGTTGGAACATAAGGATACGCTCCGCTTCAATGACATCAAGCGGGCTATTCCGGACATCTCCCAAAAGAGCCTGACGGTGACGCTCAAGAGTATGGAAGCCGACGGGCTGGTTTCCCGCAAGGTTACGCCTGCCGTTCCTGTCAAGGTGGAGTACTCCCTGACGGAAAGAGCCCTGTCGGTGATGCCGATGCTGGATGGGCTGCTTGCATGGTCACTGGAGAACTTTTCCGGCATCATCGCCGACCGGGAGAAACATA
>JAFUWZ010000024.1 GCA_017471045.1 Bacteroidales bacterium
GTCCGAGCCGGGCAAGACAGAGTCCGGATCCGAGATATACTTATAAGAAGGTATTTCCGTGAAATGCTCCAGCAGGCGGAAGGCGATGGCCTTCGACTCCGGCTCCGGATAGAGGGCCGACAGCCGTTCGATGCACTGCCCGACAAATCCGGCGAGGGTCATACCGCAAGCGCTTCGTCGATGATGACGTCGAGGACCTCTCCGACGCTCATACCGGCTGCCCGGATCTGGGCGGGAACCAGCGACATCTTCGTCATTCCCGGAACCGGGTTGATCTCCAGGAAATAGACCTTGCCCGACTCCGTCATTATGTAGTCGCAGCGGATCAGGCCGCGGCATCCGAAATGCTGATAGATGCGGCGCGTCTGCTCCCGGATCGTATGCGCTTGTTCTTCCGTAATCTGCGCCGGGCACACTTCGTCGCTCTTGCCCAGATATTTGGCCTCATAGTCGAAGTATTCGTTGTGGGAGATGATCTCCGTGACAGGAAGCGGCACGATCAGACCGCCCCGGTTGAAGACGCCTTCCGTCATCTCCCGGCCGGGGATATGACTCTCGATGAGGACATCGTCGCTCTCCGAGAAGGCGGCGGCGACGGCCGGAGCCAAGTCTTCGATCCGCTTGACCTTCGTCACGCCGAAAGAACTGCCTCCGTCGTTGGGCTTTACAAAAACAGGGAGGCCCAGTTTCTCCACGACCGCCTCGGAATTGAGCGGCTCGCCACGGTGAAGGAAGACCTCGGGCGCGAGGGGGATTCCCAGTCCCTGCAGTGCCTTCTTGCAGGCGTGCTTGTCGAAAGTCAGCGCGGACACGCTCGAGGAGCAGGTCGTGAAAGGGATGCCGTGTTTTTCCAGTTCCGCCTGAAGGATGCCATTCTCGCCCGGCGTGCCGTGGATCATAATCAATGCCACGTCATACTGTTTCAGATTGGAAGGGATGAAGGGCCTGACAGGAACTGCCACATCCGGAACCGAGGGGTCACATACCGACCAGTTCCCGTCCCGGAACAGGAGTTCGGTCACTTCGTACCGTGCCGGATCCAGGCAGGTCGCCACATACTTTCCACTGAGTACCGAAATACCCCATTCAGAGGAGTCGCCTCCGTAGATCAATGCTATTTTTTTCATATCGTTTTTTCAAGACAATCATCAGTTGAAATAATCGTTCCCGCCGGAAGATGCCACGGAAGTGTCGTCGGACGAGCCGTCGCACAACTGCCCTTCCGTCCAGCCAAGCGGCGGGACGAACACATCGTTGGAACCGATCGGAATGGAAGGATCCGCATAGACCTTCTGCATAAAGATGGCCCATATCGGGAGCGCCATACTCGCGCCTGCTCCGTTGGCCGTGCTGGAGAAGTGCACCTGGCGGTCTTCCCCGCCGACCCAGACGCCCGCAGTCAGTTTCGGGGTATAACCGATGAACCAGCCGTCGGAGTTGTCGTTGGTGGTGCCGGTCTTGCCGGCGATGTCACCCTGTATGTTGTAGCGCCAGCGGATCCGGCCCGCGGTGCCGTCATTCACGACACCCTGCATCATATTGACCATCTTGTAGGCCGTCACCTCGCTGATGGCTTCGCGCTTGCGGGTCGAGAAGGTGGCCAGTACGTTTCCGGAATTGTCCTCGATCCGCGTGACGAACATAGGGAAACAGTACACGCCGCGGCCGGGATAGGTGTTGTAGGCGGCCACCATTTCCATCACGCTCAGGTCGCAGGAACCCACGCAGAGCGAGACGACGGGGTCGAGATAGCTGCTGATGCCCATCTTGCGGCAGATCTCGACCATCGCAAAGGGGCCGAACTGCTTCATCAGGTAGGCGGAGATGTTGTTGCGGCTGTTGGTCAGCCCCCACTTGAGGGTGACGATGCGGTCGTCCACCTCGGCCTTCGGCGCCCAGTCGGTACCGTTCACGTCGATGGTGTAGGTCGTGTTGGCCACGCGGTCGCAGGGGGTGTAGCCCTCCTGCATTGCCAGGGTATAAAGGAAGGGCTTGAAGGTAGAGCCGACCTGCCGTTTGCCCTGTCCCACGTTGTCATACTTGAAGAAACGGTAGTCGGGACCACCCACATAGGCCTTCACATAGCCCGTATTCGGCTCGATCGCCATAAAGGCGGCCCGCAGGAACGACTTGTAGTAACGGATGGAATCGTTGGGGGTCATCGTCGTATCGACATAACCCTTTTTGTTCCAGGCGAAAACGCGCATCTTCACCGGCTCGTCGAACGACTTGAGGATGTCGGACTCGGAGTAGCCGGCCTCCTTCATTCCGCGGTAGCGGTCGCTCCAGCGGCGCCCGTTGCGCATCAGCCGGTCCACCTCTTCCTTCGGGACATCGTTGGAGAAGGGAAAGTTCTTGCGGTATTTGAGTTCCTTGTCGAGGGTGTTCTGCAGTTCCTTGCCCAGATGCTGGGCGACGGCCTGCTCGGCATATTTCTGCATCCGGGAATCGAGCGTGGTGTAGATCCGCAGCCCGTCGCGGTCGAGGTCCCACTGGGTTCCGTCAGGCTTGCGGTTCTTGTTGAGCCAGCCATAGAGCGGATTGTCCCGCCAGGCGAGGGAATCGGCGCGGAAATCCTCCACCTGCGCATAGGACGAGCGTTTGGGCTGCGTGGCGTTCATAAATTTGCGGAGCATATCGCGGAAATAGGGCCCGTAGCCGGAATTGTGGTCCTGCTGCTGATAGGTCACCACGATCGGGATCTCCGTGATGGAATCAAGTTCGTGACGGGTAAGATAGTCGTTACGCTCCATCTGGCGCAGTACGTGGTTGCGACGGGCCAGCGAGGCCTCGGGATTGATGGCGGGATTGTAGCGGGTCGGTTTGTTGACCATTCCCACCAGGCAGGCTCCTTCCTCGACCGTGAGGTCCTCAGGGTCCTTGGCGAAGAAGGTGTTGGACGCGGCCTTGATGCCGTAGGCCCCTCCGCCGAAGAAGATCTGGTTGAGATACATCGTCACGATCTCCTCCTTTGTATAATTGCGTTCGATCTTGACGGCCGTGATCCATTCCTTGAGCTTGATGCCGATCATCTTCAGCTGCCGGCCGCCGGGGATGCGGCTGCGGACATCCTGACGGGGATACAGGGTCTTGGCCAGCTGCTGGGTGATGGTACTGCCGCCGCCCTGCGAGGAATCGCCGAGCAGGAGCGTCTTGAAGCCGACGCGGGCCAGGCCGCGGAAATCGATGCCGGAATGGCGATAGAAGCGGGCGTCCTCAGTGGCGATGGCCGCATCGATCACATATTTGGGAATCTGGTCGTAACTCACATACGAGCGGTTCTCGATGTGGTAGGTATTGATGATCTTGCCGTCTTCGGAGATCAGCAGCGTCGCCAGGTTACTGTCCGGATTCTCGATCTGCTCGAAAGAAGGGATCTTCGCAAAGAGCGCCACCAGGAGCAGCGAAAGCAGGAGACAGGCCAGTGGAAGCGTGATCAGGATCCAGAACCACTTCGTTATTTTTTTCTGCAGGTTTACGTTCATTTTTTTAAC
>JAFUWZ010000025.1 GCA_017471045.1 Bacteroidales bacterium
ATGGTCTCGCAGGTCTTACCCTAGGGATGGCCGGTCTTCACTTGCCCTCCAACGCATTGATACACCACGAAAAGGCCGCGGCAAGCCGGATGTCGCCATCCTGGAAATGGCCTCCGGGATTCCATGCCAATGTGCAGTTTTCACTCCCGAGTTGAGCTTTCAGCAGTTCATACTCGCCGCGGACACAATCCCCGACCCGTGAAATGAACCGGTTCTTTACACGCTCCTCCTGGTCTCCCAGGCTCAGATAGACTTTCCCAGTCATTACCGGATGCGCTTTCGCATAGTCCAGCCAGTCCCGGATCCACACCGAAGGAGAAGCCGCCGCGATGGCGGAAAAACGGTCCGTCTGCATGGAGGACCAGAGCGCGAAAAGCCCGCCCAGTGAGTAGCCGCCCAGGATGACGGGCAGCTTCCCGTATTCCGCCTCCAGCGAAGGCAGGAGCGACTCCGTCACATAGCGAAGCGTTTCGCCGGTCATGGTTCCCACTTCCGGTTTCCGGTTGATGGCGTCATCATGCCAGGGGGTGAGGTCCAGGGCCCAGTCGAATACCTGGAAGGCTGCCAGGACAAAAGGGATGCCGCCCGCTTGGGCGATCAGCCCGGCCGTCCGGTCGAAGATGCCGCGCTCGTGGTTTCCCAGGGTCTGGATGAGGAGATATCGGGGTTTATCGGAGTGGTAAACAAAGCACTCACGGCCGTCTATCGTGCAATTCTTGTGGTTCATGGCATACAAAGTTATGCACTTTCTGAAAAATCGTCAACACCTTGGGAATTATTGATAACGGCCGGCGGTAAAAAGCCTTCTACCTTTGCATTGGAACAAAACACAAAACACGCTCCCTATGAACCAGACAACCCTTACCCTCAACAACGGCGTCGTCATGCCCCAGTTCGGCCTCGGCGTCTATTCGATCCCCGAAGGGGAAACCACGTACAACTCCGTACTGACCGCCCTCAAGGCTGGTTATCGGCACATTGACACCGCCCATGCCTATGGCAACGAGCGCAGCGTCGGCAAAGCGATCAAGGACAGCGGCATCCCGCGCGACAGCATCTGGGTCACCAGCAAACTCTGGCCCAATGAATATGGTGAAGACATCACTCCCAAACAGCTTGACAAGATGCTGGACCGCCTTGGCCTCGAGTACCTTGACCTCGTTTACCTGCACCAACCCTTGAGGGACTACAACGGCGGTTGGAAAGCCCTCGAAGCGGCTCTTGAGGCTGGGAAAGTCCGTGCTATCGGCATCAGCGATTTCGACTTCGACGACGAACTGTTCAACTCCATCGTGGAGCCCGCCCGGATCAAACCGCAGATGTTCCAGATCGAGTGCCATCCGTATGCCCAGCGTGAACATTGGCAGGAAATGGCCAAGAAGTACAACATCCAGATCGAATGCTGGTTCCCGCTCGGCGGCCGCGACAGCCATGGTGAGATCCTCCGCGACCCGGTGATCAATGAGATCGCTGCCGCCCACGGCAAGTCCGCCGCCCAGGTCATCATCCGCTGGCACATCCAGAAGGGCTTCAGCGTCGTGCCCGGTTCCTCCAATCCCCAGCATATCCAGGAGAACATCGAAGTCTTCGACTTTGAACTGAGCGATGCTGAAATGGCCAAGATGGCTTCCCTGAACAAAGAGAAGCGCTACTTCAACATGACCTACCAGCAGATCAAGGACTGGATGGAGAACTACGAAATCTGGGACTAAACCTGTCCACTCCGATATTCTGACGGCGTTTTGCCGATGGTGCGCTTCAGATAGCGCGTAAGCATCGGCGGCGCAGGGAAATGCATCCGGTCCGTGACCTCGGTAAGGGTCAGGGCCGGATCATTCAATAGCAGCAGGATCTCATGGACGGCGTAATACTCGATCCAGTACAGGGCGCTCTTGCCGGTGATTTTCTGGCAGGTAGCCGAAAGATATTTCGGGGTCACGCAGAGCCCGTCCGCATACCACGCCACTTCGCGATGCTCCCGGCAATGCTGCTGGACCAGCGTGAGAAACCGCATAAAGAGCCTCGCCGCATTCTCATCGGTATCCGCCTTTTCCATCTCGCGGGAATAGATGTCCCACATATCCAGGAGGAGGAGCTGGAAGACCCTGCCCACCAGTTCGTCGTGGAAGAGGATACGGCCGGAATGGATCCTGCGCCAGAACTGGTTGAAATCGGCTTCCATGATATCCCATTCATCGGCCTCAAGATGGAAAACCGGATGGGCTTTGATATAGACGTAACCCTTGGTCGCCCAGACCTGCTCCGGGTTGTATAGGTTCAGGAAAGGATTTGAAATCAGGAGGAAATCGGCATCGAAACCGGGCGAATAACGGACATTTGAAATCAGCGTCGTCATCTGCCAGATCACGAGATCGCCGGAGCTGGCCGTGAAGGGTCTGCCCATTGCCTCGAAATGCATCTCACCGCTTCGGCACAGGATGTGGCAGTGATAGTTTTCCTTATAGGCATCCGGATATTGCCCGTCACCCAGGGTATTGAATATCAAATAATCTTCCATACCAACGAAGGTACGGAAGATTTATAATTTATCAAAATTCCTCAGATTCCGTCGGGAGTGTCGTCAATTCTTCGTAGATTTGCGGTATGGACCGTATGTAAGCCATGGAATACCTGTCAAAGCAACGATACGATGAGATTTCAGCCGAGTTGAAGCATCTGATCAACGTGGTTTATCCCAAGGTAAAGGACGACCTCGCGGAGGCCCGCGCCCAGGGAGACCTGAGCGAGAATGCG
>JAFUWZ010000026.1 GCA_017471045.1 Bacteroidales bacterium
CAAGAACGCGCCTTGTGTGAAAATCATTTTATTACGCGGGAAGGATGTTCCCATAAGAACGTCTTCAACTTGTAATCCACCCGGGAGAATGCCCGGGCTATGGATTTCTACACGGTTGTCAAAAATGAAGAGCCTTACTGGCGCTTCGCGGCTGTATGAGCGATGTAAAAGCGCATTCGAGCAAATCTCGGAAAGTGCGCCAATGGGTATTTCCAACTGCCCAAGCGAGTTGAAATCCGGCTCTACCTGTACGTTACGGAGATTGCGTTTGAGGAAGGACATCATTGCATTGTACTGCACCAATAGGCCTCCATCCGCTTCCGCGTCGAAGGTGCGGCGGGCCAGGTGACTGCTGGCGATTTCGTTCAGCGGATGCTTAACCTCCTTGCGCGTGACAGGGTCCAGCTCTGCTACCAGGCGGGTAATGCCGGCCACCTTGAAGGCGGCCTTGATGTTGTCGTTATAGTTCTGCTCGCTGATGAAGGGCAGCAACTGGTCGCCGGGGTTGTCCTTATATTGCCCACGATTTCCAGGGCTATGGAGTTGAGAGGGACAACAACCGTCCTGCCACTGAAATGCAGAGTCTTTGCAGCGATGTATTCCAAAGCGCCGTTCTGGACCGACTGCTTAGTGTAGGACATCAGCCAGCCCACCCGGCAGCCAACATTGCACTGGAAAACAAAGATGTCCCGCTGCTCTTCAAGTACCTTTACTGTCTGATTTTCAATTGTTTGCTCTTTTGCGTCTCAATTTTTAGGCGGCATTTTGGCGACGTAGGAGCGTTTTGTCCGATTTCGTAGGCTATCTGTTGGCATCGCCAAATCCATCCTTTATTGTATATTTGTCCATAAACAACTCTCTTTTCCATGAAAAAAGCAATCATCCTTTCCCTCGTCGTTGCTGAACTGCTGTCGGCGGCGTTGGTCTGTCCGCCGGCGGATGCGCAGAGATCCAAGAAAAACAAAGAGGCCGTGGAACCCGCCGTCGAGTTTTCCTTGCCCTCCCAGGAGACCCGCGAACAGAAACTCGAACGCATGAAATGGTGGACGGACGCCCGTTTCGGCATGTTTATCCACTGGGGGTTGTACTCGATGCCCGCCCGGCACGAGTGGGTCAAAAACTTTGAACGGCTGACCAATGAAGACTACCAGAAATATTTCGACCATTTCAATCCGGACCTGTTCGAGCCCAAGGAATGGGCCGCCATGGCCAAGCAGGCCGGCATGAAGTACGTCGTCCTGACCTCCAAGCATCATGAGGGGTTCTGCATGTGGGACAGCCAGTTCACGGATTACAAATGTACCAATACCCCCGCGGGCCGCGACCTGATCCGGGAATTCGTGGATGCCTTCCGGGCCGAAGGCCTCAAGGTCGGTTTCTATTATTCCCTGCTGGACTGGCATCATCCGGACTATACAATCGACCGATGCCATCCCCAGCGTATCGACAATGGGACGAAAGCGGATTATGATGCCCTGAACCAGGGCCGCAATATGGATGTCTACCGTCAGTATATGAAGGACCAGGTGACGGAACTCCTCACCCGGTACGGCAAGATCGACATCATCTGGTTCGATTTCTCCTTCCCGGGAGAAAACGGCAAGGGACACACCGACTGGGACTCCGAAGGCTTGCTGAAGCTGGCCAGAACCCTTCAGCCGGACATTATCGTCGATGACAGGCTGGATCTGAAAGATGTCTGGGGCGGCTGGGATATCTTCACGCCCGAGCAGGAGAAACTGGCCGGATGCCCCATCTGGAATGGAGAAAAGGTGACATGGGAGACCTGCCAGACCTTTTCCGGCTCCTGGGGGTACCACAGGGATGAAGCCACGTGGAAAAGCATTCCCCAACTGCTTGAGCTTCTGATCGAGACCGTCAGCAAGGAAGGCAATCTTCTCCTCAACGTGGGTCCCACCTCGCGCGGTGAATTCGACTACCGGGCACAGGACCGCCTGAAGGGAATTGGCAAATGGATGCATCAGAACAGCCGGTCCATCTACGGTTGCACCGCCGCTCCGGCGGACTTCGAGGCCCCGGAGCGGACCCTTCTTACCTACAACCCTGAGGCTCGGCGCTTATACATCCACCTGATCGACTATCCGCTCGCCAGGCTGTCCGTATCCTTCACGGACCGGATCGAATATGCGCAGTTCCTGCACGACGGGTCGGAAATCCGATTCGATGAGAAGTATATCTACACACCCGTCCAGAAACCCGACACCGAGGTGCCGGTCATAGAAGTATTCCTGAAATAAACGCCAGCCCTGAGCCCTGCCGCTCCGGGCTGTCAGAATCCGTATCCGGCCATCCGGCAGAAGGCGATGGCTGCGTCGTTGCCGCATTTGGCGGCCAGGGTGACGTAGTAACGGGTCTTGCCGATATCGGTGGAACCGTACTGCATGGCCAGGTCGTAGAGCGTGTAACCGAGCGTTTCGTCTTTGAACTGGCTCCGGCGGATCTTCTTCTCGTCCGTGCCGAACATTTTGCAATACGCCGCGACGGCATCTTCGTAGCAGCGGATGGCGCGGGCCTTGTCGCCCTGGCGGGCATGGCAGTCGCCCTGGGCGTCGTACATCCAGTAGTCCAGCGTCAGCGATTTGCCCTCGTTCTCGGTGAGCCACTTGCGGGTCAGGGCGAGGCAGTCGGCGTTGCGGCGGAGGATGTTGAGGACCATCGCGTACTGGTATTCGCTGTACATCGTCAGGACGCCCATTTCGCGCAGCTGCGCGAATCCGTCCGCGGCTGCGGCGTATTCCTTGGCGTCCATGTGGGCCTGGACCTGCCGGGCCAGGGTTTCGGCGGGCCCCGCCGGAGCCGGAGCCGAACCGGAGGCTGAACCGGCATCCGGATTCGAAGCCGCAGCGGAATCGGACGCCGCCGCGGCAATTTCATCCTCGAAACGGTCGTCAATGATGAGCCGGTCGCCCTCCTGCGTGACGGCCCCGAAACAGTCGAAAGCGGCATTGCCGATCACCAGCGGCACATTCTGTTTCGTAATGACGAAAGCGGGCAGGTTCTGGACGATGACCTTGCCGATTTTGAGCTGGCGGATCACGAAGGAGGCCGCCTTGGTCGGGTCCCCTCCCGGCATCTTGACCGTTGTCATCCCGTTGACGTCCGCCGGGGCGATGTAGCCGTTCTCATACAGGAAGAGATAGGTCGTCGACGACAGGCTGGCATACCAGTTCTCCGGCGCATAGTAGGTCCGGACGCCGACCCCGTTGACGGATGCGTCCATCGTATAGCGCCCGTCCTCCTCTTCGTGCAGCCGGATGACGCTCTGGGCGCCGAGATTGAAAGCAGAAAGCAGCACTGCCAGCAGGGCAGCGGATATCTCGTGCAGTTGATTCATATTTCCTATCGTTTGGCCGTCCAAAGATAGGAAAAACCGGCGCAAATGCCATTGTCGCTAAAAAGGAAAACGGAAGCGGTTTCAGGACAAAAAGTTGTTCTCTGACGGGCTTTCTTCAGTGCCTGTAATTACAACAAATAAACGGGTAAAAACGGCTATATACGCACGTGCAACGCCGTTTTTTGTGTATTTTTGCCTCCCCAAAAAACCGTAAGGTATGACAACCGGAATCAACCTATTCAAAAAATAATTATGGTAAAACGTTTTCTTATGGTAATGCTGACACTGCTCACCCTGGGAGTGTCGGCGTTCGCCCAAACGGCAGTGACCGGCAAGGTCGTTGACGCGAAGGGCGAACCCGTCGTCGGGGCCGGTGTCCAGATCAAGGGCACAAGGACCGGCGTTGTAACGGACTTGGATGGTAATTTCGCCCTGACCGCCCGGCCGGAGGCCACCCTCGTCATCTCTTCGATCGGTTTCAAGAACCAGGAAGTGCTGGTCGGAAACCGCAAACAATTCAACATTGTCCTCCAAGAGGATGCCCTGGCTCTCGATGACGTGGTTGTCGTAGCTTACGGTACCCAGAAGAGGAAAGATGTGACCGGTTCGTTGACCGAGATCAAGTCCGACGTGATTGCGATCCAGAACACGACCACCGTTTCCCGTGCCCTGGAAGGCGCGGCTCCGGGTCTCCAGGTCGCTTCCGTCGACGGTCAGCCGGGTTATGACATGGCGATCCGCCTCCGTGGTGTGAGCTCCACCAACGGTGCTTCCGCCGCCGCCCTCGTTGTGATCGACGGTGTCGCCCAGCAGGCCAACTCCACCTATGAGAACCCGCTTTCGCAGCTGGATCCCAACGATATCGCGTCCGTGACCGTCCTGAAGGATGCGGCTTCCACCGCTTTGTACGGTTCCCGCGCCGGTAACGGTGTTGTCCTGATCACCACCAAGCGTGGTGCCGAAGGTAAGGCGCAGATCTCCTTCCAGGGCCGCTGGGGCTTCAACTCCATCGGTAACTACAATACCAATTCCATCGACTCTGCCGCCGATTATTACGAGTACGCCTGGAAGAGTATCTACAACTCCTACCGCTATGGCGTGAACGGTACCGGTATCCCCGGCGTCGATGCCAATGGTTTCTATTACACGAACGTGGCCAACCCGAATCACACCGATGAGGAGGCGCGCCTGTTCGCCAGCCAGCACCTTTTCGACTATGCCGGCAGCGAGACTGTGTTCCAGAAGAATGCCCTCGGCAACAACATGGCTTACTTCGTCCCCGGAGCGGTCTATGTCAACACGGGCGACGGCTCCAACTCCAGTTCGACGATGAAGGACGCTTACCTGGTCGATCCGGTCACCGGCAAGATCAATCCGAATGCACGGCTTCTCTATACCAATGACATTGAGGATATCATGTTCCAGAAGGCGTTCCGCCAGGAATACAATGTCTCCGCCAAGGGCGGTACCGAGAAGTTCCACTACTATGCTTCCCTGGGTTATCAGTCGGACCCTTCCTACTTGATCTCCAGCTCCTTCAAGCGCTTCAGCGGGCGTGTCAACATGGACGCCCAGATCCTCCCCTGGATGAAGATCGGCGCCAACGTGGCCTATTCCAAGACCCACACCCGGGCCCAGGCGGGCAAATGGGGTTCCCGTCAGATCGGCGGCGCCTCCGGCAATGCGATGCTCCAGGTCAAGGGCTGGCAGCCCATCGTGCCGGTCTATGAGATTGACGCCTATGGCAACTACGCCTTGGATGCGGACGGCGAGAAGATCCTCAACGTTTACAACAATTCCTTCTCTCCGCTGGGCGTCAACCACAAAGCGGACCGGACGTTCAGTTCCGACTTCCTCTATGTCTCGAAGATCAACAACGAGTCCCAGAACATTTCCACCTGGACCAGCCGCCTGTTCGCCGACATCCGCTTCCTGAAGTACTTCAACTTCAATGTCAACTTCAACATGGACGAGACCAACTGGCGCCGTGACATGTACATGAACCACATCGCCGGCCGTGCCACGCCGACGGGCAACCTGGGTATCAAGACCTATAACCGCCGTATCATCAACACCCAGCAGCTGCTGACCTATAACCAGGATTTCGGCAAGCACCATGTGGATGCGATGCTGGGACATGAGTATGAAGACCTGGCCAAATCCAGCCTCAACTTCGGCTCTGCCTATGAGCTGATCGCCGGGTATCCGATTGCCGGCAACTTCATCGGCCACTATGTCAACTCAGGCGGTGAAAACGCCACGACGCCGGGCTTCTCCGACGATATCTACCGTACGGAATCCTATCTGAGCCGCTTCAACTACAATTTCGACCAGCGGTATTACCTCTCCGCGTCCCTTCGTCGCGACGGCTCTTCCAAGTTCACCCCCGACAACCGCTGGGGTACGTTCTGGTCGGTCGGCGCCGGCTGGCGCTTCTCCGAGGAGCCTTTCCTCGCCGGAGCCAAGAACTGGCTGGACAATGCCAAGTTGCGCGCCAGCTATGGCGTCACCGGCAACGCCAACGGCTTGACCTCCTACTACCTCAACCATTATTGGTACTATTCCGTGACGACCTGGAAAGAAGGCGCCACCGGCACCGGTATTCCGGACAAGACCAATATCAAGGACAACGGCCTCGTCCGTACCGACCTGACTTGGGAGAACATCCACCAGTTCGACCTGGGTCTGGACTTCAGCGTCCTGAAGAGCCGCATCACCGGCGCCCTGGACTTCTATGACCACAAGACGGTCAACTCCCTGTTCAACCAGTCCGTCTCTCCGTTGGCCAGCAACGGCCAGACGACCTTGCAGAAAAATGCCGCCCAGGTCCGCAACCGCGGTTTCGAGATCGAACTCGACGCGGACATCGTCCGGACCCACGACTTCACGTTCTCCATCGGCCTCAACGGCACGCATTACCGCACGACCCTTGTTGGGGTCCCGGCTGACCAGATCCCTTATTGGGATCAGACCATGGATTTGCCGGAGGGTTGCTGGACGGTCCAGACCGAAGACATGGCGCAGGCCGGTACGGCCGGACATGCCGGACGTGGCATTTTCTATCTCCGCGGTGAAGGCAAGGACCTCTTCAACCTCTATATGCCCAAATATGCGGGGGTGGACGAGGCTTCCGGCCTGCCGCTCTATTGGCACCGCGTGACCTATTACGATGTCAACAAGAACGAGACCACCGGCGTCCTCGAACATGGCGGCCGTTATGCCCAGAACCAGGTCGGCGAGAACGTAAAGACCAATGTGGCGGCCGATGCCTCCAACTATGAGGTCGGTTCCGCGACGCCCGACTGGATCGGCGGCCTGACGCTCAACTTCCGTTGGAAGAGCCTGGACTTCAGCGTGAACTCCGCGTACCAGATCGGTGGCAAGTTCTTCTCGATGGAGTACTCTCAGCATCTGTTCCGCAGCTCCACCTTCGGCGGTACCGGTATTCCGATCTCCCAGTCGGTCGTCGGCAACACTTGGACCGAGTCCAAGAAGAATTCCCGCTTCCCGATGCAGTGGTTCCCGAGCTCCGCGGCCAAGTCCCAGTACCTGGATGGCGCGCTCCTGCCGGGTTCCCACAATTATACTGACATGAGCCTCTTTGACGCGAGTTATTTCCGCGTGAAGAACATCACGCTCGGTTATACGCTGCCCCGGAAACTGACGCAGAAAGTGATGATCAGCGGCCTTCGCGTCTATGCTTCGGCCGACAATGTGCTCCTCTTCTCGAGACAGAAGGGTGTTGATCCGACGATGTCCATTATCGGCGGCAAGGAGATCGATACCTATGTCTATCCTCAAATGCAGACCTATACGATCGGTGTTAATCTTGATTTCTAATCGGACATAAAGATGAAAACATACAAATTTTTAGTGCTTGGCACCATCTTGACCCTGGGTCTGGCTTCCTGCTCCAAACTGCTGGATGTCTCCAACCCCAATTACTTCACGGATGACCAGATGGCAGAGTTCATGGCCAGCAGCCCCGAGGCGGAAGAACAGGTCCTGACGGGCCTGGTCGGCGGCCTTCCGGCGTACATCAACATCTATAATGCGGTCATGAACGGCGGTTACTCCAACTCTTCCGCATACGAGTCCAACTTCGAGTTCCGCCGTTTCTGCCAGTCCGGAGACGTCGTCGAAGGGAGCGCTGAAAACCAGGGCGGTTTCTCCATCTATTACCAGAACCTCGCCAGCAACACCTACTGGAGAAGGGACCAGGAGACCAACAACTATGGTTACTACATGGGTCCCGTCCTGAAAGTCGGCCCCGCCCAGAAAGCGATCGACTTCATCACGGCGGAAAAAGCCGAGAAGTATCCTTCCATGCGAGCCAGCCGCGCGCAGGCCCTAACCTTGAAGGCGGTGGCTTACATGATGCTGATGGAGCGTTACACCGACCTCAAGGATGTCACCTCCACCACGCAGCAGGGTTGGCCCATTTACGACAAGTTCGACTACAACAACCCTGTCGAGCCCCTTTCCGTGGCGGATACATGGAAATGGATCAACGCGACCTTCAAGGAGGCCGTGGACTTGTTCCATTCCTCCAATTACGGCAAGGAGGGTTATACGATCGGCAACAGCGCCAGCGAGATCTACGACATCGACTGCGCCGTCGCCCAGTATTACCGTTGTCGCGCCGCACTCGACAGCAAGGAGTGGGCGACCGTCATTGAAGCCGGCAACGACTTGATGAAGCACATGCCCGACCTGATCAAGGCGGCCGATTACGGCATGCGCGCATCCCTTCTCGAAATGGTCAACGGCCGCAGCGGCGTCAGTGAAAAGGCACCTCACGGCACGGGCTGGACCGGGGACTTCAACGCCGCCTCGAACGCCTTCTTCAACCTCGAAAAGAATCCCGAGGCCATCTTCGGCGGCGCCCGCGGATCGACCAATGTCTTCTGGAGCCTGGACGGCCTGAACGCGCTCAAGAACGGCCCTTCGGGTTACTATCAGGTGGACCAGCTGATTTACGATGCCCTTTCGGACAATGACTGCCGCAAGGCTTGCATCCTTCCGGACGACTTTCAGGATTTCCACGTCTATTCCAACAACGGCAAAGATACGACCTGGTTTGACTACACGATGCCCAAGTACACCTCCCTCAAGTGGGCGGCTTCTTCGGCGATCGGTTATCCGAGCCATTCCAATGACGCCGCCACGGCGGACAACATTTATCTCCGTTCCTCCGCCGTCCTGCTGATGGTCGCCGAGGCGTATGCCCAGAGCGGCAAGGACGCGGAGGCGAAGGCCTTGATTGACAAGCTCCTCGCCGCCCGTACCCTGCCGGATGCGGCTACGATGACCTGCGCCAACACGATGGCCGGCAAGTCCGCCCTCGACATGGTCAAGCTGCAGTGGAGGATCGAGATGTGGGGCGAAGGCGACTGGGCTTTCTTCAACCAGAAGCGTTGGGGCGTCCAGAACCAGCGGGGCTCCAACCACTGGAGCAAGACGCAGATCCCTGCCGAAGGCTGGACCTGGGAGATTCCCCAGAAAGAGCGCCAGGGCAACCCTTACTGGAATTAATGTTCTATCTCAGTAAAACAAGTAAGCAATGAAAAAGATAAGCAATATCTTCATGGCAGGCCTTGTCGCCGCCCTTGCCTTGGCGTCTTGCACGCAGAAGGAGGAGCTGCGCCCCGATCTGCAGGGCGTGAGCGTCAACGATGCCACAATCAGCCTGATGGTCGGCGAGACGAAGTGCATCGACTTCGTCCTCAATCCGGACAAGGCTCTGACCGACGGGCTCCTGTGGGTGTCTTCCGACAGTACCGTCGCCGTCGCGAACGGTGGCTGGGTCAGCGCGCTCAAAGACGGCTCTGCCACGATTGCGGTCCGTACTTCCAGCGAGGAATACGGCAAGGTGACGGTCAAGGTGGACAAATATAAGGTCACCAGCGTGACGCTGGATGCGACGGAAGTTACCCTGATCAACGGCAATACGATGACCCTTGAAGCCACCGTCAAGCCGGACAACGCCAGTTTCCCGAAGGTGAGCTGGTCTTCCTCCGATCCCACGGTCGCGGAAGTGGACGCAGCCGGCAAGGTGACTTCCCACAAGGCCGGAACGGTGGTCATCACGGCAACCGGTGACGACGGCATCAGTGCCAGCTGTATCATCCACGTCATCGATGCCGACGACTTCAACATCAACACCAGTGCGGACGAGGGTTCCATCGCGATCTACGGCGGGGACCAGGTCGAGATCAAGGCTTCGGGCAGCAACTTCCTTTCCTACAAGGACGGCGTCGCTTCCTGGACGGAGAATACGACGGGCACGGTCCGTACGGCTTCCCTCGAACTCAGTTCCGGCAGCCGGATCAAGGTGACCCAGGCCACGGGCAAAGTCGCCGACTTCCTCGGCAAGTACAATTTCACCAGCAAGGTGTTCTCCAAGGACGCAGGCCGCTCGGGTATCACGGCGGGCAATTCCATGACCCTGCCGGTCACGTTCGCCACGGCCGGGAATCCGGAGACCTTGAAAGATTCCGACGGCACGATGTATGTGAACCACATCGCCATCCGCGGCTTGCTCGGCGACGTCGTCGTTGCAGCGACCCTGGCTGCTGACGAGGAAGACGGCGTCAAGCTCGGCCTCTTCGTGGATAGCCGGAAGGCCCAGAAGACGGAAAAGGGCAAGGCGGGATTTGACTATATCGCCGTCCTGCCGGGCTACGGCGCGTCCTTCATCGGCGCCGCTTACCAGTTCACGCCTTATCCGGTCACGACGGAGTCCAACTACGCCTGGATCTGGTTCAAAGTCAGCGAGGAGGGCAAGATGCTCCGCTATGCCAACGACAACAAGCAGAAGTTCACTGCATTTGGCACAAACGGTGCTGCGACGGATTTTTATGCCATTGCTATCAGCCTGGTCCCTTGCAAGACCGAAGAGATCGCTAAGGATCAGCTGGACAGCGCATGGTGGGTCGTTTATCAGGCCAATCCGAACAACGCGATTGCGGACGGACTGACTTTCCTGAAAGACTAGTCCTGCTTCTTTGAGAAAGGGGAGGGAACGGCCCAGACTGCCGTTCCCTCCCCTTTCTCATTTTTTTTGTATCTTTGTATGTTTGATGTACAAACCTAAAACCTTTAATATGTCCAATTATTTCTATGACATGCTCCCGAAGGATGAATTCGAAAGGATTCCCTACCTTCCTACGATGGGGCAGTTTGTGGACTGGTTTGCCCGGGAATATGCCGATCTTCCGGCCCTCTCCGACCAGGTCCATACCCTTACTTACAAGGAGTTGGGTGAGCGGGTCGCCCGCCGCCGCGCTTTTCTCGAGGCCCAGGGCCTTCCGAAAGGCGCCCATGTCGCGATCTTCGACCGCAACAGCCAGGATGCCATCGAGTTGTTCCTGGCCGTCACGTCGGCCGGCTATGTCGCGATGAATTTCCCGGCTTCCCTGCCGGAAATGGCGGTTATCGGCTCGTGCATGAAGTTCGATATCGCCGCGATGTTCGTCCGTGATGAATTTGTTCCGTTGACGGCCAAGCTGCAGGGGGTGAAGGTCTTCCCGACGACCAGCATCGCCGACGCCGAAGCTCCCGTCACGGTCCCGGATCCGGAGGCGCCGGCCGCCATTTTCTTTACCGGCGGTACCACCGGTACGCCGAAGGGCGCCGTCCTGAGCCACCGTGCGCTGATGCGCGGCAACTACAACGCCATCTTCAAGCCCGGCAAGGTGATCGGCGTTCACCGCTACATCGCCCTGCTCCCGCTGAGCCATGTGTTCGGCCTGATCGCGGGCACGATGGGCTGCTTCTACACCGGCAACCTGATCTACACCTGCGAGGATATGAAAGCAACCATCGGACGCCTTCCGGCCCTCAAGCCGACCGTCCTCGTGATCGTTCCGGGCGTGTGTGACATCCTGGCCGGTATGGTCAAGATGTACGGCCCCGGCTTCCTGGGCGGCGAGCTCCGGATGATCATCGCCGGCGCCGCCAACGTGCCGCCGCGCCTCGTGACCATCTTCTCCGGACTGGGCGTCGAGTTCTGTTTCGGCTACGGCCTGACCGAGACCGCCAACCTGACCTCCGCCAATGCGGATGCCCTCACGCATCCGACCTCTATCGGCAAGATCTATCCTGGCCAGCAGACGCGCGTCGTGGACGGCGAACTCCAGATCAAGGGTGACAACGTCTTCTCCGGCTACTACAAAGATCCAGAAAAGACCGCCGAAGCCTTCACGGAGGACGGCTGGTTCCGCACTGGTGACCTGGTCCATTTCGACGAAGAAGGTTTCCTCTACATCACCGGCCGCATCAAGAACCTGATCGTCCTGTCCAATGGCGAAAACGTCAGCCCCGAGAGCCTTGAGGAGCCTTTCTACGCCGATCCTTGCGTTCGTGACGCCATGGTCAAGGAGGACGATCTCAACGGCAATCCGGTCATCGCCGTCGAGATCCTGCCCTTCATGCCGGCCTTTGACGGCAAGCCTTGGGAGGAGGTCGAGGCCTATATGAATGCGCTGGTAGGGAAGATCAACGCCACCCTGCCGAGCACCCACCAGATCCGCAAAGTCACCGTGCGCACGGAAGATTTCAAGCGCACGGGCAGCATGAAAGTCGCACGCGTATGACCCGACAAGAAGTCTTCGACGGCCTCAAGGAAGTGATCGCCGTCCTCCGTCCTGCAACGGACCTTTCCGAAGTCAGTTTCGATACCGAGCTCGTCCGCGGGCTCGGGATTGATTCCCTCTCGATGATCATGCTCTCCCTGGCGACAGAGGAGAAGTTCCAGATGAGATTCCCCGACGGGGAGGCTGCGCCTACCACCGTCGGGGAAGTCTGTGATGCAGTGCTGAAAGCACTCGCTTAGATTTCCTTTACATAACTGCGGCGGCGCTGGTACGGTTTCGGGTCGTACCCTGCGAACAGGGACTGCACCTTGTGGTTCTCTTCCAGCTGCGGGTTGAGCAACATCCGCTTGATTCCCAGGCGGATGTAGTTTTCGTGCAAGTACTTGAACATCAGCAGGGCCGCTCCCTTGGCCTGGTACTCGGGCAGGACGCCGATGAGCAGGGCCTCGACGGTGTCGTTGTGGCGCAGGGAGCGCAGGATCGGGATCCAGCCGAAAGGCAGGATACGGCCCCGGGCCTTGCGGACGGCGGCCGAGATGTGCGGCATCGTGACGGTGAAGCCCACCAGCTGGTCCTCGTCATTGACCGCAAAGGCGACGAGGTCCTTGTTGAGGACGGGGACATACTGCCTGACATAGCCGTCGATCTGCTCTTCGGAGAGCTTGGAGTACTCATACAGCGGGGCGAAGGCGTCGTTGAGGACGTGGAACATCTCCCGGCCGCGGCGGGCCATCTGCTTGAGCGAGCCGGCCTTGTAGATGTGGACCCCGTAGCGTTTCTCCACGAGTCCGGCCATCTGGAGCACCGGCGGCAGCTCGTCCGGCAGCTCGATGCAACGCTGGGTCCAGTCCACATCCTTGGTGAAGCCCAGCCGCTCCAAGAACTCGCCGTAATAAGGATAGTTGTAGATGACGGTGAAGGGGCTCTCGTTCTCGAAGTCCTCGACCAGCAGGCCTTCCCGGTCCATGTCCGTGAAGCCCAGGGGTCCTTTCACTTTCTCGGCGCCCTTGGCCTTGCCCCAGGTGACGACCTGGTCGATGAGGGCCTTGGCGACCTCGAAGTCTTCGACGAAATCGATCCAGCCGAAGCGGACGGTCCGTTCGTTCCACTTCTTGTTGGCCTTGTGGTTGATGATCGCGGCGACGCGCCCGACGGTCCTGCCGCCGCGGCGGGCCAGGTACAACTCGCGTTCGCAGAACGACAGGGAGGGGTTGTCGGGGCCCAGGGACTTGAATTCGTCGTCCTCGAAGGCGGGCACCCATTTATCACAGTCTTTGTACAGATCCAGGGGGAATCGGATGAACTCCTTGAGCATACGGCGTCCCGCGACGGGGACGATTTGCAGGTCGGTCATAGGTTTTCAGAACGTTTGGTCCTGCAAAGATAACAAAAAGGAATCATTTCTTATCTTTGGAAAGATTTTGTCGTCAACACGTATTCGCGCATGAGATCCTTTTGCTTGTCTGCCTTGTTGCTATGCACCTTGCTGCCCGCGGGCCTGCGGGCTGCCACGCCGGTCCGGGTTCCCGATCTGGCGGAGAAATCGCAAGTAGCTCCGCGCTGGTTCGGCCCCAACGCCTTCCCGGTCCCGGAGATCACGGACGGGCGGGTCCGGGACAGGCTGACCCTGGAAGTGGCCGGCGACTACTATCGGGGCCATTTGGCGGCAGGGCAAGATGACACCTACGACCTGTTCCTGCGCGCCTGGATCCCGCTTTTCTCCGACCGGGTCAACCTGACGCTCTGGATGCCGGTCGTGGAGTGCTGGCGCTATGATGCATCCGTCCGGGAAGCCCGCCGTATCCTTTCCGACCCTGCCGGGGACCCGGGCTTCGGCTCGGGCGACGTGTATGTCAGTCTGGACATCCAGTTGCTGAAGGAAGGGGGGCGACGGCCCTCCGTGCTGATCCGTTCGGTGCTCAAGACGGCTTCCGCCAACTGTTTCGGCTACGCGCGGGATTACGATTCGCCCGGGTATTTCTTTGATGCGACCGTAGGAAAGGGCTGGGGCCCCTTCCGCCTGTCGGCGACGACCGGCTTCCTGTGCTGGCAGACCGGTACCGGCCGTCAGAACGACGCCGTCCAGTACGGACTGGGCGCTTTCTACGACGGCCGGATCGTGAATCTGGCCGCCCAGTGGGGCGGATATGTCGGTTGGGAACGCTGCGGCGACGCCCCGATGTCCCTGCGGGTCCGTCTGGGCTTTGATGCGGGTCGCTTCGAACCCTTCCTCCAGGCCCAGCAAGGCCTGAACGACTATCCCTTCACCCAGCTGCGCCTCGGCTGCGCCTACCGTTTTTAGACGGTGCGGTAGTAGCGATTGTCAGACAAAGATCGACTCCGGGACCTCGCCCGTCCAGCAGAGGGGCTGTTCGGCGCCGAACAGACGCACGACGGTGGAGGCGGTGTTGACGGTGTTGTTGGCTTCCTCGATCGTGAAGCCCTGCTTGATGCCGGGACCGCGGAGGACCCAGGGGACGATCATCTCTTCGGGGCTGACGCCGCCGTGCCCTTTGGCGATGCCGCCGTGGTCGGTGATGAAGAAGATGTGCGTATCCTCATAGAGGCCTTCCGCCTTCAGGAATTCGATCATCCGGCCCACTTGCACATCGCCCTCCTCGATGGACTGGATATACTCGGGCGACATCCACGCATATTTGTGGCCCATGTGGTCGGTATGGACGTTGTAGAGGAAGACGAACTGCGGATCGTCGCGGTGTTCCCGGATGAACCCCATCGCCCGGTCGTAGAGGTCGGCGTAATCGGGGTCCTCCGCAAAGAGCGTGTCATCGAAAACCTTCGGGTTGTAGGGGCGGATCAGGGGCTTCCAGTTCCAATAGAAAGCGGTTTTGATCCCTGGCACCTGGTCCTTGAGGACCTGGAAGGACGAAGGGAAATATCCGTCGGCATCCTTTTCGACGGCTGCGAGCTTGAAGTCGTCCACCTTCCAGCGGTTGTCCGCCACGCCGTGGATTTCCGGGCCTGCCCCGCACAAGTGGCTCGTGTAGTTGGGCAGCGTCACGGAAGGCATCACGTCGCGCGTGGTGTAGGACGCGGATCCTTCCCGGATCAAGGCGTCGATGTGGGGCGTATGGGCCTGGGCCAGGCCGTCTACCCGGATCCCGTCGAAGGTCATGATCAGGACCCGTTTGGCGCGGAAGCGTTTCTTGGGTTTGACCGCCTTGGCTGCAGCGGGCATAGGGTCCAACATCGTCGCGCCTAGGGCCGCACCGGCGGCGAGCGTCGTCTTGAGGAAGTTTCTTCTGGAAATAGCCATGGTTCTCTTATCTGTTGAAATGTTTGTCTGCAAAGTCCAGGTAGCGGAGCCAGTCCTCCCGGGTCAGTTCGTGGGCGCCTTCCCGGATGTGGTACTCCGTCAGGCTGCGGTCCAGGCCGAGGAAGTCATAGACGGCCTGCGCGCCCTGGAAGGCGAGCCGCTCCCCGACGGGATCGGTCCAGCTGTCGTCTTCCGCGCTGGCCACGTACAGCGGCCGGGGCGCGATCAGGGCGAGGAACTCGTGCTGGTCGAAAGGCAGGGCATCCTCGTGGTCCACATATTGGAAAAAGTTGCCGCAGAACCAGTGCGGGAAATTGCCCGTGATGAAACGGATCGTCTCGCCGTAGCGGCGCCGTGACAGGGCTGCACCGCCGCAGCCGCTGTCATTGGAAATGGCCATCGCGAAACGTTCGTCGCGGGCCGCGGCCAGCAGGGCCGTCTTGCCGAGGCGGCTGTGGCCGATGGCGGCGACCCGTGCCGCATCCACGTCCGGATCTTCTTCCAGGTAGTCCAGCACCCGGCTCATCCCCCAGGCCCAGGCAGACAGGGTACCCCACTGGTCCGGTTCCGGGAAGTTCTGCCCTTCGCGGTAAATCAGGGGCGTGACGCCGTTGTCGAAACCGTCGTCAAAATCCGGGTCGATCTCGGCATTGTGGAAGGTCACGAGCCCATAGCCGCGGCGTACGATCTCGTCCACCGGCCACCGGGAAGACTGCGTCCCCCGCGGCTGTTCGACATAGATGCCGTAGCCGTCGGAGCGCCAGGGGTCGGGATAAAGGATCGCCGGATCCGGCTGCACCGTGGCGTTCCCCTCGAAATTGAGCCCCATGAAGACCGGTATCGGCCCTTTCGCCTGCGCGGGCAGGTAGATCAGTACCGTGAAATAACACCCGCGCCGCGGGAAGATGATTCGCACCTGCTTGCGGCGGGCGAGCCCGCCCAGGGCGGGGCCTTCCTCCAGCATTTCCCATTTCGTTCCTTCCAGCCGGCCCGGCGCCTTGCCGAACATTTCGGTCTCGAAGAGTTCCAGTAGCTCGGGGCGGCGCTGCCCGAACCACTGCGCGGCTGTCTGCACGGGGCGCCCGTCCTGCATCGTGAGGGCGTCCGGCAGCGTATAGTCCGGCACTTTCGAGGGATCGGTGTTGATATAGTCCGGCTTCCAGTTGCCGTTGGAGGTATCGAAAGGATTGTCGAAGTCCACCCGCGTCACGGTGAAAGGGTGCCGGCACGCCGCGTGGGCGCATTGCCGGGCGATGGCCGCCCGGCGCCCGTCCAGGTGCGGCGGCCGGTAGGCGTTACCCACCACCGACGTCCCGTACAGGGCTTCGTACCAGGTGCAGGCGACCAGGTAACGGCCGAACCATTTGTGGAGATGGTAACCGTCGCGGGTCACGTTCTCGCGGTTGAAGGTATGGCGCGAATTCTGGACGGCGGTCCCGCTCGGGATAAGACCCATCCGGTGCCGTTTCGCCGCCGTCCCGTAGGCCTGGCACAGGGCCTCATACATCTGCTCCTGCGAGCGGCCGTAGGTGGGGAAATTGTGGTTGGTGGATCCTTCGGCATAGGCCCAGGTCTGATGCATCATCATCCGGCATCGCCGGGGCGTGCGGGCTTTGACATAGCGCAGCAGCTCCGTCAGATAAGGTTCGTAACTCTCCGCCTGGCCGGACAGGCCGCTCGACTGGTGGAAGGTGACGACGTCCCATTTCTCGTCGGCGAGCGCCCAGGACATGGACGTCTGCGGCCGCTTGACCAGCACCCCGTCCGGGCCGGTCTTGTGGTAGGAATAACGGGCCGAGTCGCCCGCGGCGAGCCGCCAGTGCTTCTCCAGGAAACAGCCGCCGATGACCATGTTGCCGATGATGAGGACGTGCCCGTCCGCTGCAGCGATCTCGTGCAGGTTCTGATCGACGGCATCGACGCTGAAACTGTTGCCGATGGCCAGGACCCGGAGCGTATCCGGGCGGGACGGGCCGCCATACGCTTCCAAGACGGTGGGAAAAAGCAGGATCAGGGCTGCGAGAAGGAGGGATTTTCGCATAAGGGACCTCTTTGGTAAACACAAAAATAAATAATTCACCATTAATTCGCTATATTTGAGCATCGCGAATCTACACAATCTGCTTATGAATACCCGACTCGTCTCGCTCCTCACTGCGGGCCTCCTGCTGGTCCCGGCCCTTCTTTCCGCCCAGCGGACCCGCATCGTCCCTTCGGACCTCACGCTGGACGAAAAGATCCACCTGCTGAGCGTCGATATGGGCATCACGCGCCTCGGCGTACCGGTTTCCTACTATTCGGAAGGCATGCACGGCATCGCATACGGTGGCCCGGCGCCCTGGGGAAACGTACACCCGCCCCTGCCGACCACCAGTTTCCCGCAGGCGTACGGGCTGGCCCAGACCTGGGACCCGGCGCTGATGGAGCGTGTCGCCGCCCAGATCTCGCTCGAGCAGCGGTGGTATTTCCAGAACCCGGAGACGGACCGCGGCGGCCTCATCATCTGGGGCCCTAATGTCGATCTGGGACGCGACCCGCGCTGGGGCCGGACGGAGGAGTGCTACGGCGAGGATCCTTTCCTGGTCGCCGAGATGGCGAAAGCCTATGTGCGCGGTGCCCAGGGGCCCGACCCGGAACATTGGCGTTCCGCCTGCGTGCTGAAACACTTCGTCGCCAACAGTTACGAAAACGGGCGGCACTATTACTCGTCCGACTTCCCGGAGTGGCAGCTGCGCGAATACTATTCCTATACATTCATGAAATGCGTCACCGAAGCCGGATGCCGGGGTTTCATGACCTCCTACAACCCTTCGGGCGGCACACCGATGACCATCCATCCGCTGATCCGGTCGATGGCGATCGCCGAATGGGGTCAGGACGGCATCGTCATCACGGATCAGGACGGGGCGCGCCGGCTGGTGGATGATTACAAAATCTATCCGGACCTGGCCGAGGCGGCGGCCGCCAGCATCAAGGCCGGCATCACGCAGTTCCTTTCCGACGGGCTGGAGGATTCCCAGGGGGCGATCCGCGAGGCCTTGCGCCGGGGGCTTTTGACGGAAGCCGACATCGACGAAACCATCCAGCGCAACCTCAACGTGGAGGAGAAACTGGGCCTGTTGGGCGGCGAAGATCCCTATCGGCAGATCGGCCTCGACGGGGGCCCGGTGCCTTCATCCACGCCCGAGGCTGCGGCCCTGTGCCGCGAGGCGACGGCGCGGTCAATCGTCCTGATGAAGAACGACGGCATCCTGCCCCTGAAGCCGGAGAGACTGAAGAAGATCGCCCTGATCGGTCCCTATGCCGACGAGGTCCTGCAGGACTGGTACGGCGGTGAGATGGACCACAAGGTCACGATCTACGAGGGGCTGAAGGAGGCGCTGGGCGGAGGTGTGGAGATCCTGCTGGAGACCAAGGACTTCGGCGGCGAAGGCCTGCGCAAGGCCGCGGAAGCGGACCTGGCCATCGTCGTGGCGGGCAACATCGCCTCCCCCTGCCTGGACGTTCAGCGCAGCGGGGCCGAGATCGGATGGAGTCATTCGATGATTGTCCAGGACGGGATGGAAGACGTGGACCGGCAGTCCCTGGCCCTCCCTCATGAGGACATCCTGAAGCTGGTCCACCGGGCCAATCCGAACACGGTCCTGCTGATGGTGACCACCTTCCCCTATACGATCCGCTGGTCCAAGGACCACCTTCCGGCCATCGTGGCCCTGACGCACGGCAGCGAGGAGATGGGCCACGCCGTGGCGGACGTGCTGCTCGGCAAAGTCAATCCGGCCGGCCGCCTGACCCAGACCTGGCCGGAGCGCATCGAAGACCTGCCGCCGATCACCGACTTTGACCTGACGAAAGGCCGGACCTATCTGTACGCCAAGGCGCGCCCCCTGTTCTGCTTCGGACACGGACTGTCCTATACTTCTTTCAGGTATTCGGGGCTGACTGTTTCGACGCCGCAGGACGGTGTGGTCCGGGTGGCGGTCGATGTGACCAACACCGGCGACGTGGACGGCGACGAGGTGGTGCAGGTCTATGCGCAGTATCCCCGTTCCCGGCCCAACCGGCCGGAGCGTCAGTTGAGGGGCTTCCAGCGGGTCTGCATCCCGGCTGGACAGACCGTCCGCGTCGAGATCCCGGTCTGTGTCCGGGATCTGAAATATTGGTCTGAGGGTGGCCACACGTGGACCCTCGCCTCCGGTCGCTATCGCTTCCTGGTCGGCGCGTCCAGTGCGGACATCCGCTGCCGGAAGGCCTGCCGGATCCGCTAGCGGCGGGCAGCAAGCGTGACAGGGTCTAGAAGTATTTGTTCTCCTCCTTGTACAGGGCCAGGAAGATGAAGATCAGCACGGTAAAGGACCAGAGCGAAGAGCCGCCGTAGCTGAGCAGGGGCAGGGGGATGCCGATGACCGGCATCAGGCCGATGGTCATGCCGATGTTGATGAACAGATGCATGAAGATGATGCTGGCCACGCAGTAGCCGTAAATCCGCGAGAAGCCCTCCCGGCATTTCTCGGCATCCAGGATGATGCGGGCGATCAGGAAGACGTAGAGCAGGATCACGACCAGGCAGCCCAGGAACCCCCATTCCTCGCCGACGGTGCAGAAGATGAAGTCGGTGCTCTGCTCGGGCACGAAACCGTAGGTGGTCTGCGTGCCTTGCAGGAAGCCTTTGCCGAACAGGCCGCCGGAGCCGATGGCGATCATCGACTGGTTGACGTTGTAGCCTACGCCGGCGGGGTCTTCTTTCATCCCCAGCAGCACCTCGATGCGCTTGCGCTGGTGGTCCTGCAGGACGTCGTTGAAGATGAACTCCGTCGAATAGATCATCGCCAGGCCGGCGAAGAAGGCGATGATCGCCGCCCAGCGGGAGAACTTCCGTTCCCGGTAGGCCTTGAACATCAGCCAGGGCATGGCGAGCAGCGTGCCGCCGAGCAGCAGGTGGATGGGTTGGACCGTGGCGAAGAAGCTGGTCGGTTCTTCCCCGCCGATGGTGCGCCAGATCCTGGGCAGGAAGGCCATCAGCAGGACCAGGGGCGCTTCGCGGATCAGCCAGCGCCGTGTCAGTTTGTTCTCGGTGCAGTAGCTGAAAGAAATCGTGGCGGTCAGCACGAGTGCCGCCGCATAGGGCGAGGCCGTCAGGGTCAGGATGAACAGGATGATGATCAGCCCGATACAGGCGATGAACCAGCCTGAAAAACCCTCGCGGTAGAGGACGAAGATAAATCCGACATAAACCAGGGCGGAGCCGGTCTCGCTCTCCGCCACGATCGTGAGCATCGGGACGGCGATGATGGCGGCGACCAGCAGCAGGTGCTTGAAGTTGGAAAGCTTGAAATTCTGGCGGCTCATCACGGCCGCCAGCACGAGGGACGTGGTGATTTTCGATACTTCGGCCGGCTGGAAGCTGATCGGCCCGAATTGGAACCAGGACCGGGAACCCTTGACTTCCGTGCCCAGGAAGATGACGGCCACGAGCAGGAAGAGGACGATCAGGTAAGTCGGGACCGAAATGACTTCCCAGAGCCGGGGATTGAAGAGGAAGAGGATCAGCGTGCCCAGTCCCAGGCCGCTGAGGATCCAGACGAACTGCTTGCCGCTGCGGGTTGCGAAATCCAGGATGCCGGCCGTCTCGCTGGCGTGCGAGGAAGCGTAGATGTTGAGCCAGCCGATCAGGACCAGCAGCAGGTAGCAGATCACCAGCTTCCAGTCCACGGTCTGTCGGATGCTTCGTTTGGAGGAGTTCGCCATGGCCGCCTAGTCTTTCTTGACCCGCGACATCAGGTCGCCCTGGAGGACCCTGTCCTCGACATACTTGCGTTCCTCCCGGATGCTGCCGGTCAGGTACTTCTCCACGAGCAGGGACGCGATCGGGCAGGCCCAGGTCGCGCCGAATCCCGCGTTCTCGATATAGGCCGCCACGGCGATCTTGGGATCGTCTTTGGGGGCGAAGCAGATGAAGACCGAGTTGTCGGCGCCGCGCGGATTCTGGGCCGTGCCGGTCTTGCCGCAGACGTCCTTGCCGGGAATGGCGGCCGCGAAGGCCGTGCCGCCGGCGGCGCCGCCGCCGTTCACGGCCATGTACATCCCCTGCGCCGCCAGGTCGAAATACTCGGCGTCCACCTTCGGATAGACTTTCTCCTTGTATTTCGGATCGATGTCGATGCCGGGAGAATCCTTGATGATGTGCGGGATGTAGTAGAAGCCGCGGTTGGCCACCGTCGCGCAGAGATTGGCGATCTGCAGCGGCGTCACGCCGATCTCACCCTGGCCGATGGACAGGGAGATGATGGTCGTGAACTTCCAGCCCTTCTTGCCATAGACCTTGTTGTAGTAATTGGAGGTAGGGATGTTGCCGCCGAGCTCCGCCGGGAAGTCGCTGCCGAGCTTGTGGCCGAATCCGAAGCTGGACACGTAGTCCCGCCAGACGTCGAAGGATTCCTGGATGTTCTCGTATTTCTTGTTGTCCAGGATGTTGCGGAAGACGTAGCAGAAGTAACCGTTGCAGGAGGTCGCGATGGCGTCCAGCAGGGCCAGCGGCGAGGCGTGGCCGTGGCAGCCGAGGCGCCGGCCGTTGCCGTAGGGGAAACCGCGGCTGCACGGGTAGCGGTCGGAGGGCTTGAGCACGCCTTCCTGCAGCCCGATCAAGCCGTTGACCAGCTTGAAGACGGATCCGGGCGGGTAGGAGGCCTGCACCGTGCGGTTGAACATCGGCTTGTAGGGGTTCTTGGCGATCTCGGAATAATGCTGGCTGATGTCAGCGAGGACATCCACGTCGATACCCGGACTGGAAACCATCGCCAGGATCTCGCCGGTTGCGGGCTCGATGGCCACGACGCTGCCGACCTTGTTCTGCATCAGTTCCTGGCCGTATTGCTGGAGTTCGGCGTCGATCGTCGTGACGATATCCTTGCCGGGGACGGCTTCCTTGTCCATTTCACCGTCCATATAGGCGTTCTGGATCTGGTTATGGGAGTCGCGCAGGTAGATGTGGTAGCCCTTTTCGCCGCGCAGGTCCTGCTCGCGCGCCGCCTCGATGCCGGTCTTGCCCGCATAGTCGCCGGAGCGGTATTCGCCCGGATGCTTCTTGATGAAGTCGGCGTCCACCTCGGACACGTAGCCGAGCAGGTTGCCGCCGGCGTTGAACGGGTAGCTGCGGATCGAGCGCATCTGTCCCCGGAAACCGGGAAATTTGTACTGCAGCTCGGCAAACTGCATATAGTTCTCGGGCGGGATCTTTTTGAGCATCACGACCGTTTGGTAGCCGATGCGGCTGCGGTTCTTGCGGTATTCCGCCATCTTTTCCCGGATCAGGTCCGCGCTGACGCCCAGCGACTCGGCCAGCTGGAGGGTATCGAAGGGCTTGACCTCGCGCGGGGTGACGAGGATGTCGTAGGAGACGGTATTGCCGACGATGATCTTGCCGTTACGGTCGTAGATGATCCCCCGGGTGGGGTAGATCGTCTCATAGACCATTGAGTTGTTGGAGGCGTCCCGCTTGTACTTGTCATTCAGGATCTGGATGACAAACAGTTTGGTGATCAGAATGCCGGCAGCGACCCCGAGACCGATGAGCAGTTTGGTGGTCCGGTTGTTCATAGGTCGTGGTCATTGGTGGCCAGGGTATGCGACAGGAGCAGGGACAGGAGCAGGCCGGCGGCGAGGGATACGGCGAAACGGATCGTGTTGAAGAGGAAAGGCCGCGTCGCCGCGCCGTCCGCCCAGATGTAAATCAGCAGGAAGAGGGTCTGCGCCATCACGAGGGCGACCGACATCTTGGTCACGCCGTGCTTGCGGATGGAGATATCCTCCTTGCGGGCGAAGAATTCGCTGCCGAAAATCAGGTAGATGATGCCTTTGCGCGCCAGTGCGACCGGGACGAGGGCGAGGGCGTTCAGGCCGATGACCCCTTCGGCAAGGAAATCCACCGCCAGCCCGGATACGAAGGCCAGGATCATGGCGAAGACGGTCCCGAAGCGGATCGGGAGCATCAGGATCATCACCGGGAGGATGGACAGCATGAGATACGGCGACACGTGCAGGTAGTTGCAGATCAGGATCTGCAAGATCAGCAGGAGGAAGTAGGTCAGGAAATAGTGCTGGCGTTTCATCTCTGATCCGGGCTTTCGAGGTTTTCCAGGTTGATGATCTCGTCCCGGCCGGCATTTTCGACCACCGTCACGAAGCGGAGGGCCGTGAAATTCTCGAACAGGTGGACTTCGATCTCATTGACGGCACCGTTGACGATGCGGGATTCGCCGGCCACTCCGAGCGGGATGTCCGGCGGGAAGATGGCCGAATAGCCGCTGGTCCAGACCGTGTCTCCGGGCGCATACTTGAACTGGAGGGGAATCTCTTTGAGCAGGGCTTTGTCCACGGATTTTCCGTCCCAGGACAGCGGCCCGACCGCCCCTTCCTTCCCGATCCGGGAGCTGACGCTGATCTCGCTGTTCATGAAGGAGAGTCCGTAGGAGTAGTGCTTGTCCACGGCATCGATGATGCCCACGACGCCGCGGTTGGTGATGATGCCCGACTGCGGGCGGATCCCGTCTTCGGCGCCCTTGTTGATGATGAAGTAGTTGTGCTGCTTGTTGCGGCTGATCTTCATAATCGTGGCCGGGGTGAAGACATAGTCCCCGTAGGACTTGAACTCGGCGCTGAGCGAGTCGCTGTACACCCGGTCATCCCGCTCGCGGTATTCCTTGAGCTGCTGGTTCAGGAGGGCGTTTTCATTGGCGAGGCGCTCGTTCTCCTTGTTGAGGGAGAAATAGTGCCGGAGATTGTCGCTGCCGCCCCAGACTCTGGCCATGAAAGTGTGGGAGATCCGCGACAGCCACAGGCTCTGGAGTTCGTTGTTGCTTCGGAGCATATTCAGCGCAGCAATCTCCAGGAGGATGAAGATTGCTGCGTTGAGAACCAGAGGTCCTATTTTCCGTCCCCGGGGCATTATCTCATCAGGAAGGAGTAGTGGTCCGTGTTCTTGAGGGCGATGCAGGTGCCCCGCGCAACGGCGCGCAGCGGGTCTTCCGCCACGTGGAAGGGGATGTTGACCTTCTCGGTGAAACGCTGGGCGATACCGCGCAGGAGCGATCCGCCGCCCGACAGGAAAATGCCGTTCTCGACGATGTCGGAATAGAGCTCCGGCGGCGTCTGCTCCAGCACATGGAGGATGGAGGATTCGATCTTGGCGATGGACTTGTCCAGGCAGTGGGCGATCTCCTGGTAGGTGATGGTCGCATCCACGGGGTGGGCGGTCATCAGGTTCGGCCCGCGCACGACGAAGGGCTCCGGCTCCTCGTCCAGGTTCGGGATGACGGCGCCGACGGCGATTTTGACCTTTTCGGCCGTGATCTCGCCGACCCGGATGTTGTGCTGCTGCTTGAGGTAATACTGGATGTCGGTCGTGAAGACGTCGCCCGCGGTACGGATGCTGTCTTGGATCACGATGCCGCCGAGGGAGATGACGGCGATCTCGGTGGTGCCGCCGCCGATATCGACGACCATGTTGCCCTTCGGCGCTTCGACTTCAAGGCCGATACCGAGGGCCGCGGCCATCGGTTCGTAGATCAGGTACACTTCGCGCGCCCCCGCGTGCTCGGAAGAGTCACGTACGGCCCGGATCTCGACTTCCGTACTGCCGGAAGGGATGCCGACGACGACCTTGAGGTTGGGGGTGAATAGATGCTTGTGCTTTTTGTTGACGCTTTTGATGAAGCCGCGGATCATCATTTCCGCCGCGTTGAAGTCTGCGATGACGCCGTCCCGCAGGGGGCGGATGGTCTTGATGCCGGGATTCACGCGCTCGTGCATCAGTTTCGCTTTCTGTCCGAGCGCGATGCACTTGCCGGTATTATTGTCGATCGCCACGATGCTCGGCTCGTCCAGCGCGATCACGTCGTGCTGGAAAATGACGGTATTGGCGGTACCGAGGTCGATGGCGAGTTCTTGGTTCAGGAATGAAAAAGCCATATTATGCTGTAAATCTATCTTCTTGGATCAGATTGTAAAAGTACGAATAAAAACTTAATTTTGCAGTAAATATTTGTGCTTGTGGACAAAAAATTTTATGCGGTCATCATGGCGGCCGGCAGCGGAAGCCGGATGGGGGGGAATGTCCCCAAGCAGTTCCTTTCGCTCGGCGGCATCCCGATCCTGCGGAGGACGATCGAGCAGTTCACCCGCGCCTGTCCCGACGTGCAGGTTGTGACCGTGCTGCCCAAGGATTCCATCCCGGAATGGAAGCGGTATTGTGCCGGACATTTTTCCCATTGTCCCCAGCTCCTGGTCGAGGGCGGTATCACGCGGTTCCACTCCGTGCGGAATGCCCTGGCGAAAATCCCGGACGGGGTGACGGTGGCGGTTCAGGACGGGGTCCGGCCGCTGGTGTCCGTGGACCTGATCCGGCGGATGGCCGCGCGGATGGAGGAGGTGCGGGCGCTGATCCCCGTCGTGCCGATGGTCGACACCCTGAAGGTGTTGGAACGGGATGCTTCCGGGCAGTTGCAGACGGCACCCGGCGCCGAGGCGGACAGGAGTTCCATCTTCGCCGCCCAGACGCCCCAGATGTTCCGTTCGGAAGATCTCAAGGCCGCTTATGCCCAGGCCTACGACCGTTCTTTCACGGACGATGCATCCGTCGCCCGGAGAAAAGAAATACCTCTCTCCTACATCGAGGGAGAGAGGTTCAATCTCAAGATTACGACGCCGGACGACCTGCAGCTGGCTGAGGCGATCCTGCGGATCAACGGGGAACAGTAGCTACGCCGTCTCGTGGAGGGCGATGCTGCGGTTGGAGTAGTCCTTGACCCAGATCTGCCGTTCGAACGCCTCGTCCAGGGCGATCATCGTGTCCGTGGCCTGGATGAAGGGGATGTTCTGGATGGTGTCCAGGAGCACTTCCATCAGGTGGTCGTTGTCAAAGCAATATAGCTTGACGAGCAGGGCCGCCTTTCCGGTCACAAAATGGCATTCGACAATCTCGGGAATCTTCTTGAGGGCCGCCACGACTTCCGGATACTTGCTGGCTTCGGACAGGGTCACGCTGATGAAGGCGCAGACGTTGAGCCCGAGGGTGGAGGGCTTGACGATGAGCCGGGATCCCGTGATGATGCCGTTGGCCTCCATTTTTTTGACCCGTTGGTGGATGGCCGCACCGGAGACGCCGCACTCCCGTGCGATCTCCAGGTAAGGCATGCGCGCATTGTTGACAAGGAACGAGAGGATCTTCTGGTCCGTCTTGTCGATGTGGTAAGATGTCATATATCAGTTACTAAGATGATTTCTTGGGACCGCGGTGACGGGTGCGGGTGGTGGGTTGCGTGCCACTGACGATGGCCTTGCATTCCTCTTCCGTCAGGGTGGCGGCATCTTTTCCTCTCGGGATGCGGTAGTTGCGTCCGTCATGCTTGAGGTAGGGACCGTAGCGGCCGTTCATGATGGAGATCCCGCTGTCGGCAAACTCGGTGAGGACCGCGTTCATGGGGGTCCGGTTTTGTTCCTGGACGATCAGGCGGATGCATTCTTCCTCGGTGATGGACATCGGATTGCTGCCCTTGGGCAGGGAGATGTTTTTGTCTCCGTACTTGAGATAAGGGCCGAACCGTCCCCGGTGGAGGACGATGTCCACGCCTTCGTAACGGCCGGCCGTACGGGGCAGCTGGAAGAGTTTCAGGGCTTCTTCGAGGGTGATGCTTTCGATGAGCTGTCCCCGGTCCAGGCTCGCGAACTGCCGTTTTTCGGCCGGTCCTTTCTGGACATAGGCGCCGAACTGGCCGAATTTGGCGACGATCTCTTCACCGTCCGGAGCCGTGCCCAGCACCCGCGAAATGCGGCTGTACTGACGGTCGGACAAGGCCTCGTCCACTTTCTGGTGGAAAGGCGCGTAAAAGTCCCGGATGACCTGATTCCACTGCAGCTCGCCGGCGGCGATGCGGTCGAAATCTTCCTCCACGTTGGCCGTGAAATCGTAACTCATGATGCCCGGAAAGTTCTTGACCAGATAATCGGTCACGATCATCCCGATCTCCTGGGGGAGCAGCCGGCCTTTCTCGGCGCCGACCACTTCGGTCTTGGGCAGGCTCGTGACGGCCCCGTCCTTGAGCAGGAAGTTGGTGACGGGCACTTTCTGGCCCTCCTTGTCGCCCTTGACGACATAGCCGCGGCTGGATGTCAGGGTCGTGATGGTCGGCGAGTAAGTGGAAGGCCGGCCGATGCCGAGCTCTTCCAGTTTCTTGATGAGCGTGCCTTCCGAATAACGGGCGGGGGCGCTGCTGAATTTGCATTCCGCCGTGATGCTGCGGGCTTCAAGCCGGTCGCCGGGCTTCATCTCCGGCAGGATCACGCCTTCGCCCTCGTTCTCGTTTTCGCCGGCGTTGTCCATATAGACCTTGAGGAAGCCGTCAAAGACAATGTTGGTCGCCTGGATGTTGAACAATTCGCTCCGGCGGTCCGAGCGGACCTTGATCGTCGTGTTGAGCGTCTTGGCTTCCGCCATCTGCGAAGCGGCGGTCCGCTTCCAGATCAGGTTGTAGAGTTTCTGCTCCTGGGTTGTGCCTTGGATGGCGGTCCGCTCGATGACGGTCGGGCGGATGGCTTCGTGGGCTTCCTGGGCGCCTTTGGACCGGGTCCGGTACTGGCGGGGCTGGTGGTACTGCGCGCCGAAATGCTCGATGATGAATTTCTTGGCCGTGCCGAGTGCCAGCGAAGAAAGGTTCGTGGAGTCGGTACGCATATAGGTGATCAGGCCGCGCTCATACAGGGCCTGGGCGACGCGCATCGTGGTGCTGACCGGGAAGTGCAGCACGCGGGCCGCTTCCTGCTGGAGGGTGGAAGTGGTGAACGGGGCGCCGGGATGGCGCGTCCCGTCTTTCGCATCCACGTTGGCGACGGAATAAACGGCGTCGATGCTGTCAAGCAGGAACTGTTCGGCCTCAGCCGCCGAATCGAAACGCGTTTCCAGCGTGGCTTTGACCTTGGTGGCGGCGGATGTCCCAGCCGGGTGGAACAGGGCGTCGACGCGGTAGAAAGGCTTGCTCTCGAACGCCATGATCTCCTTTTCCCGGTCTACGATCAGCCGCAGGGCGACGGACTGGACACGGCCGGCGGAAAGCTGCGGCCGGATCTTGCGCCAGAGGATGGGAGAAAGCTCGAATCCGACCAGGCGGTCCAGCACGCGGCGGGCCTGCTGGGCGTTGACCAGGTTCATGTCGATCTCGCGCGGATGGGCGATGGCATCCAGGACGGCCGTCTTGGTGATCTCATGGAAGGCAATGCGTTTCGTCTTGGCGGGATCCAGGCCCAGGGTCTCGGACAGGTGCCAGGAAATGGCTTCTCCTTCGCGGTCTTCATCGGAGGCTAGCCATACGGTCGAAGCGCTCTCCGAAAGCTTCTTGAGCTCGGCCACGATCTTCTTCTTGCCGGCCGGAACGACATATTCCGGGGCGAAACCGTGGTCCAGGTCGACACTCAGTTTTTTCTCCTGCAGGTCGCGTATATGGCCGACGCTGGCCTTGATGGTGTATTGTTTCTTGTCCAGGAATCCACCGATGGTTTTGGCTTTTTCGGGAGACTCGACGATAATTAAATTCCCCTCCATATCTTCACATTTTAATTTCACTTTGCAAAGAAAATCACAATCGGGCGAATTTTCAAAATTTAATCGTTAATTTTGTATTTCTTAGGAATGACTGCAAGCGTATGAAAGAAGAAACCAAGAAGAAGATAAGCAAGTGGTTCTGGATCCTGTTGGCGGCCCCGTTCGCCGCCCTGCTCCTGATGCTGCTCGTCGTCTGGCTGTTCGCCAGGATCCCTTCCTTCGAGGAGCTGGAGAATCCGGACAGCAAACTGGCCACGCAAGTGATCGCCGAGGAAGGCGAGACCTTGACCACTTTCCATATCGAGAATCGTACTTTCGTCACTTACGAAGATCTCTCCGAACACTTGGTCCATGCGACGATTGCGACCGAAGACGCCCGTTTCCTGAAACATTCCGGCATCGATTTCAAGGGCCTGGCCCGCGTGTTCTTCAAGACGCTCCTGCTGAACCGCTCCAACCAGGGCGGCGGCAGCACGATCACGCAGCAGCTCGCCAAGACCCTCTATCCCCGCAAGGAACTGGACAGCAAGATCCCCGGCTGGAACAAGGTGGAGATGGTCTGGATCAAGCTGAAGGAGTGGATCACGGCCGTCAAGCTGGAGCGGGAGTACACCAAGGAAGAGATCATGTACATGTATCTCAACTCCGTCTTTTTCGGCAGCAACGCCTATGGCATCAAGGCTGCCTCCGAAACCTTTTTCGACAAGGAACCGGCCGACCTGACCGTCGAAGAAAGCGCCACCCTCGTCGGCATGGTCAACAAACCGACCCGCTACAATCCGGCGCTCAATCCGGACAAGTCCCTGGCGCGTCGCAATTTCGTCATTTCCCAGATGGAAAAGGCCGGGTATCTGACCAAGGCGCAGCGGGACTCGATCCAGCAGCTTCCCATCGAACTCTCTTACCAGGTGCAGGACCACAATTCCGGCTATGGCCCCTATTTCCGCGACATGCTGCGGCGGGTGATGAACGCCAAAAAGCCGCGTCGTTCGGATTACCAGTTCCGGGAAGACTTCTCCGCCGACTCCCTCCTGTGGGCGACGGACGACCTGTATGGCTGGCTCAACAAGAATACCAAGGCGGACGGGACGCCGTACAACCTTGACAAGGACGGTCTCAAAATCTATACGACCATCAATTACAAGATGCAGCGCTACGCCGAAGAGGCCGTCGCCGAGCATCTCGGGACCAACCTGCAGAGCGCCTTTAACAAGGAGTTGAAATCCAAGCGCAACCCGCCCTTCGCCAATGATGTGGATGCGGAGACAGCCGATGTCCTGATGGCGCAGGCGCGCAGATGGAGCGACCGTTACCGCCTGGCGAAGAAGGCGGGCCTGTCCGAGTCCGAGATCCTGAAGAGCTTTGACCAGCCTGTTCCGATGAAGGTCTTTGCCTGGAACGGGAAAAAGGCCGTCGGCAAGGAGAAGGGTTATGTCGAGATCGACACCTTGATGACGCCGAACGACTCCATCCGTTACTACAAAGGCATCCTGCGGGCGGCTTTCATGGCCATCGAGCCCAGTTCCGGATATATCAAAGCCTATGTCGGCGGGCCCAATTACCGTTACTTCAAATATGACAATGCCAGGCAGGGCAAGCGGCAGATCGGATCGACCGTCAAGCCATTCCTCTACACCCTGGCGATGCAAGGCGGCCTGTCCCCGTGTACGCAAGTCGTGAACGTGTCCCAGTCCTTCCTCAATGTGGACGGGTCCGTCTGGACGCCGCGAAGCACGGACCGTTCCGACTGGATCGGCCGCACCGTGACCCTGAAATGGGGCCTTGCCCAGAGCTCCAACAACATTTCCGCCTACCTGATGAAGCAGTTCGGGCCGGATGCCCTGGTCCAGATGATGCGCCAGATGGGTATCTACAGTTTCCTGGATCCTGTCAATTCGCTTTGCGTAGGCGCGGCGGACATCTCCGTCTATGAGATGGTCTCCGCCTACAACACCTTCCCCTCCAAGGGCGTCTATGTCACGCCGATGTTCGTAACGCGCATCGAGGATAACCAGGGCAACCTGCTCAGCGAGTTCACCAACAAAAAGCGCGAAGCCATCAGCGACCAGACCGCCTATCTGATGGCCAACATGATGCGGGGCGTCGTGGACGGCGGTACGGCATCCCGTCTGCGGGGCCGCTACGGGCTGAAGGGTGAGATCGCCGGCAAGACCGGTACGACCAACGACAACTCCGACGGCTGGTTCATCGGTTACACGCCGACCATCACGGCCGGTGCCTGGGTCGGAGCGGAGGACCGCCAGGTCCACTTCCAGTCCACCGCGCTGGGCCAGGGCTCCAACGCCGCCCTGCCCATCTGGGCTCTCTGGATGCAGAAGGTGCTCAAGGACGGGACCTTGGGCATCAGCGAGAGCGACCGCTTCATCGCGCCCGCGGAGATGACCCTCAGCATGGACTGCTCCGGCGACGACAGCGCCGCGGTCAGCGGACAGAACAGTGAAACGGAATACTATTTTGAATAATATGGGAAAGTACAAGGCGATTGCGGTCATTTACGGGAGCGATTCTTCCGAGTGGGAAGTCTCCTGCCGCAGCGGCGAATATGTGGCCTCCCGCATCGACGAGACGGCATACGATATCTATGAAATTTTTGCCCGTTTCGGGAAATGGTCCCTCGTGGCGATGCGCAAGCAGAATTCGATGCGTGTCACCTTCATGGAGGGGGCCCGGCCGGAAGTGGACAAGAGTGATTTTTCCGTCAAGATCTACGGGGAGAACGTGAAGTTTGACTTCGCCTACATCGTCCAGCACGGTTTCCCCGGAGAAACCGGCCACCTGCAGGGCTATCTGGAAATGCTGCAGGTCCCTTTCAGCAGCTGTAGCGCCTTCGTCTCGTCGGTGGTGTTTGACAAATATGCGTGCAAGAGTTATGTCCGCGGCGCCGATCCGGTCCTGTGCGCGCCCGATCTCTTCGTCCGGAAAGGTGCGGACATGGAAGCCGTTGCCCGGGAAGCCGCCGAGACGCTTACGTTCCCCGTTTTCGTCAAGCCGACCAACGGCGGATCGAGTTTCGGCATCACGCGGGTGACGGAGCCGGACGCCTTGGCAGAAGCCGTCCAGTTTGCCTTTTCCGAGTGTCCGACCGTCATCATTGAGCAAGGCGTCTCCGGGCGCGAACTGACCTGTGCGGCTTATTTCGACGGCAAAGAAGTGAAGTCCCTGCCGGTGATCGAAATCATCACGGACAATCCCTATTTCGACTATGATGCCAAGTACAACGGCCACAGCCGTGAGGTCTGTCCGGCGGAGATTCCCGACGAGCTGGCCGCCCTCGTGCGCCGTACCACCGAGCGCCTCTATGCCCGTTTGGGCTGCAGCGGTGTCGTCCGGATCGACTATATCGCGGCGGAAGACGGCCTCTATTTCCTGGAAGTCAACACGATTCCCGGCATGACCAGTGCTTCGCTCGTGCCCAAGATGGTCCGCGCCGCCGGGCTGGGCATGACCGATTTCCTGAGCTGCATCATTGAGAACGCGTAGGAGCCCCGGATGCTGCTCAAGGACTTCATAAACGACGGTACGTCGTCCCTGCAGGCCCTTTATCCTACGGAAGAGGCGCGCAAGATCGTCCTGATGCTCTGCGAAGCGCTGTTGGGGGTACAAAGCTACACCCATATCATCGAGCCCCGGACCGAGGTCCCTTCCGGTAGGGAAGAGGTCCTAGCGGAAGCTTTGTCGCGTCTGCTCGCGGCCGAACCGGTGCAGTATGTCACCGGAGCGGCGTCATTCTGCGGGTATGATTTCCGGGTGACCCCGGATGTGTTGATCCCGCGGCCGGAGACCGAATGCCTGGTCCGGGAAGCCTGCGCGGCGGTCGAAGCGTTGCAGCGGATGCGGATCCCGGCCGGCAAGTCCGGCGAAGCGCTGCAGGTCCTGGACCTCTGCACCGGGTCCGGCTGCATCGCCTGGACGATGGCCCTGTCCCTGCCCGGGGCGCGCGTAACGGGTGTGGATGTCTCCGAAGAAGCGCTCGCCGTCGCGCGCAGGCAGGATTTCGGCCGCTTGCTCCGAAAGGCGGGCGCCCGGGCGCCGGAATTCATCCGGCTGGATGTCCTGGAACCGTCGGCCATCTTCGAAGGACGGTCCTTCGACCTGATTCTTTCCAATCCGCCCTACATCCCCGCATCGCAAAGAGCCTTGATGCGCCCCAATGTCGTGGATCACGAGCCGTCCCTGGCTTTGTTCGTCCCGGATGCGGATCCGCTGCTTTTCTACCGGGCGATCGCCGCCTGGGCCAAGCGTTGCCTGGCCCCGTGGGGCCGGGGTTTTGTCGAAATCCACGAGGATTTCGGGCCCCAGACGCGCGATGTTTTTCTGCAAAACGGCTTCGACCGGGCGTCCCTGGTCAAGGATTTCTATGGCAAAAACCGCATCGTAGCCTTTTAGAAGGGGTGTTTCTTCTTTTTGGATCCGATTAGCCGTGTGAAAATTTTTTACACGGCTATTTTTCGCTCCCTTTGCAGGAGATCAAAACAGATGGAACTATGAAGACTTTATTCGGTAGGTTCTTGCCCTTGCTTGCACCCCTGTGCGTGCTGATGCTCATGGATTCCTGCGGGCGTCCGGCCCCGGAGCCGGAGTATCTCTCCGTGGGCATCCCGCCGCTGACGTTGTCCGGGGTGGCCCAGTTGTTTTCCGGGCTCCCCTTGGGACCCGAGCAGGTCCGGGAGGTCCGGGATGCCGTGCGCTCCTCCTCATCCTGCGGCTATGACGAAGAGTATATGATGCGCGACCTGTTCGAGGCGCCTGGCTCGGGTGTCGGTTCCGCCCGGGAGGAGACACGCGCTTCTTCGTATGTCCATCCCCTGCGGGACCTGATCCGGGCCCATCTGGCCGAACGGACGCTCACCCGCGCCGGCGGGGACGTGGACGTGGAGGCCTTCATCGCCTCCTTGTCGGCCTCGGGCATGCAGATCTATTGGCCCTATTCCGACGCATGGGACGGTGAGACGATGCCGCTCATCACCTTCGATCCGGAATCGGAAGCGGCGGCCAACATCGGCTACGAGACCTGGCTGGAGTCCGATGGGACCGTGCGTGTCCGGCAGGTTACGGTGGATGAGGAGGTGGCGAGGACGCGCCCGGTCTGGGTGATCAATGCCAACGACGACAGCGCTTATACTTCCCTGGAGCAGCTGCGGCGTCAGGATCCCGGCTGGGGTCAGGGAGGTCGTATCTTGGTCGGAGCGTTGCCGGGTCAGGACCTTCCGGCACCCCGGAGCCGGGTGGAATCCCCGACCGGTCGCGAGGACGTTTCGCAGGATTTCCGGACCCTGGTCCTCAAGGACTTCAAGATGAAGCAGCACTACGACAGCTGGTTCCGGGGCGCTTCGGAGTTCTGGGTCAAGTGTGGTTCGGTGCAGGGTTTCACGGCTTCGACGGAAGCGGAAATGCGCCTGTTCCAGCCCTCGGTGACGGACTTCATGATTTCCGTCAAGCGGGACCAGTTGGGCCTCACCCTGCCTTTCGATGCGGTCATCATCTCCGACTGGACGGAGCAGCTGGACAGTTTCGCCTTCCTCATCGTGGAGGATGACGGCGGAACACGGACCTCCTGGAAGGTGGATGCGACCGTCAAGGTCCAGTCCAAAAGTTATGGGATCACCATCGACATTCCCTACAATGAGCGGGATGACATCGTCTGGCGCGGGTCCCTGACCAGCCGCTACTTCGAAAAATACGCCGGCGAAGTCGTCCATTTCGGCGGTGTGGACGTCACCTTTGAACTCCGGTGAGCATACGTCCGCCCTTTTGAAGTACGGAAATAAGTACTTATATTTGTCGTTGATAAAGCATAAGTACTATGATCACAACGACCTATACGGATTTTAGAAAAAACTTGAAAGGTTTCTTGGATCGGGTGACGGATGATGCGGACAGTGTCATTATCAACCGTCCGGAAGGGAAAGCCGTCGTCATTATTTCTTTGGAAGAGTACGAGTCTTTGAAAGAAACCCGGTATATCCTTTCCTCCAAGAGAATGCGTGATATCATTCAGAAGGGAGAGGACGATATCCGGGCCGGGAACTTCAAAATGATCGATCCCGATGAATTATAGGATTGCCTTGCTCCCTCAGGCTGAGGAAGATCTGGCGTATTGGCTTCAGACGGATCTGCGGACCGTGGTCCGGATCAAGCGCTTGCTGAAAGATATCTCCGACCATCCTTATTCCGGATTGGGGAAACCCGAACCGCTCAAATGGACCCTTTCCGGGAAATGGTCCCGCCGGATCAACCGGAAGGACCGCATCATCTATAAAGTGGACGGAGACAGGGTTCTTGTCTTCGTCCTGGCAATGCGGTATCATTATGAACCGTGAAGACGGGAATTTAGCTTAAGGTGCGGATGATGTCGTCGGAGACAAAAAAATGGTCTTCGGGGATGCGGATGCGGTCCTGCACCTGGCAGAGAGACCCTTCTGCGAGCAAAGCTTGCAGGGGACGAGTTTCGCTGTGGGCGCGCAGCCACGCCGCCGGCAACCCTTCGGCGGTCCGCAGGCCCAGCATCAGCGTTTCCAGCCTCACCGCCTCATCTGTAAGCGTTTCTGTGCTGCGCTGCCAGCCGGAGAGCGCCTCGCTGTTCCAGCTGCGCTGACGCTTCCCGTCGAAGGAATGGGCTCCGGGGCCGAGACCCACATAGGGGAGACGCCGCCAGTAGGCGCTGTTGTGGACAGCCTCGCGACCCGGCAGGGCGAAATTGGAGATTTCATAGTGCCGGAAGCCGGCTGCTTCCATCCGCTCGCACAGGGCTTCGTATTGGCCCCGGCACTGCTCGTCCGGTGCTTCGACGTAGGTACCCTGTCGCACCATTTCCGCCAGGGCACTCCCCGGTTCGATGCTGAGCTGGTAAGCGGAGAGATGCTCCGGACACAGGGCCAGCACCTGATCGAGCGTCGAGCGCCAATGCGCCGGGGAGAGCTGCGACAGGCCGAAGATGAGATCCAGGCTGAGGTTTCGCACGCCCGCTTCCCGCAGGATCCGCACGGCTTCTGTGGCTCGCGCACTGTCGTGCCGGCGCCGCATCCAGCGCAGGACCCCGTCGTCCATCGACTGCACGCCCATGCTGATCCGGCTGACCCCCAGCTCGAGCAGGGCCTCGACATAGGCCGGACCCCGCAAGACGATGTCTTCCGGATTGACTTCGATGGTGAATTCCTCGTAGGGGCCGGCGTCCAGATGCCGGACGATACGCTGTAATTCGCCGATATTCAGGACGGAAGGTGTTCCGCCTCCGATATACAACGTCCGGAGCCCCCGGCTTGCTTCGATTTCGTCGCGGCGCCCGTCGATCTCCCGGCACATCCGGTCCGCAAAAAGCTTCTGCGCCCGCTCGGACTCATTCGCAGGACAGACCTCCGAATAGAAGTCGCAGTAGGCGCAGAAACTCTTACAGAAAGGGACGTGCAGGTAGATCATCCGCCTTCGTTACCGGAGCAGGACCTCGGCGCTGCCGAGGAAACTGTCCTTCGTATAGGCTTCGACCGTATAGATACCCTTCTCGTAGGCCGGGATGTCGTTGAGGTAGATGCTCAACTCGACCTCCTTGCCTTCGTAGTCCACTTCACGCGACGCGGAAGCCGGCAGCGTGGAGCCCTGGTAAGCGAATGAGCCGGAGCTGCCGTTGGTCAGCAGGATGCCCTCCGGATCCTTGATGCGGATGTAGACGCGGACCGGTCCCTTCGGGGCCAGGTCGTTCTCCACGAGGCTGAGTGTCGTGAGCAGGCGGACCACCCGGCTGCTGCGGTCGGTGACCTTGTCGGTGCTGTTGTAGGCGTCGAGGCGGATGCCCCGGGCCTTCAGCACGGAGCCGGCCGCCACCTGGCCACTGAGGCTCTCGACCTGCTGGGTCAGCTCCTTGTTGGCCTTGCGCGACTCGGCGGCTTCCTTGCGGGCTGCTGCGGCGTCGGCCGTCAGCTGATGGTTGAGGGTATTGAGCGAGTCGATCTGCGTGATGTAGTTGCGCATGATGCTGCGCAGTGTGCCGAGTTCCTTCTCATACTGGCGCATCTGCGCGCGGTTGGTGGCTTCGGTTTTCTTGATCCGTTCCACGAGTTGGGCGACCTCTTCGCGGGAGGAGTCCAGCTGGGAATTGATCGTATCATAGTCCGAAGAGAGGCTGGCATAATCTCCCTGGAGCGCGACGATCTGCTCCGTGAGGTCCTGCTTCTCGACTTCCAGCTCCTTGACGAGGCTGCTCTTCTGGATCCAGATGTAGGCCAGTGCGGCTGCCAGCAGCGCCGCGACGGCAATGAGGGCGTACATGACCTTGCGCAGGTCCGTATTCCGTTCTTTCCTTTCTCTTTCTTCGCGGTCGAGCCGCTCGAGCGGATCTTCTTTGTATGCCATAGCGTTGTCTTTTACAATAACGGGGTAAAATTAGCAAATTTCGTACACAAATTGAAAATTATTATATTTACGCCTATGAAATACATCGTCCGTGTCCTCAAATATTTCGTGTTCGTCACCGTGGTGATGGCCCTTATCCTTGGGGTGCTCGCCCTTGCCGGCGTCGTGGAGAAAGATATTTCCCAGATGTTCCGCAACGGCTGGAACTCCATCTGGCAGATCGCCCTGATGTTCCTGGCCGTTTCGGCCGTCTATCCCCGTTTCGGCTTCACCCGGCGCGGCGTCGTGATTCCCGGCAGCTACGAGCAGATCCGTCCCGGCCTTGTCCACTATATGGCGGAGCGCGGTTACGTCGTCGAGAAGGAGGAAGGGGAGGACCTGTTTTTCCGCTGCAAATCACCCTTCCAGCGCTTTTCGAAACTCCTGTGGGAGGACCGGATCCGTTTCCGGCGCGACCGGGCCGGCTATTACATCGAAGGCCGCACCAAGGACGTCGTTCGTATCGCTTCCGGCCTGGAGGCCCGTATGGGGGCGGAGTAGCTTGCCTCAAGGCTTTCCGGGTGGATGCCGGTCACAGCCGGACCTTCCCTCTCCAGCCTGTCCGGATCCGGGAAGGACAGTCCCGGAAGCTGCGCCCCGGGATGAAGGCAGGAGAAGCGATGGTCGTCGCCATTGCTCCGGATGGCGCCCGGGAGTCTTTCCTGGTCCAGGTGCTCCCTGCGGAGAACGGGTCCGAATGAGGTTTTCACGAAATCTTTCGCCCCATCCGCTTGCAAATATCAAAATAATGACTACCTTTGCAATCCAATCGAGGGTATAGCTCAGTTGGTTTAGAGCGCTTGCTTGACAGGCAAGAGGTCTTCAGTTCAAATCTGAATATCCTCACCACAGATTCCAAGGCACTTGCAGCGATGCAGGTGTCTTTTTTTGGATGTAAAAAATATTTTGTTGACAAATGCTGCTGATGCGATAGATTTCTTGTTTTCCGCACTCTTCAGCCTTTTTGAACGAAACGGCCCCATCGCGCATTGAGAGGCTGATTCGGACTTCAATTCGGGTGTCCTGCGACAAATCGCAACCTTCGTGGTATGTTTGAATGGTGCCGTGTCCATAAAGTCTTTCGACGGCGGGCTGCGATCAAACTGTGCTGGCATCCCTTGAAGGCCCGCCATTGGACAAACGAACAGGAGTTCGGTGAAGCCCTGTTTGTCGCGCAGGTCTGAAACAAAGTCAAGGACCGGCGCCGCGAAAAAGCATTGTACGGCCTATAGTGGCGCCGGACACCCCTGCAAAAACAGACCTGCGCCAGAGAGAGGTGGGACTTGCGCCTGTAGGCACTTTCCGAAAACGCCGGTCATCGTCACTCCGGCTGAAATGCTGGAGATCCTTAAACAGAAGGAGCCTTAAGCTTCGAGGAGATGATGGCTAGACAGAGGTTGTGAGGCGTGGTGCGCTGATTATCAATCGTTTATATTTCGCGGGCCTCAGTTTTCCTGTCCGGCAATGACGTATTCGGCTGCGGCGCAGAGGTCGCGGTAGAAGTCTTCGCCGTAAAGCTCGGTGAGGGGTTCGCGAAGGAACTGATAGACCCGGATGCCTTCGCGCCGCCCTTTTTCGAAGGCATCCTGGCAGATGTTCCAGCGGTGGAGGTTGAAGGCCAGGCCGCCGCCGGTCAGTTTCGTGATCCGGATGGGGTAGAGCCGGCAGGACTGGGGCTTGCGGAAGGAGCATTTCCCGGCGAAGAAGCATTTCTCAATGGCGCAGAGGCAGTTGCCGCGTCCTCCGGCTTCGGCAGAGCTTTCCGGCCCCGCGCCTCCTTCGTAATGCGTGTAGGCGCAATCCCGTACGGACGAAGTCACGGGCGTGACGAGATCTCCTTCGATGTCGATCTCGAAAAAGCCCTTTTCGTCCACTGCCGCCCGGCCCTCGGGCCGCATCAGTGGCGCAAAGGCACTGTAGTCCCGCTCCAGTAGCGGCAGTTCATATTCCTCCAGCGGCGCGCCGCAATCGCCTTCGATGCAGCAGACGCCGCGGCACTTTTCATAATCGCACGCGAAGAATTCGAGGATCACCTCCTCGGAGATCAGGATATCGCCGATCTGGACAATGGTACCGAATGCGCTCATTTCGTCACGACATATTCCACTTTTCCGCTGCCCGCCAGGTCGGCGAGGCACTCTTCGACCGCCGCGGCCTTCAGGCCGGGAATCAGGGTCTTGTATTTGGAACTCAAGTCCTTGCCGTAGGAATAACGGGCGATGATGGCCTCCTGGATAGCATCCGGCCGCCCCATTTCATAGGTCGCCTGCTTCAGGAGCAGGTCCTTGTAGATCTTGAGTTCGGAGGCGGAGACCTTCTGCTTCAGCGCTTCTTCCAGGGCGCTGCGTATGATCCCGACCGCCACCGCAGGGTCCGCCGGTTCGACGCCGGAAGGCAGGCCGTCCGTCGCGGCGGGCCGGCAGGAAAGCAGCAGGTTCCAGCGCTCCCGGGGGTAGATTTCCATTCCGCTCTCCAGGGAGGACCAGTAGCCGCAACCGGCCAGTGCGACGCTCATGCGTTTCTGGAGGATCAGTTCTGCAATCCGGAACGCATAATAGCGCTCAGCCGTCACGGGCAGCATGGAAGTCAGGGAGAAATGCACGCTCGCATCTTCTGCATGCGCTCCCTCGTCCGTCAGGGATACCCATCCGGAGCGCAAAGAATACTGGGCCTGGGGACGCTGTGAGAGACCCTTGCTGGTCTTGAATCCGTCCAGATACTTGCAGAGGACCTTCTGCGCCGTCAGCGGATCGAGGTCTCCGACGAGCGAGATGATCCCGTCATCCGCTTTGGCGAATTGACGGGCGAAGTAACTCTCGGCCCGTCTGGGCAAGTCATCGCTGAGATTGTCCGAGTATTTATAAGGAGTATAAAGGTAGTCGGGCCGCAGGGCCAGGTCGGTCGTCGCCAGGATGCCTGGCGTCATCATGCGCTCCCGCTCCAGGCGCAGTTTCTCGCTCCGCAGGTAATAATCATACTCTTCCGCGTTGAACGTCCGGTCCTTGGTCAGCGAGAGGACGGAGGCCAGCAGCAACGGCAGTTTGCCGGTCGGTGCCGTGCCGGTCAGGACCATGTCGGCCACGTTGACATTGCGTTCCATCGTGATGCCGTTGGCTTTCAGCATCTGGTTGAAGTCGGTGCAGCTCTTGCCGGCGACATCGTAGAATCCGAGGATATCGGACACGAAGGCCCCTTCGCCTTTTTTCAGTCCCGGGACTGAGGAGAATCCGCCCCGGAAAAGGAAAGCGTACTGGAACTGCCCGGCCGTCTCGGCTTTCTTGTAGATTACCTTCATCCCGTTGGAAAAGTGCCAGATCACGCCGCCCGTCACCGGTTCGGTGGCTTCCAGCTTCATTTTGATCCGGCCTGAGGGGCCGGAGAGCGCCAGTGTATCACTGAAATGGGGACGGTAATAGACCCGCTGCTGGGGCCGTGACCAGGCGGAAGCATACAGCGCATCGATTTCCTCGGGCTGGAAAGGGACCCCAGGTGCATCGACCGTCAGGGTCAGGTTCTCCTCTTTGTCCAGCAGCGCTGAGACGAATTGGTTGAAGATTTCCGTCGCCGTACCGATCGGGAGCTGACGCTTGCCGAGATAGTCCCGGGCCGCCGTGGCCGGAGCCAAGTCCGTGCCGTACAGGTAAGCCGCTGCACATTTGTCCAGGTATTCGGCATTCGACGTCGTGGCGCTGAATGCGGTCTTGTTGAGCCGGGCGAGATACTGGTCGCGGGCGTCTTGCAGTTCCGCCTCGGAGATGCCGGCCGTTTCGAGATTGGCAAAGACATCCGCCAGCGTCTCGATGGCTCCCTCGACGTCCTCCCGGCCGACAAACACCTGCGCCGTCCAGGCCTCGTCTCCGGGGCCGTCGGAGGCTTTCTTGCGCGCAAGGACCAGGTCTCCCAGGGGTATGTCAGCCGTCCGGAAAGCGTGCCGGATGCGTTCGCCGACGATCAGGTCCAGCTCCGCAAACATCATGTCGGATACGATCGTCTGCACCGTATTCAGATGCTTGGCGGCCGTGCGCGGTGTCGCAAAACGGGCCGTAACGGATGAGACCCGCTGGAAATGGTTGGTCGTAGTGATGATCTCCGATCCGGGCTGCGGTTCCCAGATATAGGCCGGGGTAACGGGTGCCGGTTCGCGTTTGGACACCATCAGGGAGAAGACGCTCATCTTGCCCTGGATCGCCGAGGCGTCAATATCGCCGCTGATGATGATCGCCTGCTCGGTCGGGCAGAGTTCACTCAGGTCGAAAAGCATCATCAAGGTCGTGTCTGAGGACGCGACATCCGAAGTGGGCACGTCCTCGAAGCGGTACATCGTGTAATCCTCGCCCCGCTTGACATAGCCGCAGCTTTTGTATCCCACGCCCCTGGTGGCCAGGAACTGATAGGGTTTCTGGCCGTCGAAATGATTCAGCGACAGCAGTTCCCCGCGGAATTTCGTCTCCTCCGGGACGCCTTTCTGCACAAGCGCATAATCGGCGTAGCCATAAGCCGCCTTGTTGGTCACGAGATAATAGGTAATGCCATTGGGGAACTCTCCCACCTTGATCTCCGGCGCACGGCTGAGTCCAGTCAGTCCCTGGGCTTGGGAAGACAGGGGCAAAACCAGCAGCAGGGCCGCCAGGAGGCATATTTTCGAGCTTTTCATATTCTTGGCATTTTTCTTGCACAAAAGTACGACAATTTTACTATTTTTGCATTCCACGGATGCATACTAACAAATTTTATACTATTATGAAAAAGATCTTAGTCACTCTCGCTGCTGTCGTCCTTTCCGCCGGATTGCTTTCCGCCCAGGATCTGTCCCAGGCCACGGAGACAGCGAAGATGGCGAACGAGTCTCTCGTCGCCGGAAACAAAGCACTTGCCCTGACCGGATTCCAGGAGGCCCTCGCACAAGCCGCCGCCTGCGGTGCAGACGGTGAGGAGCTGGTTGCCACCTGCAAGGGCGTGATCCCCAACATCATGCTTTCGATTGCGAAGGATCTGATCAAGGAAAACAAGTATGACGAGGCGCTCACCCAGCTGGAAGCCGTGTCCGCCAAGGCGAAAGAATATGGCGTGGACGAAGCCGCCGAAGAGGCCACTACCCTTATCCCGCAGACCCTGCTGGTCAAGGGCGGCGAGCTGCTGAAAGCCAAAGATTTCGCCGGTGCTGCCGAAACGTGCCAGAAGGCGTTGGATCTCGATCCTGAAAACGGTGTCGTCGCCCTGCGTCTCGGCCAGGCCCTGTCGGGCACCGGTAAGGTGGAAGAGGCGATTGCCGCCTTCGAGACCGCTGCCAAGAACGGCCAGGAAGAGATGGCCAACAAGCAGATTGCCAACATCTATCTGAAGAAGGCCGCCGCTTCCCTCAAGGGTGCCAAATACGCGGACGCCGTCGCCGCTGCGCTCAAGGTCAATGAGTACGGCGAGAACGCCCAGGCTTTCCTTGTCGCCGGTCAGGCTTCCCAGAAGCTGAATAAGAACGCCGACGCGATCAAGTACTTCGAGCAGTACCTCTCCGCCGCTCCGACCGCCAAGAATGCCAATGCGATCGCCTTCACCGTCGCCGCCCTCTATCAGAAGGCCGGCAACAAGGCCAAGGCCGCAGAGTTCTACAAGAAGGTCGTCAGCGATCCCCAGCTCGGCGCACAGGCCAAGCAGCAGCTCGACGCCCTCAAGTAAGGATGCGTTCGCTTGAACTGCTGGCTCCCGCCAGAAATCTCGATATCGGCATCGCAGCCATCGACTGCGGTGCCGATGCCGTATATATTGCGGGGCCGGGGTTCGGGGCGCGCCAGGCCGCCGGCAACAGCCTGGAAGACATTGCACGGCTCTGCGCCTACGCCCATCGGTTCGGGGCCCGTATCTTCCTGACGGTCAATACGATTGTCTACGACAACGAGTTGGAGGAAGTCCACGCCCTGATGCGCTCCTCCCAGGAGGCGGGTGTCGATGCTTTTATCGTGCAGGATCTGGCCCTGACCCGCTGGGACGACATCACCGTGCCGCTGCATGCTTCCACCCAGTGTGCCATCCGCACGCCCGAAAAGGCCCGCTGGCTCGAGTCCCTCGGTTTTGGACGCCTGGTGTTGGAGCGGGAACTCTCGCTGGAGCAGCTCCGCTCCATCTCGGAGGCGGTTTCCTGCGAGATCGAGACCTTCGTACACGGGGCCCTGTGCGTCTGCTACAGCGGTCAGTGCTACCTCTCTGAGCAGATCGCCGGGCGCAGCGCGAACCGAGGCGCCTGCATCCAGGCCTGCCGCTCCCAGTATGACTTGGTGGACGGGGAGGGGAAGGTGCTGGTCCGTGACAAAGCGTTGCTTTCCCTGAAAGATCTCAAACTGCTGGAGCGCCTGCCGGAGCTGGCCGAGGCGGGCGTATGCTCCTTCAAGATTGAAGGCCGGCTCAAGAATATCTCATACGTGCGCAACGTGGTCCGGGAGTACTCGCTGGCCCTGGACCGCCTGGTCGCGGCCCATCCGGAACTGTACCGCCGCGCCTCTTTCGGCACGGTCACCCAGGGATTTACGTCCGCGCCGGACAAGACTTTCAACCGCGGCTACACCTCTCTCTATCTGGACGGGAAACGGGACCGCTGGTCCTCGATGGATACGCCCAAGTCCGTGGGTGAGCGGATCGGGACCGTCGCAGGTGTACGCAAGATCGATGCCCGCACGATGGAAGTCGTTGTCCGTCCCTTGCGCAAGGATTTGAAACTCAATAATGGCGACGGCTTCTCGATCCCGGGCAAAGGCGGTATCATCGGCTTCCGCGGCGATGTCTGTGAGGGGCTGACGATACGCTGCAAGCCTACCTCCGGCGTGGTGAAGGGAGCGGAACTGTACCGCAACATCGACGCCGCCTTCGAGCGCGAACTGGAGCGACAGACCTGCAAGCGGGAATTGCGCGTGGACCTGGACGTACGCATCTCCGGACGTTTCAGCCTGGATTTCACCGCCCGGAGCGAAGACGGACGCGAAGTCTTTTCTCCTTTCAAGGCCGATCTGGATACGGCTGAGAATCGTGAACGGGCCGAGGCGATCATCCGGGAACAGTTGTCCAAGCGCAGCGGGGACTTCTTCTTCCGCGTCCGGTCGCTGGAGATTGCCACCCCTGGCGGCGCCCTGCCGCTGATGAGCGCCTCAACGCTCAACAGCATCCGGCGCCTGATCGCCTCCGACCTGGCGGCGCAGCCCTGCGGCCGCATCCCGATGTACCCGGGCCTCCCTGCTTCGGTGCCCGTTCATCCTGAGAGCGCTCCCTGTCATCCTGGGCGTAACGAAGATTCTCCCTTCCCCAAAGAAACCAACTACAAGGCCAACATCGCCAACCGGCCCGCCTCGGAACTGCTTCCCGGCGCCGATCCGGCCTACGAACTCGCCCATCCAGAAGGCGCCGAACTGATGCGCAGCCGCTATTGCATCAAGTACGAACTGGGTCTCTGCCCCAGCCGTCAGGGCGCCAAGCCCACCGGCCCGCTGTACCTTCTCAACAACGGCCGCCGCCTCGCTTTAGGCTTCGACTGCGCCCAATGTGAGATGATAGTCGTGGCAGCCGATCAAGTGTTTGCCTGCCACGGCTAAATGGCGGCGGTCTTGCCTCGCAGCCAGCGGGCGACGTCGGAGGGAAGATCCGGGGCCAGCGTGCGGTACACCCGCTCGTGATAATCGTTGAGCCAATCGATCTCTTCCTGGCTCAGCAGCTCCCGGACCAGCATTGAAGTCTCGAAGTGACAGAGGGTCAGGGGTTCGAAAGTAAGCCAGCGCCCGAAATCATTCCGGCCCGCTTCCACGCAGAGCAGCAGGTTTTCGTGCCGGACGCCGAATTGTCCCTCGCGGTAAAGGCCCGGTTCGTCGGAAGTGATCATCCCGGGCAGCAGGGGCTGGCGGTTGAAGTTCTGCCGGATGTCCTGCGGGCCTTCGTGAACGCCCAGATAGAATCCCACGCCGTGGCCCGTTCCGTGCCCGAAATTGCGCTTGCAGCTCCACAGCGGATTGCGCGCCAGCGCGTCGATCTGGCAGCCGGCGGTCCCCTCCGGGAATACGGCCATCGCGAGGTCGATGTGTCCTTTCAGCACCAGGGTATAGTCTTCCCGCTCCAAGGCCGTGCAGGGCCCCAGGGGCACGGTACGTGTGATATCCGTCGTGCCGCAGCGGTACTGGCCGCCCGAATCGCAGAGGTACAGGCCGCGGGCCTCCAGCTCGGGCGCATCTTTGGCCGGCGTGATGTAGTGCGGCAGCGCCGCCCCCGGCCCGTAGGCCGAAATGATCTCGAAACTGTCGCCCAGGTAGTCCGGCAAGGCGGCGCGCAAGGCACCCAGCTTGGTCGCGGCCGTGCGCTCCGTGATGACCTTGTCCGAAAGGACCATCCGCTCCAGCCAGTAGAGGAACATTTCCATCGCCACTCCGTCCTGGCGGTGTGCCCGGCGCATGCCTTCGATTTCCACCGGGGTCTTGACGGCCTTGCGCAGCTGCACCGGAGAGGTCCCTTCGCACAGGCGCCCGCTCTCGGAAAGCAGCCCGTACAGGCTCCAGTTGAGGCTCGCCGGGTCCACGAAGAGGCGGTTGATGCTGCCGTCGGAGAGGGATTCGTGGAGCGAAAGCTGCACCTCGTCGTAGGGCAGGACCTGGATGCCCTCGTCCTCGAGCAGGGCGAAGGTGTCCAGCGTTGTGTCGTCGTCCCGCTCGTCGAAAGCGTCCTTGCGCACATACCAGCGCACGGCCTCTTCGGTCACCAGCAGGTAGGAGATCACCATCGGGTTGTAGTCGATGTCGGAAGCCCGCACGTTGAGCACCCAGGCGATCTCGTCGAGCGAAGTGAGCAGCACGGCGTCGCAGAGCTGTCCGGCAACGGTCTTCCGGAGCCAGGCAAGGCGCTCCGTGCGGGTCTCTCCGGTCAGCGTGGCCGGCACGGTCGAGACCGGGGTGCGCGGGATGGCGGGCCGGTCGGTCCAGAGCGCATCCAGCAGATCCGGCACATCGACGATGCGGAAGTAGTAGCCGTCGTCCGGGTCGCCCGTCCGTCCCGTGGCGGCGAAAGACGCCTGTAGTTCCTGGATGGCGGCGACCTGTTGGCACAGCCCGTCCACGGCCACGATGACGCCGTCCTTGCGGGCGAACCGGTCCGCCAGCCAGTCGGGGATGGGGACTTGCTCCGGGACGCGCATTTTGTGCAGTTCCACGCCGGTCCCGTGCAGCTGCCGCTTCGCCTGGATGAAATAGCGCGTGTCGGTCCAGAGCCCGGCATGGTCGGCCGTGACGACCAGGTCCCCGGCCTCGCCGGTGAATCCGGACAGCCATTCGACCTGCTTCCACCGCGGAGCAAGGTATTCGCTCGCGTGCGGGTCCGAACCCGCAAGAATGACGGCATCCCAGCCCCGCTGCACCATCAGCGCGCGCAGGGCCTCGATCCGGCTGCTGTAGAGATTGTCCATATCTGTCTTGCTTGCTGGACCAAAGATAGGAAAAACATCAGAACGACGGAAGCATCCGCTTGTAAATCGGGCGGAAGGGATCGTCCACGGTGACTTCGGCGGACGTGACCGGGCAGGCGGCGAACCAGCCCAGGACATGCTCTCCGCGGATGTTGGTCGGGGCGTTCGCCGGCTGGGGCGAGAAGATGGGGATGGAGAAACTGCTCATCGTGATGGAGAACAGGAAGTCGTAATAGCTTTTGTCCAAGGTGTAGGCTTCCAGCGTGATCACGTCGCCCGTTTCCAGGTACTTGTAGCATTCGCCATAGCGGTCGTACAGCCAGGCGCCTTGATAGAGCGTCGTGATGGGGAAACCTTGTATCTCGTTGCCGTTGAAATATTTGTCGTCCATGATCTCATTCATCTGGAACGGGATGAAATGGCCGTTGACCCCATCCCGGACGCAGTAGTAGCTGGCCGTTTCCCGGTCCCGGCCCCAGATCGCGAGGGTCCACAGGCTGTCCAGGCCGAGTGCCTTGTTGCCGGCGTAGGCATAGTCCACGGCGTCGAGCTCGAACCCGGGCTGAGGCATTGTCGCATCCGCCTCGTAGAAGGTTCCGTCGCGGAGCCGGATCTCCAGATGGTGGCTTCTGCCCACGGTCCCGTGGAAGCCCTCCGGGCCCACGTAGATCCCGTTTTCGGTCTCCGTGAAGGGCGTGCCGTCGATGGAGACTTCCGCGCCCCCGACCCCCGGTACCGCCTCGTCCTGGAAGTAGGAAACCGTGTGGGAAAGGGTGACGGTCTGGGCGTCCGTAGCCCGGTCGGTCAGCAGGGCGTCCACGACGAGATAGTCATGGTAGTCGGACACGGACTGGAGTTCGACCTTTTCCGTGCAGGCGGCCAGCAGGCATAGGAGCAGGATGGGCAGGGACTTTCTCATACTCAGAACTTGATGTTGCAGGAGAGCGACGGGATGGCCGTGAAGAGATACACTTTCAGGGACTGGGCCTGCTCCTTCTCGCGGTCGTAACTGAAGGCGATGGACCAGGCGTTGTGGCGGGCATAGGCGTTGTACACCGACAGGTTCCACTCGCTGCTCCAGCGCTGATTCTGCACCCGGCGCTTGCTCCGGTAGGTCAGCGACAGGTCCAGCCGGTGGTAGTCCGGCAGCCGGTCCTCGTTCCGGCTGGAATAGACGGGCTTCCAGACGTCCCGGAAGGAGAAGCGCCCGGCGGGATAAGTCGTCGGCGAACCGCTGTAGAACACCCATTCGGAAGAGGCGGACAGGCGTTTCGAGAAGTCGTACGACAATACGAAATTGACCGCGTGTTCATGGTTCAGCGGGGACGGATAGCGGACGCCGCCGTTGAGCTCCGGGATGTCGTACCAGGACTGGGACCAGGTGTAGGACAGCCAGCCGTTCCAGCGGGCGAAGTCGTACTTGAGCATCAGTTCCGCGCCGTAGGAAGAGGAACGGCCGAAGCGCAGCAGCCCTTCCCGGTCGGGGTCGTCGATGACGAGTCCGGGATTGTCCACGAAGTCGATGGTATGGCGGTTGTCCTTGTAGAAGCCCTCCAGGGAGAGTTGCAGGGCCTGGCCCGCCAGGAGTTGGTTGATGCCGGCGGAATACTGGTCGGAGCGCTGGGGCTCGACATTGGGCGAGGCGGTGAACCAGGTGTCCACCGGGCTGCCCGTGATGCTGATCCGGGCTTGCTGGAGGTACTGGTAGCTCCGCACCCAGGCGGCCTTCAGGGAGAAGTCGTCCGTGAGGGCCCAGGACGCCGAGATGCGCGGCTCCCAGCCCGAATGGGTCCGGATGGCTTTCCCCTTCGCGATGTCCACGGTCTCGGTCAGGGCATGCGTGTCCGGGTCGAAGTAGCGCTGCTCCGTCGGCCCGAGGGTCGTGAAAGTGGAGAAGCGGAGTCCGTAGCGGAGGGTCAGGGAGCGGATCTTCTGCTCGTCCTGCAGATAGAAGGAAGGCTGGACGGCAAAGATGTCGCTCATTTTCACGGGGTTGACATAGCCGTCTTCCTGCCGGGGGATGGTCTCGCCCGGGGAGATGCCGAAATACGCCAGTTGCAGGCCGGCCTTGAGGGTATGCGAGGGGTGGGCGTACCAGGTCCAGCCTGCCTTCAGGCCGCTCTCGCGGATGGTCTGCCTGTAGTCGAAGGAGGCTTCGTTCATGTCCACTCCGATGCTGTTGCGGTAGAGGGAGTTGTAGAGCGCGACATCAGAGGTGACGGCGGGGGAGTACACGTGGTTCCAGCGCAGCGACTGCGTGTGGTTTGCATTGCCGAAGACCATGTCGCCGAGGTCGAATTCTTCCATCGAGAAGCCGAATACGTCCCGGCCGCTGAAGGCGCTCAGGAAGACCCGGTCCCGCTCGCCCGCGATCCAGCTGAGCTTGGCGTTGAGGTCGTAGAAGTACATCCGGGTGTTGTCGGGCAGGCGTTCGCCCAGCAGGGGGAAGAAGAGGTCCAGGTAGGTCCGGCGGCCGCTCAGCAGGAACGAGAGTTTTCCCGGCACGATGGGCCCTTCAAGGAAAAGCTTCGACGTGATCAGGCCGATCGAGGCGTTGCCGCCGAAAGCGCGGTTGTTGCCGTCTTTGGTCGAGATGTCCAGCACGGAGGAGATGCGCCCGCCGTAGGCGGCGGGGAAATCGCCCTTGTAGAGGTCTGCACCGCGGATGGCATCCCCGTTGAACATCGACAGGAAGCCCAGGAAATGACCGCAGTTGTAGATGGGTGCTCCGTCCATCAGGATGAGGTTCTGGTCGATACCGCCGCCCCGTACGCTGAAGCCGGTGGAACCTTCGCTGGGCGTCTGCACGCCCGGCATCATCTGGATGACGCGGATGATGTCGGCTTCGCCCATCAGCGCCGGGAGCCGTTGCACCAGACTCGCATCCACACGTTCCAGGCCCATCTGGGGCAGGTGGATTTCCTCCCGCTTGGAACGCGAGAACACGGTCGCGGCGTCCAGTTCATTCCGGTCTGTATGCAGGTTGAAATCCCATTTCACCGATTTCCGGACATCGAGCGTCACCTCCTCCGTCTGATAGCCGAAATAGGCGCAGCAGAGGGTCTGCTTGCCCGCGGGCAGTGACAGGGAATAAAACCCCACGGCATCTGCCGCGACGCCGTATTGCTTGTCGGCGGTGTACACGACGGCCTGGGTCAGCGGTTCTCCGGTCCCGGCGTCACGGACATAGCCCGACAGGACGACCTTCCTGTTCTGCGCATTCGCGAGAACGGACAGAAACAGCAGGACGGCCGTCCCGATCATCCTATGGTTCCTTTGTCTCACCATCGGCTGCAAATTTCGAAAAAATGCCTGGATTGTCCATAAGTCTGTTAATATTTATCGTGTCCATAGGGTCGAATTAATCTTTCCGAATCGCTACATTTGCCATTTGTATGAAAATAGGCGATATCGATCTGGGTCCCAGGCCCGTGCTGCTGGCTCCGATGGAGGATGTGACGGACGCTTCGTTCCGCATCCTCTGCCGGGAATATGGCGCCGATATGGTCTATACCGAATTCGTCCCGTCGGACGGGCTGATCCGCGACGCGGACAAGGCCATCGCCAAGATGCGGACCTTCCCGGAAGAGGCGCCGGTCGGCATCCAGATCTACGGCCATATCCCGGAATCGATGGTGGAGGCCGCGCGGATGGCCGACCACGCCGACGAGATCGCGGGCGGGCGGGGATGCGACCTGGTCGACATCAACTTCGGCTGCCCGGTCAGCAAGATCGCCGGGCGGGGTGCCGGATCAGGGATGATGAAGGACCCGGACAAGATGGTCGCCATCACGAAGGCGGTCGTCGAAGCGGTGCGCAAGCCCGTGACGGTCAAGACACGCCTGGGCTGGGACGAGCACTCCAAGATCATCGTCGAACTAGCGGAGCGCCTCCAGGACTGCGGCATCGCCGCCCTGACGGTCCACGGTCGCACCCGCAGCCAGATGTACAAGGGCGAGGCGGACTGGACCCTGATCGGCAAGATCAAGGAGAATCCGCGGATCCGCATCCCCATCATCGGCAACGGCGACATCAACTCGCCCCGGAAGGCGAAGGAAGCCTTCGACCGCTACGGCGTGGACGGGATCATGGTCGGGCGCGCGTCTTTCGGGCATCCGTGGATCTTCCGGGAGATCAAGGAATATCTGCGCACGGGCGTCGTCCCGCCGCCGATGCCGGTACGGGAGCGGGTCGCGCTGGCCAAGCGCCACTACGCCTTGTCCCTGGAGATGAAAGGTGCGCCGCGGGGCGTGTATGAGATGCGCCGGCACCTGGCCTGCTATTTCAAGGGTCTGCCGGACTTCAAGGAGACGCGCGCGCGCCTGGTGACGGAGGCGGATCCGGCCGCGGTGACCGCCATCCTGGACGAGATCGGAGCGCGCTGGGGCGACGTGTCCCTGCCGAGTCCGCGGGCGTATATGGATTATAGAAGTCAAGAGATATGCTAGACAAATTGCTGCTGTTCCCTTATTACCTGACGCTCAAGGTGCGCAATGCGCTCTATGACCGCCATCTGCTCAAAAGCCGGGAGGCGGAAGTGCCGACGGTCTGCGTGGGCAACGTGACCGTGGGCGGCACAGGCAAGACGCCCCACACGGAGATGATCCTGCGTATGCTGATGGCGAACGAGGCCTGGGGCAAGAAGAACCTCGCAGTCCTGTCCCGCGGCTACAAACGTAAGAGCAAGGGTTTCCAGCAGGTCACCACCCAGCGCAACGCATCGTTCTTCGGCGACGAGCCGGTCCAGATCAAGAAAAAGTTCCCGGGCGTCACTGTGGCCCTGGACAAGAACCGCATCCGCGGCTGCCGCAACCTCTGCCACCCGGAGATCGTCCGCACGCAGCGGCAGAACCGGCGTTGCCTGGACAAGGACTTCCCGGCGGCGGACCTGATCGTGCTGGACGATGCGTTCCAATACCGCAAGCTCAGCGCCACGCTCAGCATTGTGCTGGTGGATTACAGCCGGCCGGTGAACAAGGACCGGCTCCTGCCCCTGGGCAGCCTGCGGGACCTCCCGGAGCGCCTGGGCGATGCGGACATCGTCATCGTCACGAAATGCCCGAACTACATGGACGACTGGGAGCGGACGGTCTGGGCCCAGTCCTGCGGGGTCAGGGATTATGCCAGCTCGACCTGCACGGGCGTATCGAAGAAAGGCCGCAAGCAGTACGTCTTCTTCACCAGCATCCAGTACTGCGCGCCGGAGCCGATCTACGAGGAATGCGACCCGCGCTACGTGTACTCGCAGCGGATGGTGCTCTTCACCGGGATCGCGAAGGATACCCCGCTGCGCACTTATCTCTCAGACAATTACAAGATCGTGGAGGCATTCCGTTTTTCGGACCACCACGCGTTCTCGGAGGGCGATATCCGCCGGATCACGGCGGCCGCCGAGCGCTGGTCCACGGCGGCCCTCGGTACGACCGAGAAGGATGCCCAGCGGATCATCGCATCCAAAAAAATGCCGCCTGCACTGCGCAGGCGGCTCTTCCAAATCCCTATTACGGTAGATTTCCTGACCCCCGAGGAGCGGGATATCTTCCACCGGGTGCTGTTTGAAACGATCTAGACGGTCAGGATTTCCTTTTCCTTGGCGGTGACGAGGGTGTCCACGGCCTTGATGTTCTTGTCCGTGATCTTCTGCACCTCTTCCTCAGCCTCCTTCTCGGTGTCCTCGGACAGGCCTTCGTTCTTCTGGGCCTTCTTGAGGGTGTCGATCGCGTCGCGGCGGGCGTTGCGGATGATGACCTTGGTCTGTTCGCCCGTGGCTTTGGCCTTCTTGATCAGATCCTTACGGCGCTCCTCGGTGAGCGGCGGGACGACGCAGCGGATCAGTTCACCGTTGTTGGACGGGGTGAACCCGAGGTTGTTGTCGATGATCGCCTTTTCGATCTTGGCGAGCATGTTGCGCTCCCAAGGCTGGATGACCAGGGTGCGGGCGTCGGGTGTCGTCACGGACGAGACCTGCGGGATGGGGGTGGGGGTGCCGTAGTAGTCCACGGTCACGTTGTTGAAGATGGACGGGTTGGCCTTGCCGACCCGGTAGTTCTTGAGATCCTCCTCGAAGAAGGCGGTCGCATCCTGCATCTTCTCGTCAGTTGCGGCAACGATTTCTTTCGCTCTGTCTGTCAACATAGTTTTATCTTTTCTATTGATTATACGTGTACCAAAGTCCCGACCTTCCCGCCGTCGAGGATGCGTTTGAGGTTGCCCGGTTCGTTCATGTCGAAGACGATGATCGGCATGTTGCCCTGCTCGCAGAGGGCGAAAGCCGTGGCATCCATCACCTTGAGGTGGTCGGCGAGCGCCTTCGAGAAGGTCAGCTCATCATATTTGACCGCGGTCGGATCCTTCTCGGGGTCGGCGGTATAGACCCCGTCCACACGCGTGCCTTTCAGGAGGGCATCCGCCCGGATCTCCAGCGCCCGGAGCGCGGCTCCGGAATCGGTGGTGAAGAAAGGATTGCCGGTCCCGCCGGCGATCAGCGCCACGCCGCCCTCTTCCAGCAGCCGTACGGCCGCATCGCGGACGTAGTAGCGTGCCAGGGGCTCCATCGGGGTCGCGGTAAACACTTCGGCCCGGATGCCCTGGGAACGGATGGCCATCGCCAGTCCCAGCGAATTGATCACCGTCGCAAGCATCCCCATCTTGTCCCCGTCCACGCGGTCGAATCCCTTTCCGACGCCCTGCAGGCCGCGGAATATGTTGCCGCCGCCGTTCACGACAGCAATCTGCATGCCGCTGCGCACGGCCGCTGCGATTTCGGCGGCCGCCTTGTTCAGGCTGGCTTCGTCGATGCCCTTTCCCTGCGGGCCTCCCAGGCTTTCTCCGCTGAGTTTGAGGAGTACTCTTTTATACATATAGGTCTTGTTTTTCGCGGGAAACAAAATTATCGGAAAATTATGAAACTTGCAAGAAAGAGCCTATATTTGCAAAACTGAAACCTGTAGTTTGAAATAAATTTTTAGCAAATGGCTTTATCTTCCTCTTCCATCGGCAAGAAGTTCATCCAGAGCATCAGTGGTGCATTCCTGATCATCTTCCTCCTCCTCCACGCCACGATCAATTTCTTCTCCGTGATCGATACTTTCACGGGCAAGTTCGGCATCGCGGCCGCGGATGATCAGCTTTTCAGCAAGGGTGACGGCCTGTTCAAGCTGGGCTGCGACTTTATGTCCACCCCGGTCATCAGCATCATGGTCCCGGTCCTCGCGCTCGGATTCCTCGTGCACATCGTTTACGGCTGCTGGCTGACCTACACCAATGTCAAGGCGCGTGGTGGCTGGAAGCGCTATGAGGTGGCCAGCAAGGCAGCCGCCGACTCCTGGTCCGCCAAGAACATGTTTGTCCTGGGTCTGGTGATCCTCGGCCTGCTCTGCTTCCACCTGTCCCATTTCTGGGCCAAGATGCAGCTTCCTGAGTTGTTCGGCGTCGGCACCTACGAGAACAATCCCTACTACCTGCTGGTGACGACCTTCGGCCAGTGGTGGATCCTCGCCATCTACATCGTATGGTTCGCCGCGATCTGGCTCCACCTCGTCCACGGCTTCTGGAGCATGTTCCAGACCGTCGGCTGGAGCGGCTCGATCTGGATGAAGCGCCTCAAGGTGATCGGCGTCGTCGTCGCCACCCTGATCGTCGTGATGTTCCTGGCCGCCGCGGTCAACGGTTTCTATCAGGCCCACTGGGGCTGGGGCGCAACGATTGCGTAGCTGCACTTTTGTTAAAATAGAAAATATTTACTACCTTTGCGGTCCCTATTTTGTGTAGGGATCGCAATTTTTATAGTTAACCATTTAAAGATCAAGACAATGGACACACAAAGCTACAAGACAGTCTCCTTGAACAAGGCAACTGTCCAAAAGGAGTGGGTCGTCATTGACGCGACGGATCTCGCGCTTGGTCGTCTTGCTTCCCGCATCGCGCTTGTCCTCCGTGGCAAGACGAAGCCGGGCTTCACCCCTCACGTGGACTGCGGTGACAATGTCATCGTCGTCAACTGTGAGAAAGTCGCCCTCAAGGGCAAGAAGATGACGGACCGCGTCTACACGCGCTACACCGGTTATCCGGGCGGACAGCGTTTTACGACGCCGAAGGAAATCCTCGCGAAGAACCCCACCGAGTTGATTCGGAGAGCGGTAAAGGGTATGCTCCCGAAGACCCGTCTTGGTGACAAGCTCATCCACAACCTGTTCATCTATGCAGGTCCCGAGCATCCGCACCAGGCCCAGAACCCTAAAGTTATTAAGTTGGACGAAATTTAAACAGAGCTAATGGAACAGATTCACGCCCTTGGAAGACGTAAAGCAGCTGTTGCTCGCGTTTATCTCGTTGCCGGAAGCGGTAATATCGTTATCAACGACCGTCCCCTGGAGGATTTCTTCAAGGAGGATGCGCTCCGTTATATCGTGAACCAGCCCCTCGTCCTCACCCAGACCGAAGGCCAGTTTGACATCAAGGTCACCATCGTCGGTGGTGGCATCAAGGGTCAGGCTGAAGCGATCCGTCTCGGTATCGCCCGCGCCCTGTGCGAGGTGGACAAAGAGGCTTACCGCCCTGCGCTCAAGGCAGCCGGTTTCCTCACCCGCGATTCCCGCGAGGTCGAGCGGAAGAAGCCCGGACAGCCTGGTGCCCGCAGACGCTTCCAGTTCAGTAAACGTTAGTATTCACCCTGTTTTACTTTTTGCACAGTTGGGTTGCAAACCCTCGGACCTGTCTCGGGATGGGAATCCCGGGAAGTTACTGGAAGGTTGCCCACACTGCGGAAAATCCCCGAGATTGACCTCGGAAGTCACTACTCCGGGATTGATGAAAAGAGAAAAATCAAATTTTTTAAAAGACAATGTCACGTACAAATTTCCAAGAATTGCTTGATGCAGGTGTCCACTTCGGACATTTGTCGAGGAAATGGAATCCCAAGATGGCACCGTACATCTTCATCGAAAGGAACGGGATCCACATCATCGACCTGCACAAGACCATCGTCAAGCTCGACGAGGCTGCGGAGGCAATGAAAGAAATGGCCCGCAGCGGCCGCAAGATCCTCTTCGTAGCCACCAAGAAGCAGGGCAAGGATATCGTTGCCGAGAAAGCTGCTTCCGTCAATATGCCTTCCATCACTGAGAGATGGGCGGGCGGTATGCTTACCAATTTCCCGACCATCCGCAAGGCCGTCAAGAAAATGAGCACCATCGACAAGATGAAGGAAGATGGTACTTTCGAGAAGCTCGCCAAGCGTGAGCGTCTCCAGATCGACCGCCAGAGAGCCAAGTTGGAGAAGAACCTCGGTTCCATCCGCGACATGAACCGTCTCCCGTCGGCCCTGTTCGTCGTTGACATCCAGAAGGAAGCCAACGCCGTCCGTGAGGCCAACCGCCTGAACATCCCGGTATTCGCAATGGTTGATACTTGTTGCGATCCCACCCCTATTGATTATGTGATACCGGCGAACGATGATGCCGCAAAGTCGATCGAGTGCATCCTGAACGTGCTTTGCGCCGCCATCCAGGAAGGTCTGGACGAGAAGAAACTCGCGAAGGACAAGGAAGAGGCCGCCGAAGAGGCCGAGACCAAGGTGACCACCAAGAAGCTCCGTTCCCGCAAGGGTGCGAAGCCGGTCGATGTCGAGGAAGAGGCCGCTGCCACTGAGGCTCCCGCTGCCGCCGAGGCTCCTGCTGAAAACACTGAGGCATAAACCATTTAATCTGTTTCCGTTATGAATATCACTGCAGCAGACGTAATGAAACTGCGCAAGATGACCTCCGCCGGCATGATGGATTGCAAGAAGGCCCTCACCGAGGCCGAAGGCGATTTCAACAAGGCGATTGAGATCATCCGCGAAAAGGGTAAGCTCGTTGCGGCCAAGCGTGCCGACCGTGAGACCACGGAAGGCGCCGTCAAGGCCCGGATCCAGGGGGGCAAGGGTATCCTTGTCTGCCTCGGTTGCGAGACCGACTTCGTGTCCCGGAACGCTGACTTCCAGACCCTGGCCGACGCGATCGCCGATGTGGCCATCGCCAACGCTCCCGCCGATCTCGAGGCTCTCAAGGCCTGCAAGATGGCGGATGGCCAGACAGTCGAAGAGGCAGTCGAGGCCCAGACCGGCAAGACCGGTGAGAAGCATGTCCTCGCTTTCTACGCCCTCGTGGAGGCTCCCTTCGTGGCCGAGTACATCCACAAGATCAACGGCAAGCTTGGCGCACTGGTGGGCTTCAACAAGGAGATCCCCGCCGACCTCGCCAAGGGTGTCGTCATGCAGGTCGCTTCGATGAACCCGGTGTCTGTCTCCAAGGCGGATTGCCCGCAGAGCGTCATCGACAATGAACTCGCCGTGGCGGTCCAGAAGACCAAGGACGAGATGGTCCAGAAGGCCGTCGATGCTGCTCTCAAGAAGGTCGGCATCAACCCTGCCCACGTGGACAGTGAGGATCACATCGAATCCAACACCGCGAAGGGTTGGATCACGCCCGAGCAGGCCGCCCAGGCCCGCGAGATCATCGCGAAGGTCGGTGCTGAAAAGGCTGCGACCCTTAATGAGCAGATGATCCAGAACATCGCCCAGGGCCGTCTCCAGAAGTTCTTCAAGGAGTCTACCCTCGAGGAGCAGGAGTACCAGATGGGCGACGGCAAGGTGTCCGTCAAGGATGCGATGGCCGCCGTCGACAAAGAGGCCAAGGTCCTTTGCTTCAAGCGTTTTTCGCTCGCTGACTAAGCGCAGCTCTTACTGTTTAGGCCGGTTCTGTTTTCGGGACCGGCTTTTTTCGTGCTCAGCGGCGGCGGAGGTCGCGGAGCCAGACGAGGGCGCAGTAGGCGAGGAGCATCAAGGTGCCGAGGATCATCTGGGGGACGGGACCCAGGCCGATGCGGCCCAGGAGGACATAGGCGGCATAGAGCAGGGCGGCGGCCAGGAAGTAGAGGCCGAGGCTTTTCATGTCATAGCGGATCGGGTACTTGCGCTGGCCGATGAACCAGCTCAGCAGCATCGCCGTTCCGTAGCCGGCGAAACCGCCCCATGCGCAGGCCCAGTAGCTGTAGCGCGGGACGAAGAGTACGTTGACCGCGATCATCACGGCCGCACCGACGGCGCTCATGATGGCGCCCCAGTGCGTCTGGTCGCTGAGCTTGTACCAGAAGGAAAGGTTGAAATACACGCCCATGAAGATCTCGGCCATCATCACGATCGGGATGACCCCGAGACCCTCCCAGTAGGAACGCCCGATGAAGTGCTTCAGGACCGGCAGGTAGATCATGACCGCGAGGAAAGCCAGCAGCGTGAAAATGATGAAATACTTCATCCCGTCCGCGAGCGTTTCCGGGCTGTCCTTGTCCCGGCTTCCGTTGAAGACGATGGGTTCGTAGGCATAGCGGAACGCCTGGGTCAGCAGCGACATGATCATCGCCACCTTGACGCAGGCCCCGTAGATGCCCAGCTGGACGCGCCCCTCCTCACCCGGCATCAGCCAGGGGAAGAGGATTTTGTCCGCCACCTGGTTGAGGATGCCTACGAGGCTCAGCAGGAGCAGCGGCCAGGTGTAGCGCAGCATCCGGCGCGCCAGGTCCCGGTCGAAGCCGTAGCCGATGCCCTTCAATTCTTGGATAAAGCCGAAAGTGACGCAGAAGGTGCAGATGAAGTTGACGAAGAAGATCAGGCCCACGCCACTGTCGAAACGGGTGTACATCGCCTCCAGCGCAGGGAAACGCCCGAAGAGGGAGGGCATCGCCAGGAAGACGAAGAGGTTGAGCAGGACGTTCGGAATGATGAAGGCGAACTTGAGCGCCATGAACTTCACCGGTTTGCGCTGCTGCCGCAGGCGGGCGAATAGGATCGCCTGGAAGGCATCCATCGCCACGATCGCCGCCATGCAGCCGACATATTCCGGATGGGCGGCGTATCCCATCACGCCGGCAACGGGCCGGAGGAAGAGCATCACCAGCACGAGGAAGGCCAGCGCGACACCGCCCACCAGGCGCAGCGTGGTGCTGAAGACCATCCGGCCGTCTTCTCCGTCCTTGTTGGAGAAGCGGAAGAGCGTCGTCTCCATTCCGAAGGTCAGCAGCGCCAGGAAGAGCGCCGTGTACGCATACAGGTTGGTGACAATGCCATAACCGCCGCTCTCTGCGGCGATCTTGGTCGTATAAAGCGGGACCAGCAGGTAGTTTAGAAACCGCCCCACGATGCTGCTCAGCCCGTAGATGGCGGTGTCTTTGGCCAGCGACTTGAGATTCATAGCGTCCGTATTACACACAAAATTAATGAAAAATATGTACTTTTGTGAAAATACATTTTGCGCATTATGAAAAAGCATCTGATCCTTCTCGCCGGCGCGGCCCTGGCCATCCTGATGGTCTTCAGCGCTTGCGGCCGCAGCGCCAAGAAGGCCGCCGAAGCGGCCGAAAAAGCCCGTGCGGACTCCATCGCCGCCGCCCAGCACGTCCAAGATTCCCTCAAGGCCCTCAAAAAAGTCGAAAAGAAAAAAGTCGCCATGGAAAAATTTGCCAAGCTGCCGGCCGAGCCGGTTTTTGACATCGTGACCAACTACGGCACGATGCGCGTCAAACTCTACTCCAAGACCCCCAAGCACCGTGACAACTTCGCCAAGCTTTCCCTGGAAGGCTACTATGACGGACTGCTGTTTCACCGGGTGATCAACGGATTCATGATCCAGGGCGGAGATCCGCTGACCCGCGACACCTCGGCCGTCGCCCGCTATGGCACCGGCGGCCCCGACTACAAGATCCCGGCGGAGTTTGTCCCCGAGTACACGCACAAGAAGGGCGCCCTTGCCGCCGCCCGCCAGAGCGACCAGGCCAATCCCTTCCGGGAGTCTTCCGGCTCGCAGTTCTACATCGTGCAGGATGCTGCCGCCTGTGCCCAGCTGGACGGTGCCTACACCGTCTTCGGCCAGACGATCAGCGGCCTGGACGTGATCGACAAGATCGCCGCGGTCAAGACCAACGCCCGTGACCTCCCCCTCAAGCCGGTCGAGATCACCGAGATCAAACTGGTGGAAGAATAACTCCGAAAGATTATTCTTTTCGTCCATGCCGCCACTTTCGCGGCACGGATATTGCAATAAAAGTAACCGAATAGTTTTTCATAGGTTAAAATTAGGTTAGAATTGCAATGGAAGCCGCGCAGGGATGCGCGACTTCTTTGTATATTAATACCTTACGGTGTTTGTTGCGGGCAACTTTCCGATATTTTCGGACAATTGCGAGACGATTTCTGCAAAAAAAACGGCCGGCGGTGCCACATACCCGCCGACCTAAAAGCACAATGAATCACGTTGTCATGCAACATTTGCAAAGATAGTGATTTTTGCCTAATCTGCAAGCCGCCACCCGTAAACGCCGGGCTCCCACACATTCCCGTCCACATCGCTCTCCCAGATCCCGCCGTCGTACTTCACCTTGTCGCCCGTCATGTAGGCCGTCTCCGCACCGAGGGGCTGAACCCAGTCCGGGACCTCCGCGATGCTTACCTCCGTGTATAGCGACGCAGCAGTGTCCGGAGCCCAGTCGTCCTGCACGGTGTGTGCCTGGATGACCTTGTAGAGCTTGCCGTCGTACCAGAGGCGTTCCCCGGCTTCAACGGGCTTGCCTTGCTTGGAGGACCACGTAGGGAAGAGCGCCGCAACATCGAGGGCGTCCTCATCGGAGAGGTCTTCCGTGGATGAGGCCAGCATTTTCTTCACCGCCGCGAGGATCTGATCGTAATCCGGCTCGGTTTGTGGTTCCGGGGTGTATGGTTCCGGATCCGGCGGTAATTCTGTCCAACCAGCGGACGCGATCTGCTCCGCAGAAGGATTGCTGACCCACTGACCCGAGGGTAACTGGATGGCCTTGCAGTCCGAGAAGACTGTGCGGCAATTGATTTCTTTTGTGTACATATCCGTATTTGTTTATTAAATTGCCCGCCACCATAGGGCGCCGTCGATATATATCTTCGTTTTTTTCAAATCATAACTGCCGCTCCAATAGGGGCCGGCGTTTCGTGTCATTCCGAAACAAATCCGCTGGTTTGATCCTATCGGCGTGGCCGAGTTAGAGCTGCCAGATAGTACAAATTGCCCGGTGTCGGTCTTTGTCCAACCCCGATACGCCGTCCCGGTAAACTCCAATTTAATTGTATACCAAGTATTTGCTGCGAGATTTCTAAATAGAACAGCGCCAGACAATACATTCCATGACGAACTACCTGTTCCAGCAAAAACTTGGAAGCTCGTCGCGTTATTGCGTTGTACAACTATGGTACGCTGTGATGTGTTGACGGTATCCGACGCCGCTGGGATGTTGAAGAAGATGACCTCCAAGTTTTTTGCCGTCGGAGGCGTCTTGATCCGGGTTATAATTGCCCACGGATTGGACCCGAATTGATATACGGGGGAGGCTATCCCGTTGTTAGCACCGCCTGAGACCATTATCCCGTCGGTAATTGTCGGAGACCCTATCACGGTGTACCCGCTGACCTGGGGCACCTCTTCTTCATAAATTATCATCCTCCTGCGAAGTAACAGCTCCCTCATAGCTTACGCCTCCATATAAGTAGCAATACCGTCAATGACGGAGACTTCGTAATGCTTGCCCGCCTTAATGGTCGGAGCGTCCTCCCCGTTCCACGCCGTAATCTCAACGGGCCAGGTGATCGTCGGAGCGGTCGCCGGTGTGTCGAATGTCCAGTACCAATGATTCACGACGGCCGCGTCCAGGTCCGTCGTATCAAAGGCGAAGGTCGTGTTCCCGGCGAGGGTTTCGAGTGCGTACAACACGTTGGGCAACATACCGCCGGCGGGGATAGAGGAGGCGACGGGGATGATGCCGGAAACGCCCTGCGGGCCTTGCGGTCCGGTCTCGCCTTGCGGACCTTGCGGGCCTTGTGGCCCGGTCACGCCTTGCGGGCCTTGCGGACCTTCCGGGCCGGTCTCGCCCTGCGGGCCTTGTGGCCCGGTCTCGCCTTGTGGTCCTTGTGGTCCTTGTGGTCCGGTCGCACCCGTCGGCCCGATTTCTCCTTTGATGTTGTGAAAGGTGAACACGAGGATCCCATTGTTCAGCGACACGTCAACCGACGGCGTGCCGGTGTTGGCGTCGGCGGTGGCAGATGCGCCCGTCACACCGGCAGGACCGGTGGGACCCTGGGGGCCGGTCGGTCCCGTGGCACCCGTGTCGCCGGTCGCGCCTTTCAGGTTCTTAAACGCCAGGTCCAGCGCCGTCCCCGCCAAGGTGACGACAACTGCGGGCGTCCCGGTAGAGTTGTCGACGGACGCCTCTACAGACGTGATGCCTGGGGATCCGGTCTCGCCTTGCGGGCCTTGCGGTCCGGTCACGCCTTGCGGACCCTGCGGGCCTTGTGGCCCGGTCACGCCTTGCGGGCCTTGTGGCCCGGTCACGCCTTGCGGGCCTTGTGGTCCTTCCGGACCGGTTGCCGGCGTGGCCGATCGCACGAAAGCCCCCGTGTCGGGGTCGTAGGTGTACCAATAGCCGTCATCGCCGATGAACGGCGTCGCAAGGGCGTCAGCGATGGCCGATAGCACTCCGTTCAGCACGGGGCCGGTGATCTCCTGGTTGGCGTTGCGCTTGATGTATGCGTCGATGAGAGTTTGAAGGGCGTTTGCCATGTCGTTTTTATTTTTGTGCAAATATCAGTATCCCCCGCCCGTGGAAATCACCAGGCGAGAAGGTTGTACGAAAGACCGACGCCGATGTATGGCGTCAGGCCTTTGTCGCTGACACCGTAACCAGCCTGAACGCCAACGCCCCAGCGCGTAACATTCCGCGGCCCCGGTACTTTGACGGTCTGCGTCACGATCTCCGTCCGGGTGTAGTGGCGCACGCTGTCGACGGACGGGCGGACGCCGGACGCCCAGACGGTGCAAAGGGAATCCCGCCACTCGACCTGCTCGCGGTTCAGTACGACGCGCAGGGTGTCCCGCAGGCGCACCGTATCGCACGCGGTGACGGTGTCGCGGCGGACCGCCGTCTTGACGATATAAACGGGCGTGGAGACGGTTATAGTGTCCCGGACGGTCACGGTGTCGGTCCGGATTTCCGTCACCGTCTGCGGGGCCGGTTTGCGCCCGCGGCCCAGGGCGAAGCCCAGGGCGAACACGGCGGCAAGGCCCAGGGCCAACGCGGCAAGCTGGACGCGGTCGCTCATAGCGCGGCGTAACGTTTGACGCCGTCGCAGATCGCCGAGACGATCCGGTACTGCGTGTAAGGGGAAAGCAGCCAGGAGCACTCCTCGCGGTTGTCGTAGAAGAAATTTTCAAGGAGTACCGCCGGGCATTTCGTATTCTTGAGAATCGTAAAATTCGCCTCCCAGTCCCGGTCGCCGTCGGAATAGTCCCGGCGGATCTTGCGGTCCGGGAAGGCTCGCTCAAAAGCATCGTAGAAGCACTCGGCGGCGGTGTCGGCCTTCGTCTTGCCGGGCGATGTGTAGGCGCTCCAGCCCTGGGCGTTCATCCATCGCGACCCGTCCCCGGCGGCGTTCGCGTGGACCGATACCAGGAGGACGTTAGCGGCCCCTGCCTCGGTGCAGACCTTGTTAGCACGGCGCACCCGGGTAGAGAGCGCGATGTCGTTTGTTTCAGGCACCAGCAGCCGCGTCTCGATCCCGTCCGCGAGCAGCCGGGCGCAGACGTCCGCGGCGATCCAGCGGTTCCAAAGATACTCGCGGAAACGGCCGTCCGGGGATCGCTTTCCGGCGGTGTCGATGCCGTGCCCGTTGTCGATTAGTACAATCATTTCCCGGCCTCCTTATCTTCGACCAGCCGCTGCAGTCCGTAGTCCGCCAGGGCGGACGTAAGGCGCGAAACCTGCTCCCGCAGTTCCGCGACCTCTTTCCGCAGTTCAGCATTCTCCGTTAGGACATCGTCCAGGCGGGCTTTGTTGTCGTCCGCTAATGATTTGTAGAACTCCAACGAATCCTGCATATTGCTGATTAGGTTGGTATCTACCTCGGCATTGTATTTTCGTTTCGCAAAAAACCACGACGCGAAGCCGGATGTGACGGTGGCGATGACGCCGCCCAGGATGGCAATCCAAGTGTCTAACATGGCTCAAAAGATTAGGAAGTCGTCGTTGAAGTCGTCGTTGAAGTCCCCGAAGCCTTCGCCGCACGGTCCGACCGCAGGGACGCGCAGGCGCACCGATGCGAATACGCCCGCGCATTCGTCCAGGAAGCGCTGGTTGAAGGTCGTAAATGTGACATCTCCGTAGTCGATTCCCAGCTCGGCAAGGGTCCGCAGGATGTTGCCCAGCGTGTCAATGCCGACGGACTGGATCTCGATCTCGTTGCCCTTGTCTTCCGTGAGGCGGTCGATGTAGATCAGCGTGAAGGCGAAGGAGCGCACCCCATCGCCCGCTGTTTCCGTGTGTTGCCCCTGCGTCCAGGCAAAGACCCCGTAACGGGCGTCGCTGAAGCTGCTAAGGCGGAAGATATCGTTGCGCACGATCATATTGACCGCGGGCTGACCCGCCGCCACGCGCTCGATTTGGCGGATAGTGTCAAGGAGTGTCATTTCGCGCCCTCCTTTGTGACGGGGCCCTTGCCGCGGGCGCCGCCGAGCCAGATCCCGCACGATGCGGCGCTGCGCAGGTTGGACCGGATCTTAGCGCAGGCGCAGTCGCCCAGCTCCGGGAAAGCCGCCCGGTTGTCAAGAAGCCAGTGCTGCAGGAGGAGCTGGTGGTAGTCGGCCTTGCTGCGATAAAAATACACCTGTTTGGCGATTTCGTCCTGGGTGGCGACCTGGAGGTTCTCGTCCTGGGACTTTGCTACGCCGAAATTGCCGACCTTGTAGGACACGCGGTTCGCGGCTTCGCAAATGGTCGTATATGCCAGGAAATACTGCGCCTTTTCCAGCAGCGCCTTGTAGGCGGTGTTTCCATCGTCGTCCCACGCACGCGCGGCCCCGATCTCCTTCAGGCGTTCCAGCAGGCAGTCGCCAAGGATATTGCGCAGGGCGATCTCCTGCGCCTCCCTAAGCGACGGCAGGATGTATTTCCCGGCGAGGTTGTCGGATACGGACGTGACGGATTTGATGAACTTTTCCGAACAAAGGAGGATTTCAGTCATGGGGATGTCAGTTTACGGCGGTGTCAATGCCTTGCAGGGTGAAGGGCGTGATTTGCAGCGGCGCGGGCTGTCCATAGATCGCTTCAAGCGCCTCGGCGATGGCGCGTTGTGCCGGGCGGATGACGGTGCGGTTGTAAAGAGTGAAGGCCTGCTCGAACTCCTGCTGCGAGAAGCCCGTCGTCTCCGTCATAATGCCGAACAGGGCGGGAACTGCGCGAAAACTTGAGAAGATCTGCTGCCGGGCGTGCGTGGAGAGCGCCTTGTAGCGCTCGCCGAAGTCCTCAATCTTCGGGACCTCGAAAGTCGTCGCGCTCTCCTTGTTGGGATTCCATGAAAGGAGAATCCGCATACCGTTCTCGTGGCCGGAAAACTTCCGCGTCACGTCCTCCTCGATCTGCTCCTTGATCGGATCTTCCGGAATGCCGTTGTTAAAGTTGATGATCATTGAGCTGTTGAAACCGTTTTCCAGGGCGTTGAAATGGAAGTCCGTCACGTTCTTTTCTATCTCGCAGTCCTTCGACGCGGCGGCAAACGGCGGGCGCGGATAAGTGCCGCGCCGGATGGTCTTGTAGAAATAGATGCTCGCGGCGTGACGGTCGCGTTCCTCGGCAGTCAGCCGCGCCCACTCTTCCGGGGTAAACGCCCGGAAGGCGGGGTAGACGACGACGTCGGTCCTGCCCTTCTTCGCCCAATTTTCGCAGTAATAGAAGACCGTATTGTCCTTGTTGCTGCGAAGGTAATCAACGGGGATAGGATAGATTTCGGCCACATTTCCAACATAGTCCCGTATCACCTGGAAGGCGAACCCGCCCAGTTTGAAGTAGTCCAGCGCGGCCTCGCGTACCAGCGTGCGGGGCGTGTCGCCGGCTTGGTTGACGTGACGGAGCGGCACGCCGTCCAGGGCGATCGCTACGTCGTCGCCGGCGACGAAATCGACGGACCCGTTTATAATCGTCTGCAACGTGGGGACGGTGGCGTAGAGGTCGTTGATGTAATCCGGGTAGCGGTTGCCCGTCCCCCATTGGACGCGGTCTTGCCCCGGCAGTTCCTTCTCGACGGGAAGGACCGCGAAAACCTCGATGAACGGGTCGAGGGCAGCGAAGGCGACGGCGCCGCGCCCGGGCGCCTTGTTAGAGTTCGATTTGCTCATAAATTATCGCGTTGTCGGTCTCGGTCGGCTGGTCCAGCTCGCCGACGTAGGCGATGCCCGTGGACAGGACCCCCGCCGCATCGGAGAGGGTGTATTCGTATTCACCCTCGGCCAGGCCGCCCGGCAGGGCGACGGCGATGCGATAGTAGAGCGCCGACGTGTTCAAGTCGATCGCATCGGTGTCCACAACGATCGCCAGGCCGACAGTACTGCGCAGGGTCAGCATGAGATCGCCGACGACCTCCGCGCGGGACCGCGGGACGAAAAGGGGCTGGGCTTCGGTGGTGTTCGCAAGATAGACCATGTCGGGACCGTTTTCCACGAAATAACAAAAGCGGCCGGCGTTGTAAAACGCCGACCGCGAAATAAGAGGGGGAGGGTATGGTGGTGTGCTTTAGGCAACGATCGCAGACAGATCGACGCCGTCCGTGCCGACCTGGACCTCGACGGGCAGTTCAAGGTTCTGTGTCTGCAGGGTGATCCCGTAGTAGTTCCGGTCGGAGATCGCGGTGCCGGTGGGGCCTTCGCCCGCACTGATGCCGAGCGGGTGGTCGGCGTCGCCGACGAGCCAGTAAAGGCCGTTGGCGTCCTTGACGATGCCGATCAGATCAGCCCGGGCCAGCGCCATGATCTCGATCCGCTTCGTCGTCTCCATTCGGTTGAACTGCATCAGGATCTCGGACGTGACGAACTTGTTGCCGGAGGTGTCGTCCACGGTGAAGGCGGAGTTCAGGGAGCCGTTGCCACGCCGGATGGCGTAGCGGTGGAACTTGGCCGAGGCGACCATCGTGATCGCCGTGACCTTGTCGTTTGCGACGGTGATCGCGCTGACGTCGTCCGCGTTGGCGAGCAGCACTTCGAGGATGCCTCCGACGGACCCGGCGCAGTCACGAATCAAGCCGGAAAGAGTTTGAGAACATGCCATAATTTTCAAGTTTTTGATTTTTAAAAAAAACGGGGCGGGTGACGTCACCCACCCCGCCGATAACATTAGGACCCCGGGCGGGATTACTCGCCGGCCCCGCAAAGGTTGCAGGATACGGTCGGCTTCGCGGCGAAGGTGCCGACGACGACCTGGTCGCTGAAACGATAGGCGACGCCGGTGTTCCACTTGACCTGATACTTGAATACCCGGTCGTCCTGGCTCCACCACAGGTCGACGTCCTCGGCGTCGTTCTCGCCGTCGGTGCCGTAGACCAGGTTGTCGGCGAAGGTGCCGACGATCTTCAGGGAGCCGGCGAGGCCGGGGGTCTTGATGACGCGGACGTTGGTGCCGGGGAAGATGAACTCCTCGGGGGCCGCGTCGGTCGGTCCGGCGTAATGGTAGAGATTGGAGGCGACGAGGCCCGCGACGAAGGCGCGGAAGACCTCGGGGGCGGCGAAGATGACGCCGCCGCGCTCGATCGCCTCTTCCGGCATTGCCAGGTAAACCTGGAGGATGCCTTCGTAAGCGGTCGTACCGGCCGCGATGGCTTCCGTCAGGACGGAACCGTCGGCGGCGAATTGCTTCAGGAATCCGTCAACCCATTTCAGGTCGGCGCTCTGGCTCGTCGTGTCGCCGTTCCAGATCAGCTTCTCGATTTTCTTGTTGATCTCGTCCGTCAGGGCGCGCAGGATGTACTCCTCGAAGGGGAGGTCGTTTTCGGTGGCGTTGACGCGGACGAGATATTCGGCATATTTGCCCAGCAGGGTCTCGGGGCAAATCTCGCCGTCGACCTTGACCGTCGCGACGTCGATGGACTTCTGGGAGAGGGTGATCTCGTCCAGCGGGTTGAAGCCGCAGGCGCTTCCGTCCTGAAGCGTGGGCACGAGGTCGAGATAATTCAGGTAGGCCGACTTTTTGATGCCGGTCTGCAGGCCGATCCGGCGCCGGGTGGCGGTGCCGACAAGGGCGAAGTTTTTGATTAGGGTGTCGCGGTTCTCCTGCACATAGGCGGGCAGGGACGCAACGAGGAAGTTAGTGACAGCCATATCGGTAGGGGGGGGTTAATGGTTATTCGTTTTTCGATAAATAGCGCCGGACGGGCGGTCCGTTACTTTTGCATCATTGCGGCGATCCGGTCCAGGCCCTTGACGCCGGTCTTGCGGATGTCGGCCGCGCCTTTCACTTCGACGTGTGCGGGCTTCGCGGCGGGGCGTGCCTTCAGCTCGGCGAGCTGGGCGCGCAGGTCGACATTTTCGCGGCGCAATTCCTCGGACTCGGTCCCGGCGGCTCCGGTCTCGAAGGGGCTGACGAAGTCGAGCGGCACAAAAATCTGTTTCACCTCCTGCTCCTCGCCCAGGGTGACGTCACCGTCCTGGTCCCAGGTGATCGCGAAGCGGATATAACGGTGATTGTAGTCCTCGTCCCAGATTTCGGCGACGGCGTAGTCGTCGGCGGTCTCGACGACGTAGCCGTCACGATAGCGGGCGGCGATGGCGTCCCAGATCTTGCGGATCTTGTCCTCGTAGGACTCCTCGAAGATCTGGCGCAGCCGTGCGAAGTGGGACGCCCTGCGGGCGTTCACGTCCTCGCGGCCTTCGTCTTCGACTTCCGGCGCAACCTCGGCCTCCGGGTCGCGGATCTCGGCGACCTGGTTGTTTTCCACAACGATCGTCTTGCCGTCCTCGGTCCGGTAGTCGCCGTCTTCCGGGTCCGTCCGGTTGCCGTCCTGGTCCTCGATGTAGACGCGGTCTCCCGCCTTGAGATCATCGTCACCGTCCCAGGCGAGGATCCCCCGGTCCGTGGTGACATTTCCGAACTGCGCCAGAAGGCGGGTAAGCCCGGCGCGGATTTTCTGCAATTTGCTCATAATGTGTTGGGATTGATGGTTGCTGCTGAATTTGCCGTCCAGGTCGTCAACGATCTCCTCGACGCGGGCCTTGTCGGTCTCGGGCACCATGTCGAACACCCCCTCCAGGGAGAAGCCCTTGTAAGTGCCGTCTTTGACCGCCGCCCAGACGTCATCGTTTACGATGTGGAACTCGGCGAAAAGCGATCCGTCGCTGATCTCGTCGAAGCCGTCCGGATTGATGCCCTTGCCCTTGATGAAGTATTGGACCATCTGGACGCCGTCGGTGTCAGTCCCTTCGCGGTGCATGAGGTTGACGTCATTCTGCCGGCCTTCGAGCAGGTACTTCTCCGCCATTTTGCGGATCTCCTCGGGCTTGTAGATGACGTAGTACTCGCCAGCCTGGTCGTCCCTCCGATAGATCGGGAAGTCGGCGCGCATGACGACGCCGAGGACCAGGCGCCGCTCCTCGTCGGACACGGCATACATGCGCATCCGGTGCTGCGCGTCGAAGGCCTGGAAAAAGGATTGAACGGCCGGATCGTCCACCAGCGATATCCGGAACATCCCGGTATCTTCGTCCGTGACGCAGGCCTGATAGACGGGGAGCCCGCCGATAGTTACGGTCGCCATGTCAATTTCGTTTCCGGGATATAACAAAACGGCCCGCCGGTGTAAACCAACGGGCCGTAAACGGCGATATAAGGGTCAGAAGGTAGACTCGTCCACCTGGACCTTTGCGGCGCGTCCTGCTGCCTCTATGTCGCTTTGCAGGATATACACTCGTTGCGGGCCCGCCATGCGGTTCAGACGATCTTCCTCGCTCGCGCTGGTGATCGTGCGCAACTGCTCTGGCGGCGCGTAGTCCTGCAGCGGGGCGGAAACCACTGGCGACACGGCGAGGGCCGCGGCGGGCGCGGGGGTTCCATTCCGGTCAACCTGCGTCGCGCGGATCTTCGCAATATTCGCGGTCCCGGCGGCGATGACTGCCGCAGCGTTGGCCGCTCCCACGATAGGACCCGCCGGGACGCCCAGCGATTGCGCAGCCGAGTACGCGGTCACGGCCCCCTGCAGCATGTCGATCGTGGCGGCGGCGATCCGCAGGGCTTTCCCCTGCCGGGTGGCCTTCTCGTCGGACGCGGCGTTGGCGTCGAACATATCCGCGAGGGTGGACAGGATGTTGGACGTCGTAGCGGCGGCGGCCCGCAGCGTGTCGACCCGCGTCTTCGCGTTCTCCTCGGCCTTCCGGCTGGCCTCGTTGTCGTGGGCGATTTGCTCGTCGATGATGGCGTTGATCTCGGCAGCCAGGGCGGCGTCCTCGTCGGCGAACCACTCGTCCACCATCTTCCGCTCTTCCAGGCGCTTCCGGCGCGCCGCGTCGGCCTTCTTATCGGCCTCCGCCAGGGCCTTGTCGATGTCCGCCTGCGCAAGGCCGTCCGCGGCCGCCGCCTCGACCACCTCCTTCACCGCGGCCGCCGCCGTGGCCTTCGTCTTGGGCGACCGCAGACCCGCGGCGAACTGCTCGCCGATCGCCTGCCCGGCCTCGAAGTTTGCCTTGAAGGCGAAGCCGTTCATGAAGGCGTCGCCGATCCCCGCGAGGGCGGTCTTCGCATCCTCGGCCGCGGCCTTGAACTGACCCGAAAGCACGTCCCGCATCGCGGTCCCCAAGCCCTTGACGGCTTCGATGACCGTGCGGATAGGCGTCAGAAGGAATTGCAGCAGGGCGTTGCCCACGCCGACGGCGCCGGTGACGATCGTCTGGAAGGTCCCGGCGGATTCCCCGGCCAGGTCGCCCAGGCGGGACACAAGGCCGGATACCCAGCCGACGATCTTCTCCAGGATGCCCGCTGCGACATTCATCACGGGCCTCAGCGCGTCGAGGACTTTCCGCAGGGCCTCTGCGGCGCCCGCGTTATCCTGGACGCCCCTCGCGATCTCCGTGACGACCGGGGCCAGCAGCGAAGCGATACCGATCACCGGGTTCGTGGCCAGGAGGCCAAAGGATTTGGACACGTCGTCCACGCCCTTCTTGATCCCGGACGTCCACGACGGCATGTCCTTCGCGATATCCTTGAAGCCCTTCAATACCTGGTTGGCATAGTCGCCCACGTTCCGCGAGAAGACGCCGTTGGAGGCGTCAAGATCCTTGAGCCGGTCGTTGATCGTGTTAATCTCCTTCGCGTAGGCCTGCCACTGCGCCATGCCCTCCTCGGTGGAGATGTCCAGCGCCTTCTGGGCGACCTTCAGGCGGCCCATTTCGGCGGACAATGAATTGTATGACTCAGTCACGCCGTCCGCCGCGGCCCGCTGCTGGTACATCACCTCTTTCAAAAGGTCCTGCTGCGCGCCGAGGGCCTTGACGGCCTCGGTGTATTCCTCCGTGCCGATCTCGGCGTTCTCGACATCCTTTTTCAGCCCTTTCAGCGATTCCCGGAGCTCGGCGACGGTCTGCCCTTCCGCGTCAATGCGCACCCGGAACACTTCGACGTCTTCTGTGTTTGCCATTGTTTAATAGTTTTCGACGTTCTGGACCTTGATAAACTCGCATTCGGTATCGTCCCAGGTCGTCAATGAGTGATTGATGATCTTGTTTAGGGACCACACGGCCCCGTCGAAGTAGTAGAGCCCGCGCAGCAGGTCCTGTCCAACTTGGAGCCCGGCGAGGTTGACATGGCACCGGACCGTCCGCGTGTCGATGCTCAGACGGTCGGCGATGAAGTCCCGCCAGGAACGGGCATAGATGGACGCCCAGTTGCTGAACAGCGCGTCCGGGATCGGAACCTCGGCGGGGATGCCGAAGTCGAGCGACGCATTGAACACGCCCGCGTACAGCTGCCCGTACCGCGAGAAGTACGGGATCTCATAGAGGGGCGTCCCCCCGGTGAGGTCCCAGCAGGGCGTGTTGTTATTCAGGGACATCGCCTCCAGGGTGTCGTCCGTGACCCGGTAGTCCATGCCGTCCACGGGCGTGAAGCCCGCCAGGAAGATCAGCGTGTCCCGCTCGTCGTAGGGCGTATTGCCTTCCCCGTGGAATTGCGGCCGGTCTGTCACGTCAAAGTAGGGGTGGCCGTCGCGGCTGGAATAGTCCGCGACGCTTTCGGGGTACGGCAGCGGGAAGCCTTTCGCGTTGCCACCAGCATCAAAGAGCTGGTAAGTCGCGCCGGCGTCGTAAAAGGCCCCGGGAACGGTGCGGTTGCCCACCTTTCCGCGGCAAAAGTATTTCGATGATTCCAGAATCTGGACCGCACCGCGGAACACGACGCCGGACATCACGTCGAAGGTCCCGGCGTCGAACTGGTAGCCGGTGTCGACGCGCTGCTCCCCGTAATCCCTGCCGTAGATGCTCCGGTAGCGCTGCGCCCACTCGCCGCTCCCGTAATCCTGCGTAAAGGAATACCACCTCTTATCGAACGTCAGCGGTATCGTCGTCATAGGCTTGCCGCGGTTGATGCGGCGCGAGATGTCGGTCACCGGTGTCGTGCGGTAATAGTGCTCCCGGTCCGTGACTGTTATCTTGTTGAGCACGGGGTCGAAGATCAGACGAAGCCCCAGCATCTTGCAGAAGGACAGCAGATAATCCGCCGGGGTGTTCTCGGTCCGGAGCAGGTCCTCGGCCTTGACATCCACGAAGGAGCGCACCGCGTCGATGGCGGACACGTTATAACTGCCGCTCCCTTGCGGCGTATTGGAATATGTCTCCCGCTTCAGAATGTCAAATCGGTCCGTCCATACATATCCGATCAGGTTAGGGCCCGGCCCTTCACCGCCGGACCGCGCCCCGCCGTCGGTGGCGGTGACGACCATCTTGGCGAAGGATGCGGCGACGCCCGTATTCTCCCATTCCATGACGGCCGGATTGCCCGTCCATGCGCCGGTGGCGTCGAAGTGCCCCCGGATGGCCGTGGTGAGATGATCGTCCGACACGTTCGGCCCAAAACGGAAGGCGTTGGTCTGCAGAAGAACGTTTTGGGCGTTGTAGAACTCGACCTTGATATCGACCCAATTGATGTAGTCGGCACGATACGCCTGGCTGCATTCAAGATAACGGTTTCCCGATCCCGCCCCGATCTTTGGACGGAGTTCCACGCGATAGGACGCCGCGACGCCGAACAGCGCGGACGGGATCGTATTCTCGCCGGCGGCGACCGTGAAGGCGGTAGACGTCCCGCCCCGGTGGAACTTCATCGTCGTCAGCAAAGGGAGGGTGATCCATGTGTCCCAGACGTAGGGATTGGCGGCGAGCATAGGGTCGAACACCGCTTCGTCGAGCTCGACCGAGTAGCCGCCGTTGTTTTCCGGGTCGGCGATGGCGTTCAGGACTGCACCCAGCCGGACCACGGGCCGCTGCAGGTAGGACCGCAAGTCGCGGGTCTCCCACTCCGTCAGCGCCTCCTGGAACGAGGCCAGGACGACGTTGCCGCCGCCCAGGGGGGTGAAGCCGTCCACCGACGACGGGATGCCCGCCGCGGCGACATCAGCGATGGCCTTGTTGGCGTTGAAGAAGCCCGCCGGGGTTCCGTTGTAGGCCGGGGCAAAGTTGATGAAGTCCCACTTATTGTTCAGCAGGTAGTGCGGGCCGTAGTGTTGCGACAGGAATGCCCACGCCTGCAGGACGGTGTCCTGCATGATCTTGAATCCGAGATCTTGCACCGCTCCGTCTTTCGATTTGAACACCAGGTCCGCGAGGGACCGCCGCCGCCCTTCCGGATCATAGGAAAGGGCGAAGAGGAAGCCGCCCAGGCCTCCGAAGAGCGTCACCTTGTAGGAGTGGTCCGCACCCTGCTGGACAATCTCGTCCAGCTTGAGGTAACCGCGTTCCAGCAGCGCACCCGCATCGTCGAAGAGCTCGAACGGCGTCCGGACGGACGGGTCGAACTCGACCCCGGCGGATGATATCAAAGCGGGAGACGTCGCCCTGCTGTGGTTCGTCATTCCGCCAAATAGAATGTCGTTTGTTGGCGTGCCGGGCAGTGTGATCTGCCGGGACCAGGAGTTTTTGATCTGGGCGGGTTCGGCCAGGTCTCCGTTGCTCCAGTTATAGAGGACGACCGCGTCGTCACCGAGATCGGCCGGGCGGTTGTAGAGGTTGCCCGGCGCGATGAAAAGTTGTAAATTCCTGCGCATGGTTACATACGGATATCGGTCCGGGCGATGTGGCAGTTGATCGTATAGACAGACACCCGGCGCCCGTTGGTCTTGTATGTCTTGACGGCCTGCGATTTGTCGTCCAGGATAACGGGAACGACGGAGTCCGTGCGGAAGTCATGCAGCCACACGTCCGGGCTCTCCAGGAGATACCACATTTTGGCGGACTCGTTGTCTGTCAGTGGTCCGGTGCTTAGGGTCCGGCGCTGGACGATCTCATTGACGTAGTTCTGCTCGGCGCGGGCTTCGCGGTTGGTGTTGTCGGCGACGCGGACGGTCCGCGTCCAGCGCTCGGTATCGGACGACGCGAGGATCGACCCCTCGACAAGGAACGAGTCCCAGCCCCCGAAGGGGTTCCGGTAGTAGAGCGCCCCAGGCGCGCAGTGGTTGGGCGTGCGCCAGGTGAGCTGACCGAAGCCGACGGCGATGGTCTTGTCGGTGCAGAATTGCGCCAGGGGAAGGGAAGCGACGCCACCGCCGGACATCGAAATGGCGGTGCCGTTGACATTCCCCGCGCCGTCGTTGCGCCAGGGCGTGACCGACGCGGGCGGGGTGCTTGTCTGCGTATGGAAGAGAACCTGCTTCCAATGGAAATGGTCGGTAATCTGCCGGGTGCGGTATATGTTGAACCCGGCGTCTGTCCCGTAGGACCAGTCCGGATAAATGACATGACTCGCAAGTCCCGTCCAGGTTGCCCCGCCGTCCGTCGATGTCTCGACGGTGAAAGTGGCGGGGATCATGATCGCCGTTTTTGTTCTCTCGTGGAAGTTGGGCGCTCCATAGGGGATGCGGGGCCAACAAATCGGCGTCAAATTGATGGATGCGTAGGCAGCCGGGTCGGACGGCTTCCGGACGGCGACGCCCTGATAGAAGACGCCCACCAGGCCGAACTCATCTACGCCGCCGGACACCCGGAAGAGCGTCGTCACGCCGTCGGACACGGGGATTTGGATGAAGTAGTCCTGCCATGCAAGGATATTTGCCATGATTTCGGGAATTTCCGGGAAATAGCAGACCGGGGGCGCGTCGTAAATTAGGCTTTACCGCGCGAGAACCCGCCGGACATAATCCCGGACGTCCGCTGCCATTGCCCGGCGCACACGGGCGCGGAAAACGTAAAGGACGGACGCCTGGGCCGTCTTGAAATCGTGCGACCCCTCCGTTCCGACCCGCGAGATCTTCCGTCCGATCAGATAGGCCAGCGACCGCGGCGAGGGGATCCGCCCGCGGGCGTCCGGGCGCGGGATCACCGGCTTGATCTGGACCCAGCGCAGGATCGCGTCCGGCGGCGGCCAGTGCGGGCGCGTCCCCTCCTCGACAAACTTCCAGTATTGGTTTAGGTTGATCGTGACGGTCCAAGCCTGGTCGCCTTCCCGGATCATGGCCTCGACGATGTTCAGCGAGCTGTCGATCGAGTCCACGAGGCGCCCCTTGCCATACTGAGTAAAGCGGCCATTCGCCACCAGCTCGGCCCGGTAGGTGTCCTTGAACTCCTGCGCGAACTCCTCAAGGACCGCGCGCAGGTTGTCGAATTGCAAAAGATTGTCAGCCATAGGTCAGTGCGTTCGTTTCCATCGCTCAATATCCGCCCGCTCCTTCGCCGCCTTGTCGGCCCGGTACGCCAGGGTATTCAGGAACTCGACGGCGGGCTTGTCGAGCATCGCGTCCCAGGAGCATCGCTGCGTCTCGGCGGCGCCGTCTACTGCTGCGATCCAGCCCCAGCGGCCCGCAAAAGTGTCGCCCGCGTCTGCCGGATTTTCTCCACTATCATTGTCTTTGCCGTCCGGTCCTTCATCTTCGCCGCCGCCCGTTCCGAAGAGGTTAGGAAACGCAGCAACAATTTTTCCGACGAGGCCAAAAAAAAAGCCAGCAGGGAGAGCGCGTCCGTGACAGATAGGTGGTTCCGGACGGCGTCCTGGACGTCGGCGATGTCGTAGCCTTTGCCGTAGGATTTGCCGCGCGGGACGAGCAGGCAGGATAGGATCTCCGGCAGCCGGGGTTCCAGGGCTCCGTCGCTCGTGAGGGTCTGGAAATCGATGAACTGTCCGGCGGTCAGTTCGGCCGCGTCGGCCGCGGGGATCAGTTCAAGCCCGGCGAGCTTGTAGGATTTCGCGACGGCGTGCTTGCCCTTGTCCTCGGCCGCCAGGAAGGACGCCCGCGCCACCAGGTCCGCGTATTCCGAAAGCGGCAGGGCGAGGATGTCGTCCTCGGTGACGTCCGCCAGGATCGCGAGGGTCGCCACTTGTTTGTCCAGATCGTCCGCGTCGCCGTCGGTGACCGCGTTCAAGATGTCGATATACTTGCCGATGGAGAGGTCGGCGTAGTTGTCAATAATGTGCATTGGGTGAGTGTTTTTTGTGTGGGAATCCGATAGTATAAGACCCGCGGGCGCCGGCCAAGATGACGCCGGTATAGACGGCGTATCTGAGCGCGTCGATACCGTGGTTAAAGAACTCAATCGGCTCGTTGGTCCAGGTGCCGTCGGGCCGTTGCTTGTAAAGATATTTCCGGCCCTCGTCGATCAGATGGACGCTCCGGCGCGTGACGTAGATCGTCCAGGCCGACAGCGATGCGATCTGCTCGCGGACCTTCGTAGTCTTGTCGCACTCCTTGATGTTAAGGCCGTAGCCCTCGACCTCCTTGATGGACTTGGGCTCGGCGCAATCCGCCCAGACGGTCGGGCCGTTGCCGGGCCGGCGGATCCCGTTGTCTTTGAGGGCGGCGGCGATGTCCGGGTTCAGCATCCCGGTCTGCCAGACCCGTTCGTCGGCGTAGATCTCCCGGCGCCCGGGGTGGACCAGACAGCGGATCACGGTCGTCGGATCGTTGCTGAAACCGAAATCCAATCCCCAGGTCTCGATATATCCGACGGGCTCCGGCATGGCGTCCACGATCTTGAAGTCGAAGACCTGGCCCTCCACCTGGCCGATCAGTCCGAGGCCGTACACGCGCCACCAATTCCCGGAGTCCTTGTTGGCCTCGATCTCGCGGCGGACTTCCACCGGCAGGTGTTGGTTGTCTTTGTAGGTGGTGTGGACGAGCCGATAGCGCCCCCGATTGGGGATGATCTCCGTCCCCCAGAAGGGCGCGGCGGGGTTGTAGTCGTACATGACGAGCCCGGACGTCCGGGCGAGCATCTGGCGGACGACGTCCCACTGCAGGAGGTTCGCTTCATTGAGGACGAGACGATGGCGGGCCGGGCCGAGGGCCTTGCCGGGCGTGTCGTTGATGCCGTAAAACTCGACGACGGACCCGGACGGGAATGTGTAGAAGCTGCCGGACTTGGACCAGCGGGTGTCGTTCCATTCGCCCATGTCTTCCAGGGCGAACTTGAAGTCGCGGATGGCCCCCAACTTGAGGTGCGGCAGGGTGTCGGAGCCGACGGTGGTAATCGTCGGCGCCTTGTCGTGCTTGGCGAGGAGTGCGACGACCTGCATCTCTGCGACGGTCTTGCCGGACCGCGCGCCGCCCCTGTTGTCGATAAAGCGGGGATCGTCGCGCAGTGCTTCGCAGATCTTGTCGAAGGTGTGGGTCGTCTTCATCGCGTCAGCCCTCCTTGTCCGGGTCGCCCGGCTGCGCGCCCGTGGCGAGCGCGTGGCGCAGGCCCTCGGCGGCTTCCGGCGTGCCGACGATCACCTGGACGGCGGCGCCGGTGCCGGTACCCTCGTCCACGTCATAGCCTGCGGCCTTGAGGACGGCCTTGTACGCTTCCGTGCTTCCGACCTTTTGGGCCTTTTCGATCTGCCGGAAGTGCATGGCGAACTCATTGTTGACCTCGTCCGGGTTAAAACCCGCCCGCTCCAATGCGGTGCGGACGGACGGATCTTCGACGCCCAGGGATAGCAGCGCCCGGACCAGCTCGCGGCCTTTCTTCCGGCGCAATTTCGCCTTGCCGGTCGCCCGGCCTCCCTTCGCACCGATCGCCCGGACCTCCTCGGGGGTCCGGTCCTGGAAGGGCTTCAAATTCTGCATCTGTTTCTCCGTTGGCATGATAAAGTCATGTTTTGCGTGTTAATTGCCCGTTTCCTGGGCATTCCCGGTGTCGGTGGATCGTTTGGCCGTCTTGCCCGTTAATGCCTCCCAGCGGGCTATTATGACGTCGCAATAGTACGGGTCTATTTCCATCATGTAGCACTTGCGCCCCATCTGCTCGGCGGCAATGAGGGTCGTGCCGGTGCCACCGAAACAATCCAGCACCGATCGCGCCCTGACGTTGATACGCAGAATTTCGGATGGCAGAGCCACGGGAAAAACTGCCCTATGGATCTCGGCGTATTTGTTCCGCTCGGTTGTTATGCGGATAATGGCGTCCGTGTTTCCTTTGAAATCACCAAACACCAATTCTCGGGAGCAATTCTCGCCGCCGAAGACAAATATGAATTCGAAATTGTTGTTTACGATATTCGGTTGCATTTGCGGGGCGGCGTGGCCCTTGTCCCAAATCAGCACGTCAACAAGACGGTCTGCGTGTGCAGCCGCCCAGGCCATCAATTTGCGCCGATTGGCTGCTAACATTTGAACATTGATAAATTGCTGGATGCTATATTCGGATATCGCCGCGAAGTGCATATCCATGATATCGCCCCACTTGCCCTGCGTATCATCGTACTTGTTGTAAAAATTTCTGGGACTTATTTCGTTGTTTCCCGATTCCAAATGCGCACGCAGGCGCCCGATGTTCTTCACTCCATACGGCGGGCTGGTGAACGCGATGTCGGCCCGTTCCCCGTTCATTAGTAAAGCGACCTGCGCCTCATCCGTTGAGTCGCCGCACATGATACGGTGATCGCCGAGTTGCCATATGTCGCCCGGTTTGCAGCGGACGTGGATCTCCGCCTTGTCCTCGTCGAAGTCGTCCTCCTGAACGGATGGTACCGTGGCATTATCCGGTTCTCCCTCCCACGCGGGGACACCCCACTCGGCGAGCGGCAGGTCGGACCACTCGTTGGCGAGCGCGTCGTAATCCCAAGCGCCGAAGGCGCCGTTGTCTTTCATGGCGCGGCGCACGATCGCCAGCTCGTCCTCCGGCCCTTCCGGGGTGTAGAGGACGCAGGGGACGGACCGCAGGCGCAGCCGGGCCGCAGCCTCGCAGCGCAGGTTCCCCGCGAAGACGACATACTTGCCGGGGACGTCCGCGACGACCAGCAGCGGGCGGTCCTCAAGGAAGTCCGGGTCTTCCTGGACGGACGCCTCCGTCCGGCGGATATCGTCGGCGGTCCAGGTGCGCGGGTTCGCGGGGAGCCACGATACCTGCCCGGCGTTCTTCGTCAGCTCCTTATAGGAGATGTTGATGCGTTCCTTCTTCATTTCTCGGCCTCCGTTTTGACGGTCACTTTCTTCCGGGGCTTGGCGGCCTTCTGGGAGAGCTCGACGGCGGTGCGATCGTTCTGGGCGTCGATGCGCTCCTGCTTATCGGCGAAATAGATGCGCCCGGCGTCGCGCATGAGATTGAGGGTACACACCCCGCAAGAGGTGTTGAGGCGTCGGCGGTCGCCCGTCGCGTCCTTCAGGATCGCATGGACCGTCACCAGGGCGGCGCGGCCGGGATAGCGGCACCAGCTCGCCTCGACGGCGGTCTTGAAATAGCCCTCGTATTTGGCGAGGGTCTGAAATTGTTCTTCGTTGAATGTCATAGCGGTAGTATTTCGTACATTTGTATCAGTGCCTTTGCAATATCGCGATCGACGACCGGGGACTCGCGGACCATCTGAGCGGTGGCGGTGAGGTGGTAGGCGGTCGTCCGTTGGATTCCCAGGGCCTCGCCGATCCTGCCGTACCGGACTCCGGCGGCGCGTAGCCGGTCCGCAACGAGGACGCGGGCCGATACGTTGCATCGCGCCCGGTTTCCGAGGACGTCGCCCCCGGTGATCTGTTCCGCGACGCGCACGATCTCCGCAGCATCGACGTCCGGCGGGATGTCGTCCACGGCGTTGATCGACTTCGTGAGGGTCGAGCGCAGCGCCTTTCGGTCCTCGATAGGCAGGGCAAGGGCTTCTCGTTTTATCCGTTCAAGTTCGTCCATCGTGTCAACATGCTTACCAGGGCGGCGAGCCCTTCGCGTAGAAATATCATGGTTTGCCCAATTGGAAGCGATAGCAGGGACAGCAGCGCCGAGAAGGCGACCGCAGGGAGCGAGAATCCGCCCAGGATGGCGGCAGTAATGATGGAGGCCCAGAAGGCCGAGCATTTCCCGCAGTCGAAGGGCGGCAGGGGCCGCAGCTCCTTGACATGCAGACACCGGGCCAGGGCGGCCCGCCAGGCGTCCGTGAAGCCGGACACGTCGACGACGTAGACCGCGACCAGCGCGGCAAGTGTCATGGCAAAATATGTGTTCATTTCTGCAAAATCTTTGTGTATTCGTTCAATATGATAGATTTGATCCGGTTGACTTCCCGCATCGCCGTGACGTGGCTGATCTGCATCCGCTTGCCCAGCTTCCGGCAGGATTGGAGGTCAACGTATAGCAGGAATATCGTTTTGTCGACGGCGGAAAGACGGTGATCAATAATCCATTTTACGGCCCGCGCGCGCTCGTCGTCCGCGCAGAATATGTCCGGGTCGAAGGCGTAGTCGGCCCGGATCTCCTTGTAAGTCCGGACGATGGCTTCCGGGCCGGTGTTGTCTGGTTGCATCATTTGTCGGGCGGTATCGGTTCGGATCGCTCGCGGAATTTCCGCACGAGGTCATAAAATGGAGAGTGTGACGTCCGGTATTGGTTCAGGATAATCCGGGCAATAAAGAAGTTTATCTGACCGTTCTCCCAAAGGTCCTCAATTTTTTCGTCATCGTATTCCAGGAGGACGATATAGACCATTTGCGCGAGGTCTTGAAGATCGTCCGCGATCGGCGCGTGGGCGATGTTCTGAACCATCGTCTCGACGCGCCGCTCGCGGGCAAGGATCTCGACTATTTCGCGCTTTGTCATTCTGCATTAAAATATCGTCTGGGGCGGTTCCGGTTATCGTCCGAAGACCAGCAGGGCGGCGTCGCGGGCGTGGTTGCTTGTCCGTCCGGTCCAGCCGGTGGCCCGCTGGAAGGCCGTGGCGTCCCACTTCGTCAGACCCCGCCGCGGGGGCGTGGCCTCAAAGGGGATGCCGTAGTCTGTCAGCGCGTCCTCCCAGATCGTCGCGTCGCGTTTTACCGATCCGGCGCCCATGAGGTGCCCCCGGTACTCAGCCTCGGTCCGCTCTCGCTGGAAGAAACGGCGCTTCCGTGCATCCTCGAACACGACCCGCACCCGGCCCGGGTTAGCCCGTTCCAAGGCGCGGACAGTCTCGATGGCGCGGTGGATCCGGACGGTCTCGATGGCGCGGAAGACCCGCCGCCCGGAATCCCAGACGGCGAGCCCCGTGTCGCGCCCCGTGTCGATGCCGACGTAGATCATCGTTCCGTAGTTTCGCGGCCCCCCTCCTTCGGGACCGGATAGAGCTTTTCAAGTGCGTAGTCGGCGGCGGCAAGGGCTTTGTCGACCGTATCGAGGTTGAGGGGGGCCCCGGCCTGCAAGGAGTTCGCAAGGATGGTCTGGAAATACTGCTCACGTTTTTGCGAAAAGAAGCGGGCGATCTGGGCGGCCTGCTCCTCCTTCGTGATGGGCTTCACGGCGCTGGTGGCGGGCTTGGTGATGTGTTTGGGGTTTGCCATTTGTAATACGTTTTTTTGTTGTTAAAATGCCGGTCTCTCCCGGCTGCCACGGGTCTTTCCCCGTCGTCACGAGTGTGGAGTATCCCCGTCTCTCCGGGGTGTCAGTGTCATCCCGTAGCGCTCGGCGAGCTGGCGGATCGCATCGCCGCCGTAGTCGTTCCGGGTGTTTTCGATGAAGTAGCGAACGGTAATCGAGTCCGTCGGATTGAGATCATGGGCCCGGCACCACTGCTCCCGGCCTGCGGTGCAGGAGCCGGTCAGAGCATGATGCCAGGCGAAGAGATCGTCATAGGGCGTGTCGAGGTCCGGGTGGGCCTTCACGAACTCGTCCAGGCGTTCATCCAGGGGGCGGACCTCTATCCATTTCGCTTCGGCGTCTGTGATGGCTTGCCAGGGCGTGTATCCGTGTGCGAAGTAGCCGTGACACCTGGCGACGTAGCATTTCCGGAGCGAGAAGTCGTCGTCGAGGATTTCCCCGAGGGCGAGGTCCCCCATAATCGCGTAAATCAGCGTCGGCACGTTGTCGATGTAAAAGACCGATTGCCCCTCAAAGGTTTTGATTTCTTCGTTGCAGTTGCCGTAGCCGTAGCCGTAGCCATCGCCATAGCCCTGACCGTCGCCCCAGGCGCGACCATGGCCATCGCCATCGCCCCAGCCCTGACCGTCGCCCCAGGCGCGACCATGGCCGTAGCCAGAACCGTTACCAGAACCGTTGCCGTAGCCGTAGCCGTAGGCGGCGCCATAGCCAGAACCGTTACCAGGACCGTCGCAGTTGCAGTTGCCGTAGCCGTAGCCATCGCCATCGCCATAGCCAGAACCGTTACCAGAACCGTTACCAGAACCGGACTCCGGATCAACGCGCAACCACGCGCGGACTAGGCTTTCTTCCATACCGGCACAGCTTCAATGGATTCGACCGCCCTCTCCGTGCAGGGGACGATCTCGATAACACCCAGCACGGTGATTTCACTGACGACGACGGAGAACTTGCAGTCCTGCGGCGCGGATGTCCCGTTGACGGCCAGCTCGGAGATTGAGCAGGCGCCGGCCCAGTACCAGATACGGCGGCAGTCCTTGAGTTCGACTTCATCTCCTTCCTTGTGGGTGATAGTCCCGTAAAACACTCCGGCGCGATCGGCGCGGATGATCACTTTCTTGTAAAGTTTCATAATTATTTGTATTTTAATGGTTTTAAGATTCAAGGCCCACTACATCGATCTTAAATTTGAGGTGGTAAGTCTTTTGTATCGCGGGGGTCTCTCCGGGACTTCCGGAAATATACACGGAGTTGGTGCCCGTAGTTCGCCCCGCGTCAAGTAGTTCGTCGAGCATCTTGTGAAGCGTTTGCCGGTCCGTCATAATTCCACGATCTTTTTGCATTGGACGACATATCCCCGCCGCCGGAGTTCCTTGGCGAGGTCGCGGTCTGAAATCTCCGTTACGAACGGATTGACGGTAACGTGTGGGGCCGGTGCTGCTGGTGCTTCCGGTGCAGGGGTCTCGCTCTTTCGCTTGCGCCCGCCCTTCCATGAGGCGCGGACCAGCTTGGACATGCACTCGCGGCAGGAGGATTGCAGGCCGTCGGCGGAACGGAAGTGCTTGCCGAAGGCCTCGGCGGGCAACTCGCGCCCGCAGGTCTTGCAGACCTTTGTCGTGGGTGGTTCCTGCACTTGGGCGGCGGCAGGGGCCGTGTCGTTGTTGTGTTTCATTGTTGTAGGTGTTTTTTGGGTGAAGTGCTTACAGGCGGGCCGTAGCGGGCCGGTTGCTCCTCCGTAGGTCCGCGAGCAGTTGCTGAGCGGTCGGTTGATGATGTAGTGGTCGCATTCGCGACAAAGGTGTTCCGGCGCAGGCGTCCCCGGCTCCACGATGCCGGCCGGGGGATCGAAGCTATGGTTGTCGGTGTCGTATGATGCCGTAACGGGCCGGCCGTTGGATAGTCTTCTGCTCATTTTACGCGGAAGTTGCCCGCCGTGCGGCGGAAGGCGATGGTGCAGCCGGGGCCGAGGCTGATCGAGGGATCGACGTTGTACGAGTCGCAGAAATCCCAGTCCGGCAGGCGGATTGATCCGGGGACGTAGTTGCGAACGGTCCTGGCGACGTTGTCAAGGTGGTGCCCCATGGCGTTTATCTGGCTGCGGGTGAAGAGCTGACGGTCGAAGCGCCGGGCCTCATTGTGGGCGGCGTTCTGCCAGGCCCGCCAGGAAGTGGATGCGTTGCTGCAATCCAGCATATATAAGGTTTCGTCCATTGTATTAATCAGTTTTTAAAGGCCCGCGGCCCGGACTTGCACCGGGATCTCCAGCGGCGGGTGCTTGCATACGATTCCCGCCCCGGCGATCATCCTCTTATACCACGCGCAGGCCATCGTTGTACGTCAGAATGGCAGGTCGTCGTCTTGGTTTGCGCCGCTGACCTCGCCGTCGAGGACCGCATCGACCCTGCTCTTCGGCGCCGGTGCGGGTGCCGGGTCTTCGTATGTCTTCGGCCCGGGATAGGGCCGGGCCTGGCGCGGGTCGCCGCCTGCCATCCGGTCGGACCAGCCCTCCTGGCGATACCTGCGGATATAGACGATATTGATGTCGTTGTAGTAGCGGTCATTGTATTCGTGGGCCGATATCGAGAACTTGATGTTCACCTCGTCCCCCTCCTTGAACTTCTCGACATCTTCGACGCGGTCGCCGAATGCGGTCAGCGCAACGCGGTTCGTGTAGTTCCCGTCCTGGACTTCGACGACGACCTCGCGCCGCTGCCAGGTCCCGCCGTTGCGGGTTTCTCCCTCGATCAATTCTCCGAGGGCGTAGATGGTTCCGTGTAATTCGTAAAGCATGA
>JAFUWZ010000027.1 GCA_017471045.1 Bacteroidales bacterium
CACGGTCAACTTGATGGCAGGCTTGGCTGCCTACTCGTTCTTCCCGAAGAAGCCGATGATTGACGTAGAACGCGTCTCGCCCTATGAAAATAGCCTTATTCAACTGTCTCTCTTTTAGTTATAATTCATCGAACTCACGTTAGTTTACGGATTTAACAAAAACCTCGCACCCCGCGAAATTACAACCGTTACCATTCAGACCAGCCCTTGTCTCTTCCAGCTGGAACCCATTCTTCTCCAGCACACGCTCAGAAGCTCGGTTTCCTTCAAACACGGTAGCCGAAATCTCTCCGCACCTACGCGAAGAATGCCCAGGAGGAAGAATAAGAACTTATCGCTTAACGGACTCTATCAGATCATCCAAACTGCCGACAACCTTGTCGAACAGCTTGTACATCAGCTCCGGCTCCTGCTTCTCCGGCATATAGACAATCGTCTTGAGACCCTTGCCGGCAAACCATCAAGCTGTCCGAGGCCCCTGCCACCACTACACCCATACTTTCCCATGCGTGACATCCTGGAAGTGCTCCACCGCCCAGCCGATGAGGCTGTCCACGTGAGGCATCAGCGACTCTCCGAGCGGCGTAAGGGAATACTCGACGCGCGGAGGAATCTCCGGGTACACCTTGCGATGCACCAGACCGTCTCGCGCCAAGTTTTTTAAGGTAGCAGACAGCATCTTCTCCGACACATCGCTCATTTCCTTATAGATTTGGCCGAAGCGAAGGGTCCCATACTTATGTAGGTGATACAGGACCAGCAGGGACCATTTGTCACCGAAACGATCGATGACGTTCCGGATGGGACAGGTAAGATAGGCGGTATTGACTTCTTTCATAGTACGCGCGATTTGATGCTGCGAAGGTACGGAAGTTCCCTATACTTTCCAATAGTAAGCATATAGAAACTGTCCGCGCAAAAATAATCACAAAAAAATTAACGCCATATATATTACGTACATTATATTTCTTCCCATTTCTTACGAATAAGCTACATACTTACAAGAAAGTATCTACTTGATAAATATTCAGCGAAGCCATACCTTTGCATTGTCAAATCGAACAAAACTTTTAACACAATCGAATTATGGCACACACTGATTTTGAAAGAATGATGGTGGAAGAACTCAAATCCATCGAAACCGGGGCCACCGAGCCCATCGCTTACATCAACGCGAACCACTATACCCAGCACAATCTGGGCGTGGCCGACGGTCTGGCCGGATTCGGCGCAGCACTTGCTGCTCTCAAGAACTTTCCGGAAGCCGCAAAGGTGAACACCGTGCGCGTATTCCAGGATGGAAACTACGTCGTCGCTCACACCGATTACAACTTCTTCGGTCCCAAGATCGGCTTCGACATCTTCCGATTCGAGGACGGCAAAATCGTGGAGCACTGGGACAACCTGCAGGAGACGCCAAAGACGGCCAATCCATCCGGTCATGCCATGCTGGACGGTGCCACCGAAATCAAAGACCTGGACAAGACGGCCGAGAACAAGGTCCTGGCCGAGAACTTTGTGAAGGATGTGCTGATGGGCCAGCATCCGGAAAAGATTGCCTCCTATTATGACGGCAACAACTACATCCAGCACAATCCCGGCATTGCCGATGGCATGGACGGTCTTGGCGCGGCTCTTGCAGCAATGGCCCAGCAGGGTATTGAGATGAAGTACGATACGCTCCATAAGGTGCTGGGCAAGGGCAACTTCGTCCTCACCGTAAGCGAAGGCTACCTGGGCGGTGTACACACCTCCTACTACGACCTCTTCCGCATCGAGAATGGCAAGATTGCCGAGCATTGGGACACCATCGAGTCCATTCTCCCGGAAGACAAACAACTGAATGCCAATGGTAAATTCTGAAGCTGAACATAAACGTCTCGAATGGCTTTGCCGATACCTGCTGGATGAGAATCCCAGGTATCGGCATATGCCTGTTCCTGGATCCCCGCAGGAGCGTAGGGACCTTTTCCGGGCGCTGATGAATGTGCGGCCGCCGATGCTAGCTTCTGAGGAATTCCTGCGAGTGCAGGACGAAGAGTTGCAGACGCAACTGGCAGCGAAAGGCGTGGTGGAGATTGCCGGTCAAGCCGGCAATGACGGGGACGTCATGCCCGGCCACGACCGGGCATCTCTTTGCGAATGGCAAGGCGACATTACCCGCCTGAAGGTGGATGCCATTGTCAATGCCGCCAATTCGCAGATGCTGGGGTGTTTTGTGCCCCTTCACCGCTGTATTGACAATGCCATCCATTCGGCAGCGGGCGTACAGCTTAGGCTGGCCTGCGCGGAGATGATGCACGGCACGGATGAGCCCACGGGCAGCGCACGGATCACCCCCGGATTCAACCTTCCGGCAAAGTATGTCATTCATACTGTCGGTCCCATTGTGACAGCTCCCCTGCCGCTTCGCCAGCAGGAAACGCAGCTAGCCTCCTGTTACACATCCTGCCTGAATCTTGCGCACAAGTATGGCCTGGGGTCCGTTGCCTTCTGCAGCATTTCCACTGGAGAATTCCGCTTTCCCAATGACCTGGCTTGCGAGATTGCCATTTCCTCCGTCCGTTCCTGGATGGTGAGCCACCCGGATTCATCAGTCAAAGCCGTCATCTTCAATACTTTCAAAGACATCGACCATGAACTTTATCAAAACGCCCTTTCCTCGTCATCCCCGATTCGATCGGGGATCTGAGATGGCCGATCAAGTCGGCCATGACGAAGCGCTTCGCATCATTGCCCAGGCTGATGCCGTCCTCATCGGCGCAGGGGCCGGGTTGTCAACGGCGGCCGGCATCCATTATGGCGGGCCCGACTTCGAGAAAGCCTTTGCCGATATGATTGCGCGCTACGGCTTCACGGACCTATATACATCCTCTTTCTACCCGTTCCAAAGTGAGGAGGAGAAATGGGCCTACTGGTCCCGACACATTGACTACGCCCGCTTCGCCCCGGAAGGAAAGCCCCTCTACAAGCATCTGCTGGAACTGGTCCAGGGCAAGGAATACTTTGTGATTACCACCAATGTGGATGGCCAGTTTGCCAAAGCGGGATTCGACCCGGACAAGGTCTTTGAAGTGCAGGGAGACTACGGCCTCATGCAGTGCGCCACGGCCTGCCATCCCAAACGATACAGCAACGAATCCCTTGTGAAACAGATGGTTGTACAGCAGAAAGACTGCCGCATTCCTTCAGCGCTGGTTCCTCGGTGCCCTGTCTGCGGCGGGCCGATGGAAATCAATGTCCGCACGAACCAGTACTTCGTGGAGGACGATCGCTGGCATCTGCAGGCAGAGCGCTACTACGCCTTTTTAGAGGAAACACTGGGGAAAAAGAAACTGGCGCTTCTCGAATATGGTGTGGGCTTCAACACCCCCACCATCATCCGTTTTCCCTTCGAGCGGATGGCCGCCTCCTACCCGGACGTAACCCTCATCCGCATCAACAAAGACTACCGCGACTGCCAAACCCCGGGAATCATGCACTTCATCGGGCTAGAAACCATATAGTGAATCAGACCGAGAAATCGAAATTTTAGTTTTATCATACGTGCAAGATATTCAGGACTAATGCATTTAGATATAAGATTATTAAACTCCAATACATGTTGATAGATTATGAAGAATTCATTTATACTTGCATTAGCAGGTCTTCTTATATTTACAGGTTGTCTGTCACATATTTATGATGTGCAATTTCCCGATAATAGCGAAGTCGTCACTATCCCATCTACTGAAGGTTCATATTATTTCGAAGTAACGGCAGGCCCCGAAACAAAGACTTCCTTTGAGACCAGATTATTGAATTCTGAGTACAGAGTGATTATCGACAAAGCTATAATCAATCAGCAAATGGTTGATATCTTTCTTGCCGATGAACATATAAATGAAGGTGACGTTTTTAAAGTTGATTTCAACGTCCCTGCCAATGAGTCTTTGGAGCAGCGAAATGTCGTCGTAGAAGTTCTCAAAGCAATGGATAGTCGCCGTTATAAGTATCACGTTGATGCAAATGATAATGACTGGCAGGTGGTATGGAAAGCAATACAATTGGGCCGATAAATTCGAATTTAAGTGCAAGCCGAGCGAAATGCCAAAACTTGTTTGCACTTCCGAGGCGCAGCCTTAAATAGCCGTGAAACGGGAATTTACCGAAGATAAAAGGCGTACTCCCGTCCAACAGTTGTCGGTGTGGAGTGTCCGGAATATAGGATAGTCTCAGGTGGCAGGGAAAGAATCTTTTCCAGACTGTCTCTCAATTGTGCAGGATTACCGCCGGGATACTGTGTGGATCCGGGACCTCCCTTGAAGATCGTGTCTCCTACGAAAGCTGTCTTTTCTTCAGCGCTGTAGTAAACTGCCGAATCCGGCGTATGTCCCGGAGTATGGATGACTTTCAACTGTTTCCTTGGATTGGCTTCCAGGGAGAGGATATCCCCGTCTTGTAGGAAATGAGCCCCGGAGAGTACGACATTCCTGTCGCAATAGATGGAGAGATTCAAGTAGATGTCCGTAAGGAAGTCTTTCCCCGCATGATGAATGTAGAACGGACAGTCCAGTGCCCGGCTGACGGCCATCACGGCTCCGGTGTGGTCAAAATGGCCGTGTGTCAGGAGAATCTTCTCGATAGTCCAACCCTCCATCTCAATGACGCGCAGCAGCCAGTCCGCCTGGGCTCCCGGATCGATGAGAAAACCGTGGCCGGTACTCTCGTCAATCCAGAAGTAGGCATTGACCGAGAAATAATCCTGCACTTGAACGGGGCGTACCATATCAGAAGATTCTGCATCCGTCCGGACCGCACTGGTGGGCCGTTTCGGGATTGTCCTTCTCGTCTTTCAATGCACGCTCCAGCGTATGCTTGAATGCACGAACGGAGAGAGCGCCGGGGATGACAAACTTTCCGTTGATAAGGAAATAAGGCACTCCGTGCACGCCGAGGGTCATGGCCTCGTGCTCTTCCATCCGGACATCGTCAATATACTGGTCACTATCCAGCATGGATTTCACTTCGGCCTCGTCCAGGCCCACCTCTTTTGCGATGGATAAAAGCGTCTGGGGTTCCGCCAGTTTCAGGTTCTTGGTAAAGTAGGCGTCAAAGAGCAGGTCCACCAGCTTTTCGGTCAGTTTCGCGTCCCCTTTGCTCTGGGTCAGTTTGGTGAGCCGATGCGCGTCACGTGTGTTGGTATAAAGTGTTGTAGCGTAACGGAAGTCGATTCCTTCGGTACGTCCCATCTCGGAGATGCGCTCCACTTCGGCCGCGGCTTCAGCGGGACTCAGGTGGTATTTGATGCCAAAGCGGGTAACAGTGTCGGACTCCACGGTCTTCGGCGCATCCGGATTGAGTTCAAAAGCGAAGGTCTCCAGTTCCACTTCGTTTTCAATGCCGAGTTCGGCAATGGCTTTCTTCAGGCGGGCCTCCCCGATATAGCAATAGGGGCAGGCATAATCGCTCCAATAACTGATTTTCATAATAACTCCTTTCTTGTTTACGGCTGCAAAGATAGCGCGGTTCAAGAAGAAGTGCTATATTTGTACTACAAATAATTTTAATAAGAATAATCGAAATTCCCGATATATGGAACTCAGGCAGCTCAGTTATTTCATTGCAGCGGCGCAGACCGAAAACTTCAGTAAAGCCGCAGCGAAGTGTTTTGTGGTACAGAGTACGCTTTCCCAGCAGGTGAAACAGCTGGAAGACGAATTGGAGGTGCAGCTCTTCGACCGCATCGGCAAAAGGGTTACGCTCACGGAGGCCGGGAAAGCCTTCCTGCCATTTGCCATTCAGACCGTGGAACTGTCCGAGCAAGGGAAACAGGAGATCAAGGATCTGCAAGGACTCAAAAAAGGTTCGCTCCGGGTCGGGGTTTCTTATGGATTGTCATCGGCCCTCACCCGGGCCTTGCAGAAGTTCTGTCCGCGCTTTCCAGAGGTCTGTCTGGACATCCGCTTCCGAACAGATGATGCTCTCTTGGAGCTACTGCATTTAAGGGAGATTGACTTCGCACTGATGAATTGCCCATCAGATGTTGACGCAATGGTGCTTGAGGTGAAGCCGCTTTTTACCTGCCGACTCTGCGCTTTTGCTACGGCAGATCATCCGCTTGCCTCCTTCAAAGAGGTCAAACTCCGTCAACTCAAGCCTTTCCTTCTGGAGGTTCCGGCTAAAGGTATGGATGCCCGGAAGGCATTGGATAATATCACTGCCTGGATGACAGGGCACGATTGGAAGCCGCTCATAGAGATTGACGACCTGTACACGATGATTCATATGGTCCGATCATGTCATCTGGTTGCCGTCCTCCCCGAATCGTTCGTGTATCCTGACGAGGGCCTAATTAAAGTCCCTATCTCCGATGCCAGAACCGAATTCCAAGGCGCACTGGTTTCACTGAAGGATAGCTACAAGCGTAAGGCAGTGGAGGAATTTTTCTCCAACATACAGCCATTATGCTGATTACATCAACCGATTTACACCGAAAAATGGGAATTTGTCAAAACTCCACAAATTGATTGATCAGCGCAAATATGCTCACTTTCTCATACATGGCCATAAGAAAGCCTCGCTGGAGGGTAGTGCGGGAGCGAGGAAGTCAAGATTATTGTTCCGGATTATGTCGGCATCTGGGGGCTCGACCTGGACGAGTACCAGGTTCACGGACAGTTTGTCCTGCTGGATGCCGCCACCGGCTACCGGAGCCAGGAGCAACCCTATTCTACCATCGTAAAAGCCATTTGAGCTCCGTCCAGAACTTATAAGTGCCCTTGAGGCTCACCGTTAAACCGGCGAAGATGATAAAACCGTTCTCCAGCCAGTTGTCAATCCGCGCCATGCACTGCTGCAGAAGGTCCTGCACCCGAATCCGCAACTTCCCGGCATCGGCAAACATTGCCAGCACATCCTGCGCCGCCTTCACATCGAATTCCAGCGCGGCCAAATCCATATCGCTAACGAAACTCATGGCACCCTTAGATTATCTCGCCCGCCCAAAGGGCCTTGAAGAAGTCAGTAACGTAATAGAGGTCAATGTCGCCTGAACGTCTGGAAAGCGTATCCCGGGAAACAATAATCTGCTTTGCATCCGGGTGCTCTTCGACAAATTTCTTCAAGCCCTTTTTATGATCGGTGTCCACATGGTCCGTTGACTTTATCTCAATGGCAATGCGGGCATCACCTATCACGGCGTCGACTTCGTCATTGGTGTAGGTGTGCCAGTAAGTGAGTTCCTCCTCACTGCCGGTATATCCAAGGTAAGCACGGATTTCCTGCATGACGATGCTCTCAAAGGCATGGCCGTATTCAGGCGTTCCCGGCATAAGGTGGTAGCGGTGCAGCATGTAATTGGGGATGCCGACATCGAAGAAATAGAATTTTGATGTCTGTAGGAGTTTCCGTTTAATCACCTTCCTGTACGGCTTGACCTCAAATCCCAAGAGCGTATCGTAGAGAATCTTGAAATAAGCCTTGGCCGTATTGATAGACACGCCACAGTCAGATGCGACATTGTCGTAATTCAAGATTTCCGTGTTTGTAACGGCGGCAACTTCAAGAAAACGCTCAAAAGTGTCAATATTCTGCACCAGGGCTTCCTCCTCGATTTCTTCCTTGAGGTAGAGGTTCACATAATTCTTGAGGCGCACCCTTGCATCCTTTACCAGATAGTGCCGGGGGATCATACCGTTCTGGACAGCCCTGTTGAAGTCATAGTCGGGAATCTCAGCATAAACCAGAGGATATAGATGTTCCTCGTTTGCCCTTCCTCCCAACTGGTTCACGCCAGCTTTCTTGATCTTCCTGGCGCTGGAGCCGCTGAGGATGAAATACAGGCCGTTCTCTACCATCAATTTGTGGACGACATCCAGGAGCTCAGGGAGTTTCTGGATTTCATCCACGATAACCAGCGTCTGGGGCGGATACTTCACCAGCATTTCGTAGAACTCCATCGCGCGGCGTTTAAACCGCTTCCTGGTATCAGGGTCAAGAAGGTCTACATATATAGCTTTTGGGAAACGCTCCCTAAGAAGCGTCGACTTACCCACCTGGCGGCCGCCAAACAGGAACATTCCTTCATCAAGGCGGTTCTCTATGTCGAATATTCTATGGTACATAAGGTTTGTGAAATTTTGCAGTGTCGTTGACAAAATTCTCGAAAAATCGTCAGCGTGGATGCAAATTTAATAAAGTTTAACTGAATACAAAAATCTTTGCAAGATTACCTGTTAAAAACTGAGTGAATTTGCAAAGGTGTTCATTGCGTCGGACTTGGTCTTGCCAGCGATGTCGATGTACGGCTTCATGGACTTGTAGTCGCAGTGGCCGGTCCATTTCATCACCACCTGGGGCGGAATGCCGCTGGAGAGGGCCAGGCATATGAAAGTACGGCGGCCAGCGTGGGTGCTCATCATTTCATACTTGGGGAAGGTCTCTTCCACACGGTGCCCTGCACGGAAGCAAACCCTTGTAATAGGCTCGTTGAAGCCGCAGAGTTCGCATAAGTCCTTCAGGTACTGGTTCATCTTTTGGTTGCTGATGACCGGCAGGGCATGGTCGCCTACGGAATCCATGTCCTTGTATTTGTCGAGTATGGTCTTGGAGTAAGGATTGAGGTCGATGGGGAGGCGGTCATTGGTCTTCTGGGTGGTGACATAGATGTAATTCTCGGCAACGTCCTTTTTCCGAAGGTTGTACATATCGGAGAAACGCAGGGAGGTGAAAGCACAGAAGCAGAAAAGGTCTCGGGCTTTGCCCAGGGCTCCGGCTTCCTGGACGGTCTTCTCGTATTCATTGCCGTTCATGTCCAGCAGCTTGACCTTGGTGCCGTTCTTGGGAATTACATAATTGTAGAGGATGTTCCGCTCTTCCCGGTCCAGGAAGATGATGGGCTTCTCCACAACCTTGAACTTGGGTTTGTAGCGGGTGACGGTATCCTGCCGGGTATAGCCCTTGCGCAGTGCCCAGTTGGTGAACCACAGGAGATTCTTGTACTGCTTGCGCACGCTGTTGTCTTCCAACCCCTTCTTCTCGCGGAGATAAGTGACGAACTTATTAAGACCTGTCTCGTCAAAGTACTCAAAAGTCACGTCCTTCTTGAAGCCTTCCATGTGGTGGCGGAAGGTCAGCCAGCATTGGTTTGTCGCATAGGCCCACTGCTGCACGGAGCCCTGCTCCTTGATTTCGTCCTTGGTAGGACGGCGGGTAAGCTGGTTGTCCCAGTCCATGAAATGGTTTTCGATATTGTTCAGGCGCTTGTTTATTTCCGCCCCGGAAAGCCGCTTGGAATTGCGGTAAGTACCTTTGCTAACCCGGGAGCCATTCCAATAATCCGGATCTACGCTGATGCCGAAAGTGGAAATCCGCGTCACGCCCTTGACGCATATCTGGGCACGTATGGGAAGTTCCCCTGCCTTGTTCGCCCTCTTCTCCAAAAAATAGTTGACTGCCATAATTCAGTACGCTTATTATTTACGCATAATTCACCTAATATCAAAATAAACCGCAATTAACTTTGTAAAATTATATTATTGTATTTCAACAACTTATATAACTACACCAAATCCCCATCAACCTATAAAATGGACTTCCCAGCACTATCAGCTACGGGATATTTTGAGTTTTCATCTTTCCAATGTACAAGAGATTGTTTCAGACAGGATTCAACAATTCTATTTGTACAAAGTTTTTATCTATCTTTGTTTCACAAGAAGTAAAGAACATGAGCGTATTCATCCCCCAGGGCTACACCAACCTCCTCGGCAGCGCCGAAGCGACCGAAAAGGCGATCAAGACCGTCAAGGACATGTTCCAGAACAACCTGTCGGCCCAGCTGGCGCTGTTGCGCGTGACGGCGCCGATGGTCGTACTCTCCGGCACGGGCATCAACGACGACCTCAACGGCGTCGAGCGCCCCGTCCGCTTTCCCATCAAGGACATGGGCGAGTCCCAGGCGGAGGTCGTACATTCGCTGGCCAAGTGGAAACGGCTGAAACTCGGAGAGATGGGCGTCCCTCCTGGGCGTGGCATCTACACGGACATGAACGCCCTGCGGCCGGACGAGGAGCTGGACAACCTCCACTCGATCTATGTGGACCAGTGGGACTGGGAAGCCGTCATCCGGCGCGAAGACCGGGCCCTGGACTTCTTGAAAAAAACGGTTCGGCGCATCTACGAGGCGATCAAGGTGACGGAGAACAAACTCTACGTCGAGTTCCCCCAGATCCGGCCCGCCCTTCCCGAGGACATCTATTTCATCCATTCGGAGGAACTGCTGCAGCGCTACCCCGGCCTGAGCCCGAAAGAGCGGGAGGACGCGATCGTGCGAGAGCACAAGGCCGTCTTTGTCATCGGCATCGGCGGGAAACTCTCCGACGGCAGCATCCATGACGGCCGTGCCGCGGACTATGACGACTGGAGCACGCCGGGCAGTGACGGATACGCCGGCCTCAACGGCGACATCCTGCTATGGAATCCGGTGCTGGGACACGCGTTCGAGGTCAGCAGCATGGGCATCCGCGTCGATGAGGCCGCCCTGGAGCGCCAACTGGCTGAGCGCGGTCAGGAGTGGAAGAAGGACCTGTATTTCCACCGGCGCCTGCTCGCGGGCGAACTGCCCTGCACGATCGGCGGCGGCGTGGGCCAGTCGCGCCTGTGCATGTATCTGCTGCGCAAGGCCCACATCGGTGAGATCCAGAGCAGCATCTGGCCGGAGGGAATGCGGGCCGAGTGCGCCGCAGCCGGCATCGAGCTGGTATAAAACGAGGGCCTCACAGACGCTCGAAGCGAAGACGCCGGCTAGGCTTTCTCGAAGTCTCGGATGCGCTGCTCCTCGGAGAGCGGGCAGATCAGCAGGCGCCCGGCCTTCTCGGCGACGATGTAGCCGTCCAGGCCGGCGATGACCGCGCCCCGCAGGTCGGAGACATGAACCACCGTCCCGTTGCAGTCATACAAGTGTACTCCCTCCCCCACGACGGCGTTATCCGCATCGTCCTTGGTCAGGTTGGCATGGAGCGAACCCCAGGTACCCAGGTCGGACCAGCCAAACTCGGCGGGGATCGTGTAGATCTGTTCCGCCTTTTCCATCACGGCATAGTCGATGCTGATCATTTCGCAGGAAGGGAACAAGGCGCGTACGACCGTCTCTTCGGAGTCCATGTAGAAACTCGGAGCCATCCGGTCCATCACACCGGCGATCTGGGGCGCATACGCGCGCAAGGCCTCGGTGATCGTCCTGACGTTCCAGATGAAAATACCCGCGTTCCAATAATAGTTGCCCGCCGCCAGATAGGCACGGGCCAGCTCCAGCGAAGGTTTCTCCTTGAAGGCGGCCACCTCCAGCAGGGACGAAGGACGCCGTACGCGGGCCTCGTCCAGTTCCCGGACCGTATCCTGCCGGGCACAGATGTAGCCGTAGCCCGTCTCGGGGCGGGTCGGAGTGATCCCGATCGTGACGATGGCTGCCCGCCGCTCCGTGAAAGAAAGCGCCTCCCAGATGACCCGGCGGTACTCCACGGCGTCCAGCACAAGGGCATCGGAGGGCGTCACCACGACATTGGCGTCTGGATGACGGAGACGGATCTTCCAGCTGGCGTAGGCGATGCAGGGGGCCGTGTTGCGGGCGCAGGGCTCCGCCAGGATGTTTTCGGCCGGAATCCCGGGGAGCTGCTCCCGGACGATGTCGACATACGCGGCCGAGGTGACCACCCACAGGTGCTCCGGCGGGCAGATCGGCAGGAAGCGATCCGCCGTCAGCTGGATCAGGGTCCGGCCGCAGCCCAGCACGTCGATGAACTGCTTGGGCAGTTCGGGCGTACTCATCGGCCAAAAGCGGGAGCCGATGCCTCCCGCCATGATGATGACGTGCGTATCCATGCCTATTCTTCGTCGAACATGCCCTTGTAGCCGGGGATGGTCACGCCCAGGCCGCGGTGCAGTTTCTTGGGATCCTGGACCAGACTGAGCACCTCACCGGAGGGTGTAATGGCGGCATACCAGTCCCTGGCTTCCAGCTTGCTGTCCTTGAGAGTGCCGGTGGCGGAGAACTTGTAGTCCTTGTACGCGATCGCACCCAGCTGGGCCGCACTCAGGACATTGCGGATCGAATCCAGCTGGGTCAGGTGCAGCTGGTCGCGCTCGATGGCATCCTTCTTTTGGGAGGCCTTGCCGAGTACGCCGCCGGCCGTGTACATGTCGAAGAACTTCTGGTCCTGCTCGAGCTTGGTTTTGAAGAGGTTGATCCGCATTTCGATCTCCTCGCCGACCGTAGTCTGGCCGACCTGCTCAAAGGTATTGAAGGTCAGTTTCTGCACGTCGCCCATCGTCTCGGAGATCTTGTCGGCGACGGCTTGCTTTTCACCGGCGAAACGGGTATTGCAGGCGCAGAAGAAAAGAATGGATGCCGCCGTCAGGACGGCGACGGAAAAAATCTTATTGTTCATAATCCAAATAATGATCCATTATAAAACAAAACGGCTGATCGTCGGGCAGGCCGCGGCCGATGGTCATCTCGTCCGCATCAAACACTTCTTCATGATCACGAGCGCAGTTTTTGCGAAGATATAAAAATATTGGGATATTTCGTATCTTAGCACCGGACTTTACAACAGGCAAAAAGATGAAAAAGATGTTACTTTCCTTCCTGCTTTCCGCGGCGATGACCCTCAGCGCCCAGGCCGGCGAAGGCCGGCTGCTCCGCTTCCCCACGACCAACGGCACCGACGTGGTCTTTTCCTACGCAGGAGACCTCTACAAAGCTCCGCTCAGCGGCGGCCAGGCCGTGCGCCTGACTTCCCACGAGGGGTATGAGATGTTTCCCCGGTTCTCGCCCGACGGCAAGACGATCGCCTTCACCGGCCAGTACGACGGCAACACCGAAGTCTATTCCATCCCGGCGGAAGGGGGTACGCCCGTCCGTCTGACTTGGACCTCGACCAACGGCCGGGACGATCTGGGCGACCGGATGGGGCCGAACAACATCGTGATGGGCTGGAAGCCGGACGGCCAAAGCATCCTCTACCGCAACCGCATCGGCGACGGGTTCGAAGGCCAGCTCTGGACCGTGCCCGCCGATGGCGGGATGAGCGACAAGCTTCCGCTGCCGGAAGGGGGATTCAGCTGCTGGAGCCCGGACGGCCGGAGACTCGCCTACAACCGCACCATGCGCGAATTCCGTACCTGGAAATACTACCGTGGCGGACAGGCCGACGACATCTGGATCTGGGACGGCAAGCAGGTGGAGAACATCACCTCCAACGACGCGCAGGACATCATGCCGATGTGGATCGGCCGGGAGATCTACTTCATCTCCGACCGCGACCACTGGATGAATCTCTTCGTGTACGACACCGCCACCAAGACCACGGCCAAAGTCACGGATTTCAAGGAATATGACATCAAGTTCCCCAGCACGAACGGATCCCTGATCGTGTTCGAGAACGGCGGCTGGCTCTACCAGTTCGATCCCGCGACCAAGCAATACGCCAAGATCGAGATCAGCCTGGATCCGGAAGGCATCCAGGCCCGCCCGGAGCGCAAGGACGTCTCCTACCGGCGGACGGGCATGAGCCTCTCCCCCCAGGGCGACCGGCTGGCCGTCACCGCCCGGGGCGAAGTCTTCTCCGTCCCCGTCAAGGCGGGGGTCAAGCGCAACATCACCCGTACCCCGGACGCCAATGAGCGGGACGCGGAATACAGCCCGGACGGCCGCTACATCGCCTACATCTCCGACCGGACCGGCGAGACCGAAGTCTGGCTCTATGACACACAGAAAGAAACCACAGCCCAGCTCACGGACGGCAACGACACCTACATCCGTGACCTCGAATGGGCACCGGACTCCAAGTCCCTGCTCTACACCGACCGGAAGAACCGCATCGTGACCGTCAGCGTCCCGGACGGGGCTAAGACGGTCGTGACGACCTGTCCGGAGGCCGAGTTCCGCGGGGTGCGCTGGTCCCCCGACAGCCGCTGGATCACCTATACCCGTCCGGCTCCCAACGAGATGTCGGTCGTCTATGTCTGCAACCTGGCCACCCGAGAGGAAATCCCGGTCACCGAGAAATGGTACGACGCCTCGATGCCCCTGTTCAGCGCCGACGGCAAGTACTTGATGTTCAATGCCACGCAGGATCTCAACCCGATTTACAGCCAGGTCGAGTGGAACTATGCCTACAACAATATGGGCGCCCTCTACATCGCCTTGCTCACCCGCGACGGCGTATCCCCCTTCCTCCCCTCCGACGGGGAGGCGCCGAAAGACGGCAAACCCGCCCCCGACAAGGCTGACAAGGACAAGAAGGACGCCCCCGCAGAAGTCCGGGTAGATGCCGACGGCATCACCGGCCGCATCCTCAAGATCCCGGCCGGCACCGGCTGGCTGCGCCCGGTCTACGGCGACGAAAAGGGAATCTGGTTCGGCGGACGCGGCGGCGTCCAGTACTTCGATTTCGCCAAGCAGGAAGCCACGCAGGTCGTGGACGGCAGCATGGGCGTCTTCGGCAAGAAAGCCCTCGTCACCACCGGCGGCAAGACCTATGTCAGCGAGCTGCCGCGCGCCAAGGCATCCGCCAAGGATGGAATCGACCTCAAGGGTCTGTACGCCGACATCGACTGGGCGCAGGAATGGGCCCAGATCTTCGATGAGGCGTGGCGGGCTTTCCGCGACGGATTCTACCTCGAAAACATGCATGGCATCGACTGGGATGCGATGAAGGCCAAATATGAGGTGCTGCTCCCCTACGTGCAGTGCCGGCTCGACCTGAACTATGTCATCGGCGAAATGATCGGCGAACTGACCGTCGGGCACTCTTATGTCTCCCCTGGCGAATACAAGAAGCCCGGACGGGTCTCCATGGGCCTGCTGGGCGCCGAGATCGTACCGGCCAAGAACGGTACTTTCCAGATCCGGCACATCCTCAAGGGCGCCAACTACTCCCCTTCGCTCCGTTCCCCGCTCACCGAGCCCGGCATGGATGTCAAGGAGGGAGACTACATCCTCGCCGTGGACGGCGTTACGACCTCCTCCGCCAAGAGTTTCTACGAGCTGATGACCGGCAAGGCGGGCGTGCTGACCGAGCTGACGGTCAACGCCAAACCGACCCCTGACGGAGCCCGCAAGATCGTCGTCAACCCGATCGCCGACGAGTACCCGCTCTACCATTATGAATGGGTGCAGAAAAACATCGCCTACGTCGAGAAAGCCTCCAAGGGCCGTATCGGCTACATCTATATTCCGGACATGGGTGCGGAAGGCCTCAACGAGTTCGTGCGCTACTACTATCCCCAGCTGGACAAGGAGGCGCTCATCGTGGACGACCGCGCCAACGGCGGCGGCAACGTCTCCCCGATGATTATCGAACGGCTGCTGCGCACGCCCTACCGGATGACCATGCGGCGCGGCTCCACCCGCACCGGTAAAGTGCCCGAGGGGACGTTCTACGGTCCGAAAGTGTGCCTGATCAACAAGTATTCCGCCTCCGACGGCGATCTCTTCCCCTGGAGCTTCCGCGCCAACCAACTGGGCGAATTGATCGGCACACGCACCTGGGGCGGCATCGTGGGCATCAGCGGTTCGCTCCAGTATATGGACGGCACGGACATCCGCGTCCCGTTCTTTACCAATTATGACAGCCGGACCGGCCAATGGATCATCGAGAACCACGGCGTCGATCCTGACATCGTGATCGACAACGACCCTGTCCAGGAAGCTGCCGGCGTCGACCAGCAGCTCGACAAGGCTATCGAGGTCCTCCTCAAAAAATTGGAAAACTACCAGCCCCTGCCCGGTGTCCCGGCACCCCGCGACTGGTCCTTCAAGGAGCCCCAGGACCGATGAAAGCCGGGAGACTGCTGCCGCTGCGGACGCTCCCGCTGCCAGTTCTATGACACCGGAGCCGGATTGCCGGGCGCATGACCCGGCAACTGACTTTTACCAGGAAGAAGACCCGGCCGGGACTGCCCTATAGTTTGTCAGGCAGAGACTCCAGGAACTGGCGGACCGCCGAGAAAGAAGTAGTGCCCACCGTGGCCCAGAAATCAGCATACGACTCGCCGCGGTTGCCCTTGAGCGAATCGCTGATCACCCGCAGGCTGATGAAAGGGACCCCCTCGAGATGGCAGACCTGGGCGATGGAGCAGGACTCCATGTCCACGGCGACGGCCTCCGGGAAATGGCCCAGGATCGCCTCCTCTTCTTCTGAATCGGCGATGAAACGGTCGCCGCTGCAGATCAGTCCACAATGGATCCAGGGTGCACCGGGGGTATTACGCAACGTCTCCACGCAGGAGACCAGGGCCGGATGCGCCTCGAAATAGAGCGGCAGACCCTGGACCTGGCCATACGCATTGTCTTCGCCGCACCAGGTATCGTGATAGGTCATCCGGATCCCGGCGACGACATCCATCACGTCGATTCCTTCGCCCAAACCGCCGGCGACGCCGGTCGAAAGGATGCAGTCCGGATGATGCTCCCGGATCATCCGGTCTGTCCCGAGGGCGGAATTGACCTTGCCGATGCCGGATTTGGAGAGAATGACCGTATTGCGGCCGAGACGCCCCGAAGGGCCGATCAGTTCAGACAGACGCTCATACTCGCTGTCCATGGCGACGATGATCCCGATCTTCATGTTATTTGGATTCTGTTCTTCACAAAGGTAGGAGATTTTCATTTTTTTTTCAAATTATCCTTGCATTTTTCGATCCGAACACCTACCTTTGCAATCCCGATTCCGAGAGCCCTCCGGGGTGACGATGAGGTTGGAAGACTCGTTAGCTCAGTTGGTAGAGCATCACACTTTTAATGTGGGGGTCTCGGGTTCGAGCCCCGAACGGGTCACGAAATTGAAATACTGCTTCCTTAGCTCAGTTGGTAGAGCACCTGACTCTTAATCAGGGTGTCTAGGGTTCGAGCCCCTAAGGGAGCACACACACAAACAGCGCTGCGGCGCTGTTTTTTTTTATGTTGTTTTTGCTTATCTTCGCGGTTGATACACTACATTTTTCGGACATGAAGAAAATCATCCTCGGCGCCGTGGCGCTCCTCTGCCTGGCATCCTGCTCCTACCGGGTCTACCCCGTCAGTACTTTGAACGACAATTACAACCTGGCCATGCAGACACCGGAAGAGATTGCCGCCAGAGACAATGTAGCCATTTTCCTGTCTGAAAACGAAGTGCCCGGCCCGTACAAGCTGATCGCCTTCGTCGAGAACCGGCCGGTCCTGCCCGTCGCCGTCGCGTCCCAGCAGCTTAAGAATTTCTATAAACAGGCCGTACTCAAAGCCGATGAACTCGGCGGAAACGCCATCATCGTGAATTCGATCCGCAGTTTCAAGGTCATCCGGCTTCCCGAAGAGACCTTGCGGAAACTGCGGCCCGGCATGAAAGCGAAGCCGGCCACACCGGCGGTCAAGCCCGTATCCGAAGCCAAGCCCACACCTGCGGCAAGCCCTGATCCGGCCCCTAAAGCCGCCAGACCCGCGCCGCAGACCCGCGAACGGACCGCCTCCGCCATCAGGACGAGGGAAAACGAAACACAGAGGCCGCCCCGGCAGCGGGAAGTCGATCCCCTCTCCAAACTGGTTGGCAAGGTCAAGGATGCTGAAATCTTCAAGAAGAAAGAGGTGGAAGCGGTCGTTGACGCGGCACCGGCCGACCCCGACAGCCCGATCTTTGATGAGAGCACGGTCCAATGGTTCACCAGCGGCTATGTTTACCGGGCCAAAGAGCAGGAGCAGATCGAGATCATCAACGCGATGAACAACGAAATCCGCGACAACCTCAAGATCTGCAAGACCCGCTCTGAGGCGGATTGCATCCTGAAAAAGATCGAACTGCTCGAGAAATACAACCAGGCGCTTCCCATCCCTTCCGGCACCCAGGCCAACAAGATCAAAGCCTACCGGAATACCATCAAGAAACTGACGGCCAAGTTGTAAGCGTCAACGGCCCGCATCCAACGAATAACGAAGCCCCAGCATCCCGCCGACAGACGAAGGCAAAACTTCACCGCTGTCGGCGAAAATACCATATATCCCGGACAGTCCCGGGATACCGAACAAACGGCTGAAGATACCGGTAAAGCCGGCGCTGAACTGATGCAAGGGAGTCTCACGGACGCTGCCCCAGGGCCGCTGCCAGGCGGACGCTCCGGCATAAGGCGTCTCGTAGGTGCCGTAATTCCGGCTGAAGGTCAGCACCAGCCGGTACGGGTGGGCCCGGAATAATTTGCCGCTGATCCCCACATGATGGGCCCGGATCCGGTTGTTCTCGACACCCCTCGTCACCACGCCCGGGGACCAGGCCCCGGCATGCGTCCCCGCCGGATAAAACAACGGTTCTCCGATGGTCCGCCCGAAATGCGTCCACCCTGAGCAGTATTCCCCATTGTTGAAATAGTCGTCCAGCCCGGTCGTACTCCGGATACCGGGTGCATAGGGGCTGTCCTCTCCCCCGAACCATTCCACATTGACCGGGCCAGACTGGAAACGGGTATAATGATACTCGTACACGAGGTCGGAGACCCAGCGGTCCTTGTCATCCCAGCCCAGCCAGAGCGTATTGACTCCGTCCGGAAAGTTCTGGAGACCCATCCCGGAACCGTCGTCGTACGGGATATCATGCTGGGCGACGAGTTTCCATCCCTCTCCGCGCCACTCCGCCTTGACCAGTTCGCCGCCGCGCTGGTCACCGATGACATTGAGCTGATCCGTCATTTCCCCGGAGACGCCGGCCGGACGGCCTGTGATGACCCGCAGATAATTCCCCAGGTTGACGGGCATAGGAGCATGGTCGGGATGGGTACCGCCCCACAGCGCGAAGTGATCCAACGCGGCATACAGGCTGAGCCGGGAGCCGACGTCTGCCCGAAGTCCAACCTGCATGCGATGGACCAGGGCGCCCTGCACATATCGCAGATCCAGCGTCTTATAGTCGCCGAAAGCACCATACAGCCACAGATGATGCCCCGTCCAGGGGACGGCCACCGGGTCCAGGGTGAGCTGCCAGCCGGGCATTGTACGGGCGTTGCCGCTGTCCATGATGTGGCCGCCCGTGACGGACAAGGACCCCAGCAGCGGATCGTTCGCCCGGAAATCCATCTCACGGCGTTTGTGGCCCAGATCCAGCGTCAGCACCTTCCAGCGGGCGCTGACATAGAGTTCATCCGCCAGAAAATGGTACGGAGATGAGGCCGGGTCCCGCGCATCGGCATAGGAAGTGGCCCCCAGGGATACCCTCCAGCGCCACTGAAAGGTCCTGGACGGATCGAACCGGGTACCGGCCTGCGCCAGGACCAGTCCCCCTGAAGACTCCGGCATCAGGCCGTACTGCCCGGCCGTCGCCCAGTAGGGCAAACTGCCGGACGAGGACAACGCACCCAGAAGCATCAGGGACACAAAAAAATCGTTCATGGCTCAAACGTTACAAATACCCCTTGCACTTGCGCCAGACCCAGTGCCAGGCCTTCCAGAGCGGGCTCCATAGCACTTCGGAGGGATAATCCGGGAGGAAACGGAAGAACCGGGCTGCCAGGCCCCCGGTGCGCTGGTCCGCGTGACCGAAATTGCCCGACAGCAGGATATCCTCCAGCAGACGGGCTCCGCGCCGTTCATCGGGCGGGAACAACTCCGGGCAGCCGGCCGAACCGAAGAAACGCTCTTCCACATAGGTCAAGGCCCCGCCCAAAGGCGCCAGGCCAAGCTCGGAAGCCCTCTTCCGGACCTCTTCGATGCCGGCTTCATCCAGTGCCTGCAAGATATAATGATGATCCATCACCTGCCGCAGCCCGACCCCTTCATTGATAATGTGCTTGCTGATATGAACCAGGGAAAAAACGGCCGCAAAGGCCGGACGGGGATAGTGGAACCCCTCCGTCTCGGAGAGGTCCCAATCCTGCGCCACCGCCGCGAAATACGCTTGGAGCCGGCGGTTCCGGAAAGGATGGTACAGGAAAGCCGGTAGGAAATGCACCTCTACCTCAACATCGTCAAAGAACTTGGCCTCCACGTGGTGATACACCGGTCTGCGCAGCGGAATCCGGCCTTTCAGGTAAGACAGGACCGCTTCCCGCCCGCCGGGGACCCAGAGATCGATATCCCCGCTGATGCGCAGGGCCGGATCCGGATACCAACGCGCGACACCCTGCCCTTTCAGGACGGCGGACCGAAAGCCCGCTTCACGGAAAAAAACGGTCAACTCCCGGGCCCGCTGGTCTACGAGGGCATTGCGGCGCACAGCCTTGGTCCGCTCGACCATCCACTGGCGGATCGGATCGCGGGAGGGCAGCTGCCCGTCCGGCAACACCTCCAACGCATGGCAGAGCACACCGGTGACGGACTGGTCCCGCGCCGTCTGCAGCAGGGCATCCCACTGCCCGGCAGAAGGAGTCACCTCGAACGCGCTGCGCGCGCCGACGGCGACTTGGACCAGTTGCAGGAAAAGTTTGTCGGGCATGAACGGGGATCTATTGCTTCACAAAAATAGAGTTTTTTTCTATTTTTGCAGAATAAACCTGGTCGATTTAATATGATTCAGACACAGTACGCCCCCTATGATCCTCCGTTCTGCTCCCAGATATGGATGGAGCCCGCACGATTCATCTGCCAGTCCGGTACCCCCGGAGATGACTGGAGATACAATGATATCGATGACGACCTCTAAACTTACAACGATGAAAAAGATCTTTCCCATATCACTTTGCGCCTGGCTGGTTCTTGCTGTCACCCTTGGCGGATGCCGCTCAGGAATCCATCCGGACCGGCCGGTAGAGCATCAGGTTACATTCATGGCTATCAACGAGGCTTTGACACGCACTACCCTCACGGAAGGAGAGGACCGCGCCGTATTCTATTGGGATGCGGAGGATGAAGACCGCCTTCTGGTCTGGGAGAACGGCGTCGCCGCAAAAAAAGTCATGCTGACTGCCGACGATACCGGCAGGACAGCTATGATCACCGCTACCTTCGATGGTTCGCCGGCCGGTTCCGCCGAATATACGGCGCTGCTCTCGACGCTTCAGGACGAAAGCACATCCGCGCCCGTCATCCGGGCTGATCAGTATCCCCGGGATGAATCTTTCGATCCGGATGCCGACATCCTGATCGCAGACCCCCTCACGGCCACGCCGGGCGGAGACCTCCGCTCTATGGTCTTCCGGTTCCGCCGACCCGTCGCCATCAGCAAGGTGACCTTCAAAGGCCTTGCGTCCGGCGAAACGATCTCCGCCGTCGGCATCACCGGCGATCAGAATCTGACCGGCACCTACAATGTCCGGAACGCCTCCTTCACGGATGGGGCGAAATCCATCTCCATCGACTGCGCCTACCTGATTCAAGGTTCGGGCGCCCCCTCCGTATTTTTCGTGACAGCTCCTGTCAGTGAGGCCACGCTCTCTTTCCGGGTTATCACGAACCGCGGCTCGTACCGCAAGACGCTCCAGCGTCCACTCAGTTTTACGACCTCGGAGATGACCCGCTTCAACGTCAATCTTTCCGGCTGCAAGGAAGAGCAGGTCGATGATACCTGGAAACTCCTGACCGGCACGTCAGGACTGGCCGCCGGCAAGGAAATCGTTTTTGCCTACAATTCGAAGGACGTCGTCGCGGGAAGCCTTTCCGGCACCTACCTTTCCCCGGTCAAAGGGTCCACCTTCGGCAGCGACAAGCAGACCATCACGAGCCTGGCAGACGATGCCCAGATCTTCACGCTGGGCGGCAGTGCGGGAGCCTGGACTTTCAGCAAGCCGGGAGGTCAGAAACTGGGCACGACGGCGGCCAAGAAACTGGCCTGGGACGACGGCACAATGACCTGGGCCCTTTCTTTTTCCTCCGGCAAGCTGAAGATTGCTTCAACAACAAGCAGCTGCGGAGAATTGCAATACAATGCCAGTTCGCCCCGTTTCACCACCTATGTATCCTCTTCCAACCAGAATCCGATCCAAATCTATTACCGGGACGGTTCCGGAAAGCCGAAACTGACCATGTCGCCGGTCACCTGCATCCAGAAAGGCACCACTTATCTCTTTTTCGGCTGGGATCCCGTTCCGAACGCCCATCACTACGGCGTCACCTTCGACGATGGGGACGAGAAACTGATCAGCTCTACCACCTATGTCGCCCAGTATCTGGCAGAAGGAAGCCTGCACACCATCCAGGTGCGTGCCATCTGCGACACGGACGAGTATGACAATTCTGTTTATGTCAGCTGCACCGCCAAAACGGATACCACCCAGCCACAGACGGATACCGACCAGAAAGGCTGGTTCGAGCTGCCCGTGATGTACGACGCCGACCACAACGGAATCTGCGACACGGACAACACACTCTATTATGCGTATCACGAGTTCAGCTACAACAACCGAAAGATGCGCAACTTCACGGTGTGTTTCAGCAGCGAGCATCATTGCCCGGTATGGGTGGCCGCACCGAGACACCAGGTATATCAAGACAAGAACGTCAACCGCTCTGATGCCTATAAAGCTGATCCCAACATTCCTTCCAGCATCCAGTACTACAGCAAGGACACGGGAGGAGGCTGCAACAAGGGACACATGTTGGGATCCGCCGAGCGCTTATGTTGTTCCGAAGCCAACCGACAGGTTTTCTATTATTCCAACATCGCCCCGCAAGATCAGACCAGTTTCAATACTGGCGGCGGTGCATGGAATAATCTCGAGGATTTCGTTGATTTACTCGTCGTGTCAGATACGCTATATGAGGTGATCGGATGTTATTTCGAACGCTTCGTGGACAAATACGGCACTGTCTCCGAGCCTCAAACCATATCTTTCGGCGGGCGCAACGATGTCAGCAAACCCACCATGTTTTACTATGCCCTGCTTCGGACAAAGTCCGGCACCTCGGGCAAAGCTGTCACGCAATGCAGTGCCAACGAATTGCAATGTGCAGCTTTTGTGATCAGCCATGCGATGGCGAAAGGTCACAAGCCGCAGGTTAAAGACATGATGTCCATCAAAGACTTGGAAGATATCACCGGGTTCACATATTTCCCAAATGTCCCCCACGCGCCGAAAGACACTTTCTCCGCTTCCGACTGGGGATTATAGAAAAAACAGGCTGGCCACGACGGTCAGCCTGCCCTATTCGATGGGATCCCGGATCAGATATACATATTGACGATGGTCTCGTAGAGTTCCTGCTTGCCGGAGGTCTGCCTGGGTTCGCCCTGCTTGCCGGCATAGTCCTTGGCATAGGCGACGACATCCTCAAGGGTCAGACGGCCTTCTTCGAACTCCTTGCCGATCCCGCTGTCGTAGGAGGCATAGCGCGCTTTGAGCATCGCAGGGATTTCGGATTTCTCCAGCACGTCGGCCGCTGCGATCAAGGCGCGGGCCATGATGTCCATGCCGCTGACATGCGCGATCAGGATATCCTCCAGATCAGTGGAGTTGCGGCGCGTCTTGGCGTCGAAATTGGTCCCGCCCACCAGGCCGCCGGCCCGGATGATGACCATCATCGCCTGGGTCAGTTCGTACACGTCGATCGGGAACTGGTCGGTATCCCAGCCGTTCTGGTAGTCGCCGCGGTTGGCGTCGATCGAGCCGAGCAGGCCGGCATCCGCCGCGCACTGCAGTTCGTGCTCGAAGGTATGGCCCGCCAGGGTGGCGTGGTTGACCTCGATGTTGACCTTGAAATCCTTTTCCAGGCCATGGGCGCGCAGGAAACCGATCACGGTCTCCGTATCCGCGTCGTACTGGTGCTTGGTCGGTTCCATCGGTTTGGGCTCGATCAGGAAAGTGCCCTTGAAACCCTTGCCGCGGGCATAATCCCGCGCCATGCGCAGCATCGTGGCCATGTGCTCCTTCTCGCGCTTCATGTCGGTATTGAGCAGGGACATGTAGCCTTCGCGGCCGCCCCAGAATACGTAGCACTCGCCGCCGAGCTCGATCGTGGCGTCGAGGGCGTTCTTGATCTGGACCATCGCCCGCGCGGCAACGTCGAAGTCGGGATTGGTGCTGGCGCCGTTCATGTAGCGCTTGTGACCGAAGACGTTGGCCGTGCCCCAGAGGAGCTTGATACCGGTCTCGGCCTGCTTCTGCTTGAGATAGGCGACCACTTCCTTGAGATTGGCCTCATACTCTTCGATCGTGTCAGCCTCGTCCACCAGGTCCACGTCATGGAAGCAGTAGTAGCCGATGCCCAGTTTCTGCATGATCTCGAAGCCGGCGTCCACCTTGTGCTTGGCGCGCTCAACAGCCGTCGCCCCCTCGTTCCAGGGGAAATGCTTGGTACCGGGACCGAACTGGTCGCTGCCTTCGGCGCAGAGGGTGTGCCACCACGCCATCGCAAACTTGAACCAGTCTTTCATCTTGCGGCCGGCGACGACGCGTTCGGGCTCATAATAATGGAACGCGACGGGATTTTTCGATTCTTTCCCCTCAAAAGGGATCTTCCCGAACTCCGGGAAGTATTCTTTTACTGCCATGGTTTTATAAGGATTTAGTTAATTTTTCTTTCCAGTTTTCGTAAGCCGCGTCGAGCGGGGCCTTCCACTCCGCGCGGGGATGCACTTCCCCGACGCATGCCAGGGTGGCGAACGCCTCGGCGGGCGAAGCATAGAAGCCGGCGCCCAGGGCGCCTCCGCGCGCCGCGCCGAGCGAGCCGTCCGTATCATACAGCTGAATATCGGCGCCGCACAGGGTCGCAAGCGTCTCGCGGAAGAGCGGGCTGAGGAAAAGGTTGGCCTTGCCGGCACGGATGACCTGCAGGTCCAGGCCGATCTCCCGCATCACGTCGATCCCGTACCGGAAGGAGAAGGCGATGCCCTCCTGCGTGGCGCGCAGCAGGTGCGGCGTACCGTGACGGACCAGGTCGAGGCCGGAGAAGGCGGCGCCGATGTTGCGGTTGCCCAGCACCCGCTCGGCACCGTTGCCGAAAGGCAGGACCAGCAGGCCGTCGGAACCGGCGGGCGCCGTGGCCGCGCAATCATTCATCTCGGGATAGGACATCCCGGGCGATACGTGCCGGCGCATCCAGCTGTTCAGGATGCCCGTGCCGTTGATGCATAGCAGTACGCCATAGCGGTGCGCGTCCGGGCGGTCATTGACATGCAGGAAGGTGTTGACCCGGCTCTGGGCGTCCGCTTTCGGGACGTCCGTCACGCCGTACACCACGCCGCTCGTGCCGCCGGTCGCAGCGACCTCGCCGGGCTCCAGAACGTTGAGCGAGAAGGCGTTGTTGGGCTGATCGCCGCAGCGGTACGCGATCGGCGTGCCGGCCGGGATACCCAGCAGGCGCTCCGTCTCGGCGTTCGTCCGGGCGACGACGCCGATGGACGGGACCACTTCGGGGATCTGGGCGGGATCGATCCCATAATATTCGGCGACGAAGTCCGCCCGCCGGGCCTCCTTGAAGTCCCAGAGGATCTGCTCCGACAGGCCCGTGGCCGTCGTCGCGACCTCGCCGCTGAGTTTGTAGGCGATATAGTCGCCCGGCAGCATGAACTTCCACACTTTTTCGTAGCGCCGGGGCTCGTTGCGTTTCACCCAGGCCAGCTTGCTGGCGGTGAAGTTGCCGGGAGAATTGAGCAGGTGGCTCATACATTTCTCATAACCGATCCCCTGCAGGGCTTCCGCACCGATCTCCACGGCCCGGCTGTCACACCAGATGATCGAGTCCCGGACGGGACGCACCTTCTTGTCCACCGCGACCAGGCCATGCATCTGGTAGGTGATGCCGATGGATACCACACCGTCCAGTTTTCTCTCTCCGGACAATTCCAGCAGTCCGTCGCGGATATAACCCCACCACATCTCCGGGTCCTGCTCCGCCCAGCCCTTCTGCGGGGAGCGGATCGGCGCCTCGGTACGTGGATGGGTGACGGATTGGACACATTTGCCGGAAGCGATATCCAGCAGGGAAACCTTGACGGATGAAGATCCGATATCGATGCCGAGAGAGTACATGGCAGTGTTATTAATTTATTCTTACAAAAGTAAGAAAACATTCCGACATACCAAGGGGCCACGGATCCCTGAAAGAGATTTTGACGGACAAAAAGATTAGCTATCTTTGTATTTCCAATATCATGAAACTATGACAGGATCCAAATCTATCCTGGCGGTCCTTTCCGCCACCCTGCTGCTGGCCGCAACCGCCTTTGTCCCGGCTTCCGCCGCCCGCAAAGGCCCCGTGGTCAGCGCCGCCTCTTCTTCCCTGGGCAAGACCGCGCCGCAGGAGCGCAGTTACACGCAAATCCTCACTTCCGCCAAGGAGCATGGCGGTTCTTTCGCCTGGAAAATGCAGCAGATCGGCCGTGTCACCGACGCTCCGGAGGCAGTCTCCAGCCCCGGCTATGACGACAGTGCCTGGATGGACGCCGTCGTCCCCGGGACCGTCCTGCACTCGCTGGTTGAGAACGGGGTCTATCCCGACCCCTACTACGGCGACAACAACAAGCTCGAGAAGGGCCTGATCCCCGATCTAGCCAAGGCGGGGCGGGATTTCTACGCCTATTGGTTCCGCACGAAGGTCAGTTTCCCTGCCGGCAAAGATCCCGGGCTCCACACCTGGCTCCAGTTCGACGGCATCAACTACCACGCCGAAGTCTGGCTCAACGGCCGGCTCCTGACGACCTGGACCGGCATGTTCTGGCAGGAAAAAGTCGATGCGACGGAGTTTATCCGGCCCGGGGTAGAGAACGTCCTCGCCATCAAGGTCCTGCCCGTCGACTCGCCCGGCACCCTGATGTCCCGCAGCTGGGGCGCGGGCCAGGAGTTCCACAACGGCGGCGACGGCTGGATCGGCCGCAACGCCGGAACGATGCTGATGTGCGCCGGTTGGGATTTCACCTTCTATGATGGCGTGCGCGACCGCAACACGGGCATCTGGCGGGACATCAAGGTCTTCACGACCCGCGAGGCCCTGCTTGAGCATCCCTTCGTGCGCTCCGAACTGAGCCATCCCGGCTATGACTCCGCCCGCGAAACGGTCTCCGTCGAAGTCCGCAACAATACGATGGGCGACTTGAACCTCACCGTCGAAGGGGAGATCGAAGGCACCGGCATCCGCTTCGCCAAGGACCTGAAACTGGTCCGCAAGGAGAAACAGGAAATCGTCTTCACGCCGGAGGATTTCCCACAGCTCGTCCTCAGCAACCCGAAGCTGTGGTGGCCGGTCAACAAAGGGCCGCAGAACCTCTACAACCTAAAAGTGCGCGCCCTCATCCGCAATACCCCGGTCGATGAGATCACCCTTCGTTTCGGCATCCGCGAAGTGCGCGCTGACCGCAATACTCCGGACAAGTCCAAGACCTTCTATATCAACGGAAAGCAGATCTTCATCCAGGGCACCAACTGGATCCCGGAAGCGATGTGCCGCAGCAACGACAAGCGCATGTACACCGAGCTCCGCTACACCGCCCAGACCGGGATCAACATGCTGCGCCTCTGGGGCGGCGGCATCACGGAGTCGGACTACTTCTATTCGCTCTGCGACGAGCTGGGCATCCTCGTCTGGGAAGAATTCTGGATGACGGGCGACACCCAGCACCCCGTCGACCAGGGTGTGTACCTCAAGAACGTCGTTTCGGCCGTGCAGCGCACCCGCGTACACCCGTGCCTGGCCTTCTACGTATGCTCCAACGAGTCCACCTACACCCAGGGTGTTCCGGAAATCATCCGGACCCTGGACGGCACGCTCCCCTACCAGATGCAGAGCGAGTGTGACGGCATCCACGACGGCAGCCCCTACAAGCAGGTCAACCCGATGTCCTATTATGAGAATACCGCTTCCGAGCGCGGCAGCCGCATCGACGGCTTCAACCCGGAGTACGGCGCCCCCTGCCTGCCGACCGTCCAGTGCCTGCGTGAGATGATGGACGAGAAAGACCTCTGGCCCATCAACAAGGAGGTCTGGGACTACATGGACGGCAACGGTTTCGACAAGATGACCACCCTCTACAAGGAATTGACCGACCAGTACGGCCGCTCCAACAACATCGACGAATACGCCGAGCGCGCCCAGTTTGTCGGCGCGGTCAACTACAAGGGCATCGCGGAAGTCTGGCGCTACAACAAGCTCCACTGCGGCGACCGCTTCACTTCCGGCTACCTGTTCTGGTACCACAACAGCCCGATCCCGCAGGTCCAGGGCCGCATGTGGGACTGGAGCCTGGAGCCGACGGCCGCCCTGTTCGCGCTGGCCAACGCCACCGAGCCGGTCCACCCGCAGTTCGATTACATCAAGAACACAGTTTCCGTCTCCAACGAGCGTTTCCAGCGGTACGACAACTGCAAGCTGGTCGTCGATGTCATCGACGTCCTCGCCCGGAAGATCTGGCATGCCGAAGAGCGGGTCGATGTCCCGGCCGACGAGACGGTCTGCGACGTGCTGAAGGTGAAATTCCCGCTGGACATCTATCCGGTCCACTTCATCAAGCTGCGCCTGCTGGATGCCTCCGGCCAGGAGATCGGCAGTAACTTCTACTGGCGCTCCACCGACAAGTATCGCGGCCCCCGGACCGTCAGCGGCCCTTGCGCGGCCAGTTTCAACGCCATCAACCAGCTTCCGGTCATCAAAGTGAACGCGGCCGTTTCCACCGGCACCGACACCGCCGGCGAGCATGTCGTCACGGTCAAACTGTCCAACCGCAACAAAGGCGTCGCCTTCTTTACCCGTCTGCAGTGGCTGGGCCCCGACGGCAAGCCGGTACGCCCCTCCTTCTACAGCGACAACTTCTTCTGTCTGATGCCCGGCGAGAGCCGCACCGTCAACATCAACAACGACTTTTCCGACCTGCCTTCCGGGACCTATACCCTGGTGGTCGGCGGCTTCCACCAGACGGAGCAGCGCTTCACGGTCAAGATCTGAGCGTCTGAGCGTCGGGCGAAAAGTTTTGAAAATCGGATAATTATCCCTATATTTGCAGCCCTTTGCGGAGAGTCCGCAGGGGCTGTAATTTTATAATTAATTATCAACCAAAATGTTAAAGCAGTACGAAACCGTTTTCATCGCTACTCCCGTTTTGTCTGATTCCCAGATGAAGGAAGCGGTTGCCAAGTACACGCAGCTGATCAAAGACAATGGCGGCGAAGTCGTGTACGAAGAGGATTGGGGGCTCAAGCAGCTCGCGTACCCGATCCAGCACAAGACATCAGGTTTTTACTACCTGATCGAATTCAAGGCCGACCCCCAGTTCGTGGCCACCCTTGAGACCCAGTATCACCGTGACGAGCGGATCATCCGCTTCCTCACCGTCGCCCTCGACAAGAATGCCGTGGCATACGCTGAGAAGAGAAGGGCCGGCAAGACCGCCAAGGCCGCTGCCGCCGAAACCGAAGAAAAGAAGGAGGACTAAATTATGGCACAGGAAAACAACAGCGAGATCCGTTATCTCAATCCCCCGACCGTCGAAGTCCGGAAGAAGAAGTATTGCCGTTTCAAGAAAGCCGGCATCAAGTATATCGACTACAAGGACCCCGAGTTCCTCAAGAAGTTCCTCAACGAGCAGGGTAAGATCCTTCCCCGCCGCATCACCGGTACTTCCCTCAAATTCCAGCGCAAGGTTGCGCAGGCCATCAAGCGCGCCCGCAGCCTCGCTCTCCTTCCGTATGTTACTGACCTCCTTAAATAATTGAGCGTTATGAAAATCATTCTTAAGAAAGAAGTTGCCAACCTTGGCGATCCCGGTGACATCGTAGAGGTCAAGACCGGTTACGCACTCAATTATCTGGTTCCCCAGGGATTTGCCGCCATCGGCACCCCCTCCGCCATCAAGCAGCATGAGGAGACCATCCGCCAGCGCGCCCACAAAGAGGCCCGCAACGTGGCCGAGGCCGAAGCCCGCGCCGCCCAGATCTCCGCGACTCCGGTCGAGGTGAAGGTCAAGGTCAGCGAGAGCGGCAAGCTTTATGGCTCCGTGACCGCCATCCAGGTCGCCGAGGCCCTCGCCGCCGCCGGTATCGAGGCTGAGAAGAAAAACATCACCGTTCCCGAGATTAAGGAAGTCGGTGAGTACGAGGCCCAGGTCAAGTGCTACAAGGGCGTTTTCGCCAACGTGAAAGTCAACGTCGTGGCTGAGTAACCAGCTTTCGCACGACTCTTATCTGAAAGAACCGGTCCCGTTCAGGGGGCGGTTCTTGTTTTATAGCCAGTCACGGGTGCGCAGGGAGACGGAAACGGGGCGGGAGAAATCACCGGCGGGGCAGATCATGGCCGTGCGGCGGGTGAGGTTGTAAACAACGGACCACTGGGTACGGACGTCGCCCCGGCGGCGGGCCTTCTGGCTGACGGCCTGGAGAAGAGACATGGCTTCCGACTCGGTCATTACGGCCTGCTTCCCGGACATCGCCTGCCGCAGAATGTCGTAACGGCCGTCGGGACGGATGACCTCCTGCCACCCTTCCGCCAGATAAAAGTTGGTCACGCAGCGCTCGTCCAGCACCTTCATCACCCAGGGGCCCTTCCCCTTCACTCCCCCGTCCCGGACATACTCCAGCACGACGGTGCGCCCGGAAGCGTCAGAAAGCAGGAAATGGTAGTTGGTCCGGTCGGCGATCCGGAGCCGGGCCTGCAGACCGTCGGCGAAGAAATTGTATTGCCGGCAAAGGGCCAGGGCTTCGTCCACCGTGGCCGCCCGATCCAGCAGCAGCCGCATCAGCACGGTCGTCATCACGGCATGTTTCCCTTCCTCATATTGGCAGGCACAATCTCCGCCAGTCAGGGCCAGCACGCTGACAGCCAGTCCTTTCTCATTCATCCCGTCCATCATCGCATACGGCGCGGCCATGAGCATCGAGAGGTCGGTCCGCGGATCCGACAAGGCGGAAGCGGAGAGCCCGACATGGTCCATCGATACCAGGCTCAGCGAGCGGAAAGCTCCCCGAGGCCGGGTGCGCATGACAATGGCCGATCCATCATCGAAATCATAATCGAAATTGCGGCCGTAAATCACTTCCCCGTCCGGCGTGACGGCCTGGAAAGCGGAGCAGGCCGGCTGCCAGGGAAGCAGATCCTTCGCCTCACCCGGGATGCCGGCGGTCGCTTCGGCCCGGCCTGGCGATCCGGCGCTGTCCCCTGCCGCCGGCGGGAGTGAGAGCAGCATCGACACCACGCCGCCCTGCACCGCCTCCCGGGACGCAAGGTCGGCCTCGATAAAATCCTGCAGCCGGTAATCCGCCTTGTAATCCAGGGTGAACAGACGCTCCGCCTCCGCCGCGCGGAAGCTTTCCACGGTCTTCACCTGTTTCCGGTCCTTGAGCATCCCGGCCGGGTGTCCTCCCGCCAGCAGGGAAACGATACAAATCCAAAGCAATGTCTTCATAATGCGAATATACGGAATCTGGCAAATAATTCCGATATTTGTCTCAAACAGAAATCTGACAGCTTATGTTCTCTCTCAAAAAGACCGGCGTCCTCGCCGCAGCAGTCTTCGCCGCCCTGACCCTGAGTATCCGTGTTCAGGCCCAGGACTGGGAAAACGGCGGCCTGGACTGCACCAGCATCGCGGCCGGCCGGCTCGCAACGACCGACGGATCGGTCCTCACGTCCCACACCTGCGACGGGAAGTCGCGCACCTGGGCTACGATGGAGCCCGGCGGCCAGCACAAGAAAGGCGAAAGCATCGAGATTTGGAAGGGCACCCGCCGCACGGCTTCGCCCACGGACACGACCGGCCTGCGTCTGGCCGGCACCATCCCGCAAGTCCGCCGCACCTATGCTTACCTCAACACAGCCTACCCCTGCCTCAACGAGAAGCAGCTCGCCATCGGCGAAACCACTTTCAGCGGTCCCGACACCCTGCGCAGCGGCAACGGCCTGCTCCTCGTCGAAGAGCTCTGCCGCGTCGTCCTCCAGCGCTGTGACAACGCCCGCGATGCCATCCGCCTGATGGGAGACCTGGTCGCCGAGTACGGCTATATCGACGGCGGAGAGTGCCTGACCGTCGCGGACAAGAACGAAGTCTGGTTCTTCGAAGTCGTCGGCCCCGGCAAGGGTGAGAAAGGCGGTGCCTGGGCGGCCCAGCGCGTCCCGGACGGCGAGATCGGGGTCTCGGCCAACATCCCCCGCATCGGCCGGATCGACCGTGGCGACCCGGACCACTTCATGGCCTCCGACAACGTCGAGTCCCTCGCCCTGAAATACGGCCTATGGGACGGTGAGGGAGACTTCTATTTCTACAAAGCCTATCATGCGGCCTACGGAGCCGGCAAGAATTTTCGGGAGCGCGAGTACTTCATCCTCAACGCCCTGGCCCCTTCGCTGGGCCTGCGATACGACATGGACGAGATGCCTTTCAGCGTCAAGCCCGACAAGAAAGTGAGCGTGCGCGACGTGATGGAGCTCCTGCGCTCCACCTACGAAGGGACGGACTTCGACATGTGCCAGAACATCAAGATCAAGATGAAAGCCCCCGGCGACAGCGTGGAGCGGGAGCAAATCAGTCCCCTGGCCAACCCCTGGATGACCACGACGATGCAGAACACCCTCAACGCCATCGCCCCCGGGACGGTCACCTTCCGCCGGACGGTCGCCGTCGCCTGGTGCGCCTATTCGACGGTGATCCAGCTGCGCAGCTTCCTGCCCGACGCGGTCGGCGGCATCTGCTGGCTGGCGGTGGACAACCCGGCCCAGAGTCCGCACCTGCCGGTCTTCGCCGGCTGCACCGCCCTGCCCCAGGCGATGGACCGCTGCGGCCAGAACCGCTACGATCCCGACTGTTTCGTCTGGCAGTTCCGGCGCGCCAACAAACTCGCGACCCTGAGCTGGCAGACGACCAAGAAGGAGTTTCACGACACGCTCATCGGGGTCGAGGACCGCATCTTCGAGGGCCTGCCCTCGGGCAAGACCGACGCCGAAACGCTCAACGCTTACCTGCAGCAGTCCTATGAGGACGCAGCCAAGGCCTGGGACGGCCTGGAGCGCAAGTATTGGGTCCAGTTCGGCCGCGGCTTCTGATTTGCGAAAGCGGGCGACAATTGCTACATTTGTAAGATAGAAAACAACAAAACGCAATAAGACTATGGTACAATTCAAGTGCGACGGCTGCCAGTCCTTCATCAAGGACGAAGCGTATGCCGCCTATGTGCAGAAAGCCTTCGAAGCTTTCGACGTCCTGCGCGACGAGACGGGGGAAGGCAATGATTTCCTGGGATGGAAGGCCCTCCCCTCCGAGACCCCCGAGAGCCTGATCGCAGCATGCGAGGACGTCCGTGACCAATGGAAAGAGAAAGGGATCGATCTCGTCGTCGTGATCGGCATCGGCGGTTCCTACCTCGGCGCCAAATGCGCCGTCGAGGCGCTCAGCCACGCTTTCGTGCGTCCCGAAGGACAGCCCCAGGTCGTATTTGCCGGCAACAACCTCTCCGAGGAATACCTGGCCGAACTGATGGACCTCGCCCGGACGCGCTCGACCGCCGTCATCGTGATTTCCAAGTCCGGCACCACGACGGAGCCCGCCGTCGCCTTCCGCATCTTCAAGGAATACATTGAGCAGACCTACGGCAAGGCCGAGGCCGCCGGACGCATCGTTGCGATCACCGATGCCCAGAAGGGTGCCCTCAAGACCCTCGCGACCCAGGAAGGCTACAAGACCTTCGTCGTCCCGGACAACGTGGGCGGCCGATTCTCCGTCCTCACCCCGGTCGGCCTGCTGCCGATTGCCGTGGCCGGATTCGACATCCGCGCGATGCTGCAGGGCGCCGCCGCCGAGCGGGAAGCCCTCCTCGTCAAGAACGAGAACAATGCGGCGGTCCGCTATGCCGCCGTGCGCAACCTGCTGCACGCGGACTGCGGCAAGGCCGTCGAGATCCTCGTCACCTACAACCCCAAGCTCACCTACCTGGCCGAATGGTGGAAGCAGCTCTACGGCGAGTCCGAAGGCAAGGACGGCAAGGGCATCTTCCCGGCCTCCGTCACCAACACCGCCGACCTGCATTCGATGGGCCAGTTCATCCAGGAGGGCAGCCGCGTGATGTTCGAGACCGTGGTGAGTGTCGAAAAGAGCCTGCGCGACGTCGTCATCGGGTCGGACGAGCAGAACCTCGACCAGCTCAACTACCTCGCCGGACAGCACGTCAACCACTGCAACGCCATGGCCCAGCTCGGCACCAAGCTCGCCCACATCGACGGCGGCGTGCCCCAGATGGAAGTCAGCATCGCGTGCATCAACGAGGAGAACCTTGGCGCCATCTTCTATTTCTTTGAATTCGCCTGCGGCATCAGCGCCTACGTGCTCGGCGTGAATCCCTTCAACCAGCCCGGCGTCGAAGCCTACAAGAAAAACATGTTCGCCCTGCTCCGCAAGCCCGGTTACGAAGCCCAGACGGAAGCCATCCTCAAGAGAATCTAATCCCGCACGCAATATGAAAAAGACCCTTATCCTCCTCGTAAGCGCCGTCCTGCTGCTCGGCAGCTGCGCCACGTCGAAATTCGTTCCCGGCACTGCCACATCCTTCCCCAAGGCCAACCAGCAGGGCAAGACGGGTATCGTTGCCCACCGCGGCTTCTGGAACTGCGAGGCCGCCGGCTACATGGAGAACACCATCGCTTCCCTCAAGGCCGCCCAGGATGCCGGCTGCTGGGGCAGCGAATTCGACATCCACATCACCAGCGACGACGTCGTGATCGTCAACCACAACAACGACATCCAGGGCGTCAAGATCGCCGACAACCCCTACTCCGTCTTCAAAGCGATGACCCACAAGAACGGGGAACATCCCGCCACGCTGGACGAGTACCTGACCCAGGGCGAAAAATGCGCGACCACGGTCCTTGTGATCGAGCTCAAGCCCCAAAAGAGACAGGACCGCGAAGACCTCCTGTGGGAGAAGACGGTCGCCGCACTCAAGGCGCACAAGCTGTATGATCCCCGCAGGGTGGCGTTCATCTCCTTCAGCCACCACCTCTGCCAGCGGGTCGCCCAGGATGCCCCCGAATTCATCAACCAGTATCTCGAAGGTGACATCGCCCCGGAGGTACTGGCCTCGGAAGGCATCAACGGCATCGACTACGAACAGAAAGTGTTCATCAACAATCCCGACTATGTCCAGGCCGCCCACGACAAGGGCATGACCGTCAACGCATGGACCGTCAACAAGGACCACAACATGCGCTCCCTGATCTACCTCGGGATCGACGCTCTGACGACCAACGAGCCACTCCTCGCCCGCAAGGTCCTCGGCGACCGGGAGTTCAAACTGAAGAAATAAGATTCTTCGCTTCGCTCAGAATGACAGTCCCCGTCCCGGACGGGCTGGATTTCATTGAATTGACTATGCGGCTGCCTGTGCCGGCCAGGGATAACAGCTCAAACCATGGGAGCAGCATTGCGGGAAGCGCAATATCTGCGTTTTTTGATCTTCACGCCGTGCTGCAGCATCGCGGCGGCGAATAGGAGAGAAAACCTGCGGATTTCTCCGGGAAGGGCAAAATGTGACGGAACGGGAGAGAAATAGGGGTATTATCTCCAAAATGGCAATAAATTGGCAGAGTGGGAGGTACTCAAGACGCTTCTCTCCCGAATCTCAGACAGACAGTGGACCCCATTGCCACAAAGGCATGAAAACATCCTAAGGCTCGTCGAAGGATCTGAGTGTAAAGAGCCGGGAAGGGGTGCGGCGTGGAAGCGGCTGCATGATGAGAGAATCCCCCTCCGCCGAAGCGAAATAGGCAGAATTCTCATACGATGGCAGCAGTCCGATACTCGAGAGGGCGTCGGATGTTGCTTGATAGGCGAGCTCTGGGGTGTTGTTGTTTTCGCTCAAGTGACACAGGAAGAGATGCGTCAGTTCCTTGTGGTAGAAACGGCGCACGGCTTCGGCACATTCGTCATTGCTCAGATGGCCGTTGCCCTGGCTGATCCGCATCTTGAGGTCGTAGGGATACGAGCCGTGCATCAGCATCTCCCGGTCGTAATTGGACTCGATGACCACCACGTGGGCGTGCGAAGCGTAGGACAAGGCCTCCGCGGTCATCCGACCCAGGTCCGTCATGATCACGAAATGCAGGCCCGCCACGCGGATCCCGTAGCCAACGGTCTGGGAAGCGTCGTGGGGCACGATGAAATAACGGGCCTCCAGGACACCGGGGACGATCTCATTCCAGACGTCCTTCTGCAAGGGATGGCGCACGGCTGAGAGGTGCTCCAGGGTATAGCTGTGGTACGACATCGCTTTGAGCAGTTCGGGCGTTGCCCAGACCGGCAGCTTGAGGTATTTGCAATAGGAACCCAGACTGCGGATGTGGTCCATGTGGTCATGGGTCACGAGGATGGCGCGTACGCAGTCGAGCGGGATGTGTTCGGCCTGCAGCTCTTTCTTGACCGCGCGCAGGCTCACGCCGGCATCGATGAGAACCGCATCGGTATAGACGCCGTCTTCCTCCACGCCCAGGAAATAGCAGTTGCCGCAGCTACCGCTGGAGAAGGACTTGAATCTAACGGTTCTTTTCATCCTCGCAATATTTGGAAATCACGCCGTATGCATCGGCAACCCCCAGCTCGCCGGCCTTGGAGAGGTCGATGCAGCCCTTCTCCTTGTCTTTGAGGTAGATCAGGACCAGGCCCCGGTTGAAATAGGCGTCGCCCATCTGCGGCCAGAAGCGGATCGCCTTATCGTAGTTCTCGATGGAACGGACCAGCTGGGAGGACAGGCAGTAGAGGTTGCCCAGGTTGTAGTAGAAATACGGAAAATCGGGGACCAGCGCGACTGCGTCTTCCATATCGCGGATGGCATCCGAGTAGTCGTATGTATGACTCACCTGGTCGCTGACCCGCGCCCGGATCGTCCCCTTGTCGTCCATCGTCAGGGTCTGGACGTTGTGCTGGATCGAAGCGATGAAGTCGATCATCTCCGCCCGCAGGACGCCCCGGTTCATGCTATAGAAAGCCCGGTAGAAACTCGCATACAACGACTTGGCCACATCGTCCGACGCCGTATCGACCGCCCGGTCGAAATACTGGAGCGCTTGGGAGAACTGCTTGTTTTGCAACTCGTACAATCCGCGGATGAACCAGACCTCCGACTCGGGCAGGTCCGAACGGCCGGGGCCATAGGCACTGTCCCCCTTGAGGATATTTTCCAGCTTGCCCGTCAGGACGAAGCCTGGGATCGTATCGGTGTTGGAGATGATCATGGGGATGGACGAATCGTCGATGAAACGGGCCATCAGCGCATTGTCGTAACGGTTGCGCAGGGCGTAATTCTCATTCTCGCGCTGCGCGGCCAGGCGGAATTTGTAGAGCGGCTTGAGCCGGATATCGACGTCCCGGTGCTGGAGCAGCTCATTGTCGAAGTCCTTCTTGGCAAACTCGGCGTCCAGACTCAGCAGCGCGCTGTATTTCTTGGTCGTATCGGCAAAGGACCCTTCCGACTCGGCATTCTTGGCGCGATACTCAGCGACCTTGCGCTGCGCCGTCTGCCAGTCGGCTTTCGACTCCCGCATCAAGCCCAGCATGTTCTTGACATAGGAACGGTTCATGTAGGCTTTCGCGAAGTCGGGGTACAGTTCTATCGTCTTGTCATAATCCTCCAGCGCATCCTGCCACCGCCCCATTTCTATGAAATAGGAGGCCCGGTTGTAGTAGGCCAGGACGTTCTTGGGATTGATGTTGATCACGCGGTCCATGTCCATCAGCGCAGACTCGAAATCCCCCACCTGGGCATAGATCAGGCTGCGGTTGTAGAGCGTCAGCGCATTGCCCGGCTCGTCCTCCAGTACGTGATTCAAGTCCCGCATCGCGGCATTGTAGTCCTGCTGCCCGTAATGCATGATCGCACGGTTGAAGTAGGCGAAGGTATTCGCCGAATCGAGGGCGATGGCCTTGTCCATGTCCGCAATGGCCTTGTCGTAACGCTCCTGCGCGGCATACAGGCGGCCGCGGCGGATATAGGCTTCCGGCTCGAACCTGTCCAGCCGGATGGCCTTGTTGTAGTCGTTGAACGCCTTGACCGTATCACCCAGGAAGAGGTAGCTCGCACCCCGGTTCAGGTACGCGGACGGGTCTTTGGGCTCCTTGCGGATATAGCGGTCGAAATCGCCCACAGCATCCTCGAAGCGCTGGGCGAGGAAATAGGTGACGCCCCGGCTGAAATACAGGCCAATGAAGCCGGGACGAAGCTCGATGGCCCGCTCCAGGTCCGACAGGGCCTCGTCGTACTGGCCGAACCGGCTCCGGGTGATGGCCCGGTAGTGATAGCCGTTGGTAAAGACGGGATTGAGCCGGACCGAAGTGTTGAAGTCCGTCTGCGCGCCCCGCAGGTCGCCCAGGTTGTACTTGGCAATGCCCCGGAAGAAGAAAGTCCAGTAATCGGTCGTGTCGAGCCGGGCGAGGATGTTGAAATTCTCGATCGCCTTGGCGTACTTGCCGTCCTGGAGCGCGGCTCTCCCCCGGAAAGAGAACACATCCTTATCGTACTGCGCGCAGCAGAGCTGCACGGAGGCGAAAAGAATCCAGATAATTGCAAGCGTACGCTTCATAAATTTCCGATTATGGCGCGAATTTCGTACTTTTGGGGATTGGTCCTACAAATATAAACATAAATCAAGCCAACTGTGACTTTCCGCACAAAATTGTTGTTCCTTTTGCTCCTCGCCAGCCTCCTGCCAGCCGCCGGCGCATCCGCCCAAAGCCGGGAATACAAATCAATGGCCGACCTGGCCGCGGAAAAGTTCATCACCCGGGAAGCTCTTGAGACCGATATCCGCTTCCTTTCCGGCGGATTCTGCCAGGGACGCGGCGCCTCGCAGGCCGGACTGGGCGAAGCCGGCATGTGGGCCGTCCGCCAGTTCCAGTCTGCCCAACTGCTTCCCATGGAAGGCACGCTGTGCCAGACCTTCACCGCCGGTGGCCATGTCTGTCACAACGTCGTCGGCATGCTGCCCGCCAGGACACCTTCCTACCTTTCCCACAGCAGTTATGTCATCATCATGGCCCACTACGACAACCTCGGCGTCCTGGACGGCAAGACCTACCCGGGCGCCGACTCCAACGCGTCGGGCGTCGCCGTGATGAACCGCCTGATCCGTCTCTTCCGCTACTTGGGGACCAACGGCGCCGGGCTCCCGCAGAATATCATTTTCGCCGCCCTGGACGGCAAGCAGCTCAGCCTCGCCGGCGCACAGGATCTGTGGAGCCGTATCGCCTTGGGACGCCTGCAGGACCCGGTCAACGGGCAGGCGATCCGCCCGCGTGACATCTCTGCCGTCATCAACCTGGACATTCTCGGCGGGGACTCCGCCCCGATCCACAAGACGCGGAAGGACTACCTGATCCTGCTGGGCGGCGGCAGATTCAACTCCCTGCTGCAGAACACCAACCTGCGCAAGGGCCTCGGCCTGGACCTCGGCCTGGACTACTACGGCAGCAAGGGATTCACCGACCTCTTCCTCAATCGTGTCTCCGACCAGAAACCGTTCCGCGAGAAGGGTGTCTATGCGGTCCTCTTCACCTCCGGCATCACGATGGACACCAACCGGGAGAGCGACACGGAGGACAAGATCAACTATGATGTGCTCCTGAAGCGCACCGAACTGATCTTCCATTGGATCGAACAATTGTTATATATCAACCGATAGTTTATGAAAGCGTTTATGGCCATGCTGCGGCATTATGTCGCCCCCTACAGGAAATACCTGGGAGGTTCGGTGTTGCTGAACATCCTGTCGGCTATCCTCAACCTGGTCTCGTTCTCGCTGATCGTCCCTATCCTCAAGATACTGTTCAACATTGACGGAAAGGTCTATGCCTTCGTCCCTTGGGACGCCGAGATGGACTTCGGGGCGAAACTCCTCAACAACGTCTATTGGTACGTGAGCCAGTTCATGGCCGCGCACGGCGCTGCCGTCACGCTCCTGCTGCTGTGCCTGGCCCTCTGCGTGATGACGGTCTTCAAGACCGCCAGCTATTTCGGTGCCAGCGCCGTGATGGTCCCCATCCGCACCGGTCTCGTGAAGGACATCCGGATGGAAATATACCGCAAGATCCTCAGCCTGCCCCTGGGCTTCTTCTCCGAGGAGCGGAAAGGCGACATCATCGCCCGCATCAGCGGCGATGTGCAGGAAGTCGAGACTTCGATCACCGCCTCCCTGGACATGCTGATCAAGAACCCGATCCTGATCATCTTTTATTTCGGCGCCCTGATCTTCATCTCCTGGAAGATGACCCTCTTCACCATCCTCTTCGCACCGCTGATGCTCTGGGTCATGGGCTGGATCGGCCGCAAGCTCAAGGCCCAGTCCCTGGAGGCCCAGGCGCTGTGGAGCGACACCATGTCCCAGGTCGAGGAGACGCTGGGCGGCCTGCGCGTCATCAAGGCGTTCCGGGCCGAAGAGAAGATGGAGCGGCGCTTTGACGCCGTCACCGGCGCGATGAAAGACAAAACCGGCCGCGTCTTCACCCGCCAGGTGCTCGCCCACCCGGTAAGCGAGTGTCTGGGCACCGTCATGATCGCGATCATCCTCTGGTTCGGCGGAACGCTGATCCTGGGCGACCGCTCCCCCATCGATGCGCCGACCTTCATCTACTACATGGTCATCCTCTACAGCGTCATCCAACCGATCAAGGAGCTGTCCCGCGCCGCTTACGGCATCCCGAAGGGCATGGCCTCGATGGAGCGGATCAACCGCATCCTGGACAGCGGCAACGACATCGTCGAAGCCGACCGGCCGGTGCGCCTGCCCGAATTCCGCGACAGCATCCGCTTCGAGGGCGTCGGGTTCCGCTACAACGAGGGCGGCAAGGAGGTGCTCAAGGGCATCGACCTGACGATCCCCAAAGGCAAAACCGTCGCCATCGTCGGCGCCTCCGGGGCCGGCAAGACGACCCTGGTGGACCTGATCCCGCGCTTCTACGATCCCGACAAGGGCTGCATCTGCATCGACGGCACTGACATCCGGCAGGCCCGCATCCAGGACCTTCGCGCCCTGATGGGCAACGTCAACCAGGATCCCATCCTCTTCAATGACACGATATTCAACAACATCGCCTTCGGCGTCGAAAACGCCACGGAAGAGGAGGTCATCGCAGCGGCCAAGATCGCCAACGCCCATGAATTCATCATGGAGAAGGAGGACGGCTACCGGACCAACATCGGCGACCGCGGCACCAAACTCAGCGGCGGCCAGCGGCAGCGCATCAGCATCGCCCGCGCCATCCTCACGAACCCGCCCATCCTCATCCTGGACGAGGCGACCGCCTCGCTCGACACCGAGTCCGAGCGCGCCGTGCAGGAGGCGCTCGAACGCCTGATGTCCAACCGCACCACCATCGCCATCGCCCATCGCCTCTCCACCATCAAGAACGCGGACGAGATCATCGTGATGGACGAAGGCCGCATCGTCGAGCGCGGCCGTCACGAAGAGCTCCTTGCCCTCGACGGTTATTACAAGAAACTCAACGACATGCAAGCCCTGTAGGAGATGAACAAAACCGCCCTTCTGACCGCCCGGATCGGGATGATCCTCTATATTGCCCTGATCGTATTCCTCTGTTTCGGACATTTCAGCCAGCCGCCGCAGGCTCCCCGGACGCTGCTTGGGATTGAGACGGACAAGATTGTCCACTTCCTGATGTTCTTGCCCTTCCCGGTCCTGACCTGGCTGTCCGTCGGCAAAGAGCCCGACGGTCCCTGGAAAGCGCTCGGTCTCGTCCTGCTCATCTTCTTCTGCGGCAGCCTGGTCGCCGCGGCGACCGAGCTCGGACAGGGCTTCACTTCCTACCGGACCACCGACCCGAAGGACTTCCTCGCCGACACGGCAGCCCTGGCCATCGGCTCCCTTCTCGTATTCATCAAAATGCTCGTCAAGGGCGCCCGCTCCGCCCGATGAAAAGGATCCTGCCCCTGCTGCTCCTCCTGCTGGGCCTGTCCGCCGTCCCGGCCTTCGCCGCCCCGGCCCGGCTCCGTCCCGAAGAATTCCGGATGGCGACCGACTCGATCGCCCGCATGTACTCGCGCAAGACCACCGTCGAGAATCGGCTCACGCTCAAGAAAGTCGTCAAGACGGACCAGGGGCGGCTGGACTTTTACTTTGACCAGAGCCTGGGAGACTATCCCTGGCGTGAAAAGGATGTGGAGTGGTTGCGCTCCCAGCTGAAGAAGCTCCTGCCCACCGCCTACGCTTCCTGCGAGATCGGCGAAATCCGCTCCAAGGAAACGCGGATCGAGGACCTGGTCACGCCCCCGCCCGGTGTCAAGGGCTGGCCGCAGCCATACGCTTATACCTACGATGACCGCAACCTGCGGCGGCTCTTTGTGGAGCGCGAAGGGACCGCCCGTTATGCCAAAGGCCTGAGCGGCCGCAACATCGCCCTCTGGCAGAGCCACGGACGCTATTTCGACGACGGATCGGGCCAATGGAAATGGCAGCGCGCCCCCCTGCACCGGACCGTGGAAGACATGTACACGCAAAGCTACGTGCTCCCCTATCTCATCCCCATGCTGGAACGCGCCGGCGCCTACGTGATGACGCCGCGCGAGCGGGACACCCAGCGGTACGAGGTCATCATCGACAACGATCCGACGTTCCCCGGCGAGCGGGTCTTGCCGCTGCGTCAGACCGGCATCTACAATGAGACCGGCAAATGGGAAAGCTCCGGCGCCGGATTTGCAGACACGGCGGCCGTTTACCTGCTGGACCAGAATCCGTTCCGGGCGGGGACGACCCGCCGGACTTTCTGTGCACAGGAAGCGGATGCAGAGGCAGTCTGGTCCTTCCGGGCTCCCGCCCGCGACAATTACGCCGTCTATGTCTCCTACCGCACCGAACCCAACAGCAGCACCTGCGCCCACTACACCGTCCGCCACCGCGGCGGACAGACCGGCTTCGTCGTCAACCAGCGGATGGGAGGCGGTACCTGGATTTATCTCGGCACCTTCGAGTTTGAAGGCGAAGGAGCGGTCGTCCTGGACAACGGGACGCCCGAGGGACGGGACTATGCCCGCGGCACCGTTGTCAGCGCCGACGCCGTCAAGATCGGCGGAGGCATGGGCAAGATCGCCCGCGGCAGCCGGGACGCAGATCCGTCCGAATACCGGACTTCCGGCCTGCCCAGCTTTGCCGAAGGAGCCTTGTACTCGATGCAATGGGCCGGTGTGGACTCGACGGTCACGGCCCAGTGGGACGGCGAATACACCCGCGACTATGCCAGCCGCGGCGCCTGGGTCTCCCAACTGTGCGGCGGCTCCGTCCGAAACCCCGAGCAGCCCGGCAAAGGGGTTCCGATCGACCTTTCGTTCGCCTTCCACTCCGATGCCGGCGTGACGCCCAACGACAGCACCGTCGGCACCCTGGCCATCTACTCCCTCCTGTGTGAGGGCAAAGACGAATTGCCGGACGGGAAAAGCCGGGCCGTCGGCCGGCACTATGCCGAACTCGTCCAGACCCAGGTCGTGGAGGATATCCGCGCCCGGTTCGATCCGCTCTGGCGCCGGCGCCGGATCTGGGACCGTTCCTACAGCGAGAGCCGCACGACGAGCGTCCCGGGTATGCTCCTGGAAGGCCTTTCACACCAGAATTTCGCCGACATGCGCTATGGTCTGGACCCGGATTTCCGTTTCACCGTCAGCCGGGCCGTCTATAAGGGCATGCTCAAGTTCCTTTCCGACCTCTACAAACGCAGCTATGTCGTCCAGCCGCTGCCGGTCCGTTCCCTGGCCGTCACCTTCTCCCCCGAGCGGGACCACGCCCGGATCAGCTGGCAGCCGGTCTCCGATCCGGCCGAACCCACGGCCGAGCCCAAGAGCTACATCCTGTACACCCGCATGGATGACGGGAGTTTCGACGAGGGGGAGGTCATCCGCCGCGCCCATGAGGACGGCGACCGCCTCTACCACGACGTCCCGATCCGCCCCGGACACCTGTACAGCTTCAAGGTGGAAGCCGTCAACGACGGCGGACGGAGCTTCCCCTCGGAGATCCTCAGCATCGGAAGCCCCACGTTCCCCGTGAAGGGGAAGGTAGTCATCGTCAACAACTTCGACCGGGTGGGCGCGCCGACCTGGTTCGACACGCCAAGCTATGCGGGATTCGAAGGCAGCATCGACGCCGGCGTCCCCTACCTCTACGACATCAGCTACATCGGGGAGAACTACATGCACCGCCGGACCCAGGCTTTCGAGACCAATGACAGTCCCGGTTTCGGCGCCAGCCGCAGCGACAAGGCTGGCAGCATCATCGCCGGCAACAGTTTCGACTACCCCTCCGTCCACGGGCGCGCGCTGCTCGAAGCCGGCTACGCCGTCTTCTCCCTGAGCCGCGATGCCTGGACGGCCCGGTCCGAACTGTCCGCAGACGCCCTCGCCGCGGACCTGATCTGCGGCAAGCAGGTGACGACCCCCCGCGGTACCGGTCCGATGCCCGCCCGCTTCCAGGTCTATCCCGAAGCGCTGCAGCGGACGCTCACCCGCTTTACGTCCACGGGCGGGCACCTGATCGTTTCCGGAGCCGATATCGCCACGGATCTCTGGGACCAGGTCTATCCTGTCCCGGCTGACCCCGTCTATCAGACTTCGGCCCGGAGTTTCGCCGAAAATATCCTCGGATACGGTTTCCAAAGCGGATTCGGCTGCTATGACGGGGCCGTCGCCCCGGTCCGCAACAAGACGCTGGACCTGCGCGCCAGGATCGACACCCTCCACTATTGGAACGAATTCAACAAACAGGTTTACCGTGTCGAGCATGCCGACGCCCTGCGCGCTCCGGGAAAACTCAGCACCGTCTTCCTCCAGTATCCGGAGACGGGCATGAACGCCGCCATCGCCTACAATCCCGGCAACTACAAGGTCATCAGTTTCGGCTTCCCGCTGGAAACGCTGAAGGACCCGGCACAGATCCGGATCCTTCTCGAAAGCGCAATGGCCTATTTCACGGGACAATAGCCCGTAAGGTTTTTCCTACTCAGAAAGTGTCGATTTCTGCCGGACGGGTGACATAGGGAAGGATATAGTTGATCAGGATATCGACGCCCAGCACCGGATTGGTCCACTTGAAGTCAAGAGTGTGCTTGCCTTCGGTGAGGTCGTAATTGTTGTAGATCTCCTGCTTGTAGTTGTTGGCCTGGACCGGGAGCAGGACCGTTTGGTCGAGCTTGCCGTCCACCCAGACCTCGACACGCGCCTCGTACGAACTGCCGAGCTTGTATTCGGCCGTATGGGACACACGGTGGCCTACGACGACCCCCTTTCCTTCGAAACTGAGCTGGCCGACCTTTAGGATATCCTTTCCGCCGATCTGGATCTTCTCTTTCGGCCAAATGCCCTCGAAGGACTGCTCGAAACGGACCGGCTCCGGCGTCTGAACCTTGATCTTCACATCCTTGCGTCCGACCTTGCCCCCGTAGCGTTCGACCACTTCAAGCGCCTGGTTGTAAGACATCTCGCAAGCGCGGTTGTAGGAGATGTCGGTGTACTTGAACTCACGGTCCATGACCTCGTAGAGGGGTTTCTTCCAATACTCGGGGATCGCTTCGTACCCCAGCATCGTCGCCAGGATACCGCCGGCCGAAGCCGGATTGCAATCTGAATCATGGCCGCAGCGCGTGGAGATGTCCACGGTCTTGCCGAAATCACCCTCTCCATACAGCAGCCCGATCAGGATATAGGCGCTGTTGATCACCGCATCGATGTTGAACGCGCTGTGCACGCCGGAGGGGCAGCCGATGTCGAAGCCGTACTTCTTGTTGGCCAGGGCCCAGGCGATCTCCCAGTCGTTGGGATACTGCCTGTGCCAGCCCAGGATGTCGGCCATGCACTTGTAGTAGCGGCTCTGCGCCGGGATGGCTTTGAGCGCCTCGGAGCAGAGGGTCTCCACATCGTCGCAGACAAAGGCCAGGGCATACATGTTGGCTACATAGACACCGCCGTACCAGCCGTCTCCGTAGTTCATGATATGGCCGATCTGGTCGGAGAAGTGGGAAGCGGCGTTGGGAAGGCCGGGCGCCATGATGCCGGCATAGTCGGCCTCGATCTGGAAGTCGATATCATCGGCGTGCGTGTTGTATTTCCAATGGCCCGACTGGGGCGGCATGATGCCGTGCAGGATATTGTACCGGGCCGCCTGGTTGGCATGCCAGAGGGGATATCCCGCATTGGCGAAGGCCTTGGCGAAAGACTCGACAGGGGCGTCCAGGCCTTCCTTCTCGAACACTTCGACAAAGGTCAGGTCCATGTACACGTCGTCATACAGGCCCGGGGCATGATCGTAATACCACTTGATCCCGTGGTCGTCCCACCTGATCGGAATGTTGTCGTTGATGGTCGTCGCATACTTGAACTCGGTCGGACCGCCGTAGGTACAGCCGATGATCTGGCCGGCCCAGGCCCCTTTGATCTTATCCATCAGGACCTCCTTGGAGAGGGTAACTTCAGTGGGGATCTTGGCCTTGCGCTTGGCGTCGGCAGAAGAGACGAGGACCAGGAGCATGGCCGCAACAATGAGGAATCTTTTCATTATATCAGGTTATTTCTATTGTTTCAAGTTATTGACGGAGGCTGTATAGGCCGCCTGGACGGCAGCGGCATCCAGCGCACCGACGTACCATTTCGCGTCCGTGATCACCATGTCCGAACACGGGAAGTCGGGGGTCGCCGTCAGCGAGATGTCCGCCCCGAGGCAGAAGCGGTTGAACGTCGGGGAGGCGCCCGGATAAAAACTGCCCGAGATAGACTGGGAGCGGCTGAGCTGGCCGTTGACGTAGAGGAGCATCTTCCGGGTTCCGGGATCGTACACGCAGACGACATGGGTCAGGTCCGTCGTGGAAATCGCAGAAGCCGCATCCACGGAGACATAGCTGTTGTAGCTGTTCTCCCCGACAATGAAATAAGGTACGCCCGTGGCGCGCATCGCCAGTCCCCATCCGCCGGACTGCGTCCCGCAGACGACACCGTGGACGGCGGAGCCGGGAGCGCGGTCCACGAACATCGCCTCGACGGAGAAGCCTGCGGCCATGAAAGCAGCCGCTTCATCGAACGAGCCGATCTCGTTGAACTGGCACTCCACATACTTCGACGCGCCGGCATGCAGGGCCGGCACGGAATAGGTCTTCCCAGCGTGGGAGACGGAAGTCTGGGCGATGGTGGCACCCTTGTTGGTGAGCGCCAGCTTGCCCTTGCTGTCCCGGACGGTCCCGTCGCTGAAGTCGATATCGGCATAGAGGCCCGTCTCGACCGGCTTCGGCCCCTCGATCGTGAAGGACTTGGTCACGGTCGCGGAAGCGTCCCAGGAGTCGGAAGCCGTCAGCGAGACCTCATAGGTCCCGGCGGCCAGGCTGCCCAAAGAGACGGACCAAGTATCCTTCATCCCGGAAGGCTGCGGATGCAAATAGAAGTCTGCAAGATACTTACGGCTGACGATTGTGGCCCCGTTCTTCTTGACCTGGAGCACGTAGTGATGTACGAACTCGTCATCCGCCGCCTTGGCCCACTCGACGGTAGCACTGGTCAGCGTGCCGATCTGGCGGGAATTCATCTGCAGCCGGGAGGCATCCAGGACCGGAGCCTGATTGGCCGAGGCCCGGGCACTGCCATAGCGGCCCAGGTGCGACTTGTCCGCCCGGGGATGAGGGATCTCGTAAGGCTGTCCGATGACGGCACTCCGGTAGAAATCCAGGGGTGTCGCACGCAGATTGCCGGAGCGGTCCAGCTGGATCAGCCAGCCCTGGGAGAACTGCTCGCAGTCGTTCATCACGGTCGCGCTCCGCATATCCTGGTACTTGCCGTTCTCGATCGCCATATAGCGGGTCGAGCCACAACCGAAGGAGGTAAAATCACCCTGCCAGATGCTCCGGGGATCATTGAGCGGGAAATGCAGGTGTCCGCCGAAGGTCACCACCTGCGGATACTTGCTCAGGATGGCCGTCAGGTCACGGGTCGCCCAATTATCGCTGCCATCCCAGATATCACTCTGCGCCCTTCCCATCGGAGTGCCGAGAAGGCTGCCGTAGCAGGTATTCTCGATCATCGGATGGGTGTTGACAATGATGAAGCGCTCCGGATCCGCCGCCGTCAGCTTGGCGAGCATCGCGTCCAGCCAGGCCTTGGACTCAGCCGGATAAGTGACAGGCCCCGTGCCCGTCGGAGTCAGGCTAAGGATATGGTAATCCCCCACCCGATCGTGGCGGCACTCGTATTGCGCGCGCATCCCGTCGGGCTGTTCCGTCAAGAAGTAATTGCTGCCCAGGACCTGGCTCATCACGGCCGCCTGGATGATGGTCTGGGAGGTCCACCAGTAACTCGGATTGGCGTCGTGGTTGCCGATGGTGTAGATCATCGGGACTTCCCGGGGATCCAGGACCCCCTCATAAAGCGACTTGAAATAGCCGATCTGCGCCTGCGTGGAAGTCGGCTGGTCGGTCAGGTCGCCGGCCACGACGACCATGTCCAGCCCGTCCGGATCCAGGACGGCGGCACGGTCCTTCAACTGCTGCAGGGCGTTGGTGAACTTGGTCGCGTAAGCATTGGATGCGCTGTTGATATGCGTATCGCTGATGGCGCCGAAGGAGAGGACCACCTGGCTTTCGTCGAAGACATCCGACGTGCCGCCAGCCCCGTCCATATCCACTGTAAAGAGCGCAATATGGCCCGCTTGCAGGTCCCGACCGGAAGGAAAGGTCACCGACTGGGTAAACGAGCCGGCCGAGGTCGTCGCCGTCACGCTCAACGTGCTTCCACTCCAGTCAGAAGGCACACACGCGAACCAGACGGCTCCGGGATCTGTCACGGCCACCCGGACCGAGCGAACCGCCGATACGGCTTCCAAGGCCCCGGTCTGCGCATTCCAGCTGAACGTGCCGGCCAGGTCACGGTCAGAGACCAATTCTACGGAACTCAGATTCCCTTTGAGATGGGTCAAGGTCAGTTTGCCATAGGCCGTCAGGTGACGGAAGGAGAGCCGGACCTGCGACGGCACGTTGTCATACGGCTCGGCCTCAGCCCCCAGCAGCATGGCCTTCGGATCTGCCGACAGCGGCGATGCAGCCTGCGAAGCAGGGATCGAGACCTTGATAAGACCGGAGAAAGGATCTGCTTCCCGGAAGGCGGAGGCAGGGCTCAGGACATCCAGTACAAGATTCCCCTGCCCCGTCTCAGACAGGTCCGCCCCAAAGGACGCCGCCCGTCCGTCCGCCGAAGGCGCCACGGTAAAGACGCCCCCGTCCGGACCGGATCCGATCTGCGCACCATTGACCAGGAGTTTGACCTGGTCGCCCGGCTCCCAGAGGACTGGATACCGATCCCCATCGGGTTGCACGAAAGCAGTGCGTGTCTGCACCGGTCCGGCCTGGAAGGAAATGTGCCGGACCGGATCCTGTACGGCATCCGCCTCAGCGACATCCATCCGGCAAGCGGCCGTGAACAGCACGGCCGCCGCAAAAAATACATGATGAACCAACTGTGTCATCGGTTAATTCGCATCAACGCCCCAATAGCCATACGGTACCAGCTCCCACAGATCAAGCCAGCCGCTGGTGCTGTATGAATTCGTGAACACGATGGCCACATACCGTCCCGTCGCGGAAGCGGGAAGGACGACACTGCAAGCGTCTTCATTCCTGTTGCCGGAAGCCGTGATCACAGGCGTACCGAAACGCTGCATGGCATCGGTGTCATTGGGGTCGAAAGGCTCATTGCCCACGAAGATGGAGAACTCCCGGAGATAGCGGAGGGTTGTCACGTTCGAAGGGTTCTGATACAGGACGAAGTCCGTGAAACTGTATTCCTGGCCGGCCTCCATCTTGGTGTCGATGACAAGGATTTTCGGGAAATTACGCTGGATGGCAGCCGTATGGGAAGACTGCCAGCGGTTCGCCGCGGCAATCACGCCGTCCAGGATCAGATCGCAGGTATAAGCGCCGAATTCCTGTCCGTCCGTCACGCTGACCGTCCAACCCTCCGTCGGGAGGGGGTAAACGATCGCGTCCGGGGAGACACTCCAGCTGGTTGCCCAGACCGTATCGATACCCGAGCTGGGCAGGAAGGCCGACTTGAACTCGAAGCGTTTGCCTCTGAGGGCCTCCGGCAGCGAGATCTCGACATCTTCCGGCTCCAGATACTCAGACTCGACCGTCCGTCCGTCTGCCGTCTGGTAGCGGAACTTGGTCGCCACCATGTCCTTCGTGGACTTGGTCATCACGATCTTGGCGTCCGTCCCGTCCATCCGGGAACTGACGACGCTGCGTTCGGTGTGCGAGACCAGCCAGTTGTTGCCGAAAGGCGTCACGGACAGTTCCGTTGACAGCGACTGGTTGCCCTTCGCGTCGTAGTTGACCACATCGAAAGTATAAGAACGGTCCTCCAGATTCGCAATGACGACCGACACGTTGTCATCGGGGAAATCCGCGTAGTTCAGGTCCACGGACTGGGAGAAGTTGTCCCAGAATACCTTGGCCGTCTTCAGCGAAGGATCGAAAGGCCGGGTCCACGTGAGGATCACCCGTTGGTATCCCGACACGGAACTCAGATCCCGGACCTTGGCCGGATAGACATGGCCGCCGTCGACGATGAACTCCTTGTACACATCATCCTGCTTGCCGCAAGAGACCAGGGCGGCAAGCATCAGCAGTGCTGCAAAATATCTTTTCATACCTGTAGTCTTTATCTGTAGCTCTCAAGAACCTGGCCATAGGGCGTCACTTCACCGAACTGAAGCGAATAGGTATTCAGCTTCAGCTCGTAACTGCCGAAGGTATCCACGATCACGACGCGCAGATAGCGGAGCGGATCGTTGGCATGCGCCTCGATGTCGGGATCCATCTCGAAGTCGTTGCCGGCATTGAAGTAATCGGAGTCTTCTGCCGTGATCGTACCGACCGTTCCATCCTCGGCATAGCCGGAAGGTTTGAACTGCTGGAAGCGTCCCAGCAGGAACCAGCTGTCATCGAAGCCATGCTCATTGGCAGGCACGGACTCGCCGGTCGGCGCAAGGCTGCCCCAGAATTCGAAATCGCGCGGGTGTGCGCCCTGCCAGATGACATAGCCGATACGCGGGAGCGTGGCGATACGGGACAGACGCGCCTGGACGCCCAGGTCGATCGTGAACCACATCGGCAGCGGGCTGTCGCCGGTCGCGAAGAACCAGTACTTGCCGTCCGCATACGCGGAAGAACCGGACCCGTCCCAAAGGCGCTCGATCGGATAATAGGTATTGGTCGTGCTTCCGGCCACCCAGTTGTCATCAGCGAGCGCCGCATTGCGGAACTTGGTCTTCTCCAGCTGCACCTCCTCCAGGGGATGAAGGATCGCGATCGTAGTGTCCGTCATGTTGCCCCAGTGATCCCGGAAATACACGCCAAAAATGGCCTCCTCGGCTTCGATGCCGCGGCGGACCAGCGTAATGTCGTTGCTGGACGTGAACAGGGTCGTCACCTCCACCCAGCGCATCTGGGAAACCGGCTTGCCATAATCGTCCATATTGGCATCGCGCAGGATACAGACGGCCATGTCGGCATGGGACTCATTGCCATGGACCCTGACTTTCAAGCCGCCGAAAGTCTGGGCCAGCTCGGCCGAAACCGTCGTGATCGCAGCCGGCAGCGGCGTGAACCGGACGGCGACGGACGAGGACTGCTCCTCGTTGACATTGAAAGAAGCGACCTGCACGACATGTTCGGCCTGGTCAGCAAAACCGACCACGGTCAGACTGTCCACATAGCGGGAGACCTTGGCATTGACGGTCTCCCCGCCCCGTTCGTAGGTGGCGATGATGCCTTTGATATTCTCATCATCCGGAATGCTCACCTTGATCACGGCACCGCCGTTGATCGGACGGACGCCCGTGACCGTGACGGGAGAAGGAGCCGGGACGTTGTTGGTCTGGTCAAGCCGGCCGAACTCATTGCCGCTCAGGTCACAAGCGGCAACCAGGACGGCTGCTCCCAACAGGATGCATATCTTTTTCATACCTTTTCTCATTTTACCAACCGATGTTCTGGACCAGATTGGGATTCCGCTCCAGATAATATGTATAGATGGGCCAGAAGTAATCCTTCAGGCCGAAGGACTGCGTCGCGATCAGGTTCCGGATATAGTAATCCTCCGGACTGGACCCGGTCACGGTAAAGCCGTAGATGCTCTTCTGATACTCAGCGGGGGCCGTCTTCCAGCGACGGATGTCCCAGAAGCGCTGGCTCTCGAAGACCAGCTCGTTGAGGCGCTCGCGGTGGATGATCTCCCGCATACCCGGCTGGGTATTGTAATAGCCGGGGTTGTTGCTGTACTCGTCCCAGGAGGTCTTGACGTCCGGGATACCGGCCCGCTCGCGGACGGCATCCATCATCCGGAAGAGATCCTCCTTGTGGGGACCGTTGGGACCTTCCGCCTCGTTGATCGCCTCTGCATAGAGCAGATACAGGTCCGTCAGGCGTAGGATCGGCCAGGGGAACCAGTACGAGACGAAAGTGCTGTTGGCCGACATCCGGGCCTCCAGCGGGAACAGCTTCATCGGGAAGTAGCCGGTGACAGGACCGTTTTCACTGCCGGTCTTGCCCTGCTGGCCGCCGATCCGGCACTCGATGGTCGGAAGATCATCAGGCGTGAGATCATTGTAAGAGGAGAGCATGCCCATCCAATTGCCGCCGTCAAAACCGAGGGAAGCATAGAAACGGGGCTCACGGTTGAAGTTCAACCGGACCGTCGTGTATCCGCGCTTGAGATAATAGGAATGGTCGTCCGTGCCGTTCTTGAGCTCCATCGGGTTGATATTGACCCATTCAAGGTCATTCTCGGTCGGAAGGCCGTTGCGCGTATAGAACTGGTCGACGATCTTGAGCGGGACACCGATGAAACGGTAACCTCCCAGCGAATGTGTAAAATCCGTCAGGTTGGGCATGCAGAGCTGCTGGAAGACGCTGATCAGGCTGGAAGAAGTCTGGGTGTTGCCCCAGATGAGTTCCGAATTCCAGCGCTCGCTGAAGGACTTGCGGATCGTCAGCGTACGCTTCAGCGTGTCCACCATCCGGTAATCGATCGTCGATCCGTCATAAAGATGGATATTCGCGCTCTCACACACGTCCAGCGCCTCCTTGCAGGCGGTCATCGCATAGGTCCAGCGCTCCAACTTCTGCTCCGCGGTCTTGGCGGGGAAAAGCTGCACGCCGCGGTTATCCACCAGCGTCGCTTCCTCCTCGTTGCCGTTGAACAGGGGGCTCGCCGCATAGACGGCGACGCGGGCCCGGAGGGCGGCACAGGCGGGCCGGGTCACGCGGCCGTACTCGTCGGTCGAAGGATTCTCCAGCGGAAGATCCGGCATCGCTTTGTCCAGCAGATCCAGGACGAAGTCGAAGCAGGTATCGATCGGCTCGCGATAGACACGGACCTGCTCGACGTCGGCATCCATCGGAAGGCTCTTCCGGATGATCGGGACGGGACCCCACTTGCGGATCAGGTTGAAATGGTAATAGGCCTTGAGGAAGGTCGCTTCGGCTTTCCACTGGTCCTTCTCGGCGTCCGTCATGTCCGGGACGCGGTCGATGTTCTCGCAGAGGATGTCACAGCAGCGGATGCCCTGGTACATCGAAGCCCAGTCATTGCCATACACGCGGGAGGCACTCTGATAGCCCCGGGCGATCTGGAACAGCGAATTGGAGACGCGCGCCGACGTATTGGACACGACACGACCGACCAGGTCCCACATCTCGTCACCGGTCAGCATGGCATAGTCGGAAGCCGGTACGCCGTCATTGGGCATGTAGGCGTAGCAGGTGGCCAGGTAGCGGATCGCCGAAGACCGCAGGTTGAAAGCCATTTCGATCGTCGCCAGGCCGTCGTCCGGGACGACGTTGAGGAAATTGTCACATCCGAGCGGCATCAGCAGCACGGCCACGGAAGAAAGGGCAAGCGCCCATTTGGAAAGTTTCTTTTTCATGCTTGAATCCTCCTATTTGAACGTGACGTGGGCACCGATATTGAACGTGCGCTGGATCGGGTAGTTGAGACCCTCGCCGGCCAGCTCCGGATCCCAGAGTTTGAACCGGCTCCAGCACAAGAGGTTGTTGCCCTGCAGATAGAAGCGCAAAGCTTCGATATGGGCCTTGCGGGTCCACTTGTAAGGAAGCGTGTAGCCCAGTTCCAACTGCTTGAGACGCAGGAAGGAACCATCCCGCATCCACCAGGTGCTGACGGCGGAGTTGTTCAGGTTGTGATACGCACTGTAACGCGGCCAGAGGGCGTAGATGTCGCGGTTGTCCTCACTCCAGTGACTGTCGGAGTAGGCCTTCAGCAACTGCGTGTTGTTGACGAACGGAGCCGTACCGACTTGCGTGCTCGTGTAATTGGGCGTAGCGTCGATCCAGAAAGACTCATTGGCCAGTCCCTGGAAGAACACGGAGAAATCGATCCCCTTCCAACCCAGGGACGCACCGAAGCCGTAGATGATCTCCGGCGAAGTCGGCATACCGATCGGGACCCGGTCGGCCTCGGTGATCACGCCGTCGCCGTTGACGTCGGTATACTTGATGTCACCGCCGCCGTACTGGCTGCCGAAAGACTGCTGGGAAGGGCTGTTGGCCGCTTCCTCGTCATCGATGAACAGACGCTCGGCGATATAGCCCCAGGTCTGCTTGATGGAGTGTCCCGCATGCTGGCGGTACGGCTCCGGATAGGTAGGCTCCTCATAGACCAGATACCGGCTGGTCGAATAGGTGAAGTTGCCACGGCCGGACAGCCACAGATCCGGGCTGATCACTTGCTTGTAATCAGCCTGGATATCGATACCGTGCGCCTTGGCCTGGCCGATGTTGGCCGCAATCGTCGCCTGGAGACCCATCGTCTCCGGGATGTCGCTGCGGGTCATGAAGATATCCTTTCGATGCTCGGTGAAGTACTCGGCGATGATGTCCAGTTTGTTGAACAGGCCGAGCTCCAGGGCATAGTTGGTCTTGTAGGAAGTCTCCCAGGTGATGGCCTCGTTGGCATAGCGGACGACGTCGATACCGTTGTAGGTCGTCCCGCGGAATTCGCCGAAGGAGGCCGACAGCGCACTGCTGTTCATGTTCATCTCTGAGAGGTAGTAGAAACGGTTGTAAGCCGATCCGATGTTGTCGTTACCGACCAGTCCGTAGGATGCGCGGAACTTGAGGTTGTGCACCGCCTTCTTCGCATTCTTGAACCAAGGCTCGTTGGAGATCACCCAGGCTCCACCGAAAGACGGGAAGAAGCCCCAGCGGTGTGACTTGTGGAAACGCTCGGAGCCGTTATAACCGAAATTGAACTCGGCGAAATAGCGCTTGTCCCAACCATAGGTGAAACGTCCGGACAGGCCGGCGTTGCGGGACGGGAGGGACAGCTGGAGCGAGCCGGCATTGGCTTCCAGCTGCTCACGGGCCATCAGGACCAGCAGGCCGGTCACGGCGTTGCGTCCGAAGTCCCGCGCGTAGCTGAGACGGCTCTCGGAGTACATCGTATTGGTGATGGTCTTGGCTCCTTCCGAATACTGGAGATAATCCGTACCGCTGTCATTGATGCGCTTGACATGATACTCGCCCGTATAGGAATCGTAGCTGTCCATCGCATACCAGAACGGGGAGAACTGACGGTTGACCGAGTAGCTCGACAGACGCGTCAGGTTGAACAGGGTCATGAATTTCAATCCCTTGGTGATGAAGCCAAGGTCCTGGTTGACCTCGACGGCCGCGATCATCTGCGAACGCTGCAGGTCGCGGTACCCCCGGACGAGGTTGGTATAAGGGTTGATATACGACCCGTCGTCGTAGTTGCCGAACATGATGTGCTGGATCCCGACATGCTCGTCATCCATGGGATAATAGGCCGGGAAAAGGACCGGATCGGAGTGAACCACCTGCTTGAAGACATCGCTGCCGCCGTTGAGCGGGCCGGTATAGTCCGTGAAGTTGCCCGTCAGGCGGACGGCCAGCTGGGTCGTCTTCGTCACGTTGATATCGACGTTGGAACGCAGGGTGTAGGTCTTCTGGTCAATGTTGTTGTTGAACGAGTTGCGCTTGTCCACCTTGAGGATACCCGTATCGTCTGTAAAGGCGCCCGTGACATAGTAGCGGGCCACCTTGCCGCCGCCGCGGACCGACAGGTTGGCCCGGTAGGCCGTGGAAAAATTCTTGAACAGCATGCTGTACCAGTCGTTGGACGGATAGATGAGCCGGTTGGCGTTTTCCTTGCCGGTCTGCTCGATCTTGTCGTAGCTGTACATCAGTTCGCCCAGGGGGTCACGGGTGGAAATGGCCTCATTGTAGGACTTCATGTACGTGACGGGATCGGCCAGCTCGACCATACGTGTCGGCTGGGAGATGGAGGTCTCGACACGGGCGAAGATCTTGGCCGGACCTTCCTGGCCGCGCTTGGTCGTGACATAGATGACGCCGTTCGCACCGCGCGCACCGTACAGGGCCGTCGCCGTCGCATCCTTCATGATCGAGAAGGACTCGATATCGTCCGGCTGCAGGCGGGCGAGGTCCGTGGCAGTCAGCTCGATGTTGTCGATCAGGATCAAGGGGCTGGTGTTGGCGCCGAAGGTCGTGATACCGCGCACGAAGAAATCCGCGTTGTCCTGGCCGGGCTCACCGGTACGCTGATAGGCGATGACGCCGGCGACATTGCCCGCCAGGGAGGTCGTCAGATTGCTGGAAGGGACTTTCAGCGTAGATACGTCCACCGTCGTAATGGAGCCGATGACGCTCTCCTTCTTTTGTTTACCGAACGCGACGACCGTCACTTCATCCAATTCGTTGGCCTGGTCCTTGAGGCGGACCGAAATGGAAGTCTGCGAGCCGACCTCAATGACCTGCGTCTCCTTGCCGGAGAACTCGAATTTCAGCTTGTCCGTCGCCTTGACGCCGCTGATCTCGTAGGCGCCGTCCAGGCCGGCAATGACTCCGCGCGTCGATCCGTCAACCGAGACCGTGGCTGCAGGCAAAGGCTGCCCGGTCTCTTCCTCCAGGACAAATCCCTTGACCGTCTTGGACTGGGCCCAGACGCATAGCGGGATCAGCATCAGGAAGATAGCTGCTAGAAATTTCCGCATAAGAAATATTGTTTTGATTAATTAAGTGCAAACGGTTTATTCCTAAATGGCTAATATAGGCATTTTTTTTCAATCCCAACGCAACTATCTACGAAAAGTACCGTTTGTCATCCCCCCAGGCTTTCTTCCCAAACCTTCCCCAGCCGGAGCATCGCCTCCAACCGTGTCCGCTCGGCTACATCGATGTACGGCTGCATGGATTGATAGTCCGCATGCCCGGTCCACTTCATCACGACCTGGGGCGGGATGCCGTTGGCGAGCGCAAAACAAATGAAAGTACGGCGTCCGGCATGGGTCGTCATCTTGGCCCACTTCGGGACCAGCCTTTCCTCGCGCCGGCCGTTGCGGTAGTACACTTCCCGGATCGGCGTATCCAGGCCGCACAGCCGGCAGAGCTCCTTCAGCAGGTCATTCATCCGCTGGTTGGGCATATAAGGCAAAGCCCGGTCCTCCGGGAAATGCCGGTCCGCATATTTATCTAGGATCGCCTGCGCCTGCGGGACCAGTTCGATCCGGATGCGGTCGATGGTTTTTTTCGTGACGACATGAAGCGCCCCTTCCCGGATGTCACCTCGCCGCAGCCCGACCATATCCGAATAGCGAAGCGAAGTGAAGGCACAAAAGCAGAAAAGGTCCCGGACCCGCTCCAGTTCCGGGCGGCCCTGCGGGATGGGGAAATGGTACAGGCGCGACAGTTCGTCGGGCGAAAGAAAGATCACCGGCTTCTCTACGACTTTGAACTTAGGCCGGTAGCTCAGGACGGCCGTCTCCTGGGTAAACCCTTTCCGGATCGCCCAGAGCAGGAACCAGCGCAGATTCTTGAACTGCTTCCGGCACGAACTCTCCTGCATCCGGGTTTCCCGCCGGAGATACAGTACATAACGGTCCAGCCCCTCCTGGTCAAAAAACTCCAGGTCGCGGGCCTGACCGAAACGATGCAGGTGGCTGGCCAGTACATGACTGGAGCGGATCGTCGAGGCGGACCAGGAATTGGTGACGGAACAATCGCGGATGAATTCGCGCAAATAATAATCCAGTTCGTGCCGCTCCCCGCCATCCGCCGTGGAGAAGGATGACTGAAAAGTCGGATAAAGTACTTTCATAGTAGGTAAAGCAAAAAATACAAGTGCACAAAAGTAGAGAATGAAAAGGAATTTTAATAGCAAAAATGGTTTCTTATGAGGAAAAAAACGTATGAAACCCCTCAAATTGAGGAAAATGACCTGTATTTACAGGAAGAAATCCTGCAGACAAGCACGGTCGGACTCGAAGATTACAACAAGCCGGATGGCGGTTGGAATTGGGGAAATTAATCAAAAACGAAGAACGCCATGAAAAAGATCACTTATCTCCTGATTGCAGTGACAGCAGCGGTCTCCGTTGCCTCTTGTGTCAAAGAACTGACCCCCGAACCCGCCCTCACCGGTGACGGCGTGACGGGACAGGTATTTACCGTATCCCTCCCGGCGGCTACCCGTACCGCGCTCGTGGACGGCAAGACCGTCTGGGCCAAGGGTGACTCCATCTGGGTGTCCAACGGCACCGAGACCGAAGCCGTCGTCGTCCCCGAAGCGGCCTGGGGCCAGAAAGAGTTTGACTTCGCGACCCAGACCGTGAAGACTTCCGAGGAGGCGCCTCAAATCTACGTCGTCTATCCCTACAGCGCCGCGGCCGGCGTCAAGGACGGCAAGGTCAGCGTGACGGTTCCGGCCGTCCAGGACGGATTGTTTGAGAACGCCAACATCGCGGCCGCCGTCTCTTGGGGCTATCATGTCGAGCTGAAGAACGTCACAGGCGTCTTCAAGGTAACCGTTCCGGATGACGCGGTCCTGTACTCCATCGCCTTCTCCGCCGCCGGCGGCAAGGCCCTGGCGGGCACCTGCGCCGTCGACTTCTCCGGCGAGGCTCCGGTGCTGACTCCCACGACCTCCTATTCCGCCGTTTCTGTTCCGCTGCAGGGACAGACGGGCGAACAGTATGTCGCCGTCATCCCGGGCACGTTCGATGCCGGGTTCAAAATGACGGCTGCCGGTTACTCATTCGAGGCCGCATCCGAGGTCAAGGAAAGCAAAGTGGCCAATACCGTTGCGGTCAACGACCTGGTAGACCTGGGTACGATCGGCACCGACCTGCAGCCTATCGGCGGCGACGGGTCCGAGGCGAATCCTTTCCTGATTGAGAACCTGGGTCACATCATTGCACTGACGAATGCGGTCAATGAGGATGTCACCTTCGAAGGCCAGTACCTGAAGGTGACCAGCGATATCGGCGGCATCACCGAACCCATCGGCAAGTATCCTGACAACGACAATTATTTCCCGTTCCAGGGTGATTTCGATGGCGGCGGCCATACTTTGACGGTTGAGATCGACGGAGCCAACCTGGATTCGAAGATCCGCCTGGGGCTGTTCTCCTGCCTGACGGACGGCGCCAGCATCCATGATCTGACTGTCGCCGGGACGGTGACTTCCACCGGCGACTGCCAGGCAGGGGTCGTGGGCCGCATTGACCAGAACACCGGCACGATCAGCCTCAAAAACGTGACGAACAAGGTCAACATCAACACGACCCGGAACTATATCGGAGGCATTACCGGCTATATCACTTGCAAGCAGGCCAATACGGTCACCTTCGAGGATTGTACCAACGAAGGCTCCTTGAGCGGTGCCGACTATGTGGGCGGTATCATCGGGGCGTCAGCCAGCAACGCTTTTGCCAAAGTCGTGAACCATTGCACCAACACCGGTACGGTCAGCGGCTCCCGCAATATCGGAGGCATCTCAGGTTTTGGTTACTATCTGACCCACACGAATTGCACGAATGCGGGCGCTGTCACATCTACAGGCAACTCTGGCGGCGTTTACATGGTTGCCGGCGGCGCATTCAAGGTGTGGCCGGAGGGCTCTTCCGCCACCATCGGCGTGGGCGGTATCATCGGCCTGGCCCAGAACTGCACGGTGACGGACAATACAAACAGTGGAAATGTGACCGGACTGGGCAAGGTCGGCGGCATTGTCGGCACGTCCTATTGGACTTCGCCTGCCCGTTGCACCAATAGCGGCACCATCAAAGGTACCCAGACCAACTCGGGCTGGATCGTCACCAACATGTCCCTCGTCGGCGGCATCGTCGGTCATCAGTATGTGGCCGGCAATATCAGTGCCTGCTCCAATTCCGGATCCATTATCGGTACGGGCGCCGTCGGCGGCATTGTCGGATATCAAGCTAACGGGAGCACTTCCAATACGATCGCCCTCACGGTTTCGGACTGCGAGAACACGGGGGACATTTCCGGTAACGGACAAGGGGTCGGAGGCATCTCCGGAGTCGCGTCCACGATTGCGGGGACACGTTATAGCGTGATCCGCGACTGCACGAACAAAGGTCGTGTCGTCAACGCTTCCAACACGACGGGCGGTATCGTCGGAGATCTCTATGACATGAACAACGGAAAAGCCGGTGTCGTTTACAACTGTGTCAACGAAGGCGACATACAGAGTACGCTCTGGGTCGGCGGAATCGTTGGTTATGCTCATTCCAGGGCAACCGGCGGAGCGTTCAATGTTTACAACTGCGAGAACAAAGGCAACGTTGTGGCTACGCGCCCGGATGATGCCGGTGAAGCGTCGGGGGGCATTGTCGGCGCCGTGAATGGTACCACCGCTGCCAATTCAGGTTTGTTTGTCAAGAACTGTCTCAACAACGGATCAGTCCAGTACCGTGAGGCCTCCCATGTCAAACCTTATGTGGGCGGTATCGTCGGACGCCTGCAGTATGGCGGAGTCGAGAACTGTGTCAATACAGCTTATGTGGGACCCGAAGGCGGATTTGAGAATGTCGCTGAAGGGGCTACCGGGCGTTTGGGAACCTTTGTCGGCTCTTTGGAAAATACTTCCACGCTGAAGAACGCTTACTTCCCTGAGAATCTGCAGACTCCAACAACCGGTACCGACGCCGTGACGGTGACCCTGGAGGATGAGAACAACGTCCGCAGTTATGACAGGTTCGCAAACCTGAATGACTGGGTCGGTGAATACTTCCTCGTGTATGAGGCACTCAACGAATGGGCCAAGGCCGATTCCAAGTATTATAGCTGGGCCTGGAACAGCGCACCTGTATTTGTCAGATAAAGTCTGGCCGGCAGTCCATATAGATAAAAGCGCCGCAAGTGAAGTGACTTGCGGCGCTTTTTCAGTAAGATAATAAGAACGGCGGGCGCAGGCCCGGCTGGGGTTACGGCTTGACAAGAATGGGACCGTTGTTCCAGTTCCAGGTATAGTAGTCTCCGCCAGCGTTCGCAACCCAGTCATTCAATGCCTCATGGGCAAGGAAGAAATCACCGACCCAGTCATTCAGGTTGGCAAAACGGTCATAGCTGCGCACATTGTTGGAATCGCTCGTCGTGACCGCCTTTCCGGCAGTGCCTGCGGGCTGGCCGCAAGACTCGGCGAGATAATACGAATTCTGAAGATTCGCTTTACTCCCGACGGACCCGACCAAAGCTCCCAGCCGGGCTTCAGCGCCCTCTGCGACGGCCTCCGCACCACTGGAAGGTCCCACATAGGCTTGGTTGACTGAATTCTCGACAATTCCATTATAATGATCACCGACAATTCCGCCTACATATAAGTTTGCGACCCTATCGGCATCACTATATCTGACCACTCCGGAATTCAAGCAGTTTTGTACTTTCAGCGCCGTCCAACGGAATCCGGCGCTGGTAAGATTGCTGCACCATCCAACGATACCTCCTTCCTGATTATTGACACTGGAGGAGGCCGGAGCAGTTGATGTGACCTGTCCTTTGTTTTCCGTATCACGGATGATCGTGGTACCGTAACCGCTCTCAAAACTGATGGTTGCTCCGCATATTCCGCCGACTCTGTACATGGACTGAACTTCGCCTTCGTTTACGCATCCTGCGATGGTAATTGTAGAGGATGCCGTAACACTCGCTATCGTCGCTCCGACAAGACCACCCGTGATGCTGGACGCATTGGAAACCTTGCCTTGATTGACACAACCTGTCATCGAAATCGCGTTGACGCTGCTGATCAATCGTCCTGCGATACCTCCGACGAAGTTACCGTTTCCGCCTACTGCGCCAGAGTTAATGCAATCTTTAATGGATACAGTACTCTGTTGTCTGGGATAAATGTCAAGCGCGCCGACGATACCACCTACCAGGCCACCGGCGGCATGCACGTATCCGGTATTGGTACAATTGACGACATTATCTTTTACATAGACCCATCCGACGATACCGCCGGCGGTTGAAAGACCCGAATAGTAGGTGGTCGCTTTATTGTTGGCATACACTTCACCGCTGTTGGTGCAACCGGTGACAGGCGTAAAGTGAATCGCGCCGGAGATTCCACCGACCTTATTGGGAGCAATGACCTTACCGGAATTCGTGCAGTCCGTCAAACTGGAGTTCTGCGCCCAGCCTGCGATACCACCGGCACCGTTTGCATAGCCATTATTCGTATTCGTTGCCCAAGCGCCAGTGAGGTTTCCCGATTTGCCGTATGTGGCAGGAGCACCATTCCATTGGCTGGATGTTACATCTGCGGAATTGATGCACTGATCAAATTTGACGAAATAAGCATATCCGCAAATGCCCGCGACGCTCCGGGTTCCGGAAATGGCACCCGTGTTGGTACAATGGGTAATGGTCTTTGTCATGTTGGCCGACCCCGTAAGGCTGCCGCCGATACCGCCGACAAATGCGCCGGTGGCCTTGATCGTCCCTTCGTTGGAGCAATTCGTGATGACCAGGCCACCCGCCTGTGCGACGGTAGCATAGGCGACCAGGCCGGCAATATAATTGGGGCCGGAAACATCGGCTTTGTTGATTACGTTCGTGATCTTGACCGGCTCGCCTTCTGCGGGGACGTCAATACGACCCGTCAGGCCGCCGATGGCATCCTTTGTCGAAGTGACCTGACCGGCGATGACCAGATCGTGGATGTTGGCACCGGCGTTGAGTGCTCCAAACAGGCCCAGACGGATCTGGGAGGGTTGATCAGCGCCGTTGATATTCAGCGTCAGGGTATGGTTGCCACCGTCGAAATCACCTTGGAAGGGATGATTCGTGTCAGCATTTGGGAAATATCCGACGGGCATCGTGATGCCGTTGATATCGTTGATCACCTTGAAGTATTTCCCGGCAAAGGATTCACCGCCTTCGTTGACGGCGATGGCCAGGGCGACCATGTGGCCCAGGTTCTCGATCAGCCAGGGGCTGGACTCGGTGCCCTCGCCGCTCAGGGGACCCAGGTTGGAACCGATCACGCCCAGGTCGAGAAGGTCATTGGCTGCCACAGTATTGGCGACCTTGCTCTCCTTGACCTCCGAAGCCGCTTCAAAGGAATAGCCTGCCGCGGTCAGCGAGAATCCGGCGTCGAACGTGCCCGGGATGACGGAAACATACATGTCCCCCGTCAGGCCCTCCATCGGAACCGTAATGGCAGAGGAGGAGGTCGTGGGAGTCAGCACCGGAGCCTCGCCGGAGAAGTCGACGGCGCAGGTGCCCGCCAGGGCCTTGCCGCCGGCGGCGGAGAAGGCGATGGAGTACAGGACTGCGTCATCCGGAACGGTTACCTTGAAGACGCCCGTGACGTTCTTCAACTCGACATGATAGCCCCAGGAGACGGCGGCCGCGATGTTGGCATTCGAGAACAGACCGTCCTGGACGGCCGGAACCGTCACGCTGACTTTGCCGTCCTTGACGCCGGCCGCGGCGCTGTAGGGATAGACGACGTAGATTTGAGGCGTCTCCTCGGAAGTCTTCACGGTCTTGGTCGCGAAGTCAAACTCTTTCTGGCCCCAGGCCGCTTCCGGGACGACGACGGCTTCGGTCTCGGCGCCGTTGGACACCCAGATGGAGTCACCCTTGGCCCAGACGGTCTTGCCGTCCGCGAGCGCGGTACGGGTAGCCGCCGGGAGGGATACGGTAAATACCTGGCCCGTCACGCCGTCACCGGTGAGGGCGGGTTCGGGGGTCAGTTCTTTCACACAGGAGGCAACGGAGAGAGCCGCTGTCAGGGCAATCAGGAGATAAGTGATCTTTTTCATGGCTTTCTTCGTTTTAAATTAATTGCCCCAATTCCAGCCGCCATCCGGCTTGTTGTAATCTTCGAGCCCGACCGTACTGGTCTGCAGGACACCTTCTTGCGGCAGTATTTCAGCTGCTTCCGCCCAAGGTTTTTCATACTGTGTTTTCCTCATAAGAAAATAGGTTTTATGAAATAATTATGTAGTTGTCGGCAAAAAATACGTTGGCAATTTAGCAAACTTTTCCATTAATCACAAAAACTTTCTCTTTTAAAAGTGTCTTCGTATCTTTGGCGACAAAATCCGACAATATGAAAAAAATCGCCTCCATCCTGGCAGAATTCCTGCTCATCGCCGCAACGGCTGCCCTGAGCGCACAGAATGCTCCCCGCCCGGTCGATTATGTCAACCCCATCATCGGCACCGACGGGATGGGCCACACCTTCCCGGGGGCCTGCGCCCCGTTCGGCATCGTCCAGCTCAGCCCGGACAACGACACGATCCCGCACAACGTGGACGGCAGATACCAGCCCCTGGTCTATGAGTACTGCGCCGGCTACCAGCACCGCGACTCGACCATCGTGGGCTTCAGCCATACGCATTTCAGCGGGACGGGCCATTCCGACCTCGGCGACATCCTCGTCATGCCCGGTACCGGACCGGTCCGGCTCAATCCCGGCACGGCGGCCGACCCCGACTCAGGTTACCGCTCCCGCTTCAGCCACGACAGCGAGCGGAGTGTGCCCGGCTACTATGCCGTGACCCTCTCGGACTACGGCATCCGCGCAGAAATGACGGCCACCCAGCGTGTCGGCGTCCATCGCTACGCTTTCCCGCAGGGCGCGGACGGGCACGTGATCATCGACCTGCAGCACGGCATCTACAACTACGACGGCAAGACCCTCTGGGCCGAAATGCGGGTCGTGAACGACCGTCTGCTCACCGGCTACCGCATCACCAACGGCTGGGCCCGGACCAACTATACCTATTTCGCGATCGAGCTCTCCCAGCCCATCGTCGAGTACGGCTACACCGACCGCGAAAAGATCAAGTACAAAGGCGGCTGGAGCAAATTCGACCAGTATCACAACTTCCCGGAGATGGCCGGCCGCAAGCTGGTCGCCTGGCTGCGGTTCGACACCGCCGCGACTCCCGTGCTCGAGATGAAGGTCGCCCTATCGGCGGTGAGCATGGAAGGTGCGCTGAAGAACCTGCGCGCCGAGGCTTCCGGCAAAGGCTTCGACCAGATCCGCGCCGAGGCCTCCGAGGCCTGGAACCGCGAGTTGGAAAGCATCGCCGTCGAGGGCAGCGAGGACCAGAAGGCGATGTTCTACACCTCCTACTACCACACGATGATCAACCCGTCGGTCTATATGGACGTGGACGGCCGATACCGCGGGCTGGACCACGAGATCCACCAGGCGGACGGATTCACCAACTACACCGTATTCTCGCTCTGGGACACTTACCGGGCCGAGCACCCGTTCCTGGCGCTGATGAAGCCTGCGCAGGCGCGGGACATGGCGGTCTCGATGATCCGTCACCAGCAGCAGAGCGCGCACGGGATGCTGCCCGTCTGGAGCCACATGGCCAATGACAACTGGTGCATGAGCGGCTACCACGCCGTGTCGGTCCTGTCCGATGCCCTGACCAAGGGCTTGGATATCCCTGCGGACGAAGCGCTGGAGGCGATGGTCAAGACTTCCAACGTCCGGTACTACTGCGGCCTGGGCGACTATATCGACCTGGGCTACGTGCCTCTGGACCGCTATGCCACAGCCGCCAGCAATACGCTGGAATACAGTTATGACGACTGGACGATCTACCACGCCGCCCTGCTCACCGGGCGGACCGGGCTCGCGGAGCAGTACCACGCCCGAGCCCTGAACTACCGCAACCTCTTCGACCCCGCGCTGGGATTCGCCCGTCCGAAATACCGTGACGGCCGCTGGAAGCCCGATTTCGACGTCCGCCAGACCTACGGCGAGGGCTTCATCGAGGGCAATTCGTGGAACTTCTCCTTCCATGTCCCGCAGGACGTCCTGGGCAACATCGCCGTCATGGGTGGCGAGAAGGAGTTCGTGCGCAAGCTGGACGTCCTCTTCGGCGAGGATCTGCCGGAGGTTTACTATGCAGACAATGAGGATATCACGGCGGATTGCCTGATCGGCGGCTATGTCCATGGCAACGAGCCCTCGCACCACATTCCTTATCTTTATGCCTGGACCTCCCAGCCGTGGAAGACGCAGTACTGGCTGCGGGAGGTGATGGACAGCAAGTACCGCAACGACATCCGGGGCCTGGGCGGCAACGACGACTGCGGCCAGATGAGCGCGTGGTACATCTTCACGGCGCTGGGCTTCTACCCTGTCTGCCCGGGAACGGACCAGTACGTGCTAGGGGCTCCCTACCTGCCGTATCTGCGGCTTTCGCTGCCGGGCGGCCGGACCTTTGAGGTGAAGGCGCCAGGGGTCTCTGACAAGAACCGCTATGTCAAGGAGGTGCGACTCAACGGAGTCCCCTACTCCAAATTGTATATCACCCACGCGGATATCCTCGCAGGCGGCACGCTGGAGTTCGTGATGGCCCCCAAGCCCAACAAGAAGCGCGGCCTCAAGCCCGCAGACAAGCCCTATTCCCTGACAGATGGCAACTAGCCGGCAGGCGGAGCCGCCGATGGCTGGTGAGGCTGGTGGCAGGCGGTGCCGTGAAGGAAGCGAGAGTTTTACCCTTCGGGGAATGCTTCCTTCACGGCACCGCCTGCCATCGGCATGGCCGTTCCTTCCGAAGCGGAGCAAATGAGGGCCGCTTTGCCCCGCAAGGCACCTTTGAAGAGTCGGCACGGGGCAAACGGGCGGTTTTTGCCCCGCAGGGCCTCGAATTCTCAGTTTCTTTTCGCATCTTAGCAGAAAGATTGGCAAATCAAGGACAGAAATGAAAGTAAAAAGCTTGTTATTGGCAGGAGGGATCTTCTGCGTATGCTGCTGGGGACATTCTGAGAGTTGGGCGCAGCCGGGAACCGCAAAGACCGGCCCGGCGCAACAACTCGTCGCCGGCAAGGGCCAGGCGAAACTGAAAACCGCCGGGACAGATCCGCCCCGGCAACGGCTGACCGACTGGGTCAATCCTTTCGTGGGGACGGACGGATTCGGAAACGTGTATCCGGGGGCGCAGATCCCCTTCGGGGGCATCCAGATCAGCCCGGACACCGACGACTACGACTACGATGTCGCAGCCGGCTACAAATATAGCAAGCCCACCATCATGGGATTCAGCCTGACCCACCTCAGCGGCACGGGCATCCCCGACCTCGGCGACTTCCTGTTCGTGCCCGGCACGGGGCCCCTGAAATCTGCCACCGGGACCGACACCGATCCGGACAGCGGCTACCGGTCGCGTTTCAGCCATGACCAGGAAACGGCCTCTCCCGGCTACTACAGCGTCGTGTTGCAGGACTACGGCGTCCAGGCGGAGATGACGGCCGCCGGCCGCAGCGGTATCTTCCGCTTCACCTACCCGGCCTGCGACTCTTCGTTCGTACTGATCGACCTGGACCACACGCTGCGCTGGAAATGCGAATGGGCCTCCGTGCGCCTGCTGGACGAGCATACGGTCATCGGGAGCAAGGTCGTGGCCGGCTGGAATCCGGACCGCTACGTCTATTTCGCCGCCCGCTTCTCCGAACCCGTCACGGACCTGCGCATCCTGCAGGACGGCCAGCCCGTGATCTACAACACCAAACGCTTCCGCAGCAGCCTCGAAGCCTGGGGCCGCGGTTTGCAAGCCTGCGTCCACTTCCCTACCGCCGAGGGGCAGCAAGTCTGCGTGAAGGTGGCGGTCTCCGCCGTCGGGACGGACGGGGCACTGAAAAATCTCGCCGAGGTCGAGGCGCTCAGTTTCGAGCAGTGCCGGGAGCAGGCCGAAGCGCGCTGGGAGGCGGAACTGGGCAAATATGAACTGACCACCGACGATCCCGCCCTGCGCGAGACCTTCTACACCAGCGTTTACCGCACGGCGCAACACCCCTTCCTCTTCCAGGATGCGGACGGACGCTTCCGCGAGCACGACAAGACCATCGGCCGGGCCGAAGGCTTCACCAACTACACGACCTTCTCCCTCTGGGACACGTACCGGGCCTTCCATCCCCTGCTCAACCTCGTGAACCAGCCCCTGCAGGCCGACATTGCCAACTCGATGCTCGCCCACTACGACAAGAGCACGGAACACATGCTCCCGATCTGGTCCTTCTACGGCGGGGAGACCTGGTGCATGATCGGCTACCACGCCTGCAGCGTCCTCGCCGACATGATCGTCAAAGGCGTCAAGGGTTTTGACTATGAGCGCGCCTTCGAAGCGATGAAGACTACGGCGACCAATCCCCACTACGACTGCATCCCGGAGTACACGACCCTCGGCTACGTTCCCTTTGACTTGGAGAAAGAGTCCGTCTCGAAGACGCTCGAATACGCCTACGACGACTGGTGCATCGCCCAGGCGGCGCGGGTCCTGGGCCATCAGGAAGACTATGAATGGTTCCTGAACCGCTCGCGCAACTGGCGCAACCTGCTCGACCCGGCGACCAAGTACATGCGCGGACGCGATTCGCACGGCGACTGGCGCACGCCCTTCGCGCCCATCGCCTACCAGGGACCGGGCTCCGTCAACGGGTGGGGCGACATCACCGAAGGCTTCACGCTGCAGTACACCTGGACCGTCCCGCACGACTTCCAGGGCTATATCGAGGCCGCCGGCAAGGAGTTCCTGTGTGCGCGTCTGGACAGCCTCTTCACCATCGAGATGGACGAGAACATCCCCGGCGCCCACGACATCTGGGGCCGCATCGGCGGCTATTGGCACGGCAACGAGCCCTGCCACCATATTACCTATCTATACAATGACCTGGGCAAGCCCTGGGAATGCCAGCGCTGGGTCCGCTACGTCGCCTCCCACTTCTACGGTCCCGAGCCGGATTCGCTGAGCGGCAACGACGACTGTGGCCAGATGAGCGCCTGGTATATCTTCAACTGCCTGGGCTTCTACCCGGTCTGCCCGGCTTCCGACGTGTACGCGCTCGGCTCCCCCTGCGTCCCGGGCCTGAAAGTCAGGCTCTCCGGCGGCGGAACGCTGGAGATGACGACCGAAAGCTGGAGCCCCGACGCGGTCTATGTCAAGGCCGCCTACCTGGACGGCAAGCGCCTGAACAAGCCCGAGATCCGCTACGAGGACATCAAGGGCGGCGCCCACCTGCACTTCGTGATGAGCAAACGGCCGGCCAGGAGAGCGTATCAGACCCGATAGGGTATCATCGCGAGGCGGACCCAAATCAAAAAAGCCGGCCCCGAAAGGCCGGCTTGATACATCAGAAGACATCTATCAACGGGAGATGCTCAATCCATCGGTGTCGCTGCTATTGAAGTTGGCCTGATAGATGGTATCGTAAGCGGTGTTGTTCCCGCCCGGGAGGGTGGTGGGATCCGCGCTGCTGCTGACCTGGATGGAGATACCGATAAGCATCAGGCTGGAAGCGCCACGGACAATATACTGTGTGTGAGGCGTATAGCGGAAGGTATTGAAGTCCTCGCTGATACACCACATCCACTCATAGTTGCAGTCTTCAGGTCCAAAGGAACTCGGGGCGAAATTGTAGTTTCCCCATCTGGAGCCCTCCAGCTCGGGGACGAAAGCGCAGTACACGCCTTCTTTCGCCAACTGGGTGCTCCGTTTGTCGAAGAACAGGCCCATCTTGACCGTTTTGGCTTCATAGTCGATATCGAAGGCAACCTTCATCTTGGCGTCCAGGTAGAGACCACTGAGCTCGAAGGCATTCTCGCGTCCGTCGAGCGTCTCGACTTCACCGCTGACAGCGGCGAGTGTCACAGGCGAGCTGGCGGCTCCGGTGGTACCCTTAGCCTGGCCCGTTACGGAACCGTTCGGGTTGAAGAGACGGGACTTGACTGTCCAGTTGCCCAGGAAGTCCCGACCGGCGAGCTGGGTGACGGTAATGGAGGAACCCGTGCTGAGGGTCAAGGTCGCCGTACGGATCTTGCCGGTCTCATTGGCCGTCCAGGTCGCGGCACCGTTCTCGTACTTCAGCCAGTTTCCTGCTCCGGCGGCCTTACCCTCATCGGCGGCGGCACCAAACAAGCCACGGAAGCTCGCTTCGTCACTCTTCCATATATCGAGGGTTTCAGGCTCGGTAGGCATTCGGACGGCAACAGTGACCTTACAGGTAGCGGTCAGACCGTTATGGGTCTTGGCCGTGACGGTCGTCTCACCCAAACCGACGCCCTTGATCTTTCCGGTCTCGTCAATGGTAGCGACCGTTTCGTCAGCGGAAGTCCAGGTGACGGTCTTGTAGGAGGCGTTTGACGGCTCAACCGTCGCGGTGAGGGTCTCATATTCATCGTAATAGACAGTCAATTCGGCCGGCTCGATCGAGACACCGGTCTCATTGATCGGATTGACAGTCACATTGCACGTTGCCGTGTAACCGCCAGAATCGGTCGTCACAGTGATGACGCATTTGCCGGGTGCAACGCCATACACGCGTCCCCAATTGTCCACGGTGGCAACCTTCGTGTCCGAAGAGTTCCAAAGCTTGTATGTACTGGTCGCATCGGAAGGCGTAATGTTCGTCTCGATCTTGACAAAGTCGCCAGGGAAGATCGACAGGGAGGTGGTCTCCACCGACACACCTGTGGTCTCGATGAAGGGGGGCTCCACCTGCTTGCAGGAGGAGACGCAAGCGACAGCGAAAGCTATTCCGAGAATTGCAAATATCTTTTTCATTTTCATTGTCTTTTATGTTTTAACGCTCCCAGTAGGAGTTGGTCTGGAGCTCCTTTAACGGGATTTTCCATTCCATCTCGTCAACCGTCCAGGTCTTGTCGTTCCAGTGGTTGCTGCCGGTACGGATGGAAGGTTCGTTCCAGCGCTTGTGGCAGTAGTAGTTGAGCCCGTTCTCACCCCACATCTCAATCCGCCACTGCAGCTTGATCTGCTCCCATGTGGAGAGATTGCCCTTGTAGGTGTCGCAGGTCAGGGGCTGGGCGCCGGCCTTGGTGCGGGCCGCAAGCAGTTTATTGAGGGTAGCCTTGGCGTCGTTCTCCTTGCCGGCCTGGTACTGGGCTTCGGCCAGCATGAGCCAGACCTCTGAGGTACGGAAAAGGACCATGTCCGAACCGATCGTGACATGGGAACGCTCCTCCGCATTCTGATGGATGGTCGCGCCGAACTTGAGGTTCGAATACTTCGGCAGGGATGCAGCTGCGTGGCCGGATGTCGAGAACCAGGGGAACTCGGCGATCGCATGGTCGGTGAAGCGGGCCTTGCGGAAATCGTTGTCATCCATCTTGTCGTAGAGATCCTGGCTGATTTGGAAAATCGCACCCGTGGAGTTGCCGGGTTGAATGCTGTTCAGGAAACTGTAAGCATACAGGGAACCATCGTTGGTCCAGCCGAACATCGCCTCGGGGTTGCAGGTCATCGAGAGGAAAGCGTTGTCGTCATTCTTGACGTCTTTCTCACCCAGGGTCCAGTCTTCGTTGACGGGCGTCGCGATCGCATCCAGATCCTTGGTGTCAACACCGTAATGGGCCTCGTCAATGAAGTTCGGATATTTTGCGAGAATACGCTGGCAGGCAGCGATGGCCTTGTCATAGTCGCCGTAGTCCAGGCAGGCACGGGCGAGGAAATAGTCGGACATCGTGCGGTCGATGCGCCAATAGCTTGCTGTAACCGCAGGGTCAACGACCACGTATCCATCCGTCTTGGCATTCGAGCCAGCCGCAAAGTACTGGCCGGCGGTCTCCAACTCGTTGATGATCCACTCCCAGGTCTCCTGTGCGGGAAGCGGTTCAACCGGGGTGTTATACCGGTATTCGGTGTAGATCGGCATGCCCTGCTGCTCGCTGCCGCCATACTTATAAGCCTTGCGGAAACGCTCCATCAGCTGGAGATAGCCATAGGCGCGGAGGGTCTTGGCCTGCGCCGCATACATCTTGACGGACGGGAGGGCGTTGGGAGAGGTCGCGACTTCATCGGTCAGGTAGGTCGCCGACTTGTTGGCCTGTGCGATGATGTAAGAAGAACTGAACCACCAGCCATTATTGGACGCCGCAGAAGTGTATTCGGCGGGATCGAATGTATGATTGTAGTAAGCAGCCCAACCGTCTGTCGTGGAAATCCCCCTATAACCATAAATCATGTCCTCGCAGCCCAGGTCCCGGAAGAGGTTCATGGAGTACTCGTTGGCGTAGTTGTTCGAGAAACCGCCGCTGAGGGTAGAGTGGGAGAGGCACAGATAGCTCTCCAGACCGGAGCCGATTGCGCTGAGGGTAGCCTCGACCTTGGCCTGGTCGGAACTTGACAGCAATTGGCGGACCTGGTCGTCGTTCAGGTAGTTCGGATTGGTGACCTCGAGCTTATTTGCGCAGCCTTGAAATGCCACAAGTGCAGCAAGCCCGATGATACCGAATATCTTTATTCTATTGTTCATAGCGAGTCCTTTCTTTAGAAGTTAATGTTAAGTCCGAGGGAGAAGGTTCTCATGTTGGGATAAACATACTGACCGACCTCGAAACCACCCAGTAGCGACATGGAAGGATCTACACCTTTCTTGGCGGAGACATAAAAGAGGTTGTCCGCGGAAGCGTAGACGCGCATGCTGCTCATATTGACCTTGTTGAGGAGTTTCTTGGGCACAGAATAACCGATGGAGATATTCTTGCACTTGACATAGGAAGCGTTGAACAGGGCCATATCGGTATACTTCCAAGACCCGAACGTAGCGCCATCGTAATAAGTGGCATTCCACCATTGGATCGGGAAATACGCATCGGTGTTGTCTTCGCCGTAGGTCTTGCCGATCAGGTCGGTCGAGGGCATTTCGGAAGTGACGGTGACGTTGCCGCTCCGATAGATGCCGTTGCCGTACTCGGTCGAGAAGAACTTGCCGCCAAGCTGATAGGCGAACTGCGCGGAAGCGTCGAAGTTCTTGTAGCGGAAATTGAACGTAAATCCGCCGATCCAGTCCGGCGTCGCGCTGCCGATCTCATACAGGGAAGCGTCATCCGCGACAAGGGTCTTGACGTTGTCGCCTTGCTTGTAGGAAGCGTAGCGGCCACCGTGGTCACCCTTCGCAACGTCACCTTCCGTGACGCGGTGCCAGTACATCGGCAGGCCGGAAGCCTTGTCGACACCGGCGTACTTGTAAAGGTAGATATTATACCAGTCGCGTCCTTCCCCACGGAGGTAACCGACCGTCGTAGCGTCGACTGCGCTTGTTCCCGAGGCAGAGAAAGCGGCAACCTTGGCCTGCCAGGTTCCAATCGGGAGATCAAGACCGGTGTTGTCCGGAATGTTCTCATCAGGGACGTCAACGAGGACCGTCCTGTAGTGTGTGCCGTTGGTGGTGAAGTTGAAAGTAACGTCCTTCGTGCGGACGATATCGACGCTGAGTTCCAGTTCGATACCCCGGTTGCGAAGCACGGCGGCATTCTGCTGCAGGGAGGAGCTGCCGGAACCGGCAAGTACCGAGTAGTCTGCATTGTAGAAGCCGTTGAGAGTCCGGTGATCGTAGAAGTCGATCGCACCATTGATCCTGTGATTCAAGAAAGCGAAGTCAAGACCGAGGTCGAACTCCCGGGTCTTCTCCCAGGTAAGTTGCTCGTTGACAAGAGCACTGCTGGTGAGTTTGTAACCGTCAGGAGTACCGGTTCCACCGGTCGTCTGGGTGAATGCTTGGGCGGAGTAGGTCCAGTAGTGGTTGCCATAGGTTCCGATACCGTTTTGATTGCCCAGAACGCCCCAGCTGGAACGGATCTTCAAAAGGTCGAGCCAGTCATGGGTCGCGTCCATGAATCTCTCCTTGGAAATCACCCAGCCTGCGCCTACGGAACCGAAAAGTCCCCATTTGTCGTTGACAAACTTGGAAGATCCATCTGCACGGAGAGATCCGCTGAGATAGTACTTCTCCGCATAGTTGTAGTTGAGACGGCCGAAGTAGGATTCCATCCGGAGGATATACTGAGTCCAGCCGGGAGAACCGCTCAGGGTCGTACCACCGTTGGTATAGCGGCCGATGAAGTTACCGGCGGAGATCCAGTCCGGGATGAGTTCGTAACCGGAGACGTAAAGCAACGAATTGTAAGTATCATCATTCCACTCGTGACCGGCCATCGCATCGACGTGATGATCGCCGAAGTCGTGCGAGTAGTTGAGTATCTGCTGGGTGTTGAGGATGAAGCGGTTGGTGAGCGTCTGGTTCAGACCGCCGCTGGTACCGCCGTTGTAGGTGCCGGCGGCACGGTACCGGTTGTAATCGGTATCGTCGGAGTCGTAATTGAAGTTGACGACGAAATTGAGATCCTTGGAGAAGAGAACCTGGGCGTAGGAACGGCTGGTCCAGATGCTGCGGACCGTTTCGTTCTTATTGTGTGCAAACTCATCTATCGCGCCCTTCCCGAAAGCGTTACCCACGGTGGGGCCGAGCGGGGACCATGTCTCCGTTCCGCTGGTGATATTCTCGAGTTTCTTGCCGTTGGCATCATAGACATAGTTATGGTTCTCATCGAGCATGTAGATCGGAATCAGGTTGGAAGTACCGTTCACATAGCGGAATACGTTACCGCCGGCAGATCCCGGGTTACGTCCGTAACGCGTGGCCATCTCATTGGTCGTCGTCCGGGTGTAGCCGATATTGGTGCCGATCTTGAGCCACTTCAGAGGCTGGGCGTTGATGGAGGCACGGCCGGTGTAACGGTCGAACGAGGAAGTCGGAATATAGGATGGATCATTGTCGTAACCGAGGGATACGAAATAGTTGAGCTTCTCGTTACCGCCCCTCAGGGAGACATTGTACTCCTGACGGAAAGCATTCCGGAAGAGGCTGTTGTACTCGTTCTCCTTCTGGAGGAAATACTTGGCATTCGGGTTGATTTTGCCGTCAGGATTGACCAGATAAGCACCGGTCATCGTAGCCGACCGGCTGGTACCGGTCCCGGTGAATTCGAGATTCATTCCGGGGACGTCATAGACCAGGGCGTTCCGGAGGGTGTTGCGGGAGAAGCTCGTCTCGCTGTTCATATAGTTGAACAGGTGCTGGGAGGCGAACAAGGTTGCCTCATCGTGGGTGTGCAGCGGCGTGGAGAAGTTGGTGTAGGGAATCCCGTCTTCACCCACAGCGGGCAGGCCAGTACCATCTACGCCATAGCGATAAGAGTTATAGATGGACTTCCAAGCGAACTCGTAGATGTCAGAGGCCTTGGTCATGTTGGACATGGCAAACTGGCCGACACTGTTCCATCCGATGCGTGCGTCGAAGGATACCTGGGCGCGGCTGCCACCTTCCCCCCTTTTTGTCGTGACAAGGATGACACCGTTCGCACCGCGGGAACCGTACAAGGCTGTCGAAGCGGCATCTTTCAGGACGGAGATGCTCGCAATGTCGGAAGGGTTGATCGTGGAGAGCGGGTTGTTGGTCTGCGCAGGCACCCCGTCGATGACGACGAGGGCGGTGGCGGATCCATCGATGGTGGAAGCGGCACCGCGGACGCGAATGACCATGTCAAGACCGGGCTGGCCGTCGACAGAGGACAGCTGAATACCCGGGGCGGCGCCTTCCAGGGCGCGGGAGATCGTGGACACGTTCTGTGCCGCGATGTTTTCACCCTTGATGGCCGTCATGGCGCCGGTGAGGTCGCGCTTACGGGCCGTGCCGTATGCGACGACGACCACGTCATCCAGGAGAAGGGAGTCGTCTTGAAGGACGACGTTAAGCGTGCTACGGTTGCCGACAGGAATCTCCTGCGTCTTGTAACCGATGGAAGAGAATACCAGGGTGGCTCCGCTCCCGGCGTTGATCCGGAAATTACCATCCAGGTCTGTGATAACGCCGACATTGGTTCCCTCAACCTGGACACCGGCAGCGGCGATGGGCTCACCCTTGCTGTCGACGACTTTGCCGGTCACGACATTCTGGGCGAACGCCTGCACTCCGATCATGAGGAATGCAAGCATCACATAAATGAATCGTTTTACCATAAGATTAGTTTGAAAAATAGATATAATGATGCGTTACTTAAGTCGCCATTAAGTTATTGGTTATCAGCTTAAATAATTTCCTATTTGAATACAGACGGACCCTAAATATTC
>JAFUWZ010000028.1 GCA_017471045.1 Bacteroidales bacterium
AAAGTCAGAAAAAGTCAGAAAATTCTCTCTGAACCCCCTTGACAAAGGGAATGCCCGGGTGTATTGTATGCACCGTAGTTAGCACTCACCTTGATTGAGTGCTAACAACACCCCAAAGCAGGGGGGAAAGGAGGCGGGAAGCATGGCAATGGACGATCGGAAATTCCGGATCCTTCAGGCGATCATCGATGACTACATCCTGACGGCTGAACCAGTAGGCTCCCGCACGATTTCCAAAAAGTATGACATGGGACTTTCCTCTGCAACGATCCGCAATGAGATGAGCGATCTGGAGGAGCTGGGCTATCTGGACCAGCCCCATGTGTCAGCAGGCCGTGTTCCTTCAGCCAAGGCCTACAGGCTCTATGTCGACCAGCTCCTGGAACAGGGGACGCTGAGAAACCTGGATGAGGAGACGGTGAGAGCTCACTTTACGGGCCGGGCACACCAGATGGAGGACATCATTGATCAGGCCGCCCAGGTGCTGTCCACGATGACCAACTATCTGGCCGTTGTCCTGCCGCCCTCGGGCCGACCGCCTGTCATCCGGAACATTCAGCTGGTGCCGGTGGCCACCGGCAGCGCCCTGGTGGTGATTGTCACCGACACGGGCATTGTCCGGGACACCGTGATCCGCTACAACGGTCAGCTCAGCAGCGATACGCTCTATGCCATCTCTCAGGCACTGACCCAGGAACTCTCCGGAAAGACACTGCCGGAGGCACTGGAGGTCCTGCCGGAAGTCAGCAGGCGTGTGGGCGACAACGCGGATCTTCTCAGATCTCTCTCCGGTTTCCTCGGGGAGCGCAAGGAAAAGGGCCGCAAGCCGCATGTGGCAGTGGGCGGTACCAGCAGAATGCTGACGCTGCCGGAGTACAGCGACATGGAGCGGGTGCGGAACCTGTTAAGCCTCGTGGAGGCAAGAGACCGGCTGGCCAGCATCGTGCGGCAGAACGGCAACGTCCAGTTCACGGTGCGAATCGGGCCCGAGAGCGGGATCCCGGAGATGGAAAACTGCTCGATTGTCACGGCAACCTATTCCACCTACTCCGGACAGCAGGGAACCATCGGGGTGATCGGACCGACGAGGATGCAGTATCAGAAGGTGATCTCCGTGCTCTCCAGCATGGGGCAGCAGCTGACAGAGCTCTTCGGACATGAGGACGGTCATGCGGGCCCGGGTGACAGTTCAGATGAAAGGCGGCATTCATAGCCATGAGTGTGAAGGATCGGTGGAACAAAAACCGCGGAAAGGTGGAGGATGAATCCGTGGAGGACATGACGCCCCAGACGGAAGAGATGACAGAAAATCAGGTGGAGGCATCCCAGGCAGAGGAAACGACGCAGGCGGATGAAACGCCCGAGGTGCTCGATGCCATGCCGAATCCGTTTGAGAAGGAACTGAATGCGGCCAGGGCACAGGCAGATGAATATCTGACACTGGCCCAGCGCGTGCAGGCGGACTTTGACAATTTCCGCAAGCGCAACGAATCAGTCCGTGCGGATGCATACGCAGACGGGCAGAAGAACGTGGCAGGTCAGTTCCTGCAGGTGCTGGACAACCTCGAGCGTGCCCTTGAATCCACGCAGGAGGAAAGCCCGCTCAGGAGCGGCGTGGAACTGACACTCCGGATGATGCGCGACACCTACCAGAAGATGGGTGTCAAGGAAATCAGCCGGCTGGGAGAAAAGTTTGATCCCAACCTGGAAAATGCCGTCATGCGCGGAACAAGCGATGAGGGCGAACCCGGTACCGTGTGCATGGTCCTTCAGAAGGGCTATGAGATGAACGGTACGGTACTCCGCTATGCCATGGTCAAAGTGGTAGCGGAAGACTGAAGCGATCCCGCAGGAAACTGCTTACAATAAACAACCGGGATTCGGGCCACAGACTTCGGGCCCGTACCTTACAAGAAAAAGACTTAAGGAGGAAATCATTATGAGCAAGATTATCGGTATTGACCTTGGTACTACCAACAGCTGTGTGTCCGTCATGGAAGGCGGCCAGCCCGTGGTTATCGCAAACGCAGAAGGCAGCCGTACCACACCTTCCGTTGTCGGTTTCACCAAGGACGGCGAGCGTCTGGTGGGTCAGGTGGCAAAGCGCCAGGCCGTGACCAATCCCGACCGTACCGTGATTTCTATCAAGAGAGAGATGGGCACCTCCTACAAGGTATCCATCGACGGCAAGGACTATACGCCCCAGGATATCTCCGCCATGATCCTGACCAAGATGAAGGAGACCGCAGAGAGCTATCTGGGCGAGAAGGTGACCGAGGCGGTCATCACCGTGCCTGCCTACTTCAATGACAGCCAGCGCCAGGCCACCAAGGATGCAGGCCGCATCGCCGGTCTGGATGTCAAGCGCATTATCAACGAACCCACCGCTGCCTCCCTGGCCTATGGCCTGGATAAGGAAGGCACCCAGAAGATCCTCGTGTACGACCTGGGCGGCGGCACGTTCGATGTTTCCATCCTGGAACTGGGCGACGGCGTGTTCGAGGTGAAGTCCACCAACGGTGACACGCACCTGGGCGGCGACGACTTCGACCAGGTCATCATCGACTGGCTGGCCGGCGAATTCGCCGCGGAGAATGGCGGCATCGACCTGAAGAAAGATCCGATGGCCCTCCAGCGACTGAAGGAGGCGGCCGAGAAGGCGAAGATCGAACTCTCCAACCTGAGCTCCGCGGAGATCAATCTCCCGTACATCATGCCGGTCGACGGCATCCCCAAGCACCTCGTGAAGACCCTGACCCGTGCAAAGTTCGAGATGCTTTGCGACGACCTGTTCCAGCGCAGCATCGAGCCCTGCCGCAGGGCTTTGGCAGACGCGCACCTGACGACCTCCGACATCGATGAGGTCCTGCTGGTCGGCGGATCCACCCGTATCCCGAAGATCCAGGAGATGGTCAAGAACTTCTTCGGCCGCGAGCCCAACAGGAGCGTCAACCCCGACGAGGTCGTCGCGATCGGCGCTTCCATCCAGGGTGGCGTGCTGGCCGGTGACGTGAAGGATGTCCTCCTGCTGGATGTCACTCCGCTGTCCCTCGGTATCGAGACCCTCGGCGGTGTGATGACCAAGCTGATCGAGTCCAATACCACCATCCCCGCGAAGAAGTCCCAGATCTTCTCCACGGCGGCCGATAACCAGCCTTCTGTGGAGATCCGTGTCCTGCAGGGCGAGCGTCCGATGGCCAAGGACAACAAGCAGATCGGTGTCTTCCACCTGGACGGCATCACGCCGGCTCCGCGCGGCATCCCGCAGATCGAAGTTTCCTTCGACATCGATGCCAACGGTATCCTGAAAGTGTCCGCCCTCGACAAGGCGACCGGCAAAGAGCAGAACATCCGTATCGAGGCTTCCAGCGGCCTGTCTGACGCCGAGATCCAGCGGATGCGGGACGAGGCCAAAGCCAACGAGGCGGCCGACAAGGCGGAGAAGGAGCGCGTGGACAAGATCAACAACGCCGATGCCCTCTGCTTCCAGGTCGAAAAGTTCCTGAAGGAGAATGGCGACAAGGTCCCCGCTGACAAGCGCAGCGCCGTGGAAGGTCCGCTGAACCTGCTGAAGGAGGCGGTCAAGAGCCAGAATGTGGCGGATATCGATCGTTACACGGAGGAGATCAACCGCGTGATGGGCGACTTGTATCAGAGTATGAGCGGCCAGGGCGGCCCTCAGGGCGGTCCGCAGGGTTATGGCCCGCAGGGCGGTGATCCGGGCTATGGTCCGCAGGGCGGCCCCCAGGGTCCTGAGGCTCCGGACGAGCAATAAGGTCTCTCAAACTAACAAGGCCTCCGGCGATCCCGGGAAGCATTCCCCGAAGGGGTAAAAAGCTTCGCTTCCCGGAATCGCCGGAGGCCTTGTTAGCTATCCTTTGTCCGGTCCTTTTTCGACGACTTTGAGTCCGTACTCCGCTCGGAAGACCGGGGAGACCCGCTCACCGGCTATCCGGCGCAGATTGACGTAGATGCTTTTGTGAACCAGTATCGCATCCAGGAGTTGACCAAGAACATAGACGCAGATCTGTTCAAGAGCCAGTTCCTGACCTTGGAAGAAGGGGGGAGACTCGCCTTCCCCCACGTCTGGGACTTCGACCAGGCCTTGGGCAATTGCGATTATTTCGCCGCCCATCGCAATTTCGACCGGTGGGATATCCTCGGGACTTATGTGTGGCCCAACGTGGTCGTGCTCGGTGATTACCGGGCGGAGGTGGAATACATGCGGAAGTTCTACCTGGACCGTCTTCGCTGGATGAATACGGAAATCAGTTTCTGGTAAAGATCGTCCGGAGTTATTATTGTTTTAGTTCGCTTTTTTCCATATATTTGAAAAATAGAACCGATAATCGGAAACAAAAACAGAGATTTATGAGCAAGATCGTAGTGGCAGGCAGTTCCAATATCGACATGACTGCTTATGTGAAGACGCTTCCCCGGCCGGGGGAGACGATCGGCGGAGGCCGGTTCATGCAGGCCAACGGCGGCAAGGGGGCCAATCAGGCTGTCGCTGCCGGCCGGCTGGGCGGCGATGTGCTGTTCCTGACCTGTGTCGGGGACGACATGCAGGGAAGGATGCTGAAAGATGTGTTTGCGTCGGATGGCATCCATACGGAGTGCATGAAGTTCAGTCCGACCTCTCCGACGGGTACGGCGCTGATCTTCGTGGCGGATGACGGGGAAAACTGTATCGCTGTCGCGCCGGGCGCCAACCGGGAGTTGCTGCCTTCTGACATAGACGCTGCGGCCGATGTGCTGGGCCAGGCGGAGTATCTGCTCATGCAACTGGAAATCCCGCTGGAGACCGTCTATCGGGCCGTGGATCTGGCGTATGCGGAAGGAGTCAAAGTTGTGCTCAACCCGGCTCCTTTCTCCGATGCCATCCCCGTTGAGGTGTTGTCCAAACTGTGGCTGATCACCCCTAATGAGACGGAGGCGGAAAAACTGACCGGTATCAAGATTGCATCGGCAGGTGAGGCCTTCCAGGCCGCGGATTTCCTCCTCTCGCAAGGTGTGAAGAACGTGATCATCACGCTAGGCAGCTCCGGATCCATCATCTGCAATGCCGATACCCGCGAATTCGTGCCGGCACGCAAGGTGACGGCCGTCGATACGGTCGGTGCAGGCGACGTGTACAACGGCGCGCTGGTGACGGCGCTCTCCGAGGGCAAATCCCTTTTGGATGCCGCCCGTTTCGCCACTCTCTCCTCTTCCATCGCCGTCACGCGTCCGGGCGCCCAGAGCGGCGTTCCTCACCGTGAGGAAGTCGATGCTCTCCTGAATCAATAACATTAAAACCCTATCCCTATGTTTATCGTCAACAGTTACACGCTAGCCGTCATCCTTTGTTTCGTCATCATGCTCTGCTGGGGTTCCTGGGGCAATACCCAGAAACTCGCCGCCAAGAGCTGGAGATATGAGCTTTTCTACTGGGATTATGTGATCGGCATGGTCCTTTTCGCCCTGCTCCTGGCTTTCACCGCCGGCAGCATCGGCGAAGCCGGCCGTCCTTTCCTGGCCGACCTGAAGCAGGCTTCCGCGTCCAGCGTCCTCTGGATCCTCCTGGGCGGCATTATTTTCAATGCCTCCAACATCCTGCTGTCTGCTTCCACTTCCATTGCCGGCATGTCCGTCGCCTTCCCGCTGGGTGTGGGACTGGCGTTGGTCCTGGGCGTGATCAACAATTACCGCGTCGCCGTCCAGCAGGGCTCCAAGACCGGTAACGTGGCGCTCCTGGCCATCGGTGTCGCCCTGGTGGTCCTGGCGATCGTCTGCAACGGCATCGCCGCCAGCCGCAAGGGGGAGAGCGGCGTATCCAAGGCCGACCAGAAGAAAGGCATCATCCTGGCCCTGATCGCCGGTTTCGTGATGTCCTTCTTCTCTTCCTTCGTGATGCGTGCGATGGACACCGCCAATTTCGTCACCCCTGCCGCCGGCAAGGTGACTCCCTACACCGCCATCGTGCTCTTTACCCTGGGCGTGCTGCTGAGCAATTTCCTCTTCAATACGATCGTGATGCGCAAGCCTTTCATCGGCGAGCCTGTCAGCTACAGCGAATACTTCAAAGGCAACTTCAAGACCCATCTCGTCGGCATGCTCGGCGGTGCGATCTGGTGCCTGGGTACGGCCCTGAGCTATATCACGGCCGAGAAAGCCGGTCCGGCCGTTTCCTACGCGCTCGGGCAGGGCGCGCCGATGGTCGCGGCGATTTGGGGCGTCTTCATCTGGAAGGAGTTCAAGGGCGCCAAGAAGGGCGTCTATGGCCTGCTGGCCCTGATGTTCTGCTTGTTTGTCGCAGGTTTGGCCTGCATCGTCGCTGCGGGGAACTAGTTTATGCGTAAATGGTTTGTATTTGCGGCCGCCCTGACGGCCGCATTTTCGCTACATGCGGCTCAGAAAACGACGGTGGAGGATTGGGCCAATCCTGCCGTCAACCAGCGGAACCGGGTGGAGATGTCCGCCCATTTTGATGCGGACGGGGAGAAATTGTCCCTGAACGGGACGTGGAAGTTCAAATGGTACGAGACCATCGAATCCCGTTCCCGCAACTTCTTCTCGCTTGCCACGGACGACGCGGATTGGGACGAGATACCTGTCCCCGGCCTGTGGGAGCTCAATGGGTACGGTGATCCGGTCTATCTCAATATCGGATATGCCTGGAAGGGACATTACACGAACAATCCGCCTTATCCTGCCTTGGAGCACAATTATGCCGGCCAGTATCGCCGGACTTTCGAACTGGATTCCTCCTGGATCGGGCAGGACATCTTCCTCAGCATCGGCTCCGCCACTTCCAACGTCCGCGTTTGGATCAATGGCAAGGAAGTCGGTTACAGCGAAGACAGCAAGCTCGAAGCCCGTTTCAACATCACCAAATATGTCGTGCCGGGCGAGAATCTCATCGCTTTGGAGATCTTCCGCTGGTGTGACGGCACTTATCTGGAAGATCAGGATTTCTGGCGCCTGACCGGACTGTCCCGGGACACCTACCTGTTTACGCGGCCCAAGGAGCGTATCAGCGACCTGCGCATCCAGGCCTCGGCCTCCGGCGCTTTCGATGTCACGGCCCTGGTGACTTCCGGGGTCAAGCGCCTGGATTTCACGATCTCTTCGCCCTGGGGAGAGGATGTCTCTTTCAGCGCCGTACCGGCGAAGAATCAGGCTACGGCCAGCGTCACCGTGCCGGATCCGATGCTCTGGACGGCCGAGACGCCCAACCTCTACACGCTCTCCGTCACGGCTTCCACCAAGAAGGATGTCACCGACCATGCCGCTCTTCAGTTCGGCTTCCGTGATGTCGAGATCAAGGGCGGCCAGCTGCTGGTCAACGGACAGCCGGTGCTGATCAAGGGCGTGGACCGCCACGAGATGAATGCCGAGAAGGGTTATACTGTCTCGGAATTCGATATGATCCGCGATATCGCGATCATGAAGCGGCTCAATATCAATACGGTGCGGACCTGCCACTATCCGGACGATCCGCGCTGGTACGAGCTCTGCGACCAATACGGCCTGTATGTGATCGCCGAATGCAATATCGAGTCGCACGGCATGGGCTATGGCAAGAAGACGCTCGCCAAGGAGCCGGCCTACGAGCAGGCTCACATGGAGCGTGTCCAGCGCGAGATCAAGCGCGACATCAACCATCCTTCCGTCATCATCTGGAGCCTGGGCAACGAGGCCGGTGCGGGTCCGAATTTCGAGAAGGCCTACACCTGGGTCAAGCAGTTCGACCCGACCCGTCCCGTACAGTACGAGCGGGCGGAACTGGACTGGTACACGGATATCTTCTGCCCGATGTACGCCGATTACGGTGCCTGCGAGCGTTATGCCTCACAGCCGCAGGACCGTCCCCTGATCCAGTGCGAGTACGCCCACGCGATGGGCAACTCGATGGGCGGCCTCAAGGAGTATTGGGACCTGATCCGCAAGTACCCCCTGCTGCAGGGCGGCTGCATCTGGGATTTCGTCGATCAGGCCCTGCGCTGGCCTGTCAGCCGCGCAGACGGTGCGACGGACCATGTCTTCGTCTTCGGCGGCGACTTCAATGACTACGATCCTTCGGACCGGTCGTTCAACTGCAACGGCGTCATCGCTGCGGACCGCAGCCTGCATCCGCATGCCTACGAGGTGGCCTACCAGTACCGTTCCATCCTGACCAGCGCCACGCCCGAGGAGGCGCGCGCCGGGATCGTCAAGGTCTTCAATGAGAATTTCTTCATCCCCCTGGACCGCTATGTGATGGACTGGGAGATTGTCGCGGACGGGCGGACCATGCTGGTCGGCTCCGTGCGCAACCTCAGCGTCGCGCCGCAGCAGACCGAGACGGTCGAACTGGGCTACACGGAAGAGGACCTCGCCGGCTTGGACGGGGACTTGTATCTCAACGTGCATTATTATCTGAAGAAGCGGGATGGTATTCTTCCGGCCGGGTTCGAGGTCGCCTATGACCAGATCCTGATCGCCGAAGTTCCCTTTGAGCCTGTGTTTGCCGACACGGAGTTCTTCATCGAAGACGCCGAGGCCGCCCTGGTCCTGACGGGCGACGTCGAGGCGAAGGGAACGGGGCTTGTGCCGCGGGTGTACCCTTGGAAGATCGCTTTTGACAAGACGACCGGCTTCCTGTGCGCTTATGAAGTGGCCGGCAAGCCGATGCTGACCGAGTTCCCGTTGCCTTGTTTCGGCCGCGCCATGACCGAGAATGACCTGGGTGCCAATCTGGAGAGGAAGAGCAAGGCATGGCTGTATCCCGAGTTTACGCTCCAGTCTTTCACGGCCGTCACCCAGGACGGCTGCGAGATCATCGAGGCGCGTTACCGGGTCCTGGACGCCGCCGACGTCATCATGACGTATACGGTCCATGGGGATGGCGCCGTTGAGATCCGGGAGCAGATGCGCGATGCCGGCGACCTGGATCAAGAACCGATTTTGCTGCGCTTCGGCATGGAGTTCACGATGCCGGGACGCTATACCGTGCTGGATTTCTACGGCAAGGGACCCTTCGAGAATTACGAAGACCGTCAGTCTTCCGCCCTGGTGGGCCACTACATCCAGCGGGTGGAGGACCAGTACCATTACGGCTACGTCCGTCCGCAGGAGTCCGGTGCCCATACCGGCGTGAAGTGGATGCGCATCATCGATGAAGGGGGCAACGGCATCGAGCTGAGTGCATCTGCTCTTTTCTCCGTCACGGCCCTTCCGTTTGCCCGGAGGGAAATGGACCTCTCGCTCCTGAAGAACGGCCATTCGTTGGACCTGAAGGCGCTTGCGCACGAAAACGACCGCAGCGCCGGCAAGACCTGCGTCAACGTGGACCTCAGGCAGATGGGTTTGGGTTGCATCAATTCCTGGGGTGCCCTCCCGCGCAAGGAATACCTCCTGCCGGCCGGCCCGTATGATTTTGAATTTGTTATCCGTCCTGTCCTGAATCAGTAGGACCGGGCTTGAATGAGTATGAAGTTTTTCAAGTTGATGACGGCAGGCATGGCGTTGGCGTTATGCCTCCCGTCTTTTGCCGCCAAGAGAAGTGTCTTTGTCGGGAGAGGGGACTGGATGACCCCGGAAGTGTCCCAGCGGGAACGGCTCCCGATGCATGCATATTATCACACGGACAGTCCGGCGCTGTCTTTGGACGGGATGTGGAAGTTCAAGCTCTCCGACTCGCCCGACGCCCGGCTGCTTGATTTCTTCAAACCCTCATTCAACGATGCTTTCTGGGAGGACTTTCCCGTGCCCGGAATCTGGGAGATGGAAGGCCTTTTCGATCCAGTTTATGTCAACAGCGGTTATCCCTGGCATAATATGAACGTCAGGGTGGATCCGCCTTTCGTCCCCGAGCAGGGCAACTACGTCGGCCAGTATAGGCGGCATTTCCGCCTGGACAGCCGCTGGAAGGGCCGGCAGATCCTGCTTCATATCGGGGCGGCGACGTCCAATGTCGGTGTCTGGGTCAACGGGGAGGAGGTCGGATACAGTGAGGACAGCAAGCTCGAAGCCTGTTTCGATATTACCGAGAAGGTCCGTTCCGGCGACAATCTCATTGCGCTTGAGGTGTTCCGCTGGTGCGACGGGACCTGGCTGGAAGATCAGGACTGGTGGCGGATGAGCGGCCTGTCGCGCGGCATTTTCATCGAGGCCCGGCCCAAGAAGCGGATCGACGATCTGCGCATCACCGCCCATGCCGACGGCACGTTCTCGATCGAGGCAAGCCTGACCGAAGGGGTCAAATACGTCGATTATACGATTTCCCGGGGCGGGATGACCGAACTGACGATCCATTCGCAGGACGGCAGCGCCTCGGGCCGGCTCCCGAATGCCGCCTTGTGGTCGGCGGAAACGCCGGAGCTGTATCATCTGGAAGCGCGGACCCCCGCGGGCAAGAAAACCTTCGAGACGGTCAGCCTGGATTTCGGCTTCCGGGACGTCGAGATCCAGGACGGACAGCTGCTGGTCAACGGGCAGCCCGTGCTGATCAAGGGCGTCAACCGGCACGAGTTCAGTGACAAGGGCGGCCCCGTTGTCACGGAAGAAGACATGATCCGGGATATCCGCGTCATGAAGTCGCTCAATATCAATACGGTGCGGACCTGTCACTACCCGGATGACCCCCGCTGGTACGAGCTGTGCGACCGCTATGGCCTGTATGTCATCGCCGAGGCGAACATCGAGTCGCACGGCATGGGGTACGGCGAGAAGTCGCTGTCGAAAAATCCGCGTTTCGAGGATGCGCACCTAGACCGGGTTTCCCGCGCGGTCAAGCGCGACGTCAACCACCCGTCGGTCATCGTGTGGAGCCTCGGCAACGAAGGCGGTTACGGTCCCAACTTCGAAAAGGCCTATTATTGGGTCAAGCGTTTCGATCCCACCCGCCCGGTCCAGTACGAACGGGCTGCCCTGGAGTATGCCACGGACATCTATTGCCCCATGTACCCTACACTCGGGCAGTGCGAGGCGTACCTGGCGACGGATCCGGCCCGTCCGCTGATCCTATGCGAGTATGAGCATGCGCGCGGCAACGCGATGGGCGGGCTGAAAGACTATTGGAACCTGGTTGTCAGTTATTCCAAGTTCCAGGGCGGCTGCATCTGGGACTTCGCCGACCAGGCGATCCTCCGGAAAGGGGAGGACGGGCTGGAGCGCCGGATCTACGGCGGGGCGCTTCCTTTTGATGACCGGAAGGATATCTGCGGCAACTGCGAGGGCATCGTCGCGGCGGACCGGACCTGGCACTCGCACGCGCACGAAGTGGCCCATGTGTACCGCAATATCCTGACTTATGCGGATCCGGACGAGGCCGGCTTCGGCCGTTTCCACATATTCAACGACCATTTCTTCAAGGACCTGTCCGGCTACCGTCTCGAATGGGAACTGATGGCGGACGGCAAGGTGCTGCTGGACGGCCGGATCGACGATCTGGAGGCCGCTCCCCGGCACAGTACGCTCATCGACCTGGGTTTCAACGCCTATGAGATTGCCTCCGTCGCGCAGGACATTTATCTGACGGTCCGCTACTATCTGAAACGGGATGACGGTTTGCTGAGCGCCGACACGGAGGTCGCGCATGACCAGATCCTCATCAATGAGACCGTCCCCACCTTCATCTTCAAGGGCGGGGATACCTATGTCAACGAAAGGGGGGACGACCTGGTTTTCGAAGGCCGGACGCCCGAGCGGGTGGCTTGGGAAATCCGTTTCGACGAGCATACAGGCGCCATCACTTCCTACAAGGTCGGAGAGCTGCAATATCTCTGTGCTCCGCTTGTGCCCTGCTTCGCCCGTGCCTTGACGGAGAAGGACCTGGGCTTCGTCTCCCGGCACGGCTCCCAGGGCTGGCTCCATCCCGAGTTCGAGGTCAAGTCGATGGGGCTGTATCCTGGCTGCAAGCTTCGTATTGTACTGGATATCAAGGGTCTCGGAGAACTTGAGGTGCTCTATTATATCAACGCGGACGGCACCCTGGAGATCGAAGAACAGTTGCAGAACCTGCGGACCGGGGCGCCTCTCTTCCGGATGGGCATGGAACTGGCGATGCCGGAGCGCTTCGACCGGATCGACTTTTACGGGAAAGGACCCTTCGCCAATTATTCTGACCGGCAGTCCGCCGCGATGATGGGCCATTATGTACAGCGGGTGTCGGAACAGTTTGACTGGTCCTATCCCCGGCCGCAGGAGTGTGCCAACCACACCGGTGTGCGCTGGTTCAAGGTTCTGGACGCTTCCGGCCAGGGCCTTGAGTTTGCGGCCAAGGACAAGTTCTCGGCCAGTGCCCTGCCGTTCCCGCGCAGCGCCTACAACCTCGGCGACGGGGTCTGTGCCTTTACCTCCGACCTGCAGCGTGCCCTGGAAGAGCGGCCGGCCGGCAGCGGGGCGACTTATGTCAACCTGGATCTGGCCCAGATGGGCGTCGGTTATATCGAGCATTGGGACCTGCACCCGGATGCCACCCTTCCGGCCGGAGAATATACTTTTAAATACATCGTCCGGCCGCACTATAAGAAATGATGACGAAATGCAATTATCCCGTTGAGGGGCTCGGCTGTGCTTCGTGCGTGGCGCGCGTCGAAAAGGCCCTCCAATCGGTCGAGGGAGTCGGGGAGGTCAGTGTGAGCCTGGCTTCCAATATGGCCCAGGTCTCGTTCGATGAGGAGCGGGTCACTCCCAGCCAGCTCCGGGAAGCGGTGAGAGCGGCCGGTTACGACTTGCTGGTTCCCAAAGACGATCCTCAGGCATCCAATCAGGACGCATCGCCTTCCTGTCATCCTGAACAGGGTGAAGGATCCGGATCCAACGCAGACGCCCAGGATGGCGGCAAGCTGGAGGATGAGGCGGAGCAGCGGGCGCAGCGCAAGCTGCAGCGGATGAAGGAGAGTTGCCTTTTCTGTGTCGTACTCGCCGTTTTCATGATGCTGGTGGAGATGGATCTGACGGCGGTCCGTTTCAAGGAAGAGGTGCTTTTCCTGCTGTCTTCGGTATTCGTGTTCGGCTTCGGCTGGAAGTTCTTCCGCTCTGCCTGGACCCTGCTCCGGCACGGCAGTGCCAACATGGATACGCTGGTCGCGCTCTCGATCGGCATTTCCTATCTTTTCAGCGTCTTCAACTGGCTCTTTCCGCAGGTCTGGACTTCGCGCGGGCTTCCGGCGGACCTGTACTTTTCGTCTTGCGGGATGATTGTGACTTTTGTCTCGTTGGGTCGCTACCTGGAGGAGCGGGCCAAGCGCAGCACGACGGCCAGTCTGCGGGCCCTCAAGGCCCTGCAGCCCGCGCACAGCTATGCCGTGGGAGAGACCGTTCCCCTGCAGGCGGGGGAACGTATCCCAGTGGACGGGATCGTGACGGACGGAGCGGGGACGGCGGATGAAAGTATGCTCAGCGGGGAGTCCGAACCGGTCGCCAAGTCGGTCGGGGCGCAGGTTTTTGCCGGCACGATGCTCCTGTCGGGCGGGCTGGAGGTCCGGGCCGAGAAGGTCGGGGCCGGGACGATGCTCTCGGGCATGATCGACCTGGTCCGGGATGCACAGGGTTCGAAAGCCCGGATCCAGCGCACGGTGGACAAGGTCGCGGCCGTCTTCGTGCCCGTGATCCTCGGCATCGCCGTGCTGACACTGCTGGTCTGGTCGCTGGCGGTCCCGTCGGGCTTCGCCAAGGGTCTGCTGGCCGCGGTGACGGTCCTCGTGATCGCCTGTCCCTGTTCGCTGGGGCTCGCGACGCCGACGGCGCTGATCGCCGGCATTGGCAATGCAGCCGGCAAGGGGATCCTGGTCAAGGATGCGGATGCCCTCCAGGTCGCGGGATCCATCGATACGGTCGTATTGGACAAGACCGGAACGGTGACGGAAGGCGTAGTCGGCGCGGATGTGATCCGCGAAGGGTCCGCCGCTGCCGTGGCGGCCCTGAAAGAGCGCGGGCTCGAAGTCTGGATGCTGTCCGGAGACAAGCGGGACCGGGCTGAGGCGATCGCGCGGCAGGCCGGGATCGAACGGGTCGAGTCGGAAGTCTGTCCCGAATACAAGGCCGCCTTTGTCAAGGGCCTGCAGGAGCAGGGCCGCAAGGTGGCGATGGCCGGAGACGGGATCAATGACAGCGCCGCCCTGGCCTATGCCGACCTGAGCATGGCGATGGGGACAGGAACCGATGTGGCGATGGACTCGGCGATGGCGACCATCGTGTCGGGCGACCTGCGCAAGTTGCCCCAGCTGCTGGACCTTTCCCGCAAGACCTCCCGCATCATCCGGGAGAATCTTTTCTGGGCGTTTATCTATAATATCCTGGCGGTGCCGGTGGCAGCCCTGGGCCTGATCAATCCCATGATCGGAGCCGCATGTATGGCACTCAGCAGCGTCTGCGTGGTGCTCAACAGTCTGCGGCTCCGGAAATAAACCATCCACAAATCTGTCCATGGAAACCTTTTTGACGCAAGGCGATCTCAAGCTTGGCTTCGGCCTGATGCGGCTTCCCAAACTTCCCGGGGGCAAGATCGATATAGAAACGACCGCCCGGATGGCGGACGCTTTCCTCGCTGCCGGAGGTACTTATTTCGACACGGCGTACGTCTATGAGCGCGGCGAGTCGGAAAAGGCTTTTTTCGAGGCGGTGGTCCAGCGCCATCCGCGGGAGTCTTTCACGATCTGTACCAAGCTCAATGCCTGGCAGCAGTGTCACGACGAGGCGAGTGCCAAGCAACAGTTCTATACCAGCCTGGAACGTACGGGGGCCGGTTATCTCGACTTTTATCTGCTGCATGCCCTGCAGCGGTCCAACTACCATCTGTATGACGAATATCACCTGTGGGATTTCGTACGGGAGCAAAAGGAAAAAGGACTGATCCGGCATTACGGTTTTTCCTTCCACGCCGATCCGGCCTTGCTGGAGGAATTGCTGGCTGCTCATCCGGACGTTGAGTTCGTCCAACTGCAGATCAACTATGCAGACTGGGAGTATCCGGGCGTCGCCTCCCGGGCATGTTACGAGATCGCCCGCCGTTTCCATAAACCGGTCGTTGTCATGGAACCGGTCAAGGGCGGGGCGCTGGCCCATCCTGCTTCGTCCGTCGGGCGCATCCTGAAAGCGGCTGATCCGCAGGCCTCCTATGCTTCCTGGGCCATTCGATACGCCGCTTCACTGGAGGGCGTGATGATGGTCTTGTCCGGGATGTCCAATCAGGACCAGATGGCGGACAACTTGTCCTTCATGAAAGATTTCCGTCCGCTGTCCTTCGCAGAGCAGGAAGTGATCCGCAAGGCACAGCGCGCCCTGGCACAGCAGCAGTCCATCGGCTGCACGGCCTGCCACTACTGTACGGAAGACTGCCCGCAAGGCATTCCGATCCCGGAAATTTTTGCCGTCAGCAATCAGCAGAAAGCTTTCCCGACTTGGGACCGGGGCCGCGGCCCGTATGCCATCGCCACCCAAGGACGCGGCAAGGCATCCGACTGCATCCAATGCGGCCAATGCGAGTCCGCCTGTCCCCAGCAGCTCCCCATCATCAGCCTGCTGGAAGACTGCCGAAAGATGGAATAATAGTATTCTGCCGCAGGCTGTACGGCAACAAAAAGCTGACCTGTTTCCAGGCCAGCTTTTTGTTCCTTGTGTGCCGGAGGCTTATTCAGCCTTGCCGTCGGAGCCGAGCACGTTGACGATCTTGTGCATGTAGAGCTTCTTCATCTCGTCACGGGCGGGGCCCAGGTATTTGCGGGGATCGAACTCGCCGGGCTTCTCGTCGAAGACCTTGCGGACGGCCGCAGTCATCGCCAGACGGCTGTCGGAGTCGATGTTGATCTTGCAGACCGCGCTCTTGGAGGCCTCGCGGAGCTGCTCCTCGGGGATACCCACCGCATCCGGCAGCTTGCCGCCGTGGGCGTTGATGATGTCGACATACTCCTGGGGCACGGAAGAGGAACCGTGGAGGACGATCGGGAAGCCGGGGAGCTTCTTTTCGATCTCGTGCAGGACGTCGAATGCGAGCGGCGGCGGGACCAGGCGGCCCGTCTTGGGATCGCGGGTGCACTGCTCGGG
>JAFUWZ010000029.1 GCA_017471045.1 Bacteroidales bacterium
ATGAAAGCGAAGGGCGTAAACTCCTTGTCGCGGATGAGAGCCGCATGTACCTCGCTGATCCTGTCGTCATTCTCGTTCCTGCATATCTGGAGGATGGTCTCGGCCTTGTGGTTGAGCTCGGTTCCGATATGGCCGCGGACATTGTCGTCGCCCTTGTTCAGATGCAGGACGGTATGGATGTGGAGATTGTATTGACTGGTCCATTTCATAAGCAGGCCAATCACTTCCGCAGACTCAGTTGAAGAATTGATATCAAAGAGAAGATCCCTTAGTCCGTCAATGATGACAAGGCCGACATCCGGCCGCTCAGACAGGGCAAGCTCGATGATCTGCCGTCGGTCGAGAGGGGAGTACTCTCGCAGCATCACGAACTCCAGGCGTTCGTTCTCCTCGTCCGGAGGGAACCCTGACAGCTCATTGATCCTCTTCAGGACCTTGTGACAATGATAGGCGCTCTGCTCCGTGTCGAAGTATAGGACCCTGCGCTTGCCTTCGGGGAAAGTCGGTTCGTAATTCAAGATCCTACGGTTGGACAAGGCTGCGGCAACGATGGCGCAAACATTGAAGGTCTTCTTCGACTTGCCCTTGCCGGTCGATGCGCTGAAGTTGCCCAGCGTGCTGATAACTGATCCGTTTATCTTGATGACCACGGGCGGCGTGGCGAACTGGTCGCCGACATGGATGAGTATCTGTTCCCAAATCTTGTGGAAGTTTTCGCGGGTGATTCTTGATTCCATGATATGATATACCTTATGTGTTGAACTCAGATCTGCTTTTGGGAGAGGCTGTCATGCATCGTGACATGAACGTTTACAGGAGGGACGGCGGCCTCGGAGTCCCCTTCAAGTTCCTCGCGTGAAGGATTCCTGAACCGTCTCAGCCAGGTCTCCAGATCCTCCCTGAAGAACAGATATCCTTTCCCGGGCGGAGTATAGACTGGAAGCTGCATCTTTTTGACCGCCTCCCTTAAGGTGAATATACTCACCCCAACGAACTTGCTTGCCTCCTCCGTAGTGAGGAAGGTCTTCAACATGAACATCTTCTCCTCGAAACGCTTGAAGAAGGTGACGAGCTCGTCCAGTGAGCCGAACCTGGCGAGGTATTCCTCAACGGACTGGAACTTACCAAGTAGGAGTTCGATGTCCGTCTTCTTGCTGAGGAAGTCCGGGATTCCGCTGGCCCTCTCGATCAGTTTGAGAATCTCATTAGAACTGAATTCCATACGCGATACATTTTAGTAGTTACGAAATTGCCCTCCGCAGGCGCAGGGCTTACGGAGGGCAAAGGTATATCGTACTATCTTAAAGTGCCACTTCAAATAGTAGTATCAAACGTACTGTTACTCAAATACTAACCTTTTATAGTATTTCTAGCAGTTCTGATTAAGTCAACCCATCTGTCAATCCGCATCTTGGCCGGACGGTCCTTCATTCCGTACCGGACAAGAGCGACCGACAGGTCGTGCTGGTTCAAGTATTCGCGCCCCCTCGACCCCATGATGAGACGGTTGGTCGCGATCACAAGCTGGTAGTTGGCAGTGATCAGACCGTAACTGTTCATCTGGGAGAAGAAATACGCCAGGACCGTATTCTTGTTGGCGATGAGAGGGTCCTCGTCGTTAGCTGAACACTCGTTGAAAAGCCGCGCCATATCCTCTGCCGAGACGGGCCGGCGGAAAAGAGGGATGTCATTGGCCGCCTGGGTCAGGAGGGTGAGCACCTTGTCACTGAAGAAGCACTCGAAGTTGAGAGACCTCGCCTTGGGCCTGTCGCCGCCCTCCAGCATAAGCTCACGCATACAGGAGAGGAAAGTCTCGCGGTCGGACTCTCCAGAGTAGTACTTCCGGACAAGATCCTCACGGTCCATCAGGAGAGCACCGATCCTCCCGAGGTTGACCTGGTGGTCGTTCCTGACAGCGGAACTTCTTACGGCGTGGAAGGTGTGGGAGTTGATGAAATCGTCACGGAAACGGTCGTAGGAAACGCCGCCTTCCATGACGACCTTCTTGAACATGGAAAGGGCTTCCTGCCAGAGGCAGAAAAGCCCTTCGTCGCCTGCATAGGCACCTCTTTTAGAATGAGATTGCTTACTGCATAAAAAGAGAGATGAAATAGGATTCGTTTTCCATTTCTTGTTTGTGTTTTATATTCAACATGGTGTTTTGAAATTTGCTTGAAGCAACACCATAGTACGATATATCACTGTTCATTCCTTGCAAGCGCTATGATTCCGTCGATTACGACGACAAAGTCGAACTTTTCCCGGCGTTTCATCACGTAACTGCCCTGGGTCTTGAGGGTGCTATAATTCAGAGGGTGGCCGTTGTAGGTGAAACAGTCACAGACCTTCTTGTGGATGTCCGGATTAAGCGGTTTGAAGAGCACCATGGCCAGATAGACGAGGGAATTCTTACCGTCCGAGGTCCAGTTGATAGGGGAATAAGGATAATCCGACAAGTCCAGGATGGATAGGAAGTTCTCAACCCGTGTATGTTTCTCGATGTACCCCATGCGGCGAAGAAGTTGGAAGAGCTTGGTCGCCTGTTTCTCGGACAGGTCGGTCTTCAGTTTGGATTGTTTGGTCTTCGGTATCACGAGAGTCCACAGATTCGACTCAGGATACAGTTGGGCGATTTCATAGATCGCCTTCCCCTTGGTCAGCGGGATGATGCAGCGGTGGAAATCACATCCCCAAAGCTCCTGGAAGTGGCACCACTTGTCCCGCACTCCGTATCCCATAATCGCGTTGAATGCCGTCGCGATCAACTTGAGCTGGAATCGCTCCGTTCCCTTGGCTGGCATGAAGTCTTCCGTAAGGAGCCCGGCATCCACGGACCGCTGCAGCAGCGCCTCCGACTTCTCATTGCAAAAGAACGGTGTGAGCTGGCCACTTATGCCCCGGTAAAGTTTGTTCCCATATTCCCGTAACTTATCCAGCGTTTCGGCGAGATTACTGAGGATGTCATCATATTGTCGGCATTCATGGCCGGATTCAACGTACTCCCTGATCGTTTTCGAATCCGTCAGCTGCATGAGCGGCTCAAAGAGAAGACGGTCCTTGTCCGTATCGACATACGAAATGATCTCGGCTGCGAGCAGATCATAGTCGAGACAATCCGCCAGAGCCAGATTGAGAAGGTCGTCATTCCCGACCATTATGGCATAGCAGACATTCCAGGAATGTTTGCGCAACAGGGCCGTGTTGATGGCCGTTTTCTGTCTTGTGATCTCCATGTAGCCTCCTTTCTTCTAATGATTCTACTACATGGAGTCAAAGATAGTGGAAATCTTGTTTACCGCCTCCTGCTTACGCGAATCAATCAGATGGGCGTATATCTGAGTCGTGGAGATCTCTCGGTGTCCCAGTAGCTTAGAAACGGTATAGATGTCGGTCCCGGAGCTGAGCAGGATGACCGCGAACGTATGCCGGCTACAGTGAAAGGTGAAATCCTTCGTGATACCTGCGGAGAGGGCCCAGCGTCGCAGTTCGACGGATGTGTAGGCGTCATACCTGAAATGCGGGAAGACCTTGTCCGTCTGAGCGGCGTCACCCTGGACGCCCAGATATCTCTCGGCCGCCTTGGGGATGTCAAGGTATTCCTGCCCGCCGGTCTTCTTCTGCTTGAAGACCAGACGCGTGTACTGGTCGAACTTACGAACCTCGCCCCAGGTCAGTTTTTGGATGTCGCTCTTGCGCAGTCCCGTGAAACAGGCAAACATGAAGGCTCGTTTGAGGTATGGGTCGCGGCACTCGGTCTCGGAGAGCAGCTTCACCTCTTCCATGGTAAGATACTGGCGCTCCGCCTCCGAAGCCTTGAACCCTTGAACCGCATCGGCTGGATTGGAATTGATAATCCCGTCCTTGAATGCCTGGTTCAAGCACGCCTTCAGCTTGTTGAAGTACGATACCTTAGAGTTCTGAGACAGCCCGTTGAATTCCCCGTTCCTCGGAGTGTTGGATACCTTGAACGTATCCTTCTCCACCGTATCGAGGAAGCTTTTGAATCCCTGCACCCAGCGTGGAGTGATATCGCCGAAAGTGGTGGACTCCTTGCAGTAGATCTCCAAATACTTGAGGCAGCTGCGCCAGTTGCCCCAATTGCCTATACTGGCCTTGCGGTCCTCAAGGAGGAGCCTGTAGTAGGGGAGAAAGAGAGTCTTGCTGCCTTGATTTGTACGGTCACGGTTCCCGTGGAGCAGCTGCTTCTCCTTTTCAAGCCGGATGGCCTGCGCCTTGGACATGGTAAGGCGGTTCTTTTCCTTGATGGCAAGGGTGCTTCCGGGAAGAAGGGTCAAACCAATGCTCTCCCGGACCCTTTCGCCGAACTGGACATAGTCCAGGAACAGGATGGTGTTCCCGCTGGCGCTCGTCCTCTTACGCAACTTCACCAGCTGTTCGGCATTCACTGTGGTTCCATTAGCCATAGTCATTACTGTGATATGAATTAAACCCCGAAGACCGTGCATAGACCTTTCCTGCACGCATCCAATCCCACCGCAAATATACGCACTTTGGGTCAATTACACAAATTTGAAAAGGAATTTTGAATGGAACTTTAATATTTTCTTAAACCATTGTTTTACAATTATTTATAAAGTTTTCAAAATCAACAATTTTTGGTTTTGATTAAACATATTTACCCAAACAAAAATGTATTCTAAAATCCTCCGGAAACATCTTAACATTTGCGAAATCCAAATCTGCCAAATAAGCTGATTTTGGCACACGAGAGCGGTAAATGGCACACGAGTGGCACACAAAGTTGATTACACCCCAGGAAGAGCTGTAAATCAATATCTTGATGGTAAAAAGAAAGAGATCTGGGGGACTGGCTCGTCGTCATCAAGAACTATGACATAGCAGTGTTTATCGAAGACAGAACATTCTATCTGCGCCCCCATATCGGTAAGTTTTTGTGCCAAACGGCCTTTTTCTTGGCACACGCTGGCACACGTGTGCCACGCTGTGTGCCAAAGCGCCCTCTAGCTCAAACTAGCTCAAACTTAACCGACCTCAAGTCGAACTAGCAATGAACCCTTTTCGGATTATGAATTTCAGCTAGTTTCAACTGAAATTAGTTAAAGTTAAACTTTAGTCAGAAAGTCGTAACTAATTGATTTATTTGCCGATGCAAAACCTACCGAATATCTCACCAAGTACCTCGTCGGTAGTGACGGCGCCGGTGATGGTGCCGAGGTGGTGAAGGGCGGAGCGGAGGTCTTGGGCGACAAGGTCGGAGGGGATACCGGCATCAAGGGCGGAGAGGGCGGCGTCCAGGTCGTGCGCGGTGAGGCGCAGGGCTTCGTGGTGGCGCGCATTGGTGACGAGGATGTGGTCGGAGGTGCCGGACAGGCGCCCTTGCACCAGTCTGACCAGGGTATGGCGAAGTGCATCCAGCCCTTCTCCGGACAAGGCCGAAATATTCAGTACATTACGCTGAATGCCAGAGTCAGAAACCATTTTGTTTATATCATTAACATTTTTGTTAAGATCCATTTTATTGACCAAAACGACCAGTTGCTGGCTGGAATCATCCACCCGTGACAAGAGTTCCGTGAGCAGGCGGCCGGCTTCGGCAGGGGAGCGCGTCGCATCGACGAGCGCCAGCACGATATCGGCCGTCGCCAGCATCTTCATCGCCCGTTCGATTCCTTTCGACTCGATCTGGTCGTTGGAGGAGCGCAATCCGGCCGTATCGATGAAGCGGAAAGAAATGCCGTCCAGGACCAGCTGTTCCTCAATGCTGTCGCGCGTCGTGCCGGCGATGTCCGAGACAATGGCCCGTTCCTCTCCGACCAGGGCGTTCAAAAGCGTACTCTTCCCGGTATTCGGCGCTCCGACAATTACCACGGGCACACCACATTTAATCGCATTACCTAAACGGAAACTATCGCTTAGCTGCCGGATCCGTCCGCTGGCTGAAGCCAGCAGGGAACGCAGATGGGAGCGGTCGGCAAATTCGACGTCTTCCTCGCTGAAATCCAGCTCCAGTTCCAGGAGGGAAGTGACTTCCACCAAGGCCTCCCGGATCCGGGCCAGTTCCTGGGAATATCCCCCCTTCATTTGGCTGACGGCGAGACGGTGCGCAGCGGAAGAAGTGGACGAGATAACGTCTGCTACCGCCTCTGCCTGAGCGAGATCCATCTTCCCATTCACGAAAGCGCGACGGGTAAATTCACCGGGCTCGGCCATCCGTGCCCCGCCAATGCAGAGCAGGTTCAACACGTGCATGGCGACATAGGCGGAAGCGTGGCAGGAAATCTCGGCGCTGTCTTCACCGGTGTAGGAGTGCGGCGCGCGAAACACGCTGACAAGCACCTCGTCGATCATCGCTTCCCCGTCCGAGGGATCCACGACGGTGCCGTGCAGGACCGTGTGGCCGGCCGCATCGGACAGCCTGCCCCGGCTGCTCCGGAAGATCCTGTCAACAAGCGCGAAGCTCTCCGGCCCGCTCACGCGGATGACCGTGATCGCCCCCGTCCCCGGCACCGTGGCCGGCGCGCAAATGGTATCGTGCAAGTACATACGCTCTACTATATATTTATCGCCGCAAAATTAAGGATTTATTCGCAGATAATCCTTACTTTTGCAGACGACAATCGACAGGATATGGAAAACGCATACATCGAGTATTTCGGCAAGCCGTCCGGCGAAATCAAGCATATTTTCAGCCCCTACCGCGTATGTCCCATCGGCGCCCACGTGGATCACCAGCACGGCCTGGTGACCGGCTTTGCCGTCAATCTGGGCATCGACCTGGTGTTCACACCGACCGAGGACGGATCCGTCTCGCTGCGCAGCCTCACTTTCGACGGTCCCATCGATTTTTCCATCCAGGAGCCGGCCATCGTGCGTCAGCGCAACTGGGGCGATTACGCCCGGGGCGTCAAGTATGCCCTGCAGAAACGCTTCGAATTGAAGCGCGGGATCAAGGGGGTCATCAAAGGCTCCTTCCCGGTCGGCGGCATCTCGTCGAGCGCAGCCGTCCTGATCGCCTACGTGATGGCCTTTGCGCAGGCCAACGACATTGCCTTGACGCGATTCGAGATCATACGGGTCGCATCCCAGGCCGAGCGTGAGTACATCGGGCTCAATAACGGCATCCTGGACCAGGCCTGCATCGCGCTGGGCAGGAAAGACCACATGCTGATGCTGGACTGCGACACGGACGATTACCGTCTGATCAAGCGCAATCCCCAGATGCCGCCCTTCGAATTCGGCATTTTCTTTTCCGGCCTGACCCGCAACCTGGCCGGGAGCGACTTCAACCTGCGCGTCAGCGAGTGCAAGACGGCCGCCTGGAACGTCCTTGCCTATGAAGAGCACCCGATCAAACCCTTCGACAAGACCTTTCTGCGCGATATCGACCGCGACTCCTTCGAGCGCTGGAAAGACCGGATGCCGGCGCGTTTCGCGCGGCGCGCACAACACTTCTACGGCGAATACAAGCGGGTGCGCGAAGGCGTGACAGCCTGGGAAACCGGCAACCTGGAGTGGTACGGCCGCCTGAGCTTCGAATCCTGCGAGTCAAGCATGAACAACTACGAATGCGGTTCGCCGGAGTTGATCGCGATCTACGAGGCCATGCGCCAGACGAGCGGCGTGTATGGAGGCCGTTTCAGCGGAGCGGGCTTCAAGGGCGCCTGCATCGCGCTGGTGGACCCCGCCCGCAAGGAGGAGGTCGCGGACAACATCAAATCCCGGTACCTGGAAAGGTTTCCGCAGTACCGGGATTCGTGGCGCAGCACCTTCGTCTCGAGCGACGACGGCGCCCGTTTCGTCTGAAATCAATAATCGTAATACTTCGCTTCCCTCGGTGACACGCGGTTCATGTTGTCGAGGAGGTCTTCGTTGGTCTTGTACTCGTCCATCAGCTGCAGCATGAAGTTCATCGCCTCGACGGAATTCATGTCGGCCAGCAGCTTGCGCAGGATCCAGATGCGGTTGGCGACGCCCTTTTCGAGGAGCAGGTCGTCGCGGCGCGTACCGGACAGCAGGATGTTGACGGCCGGGAAGATACGCCGGTTCGACAGGGTGCGGTCGAGCTGGAGCTCCATGTTGCCGGTGCCCTTGAACTCTTCGAAGATGACTTCGTCCATCTTGGATCCCGTGTCCGTCAGCGCGGTGGCGATGATGGTCAGCGAACCGCCGCCTTCGATGTTGCGGGCCGCGCCGAAGAAGCGCTTGGGCTTCTGCAAGGCATTGGCATCCACGCCGCCGGTGAGCACCTTGCCGGAGGCCGGCTGAACGGTGTTGTAGGCCCGCGCCAGGCGGGTGATGGAGTCCAGCAGGATGACGACGTCGTGGCCGCATTCGACCAGCCGGCGTGCTTTCTCCAGGACCATGTTGGCGACCTTGACGTGCCGCTCCGCAGGCTCGTCAAACGTGGAAGCGACCACTTCCGCCTTGACGCTGCGCTGCATGTCAGTGACCTCTTCGGGACGCTCGTCGATCAAGAGGACGATCTCATACACCTCCGGATGGTTGTCGGCGATCGCGTTAGCGATGGACTTCAAGAGCATCGTCTTACCGGTCTTGGGCTGGGAGACGATCAGGCCCCGCTGGCCTTTGCCGATCGGGGCGAACATGTCCACGATCCGGCAGGACGGATCGCCGGAATGGCCGTGGCCCAGGAGATTGAATTTCTCTTCCGGAAAGAGGGGAGTGAGGAAGTCGAAAGGCACGCGGTCGCGGATGAACTCGGGCGTACGGCCGTTGACATACTTGATCCGCACAAGCGGGAAATACTTGTCGCCCTCGCGCGGGGGACGGATTTCACCGGTCACGGTGTCGCCGGACTTGAGCGCATTGGACTTGATCTGGTTCTGGGAGACATAGATGTCGTCAGGGGAATTCAGGTAGTTGTAGTCGGAAGAGCGCAGGAAGCCGTATCCGTCGGGCATGATCTCCAGTACGCCGGTCGCTTCGACGGTCCCCTCAAATTCGGGCACACGCGGACGCTGAGGCTGCTGGCGCTGCGGATTGCCGTTGTTCTGGCCGTTGCTTCCGTTCTGGTTCTGCATGCCGCCGCCCGAAGGCTGCTGCCCGTTCCGGCCGCCGTTGTTGTCGTGCGTATGCTGCGGATCGGGGGTGCGCCCTTCCGGCAGGTTCTGCTGCAGGCGGGGAACGGCGCCCTCCGGGCGCTTACGCTCTCCCTGGGGCTGATTCTGCACCGGCTCGGCTTTCGGGGCTGGCACCGCCGCCGGTGCCGGTTCGGCCGGCGCGGGTGCGGGTTCCGCTGCAGCCACGGCATTCTTGGGCTTGCGGCCGCGCTTGGCCTTGGGTTTGGGCGCTTCTTCCGGCGTATTGTCGGGCTTGTTTGCCGGAAGGACGGCCTCGCCCGGCTTTTCGGCCTTCGGAGCGACGCTTTCTGCAGCAGGCGCCTCATCCGCAGGTTTGACAGATTTCTTCCGCCCCCGCGTGGAAGGCTTCTTAGGCTCACCGGCCGGTTCTGTGGCAGCCGCAGCCGCTTTCTTCGGGACGGATTCCGGCTTGGAGGCTGTTTCCGCAGCCTTGGCCGACGATGCGTCCTTTTTGGGACGTCCGCGTTTTGCTTTCGGTTTTTCGGTCGGTTTGAGGGATTCGGCCTTGGCTTCTGCATTGAGGATGGCAAAGGCGATTTCCTCCTGTTGCATTTTCTTGGTAACTTTGATGTCCAACTGACCGGCGAGAGCCGTCAGTTGTTCTCTGCTCATCTCATTCAGTTCAAATAGACTGTGGGGCATGGGTATAAGGTTTAAATGTACGCCACAGGGGCGAAAGGAAAATCATTCTGAGGAGCCGCAGATTACGCTCTCAAGATTGAACATGCAAATATAAGGAAAAATATTAACGATCCCAATAGCTGCTGGTCTTTTTGAACTTCAGCAAGTCGGCCAGCGTGGATGCGTTTGCGGCAATGCGGAAAGAGTAGGACTGCCATTGTCCGGTCGGGACCCATGAGATGGCCATGTTGAAGCAATGCAGGTCGTACGTCGCAGAAAACTGGGTCATCGTGAGTTTCCGGGCCATCAGGTCGAAGCCGCTCGTCGCATTGACGGAGAGCTTCGGCGTAACTTTGATGTTGCCGTTCATGCTGAGCGTCTGCGTGAAGCGGTTGTTGGTCACCAGCTGGTTGTTGGAGAAGGAGTAACTCTTAGAGTAACTGAAACTGTAGCTGAAGCTTAACGACCACGGGGAGTTGGGGTTGGTATAATACATCCAGCCGCCGGGGATATATTCGCCGGTGACAGGATGATAGTAGTTGCGATAGTAACGGCTGGCTTCGTGGCTTCCGCCTCCACCTTTTCCGCCATTCGACCCATCGTTGCCGTTGATCGACCCCTTGCCGTTGATGGAGTAGGACATGGACGCACTGGCCCCGGTCAGGCGCAGCGGATGCGCCAGGCCATGCTTGAGGAAATTGAACGTATTGATCCGCTGTCCCCGCTCGTTGATGGCGTAAGGATCGAAGTTGGCATTGGCGCTGATGGTCACCTTGCCGAACAGCTGGGTGTTCATGGTGACACCGACATTGCTCATGTTCAGGGAATCAGCCAGGAAATTATAGCCGGTGCTGAAATTGAGCTGGTCGATGAGCTTGACTTTCTTGGTGCCCTTTCCGGTCGTGTCGGCAAAGTCCCGGACCTTGGCTTCGATGTTGTTGCCGATGGACAGGCTGGCGGAAGCACTCTTTCCTTTGCCGGGAGGGGAGTTCAGCTGCCCGGCGTAGATATTATAGGAATACTCCTTCTCCTGGCCTTTGTTGTCGGTGTAAGTGAGGGTGCGCCATCCGTTGGCAGGCGTACCCAGCTCCGGGCTGACGGAGAGCGACATGCTCGGGGAAATGACGTGACGAATCGCCTGGACACGGTGGAACTTGCCGAAATTATACATGCCGTACAGGCGTGTGCTGACCGAGGCACTGCCGGAATAGCGTTGCGTGACGCCGAAAGTGCCGAACTGACGGCCTTGGACGATCACCGGCCTGTCGGTTTCCGGATCATAGACATATTCCGACTTGCGGAAGAACCAGTTCATGCCGTAACTCACACCGGGAGAGACATTAATGTATTTGAACAAGGAGAACGCAGGCAGGCCGATCGAGAAGTTGTGGGCCATGCCGTTCTGGAACTTGTCCAGGAATTCGGGCGTGAGCCCCCCCTGCAGGTCGGACATCTTGAATCCGACCTTGTTCTGCAAGGACGTGTTGTATCCGAAGGAAATCTTCTCGTAGACCCGCTCCTTGCCGATGCGGACCTTGCGTTTGAAGGGGTAGAACGTGCTGACAGAGAAGGTGATGTTCGGCAGGGTGAAGGTGTATGAACTGTCGCGGGAGTTCTGGCTGTGCAAGGCATTGACGGACAAGTTGAAGCGTCCGTTCCAGTTCTTGGAGTAGGAAATGGAGGAAGAAGCCTGGTTCTGCACGGCCTCGGTGACCGATCGGGAATTATACTTGCTGTTGGAGGGGCTGGAAAAGTTGACGGAGGCGCTGAACGAAGTCCCCGGGCGAGCCTTGCTGTCCTGCGAATGGTTCCATTTCAAGGAGAAGTTCCGGGTCTGGAAAAAATCCTTGCTGCCCTTTTCCCCGGTCTGGTCGTTCGAGATGGACAGTCCGAAGCCGCCATTGAACTTGTAATTGACCTTGTATCGGGAATTGACGTCCAGGGCCCAGGATCCGAGAGTGTAATAGTCGCCCGTCACGGAGAGATCGAAGAAGTCACCGATGACGAAATACATACCTGCATCTTTCATGTAGAAGCCGCGGGCCGTTTCTTCGCCGAAGGTCGGCATGAGGAACCCGGTGGCGCGCTGCGGCTTTTCCGGCACGAAGCCGAAGGGGAGTGCGATGGGCAGGGGCACATCCTCGATCGTCGGCCAGGCCGGGCCGAAAACGATTTTCTGGGAAGGGCGCGTGATGACCTTGGCGGAGGAGAGGTTGAGGTAGTAGTGCGGATGATCCTCGTCATCGCAGACCGTATAGCGGCCGTTCTTGATATTGATGGACTTGTCCGGCATCATCTTGATGCTCCTGCCGTGCAGGATGCCCTCATCGTCATGGGTCAGCATGTTGGTAATGAAGGATTTGCCGGAGTTGAAATTATACCGGACCTCCTCCATGACATAATTGTCCTTGCCTTGCTTCATCTCCGGCTGGCCTTTCCATTCGCCGGTCAGGGTATCCAGGGTGCCGCGTGCGTAAACAACGCCCGTGGCCATGTCGTATTCCATGTAATCGGCCGTGAGGGACATATCCTGATACTCGACCTTGACACCGCCATAATAATAAATGAGCCTCTGGCCGTTGGAAAAGTCCTCTACGATGGAGTCTCCGGCGGAGGTGAAGACCGGTACGGTGATGGAACTCTTGGACAGAAGGGTCAGCGAATCTGCCCGGGCCAGGGAATCGGAGGCGCGGAGGCGCTCCTTTGCCAGATTCAAGGAGTCGAGATGTTCGCGCTGCATCGAGTCTGCGACGGCTTCGACGGTCCCGGCCCCCTCACGGCTGGCCCTGGCTGCCTGACGGCGCGCCCGGCGGCTGTTCTGTGCCGATGCCGACACGCAGGTCAGCAAGAGCAGGATCAGCACGATAAATATGGTTTTCGACTTCTTCAATTGCAATATTTTGCTAAATTTGCAAAGTACAAATGTACTTATAATTTCAATGTTTACCAAACTGAGAAATGAACATCCTCCTGTCATCCATCACGCTCGTCGCCCTGTCGCTGTTATCAGTCTCCGCCCCACTCCCGGCTCAAAGCAGGAAAGCACCCGACCTGACGCTCAACACAGTCGTCATCGATCCCGGACATGGCGGCAAGGATGCCGGCACGACCAGCGCAGACAAGAAGACGTTCGAGAAAACGCTGACGCTGAAAATCTCCCGCCTATTTGCCGCCAGGATACGGGAAGCCTACCCGGAGATGAAAGTCCTGATGACGCGCGACAAGGACGTGTTCATTCCTCTCAATACCCGTGCCAAAATAGCCTCTGACGCAGACGCGAAGCTGTTTATCTCCATCCACATCAACGCTTCTGCACGCTCGAAGGACATCAACGGGTTCGCCGCCTATATCCTCGGCCCCTCGAATCAGGGCAAATACGATTCCTACGAGGTCAACATGGATGTGTGCAAACGGGAGAATTCCGTGATCTACCTGGAAGATGACTACAGCACGACGTACAAGGATTACGATGACAGTCCGGAATCCCAGATTTTTCTCCAGCTGATGCAAAACGCCTTCCGGGAACAGAGTCTCGCCTTTGCCGAGGCCGTATCGTCGCACATGGAGAACGGACCTTTCAAGAAGAACTGGGGCGTGATGCAAGGCAACTTCGCCGTGCTGCGCCGCGCTTCGATGCCGGCCGTTCTGCTGGAGTTCGGATTCATGACCAACCCGGCCGACCTGGCCAGGCTCCGCTCGGAGGAGCGGATCGCCGAATTGGTCGATAATCTTTTCGCGGCATTCGTCGAATACAAGTCCTCCTATGACAAGAGCGTCACCCTGGAAAGCGCTGCCGGACATGGCACGCCGGCTCCGGTTTCCCAGCCGGCGGTCTCCGACGGGACGCCGGTCCTATACGGGACCCAGATTCTGGCCTCCGCGCGCGAGATGGCTTCATCCGACAAGTATTTCAAGGGTATCGAGACCCTTGCCGTCAAGGTCGGCAACCTTTATAAATATATCGCGATGCCCAGTGAAGACAAAGCGCAGGCGAAAGAAGGATATGCAACCGTGAAAAAGTTTTTCCCGGACGCTTTTTTCGTCAAGGTTGAAAACGGCCAGGTCTCCCGGGAAAATGGGAAATAACTTCGTTTTTTCATTTGATACATTATGCGTTTATAAAGGCGCCGGTCTCATATTATCCGCCACTTAAGTAAATTGGAACCTTTCTAAATAAAACTTTATTAAGAATAAATGTTTTACGGTGGAGCATTCTCTATAAACATCTGAAATACAAAAGTTTAAGAAATCCAAAAAATAGGCTTTCAGGTTCTATTATTTACATACAAAAAAAATCATAAACAATAGTGTCAACATTTTTTTATGATTTTTTTTTCACCCATTTTTGCACAACGGAACAAGGAAACAAGATTCCTTTTCCGCAGCATCCGATTCGGACGCGTTCCATAGCAAGACACAATGGAGATTGACAACAGACATATCGATGTTTGGAACAACTGTCTTCGCATCATCGAGCAGATTATCGAGGGCCGGAAGTTCGAGACCTGGTTCAAACCGATCAGGCCCGTCTCCCTTGTCGGCGCTACGCTCACCGTGGAAGTGCCTTCCGATTTCTTCCGGGAGTATCTGGAAGATGCATTTCTTGACGTCATCAAGATGACGCTCAAGCGTGTGATCGGTTCCGATGCCCGCCTGGTCTATCAGGTCCGCCCTGTCAAGGTCGAGCCCGCCATGGTTTTCCCGGCTGTCCACGGCAATCCGCCCGTCAACAAATCCATTCCGATCAGCACGTACCAGCCCGGCACGTCGCCCGGCCCCTTCGTATACCCCGGCCTGAAGCGCGTCAACATCAATCCCCGGCTCAATCCGGTCTATTGCTTTGCCAACCTGATCGAGGGTGAGTGCAACAAGATGGGGATCACGGTAGGGGAGAACATCTCCCTCTCGCCGGGCAACACCCCTTTCAATCCGCTCTTCATCTTCGGCGGACCGGGTCTCGGCAAAACCCATCTCGCCCAGGCCATCGGCATCAGCATCCATGAGAAGTATCCGGATCTGGTCGTCCTCTATGTCAGCGGAAACGAATTCAAGACCCAATACATGGAGGCGATCAACGTGCGCAACAAGCTCACGGATTTCCTGGCTTTCTACATGAAGATCGACGTCCTTATCATTGATGACATCCAGGATCTGCAGGGTCAGGGCTCCCAGGCTGCTTTCTTCAATGTGTTCAACCACCTGCACCAGCGGGGGAAGCAGCTCATCTTCACCTCGGACCGCGCTCCCGTCGAGCTGCGCAATTTCGAGGAACGCCTTCTTTCCCGTTTCAAATGGGGCCTGCCGGTGGAGCTGACCCGCCCCGACTATGCCACCCGCCTTGCCATGCTGCGCGCGCGCAGTTTCCGCGAGGGCGTCCGAATCAGCGACGAAGTCCTTGAGTTCCTGGCGACTCGGATCAAGACCAATTTCCGCGAGTTGGAAGGGGCCCTGATTTCCTTGATCGCCCATGCGACGCTGACGCACCGCGACAGTACGGTCGAACTGGCCGAGCGCATTACGCAGAACATCGTCGGTGACGAACAGGGCGAATTGACCATCGAGAAGGTGCAGGACGCGGTCTGCGAGTATTTCAACATCACCCGCGACACGCTTCAGTCCCCATCTCGCAAGCGGCAGATCGTCCAGGCCCGGCAGATCGCGATGTACCTGTGTCGCAACTATATCTCCAGCTGCTCGCTTTCGACCATCGGCGCTGAGATCGGAGGCAAGGATCACGCGACGGTGCTGCACGCCTGCAATACGGTTTCCGACCTGATCGCCACGGACCGTACCGTCAAGCAGTATGTAACCGACTTGGAAAAGATGATCGCCCCGATCGCCTGAATGAAATGACAAGGACGTGTCTCCACGTCCTTTTTTAGATGATACAAGCTATGGATGCAAATTCTGTTCTGGACATTTTCAAGGATATCACCCGCATTCCCCGGGAGTCCGGCCACGAAGAGCCGGTGACAAAGTATCTGCAGGATTGGGCTGCGGCCCATGACCTCGGCTGCAAAAAGGATGAAATCGGCAACGTGCTGATCATCCGGGAAGCAGCCCCCGGCAAGGAGGAGATCCCGACACTTGTCCTGCAGGCCCATCAGGACATGGTCTGCGAGAAGAATGCCGGTTCCTCCCACGACTTTTTGAAAGACCCGATCCCGTATGTCATCAAGGACGGATGGATGATCGCGGAGGAGACGACGCTGGGCGCTGACGACGGCATCGGCATCGCGGCTTGCCTGGCCCTGCTGGAAAGCCCGGAGCCGACCGGCAAGATCGAGTGTCTTTTCACGATTTCCGAGGAAACGGGAATGGACGGCGCCGAAGCCCTCAAAGAAGGATTCTTCACGGGCAAAACCCTGATCAACCTCGATTCCGAGGATGAAGGGCAGCTCTTCATCGGCTGTGCCGGCGGCGTCAACACGGAAATTCGCTGCCGGTGGCGGACGGCTTCCGTTCCGTCCGGCAAGTCGGTCGTGCGCCTGTTCCTCGGCGGGGGACAAGGCGGCCATAGCGGCGACGACATCAACAAAGGCCGCGTCAATGCCGTCCAGCAGATGGCCCGTTTCCTGTATGGGAAGCTGGGCGAAGGGCTCCAGCTGGTCGCGATGGAAGGCGGCAACAAGCCCAACGCCATTGCCCGGGAGTGTTCCGCATGGGTGGCGACGCCCTCGCCGGACCGCCTTATGATCGACTGGGCCGCCTTTGCCGACACCCTTGTCCAAGAGCATCATGTGACAGATCCGGACATTTATACCGAATCGGAGCTTGCGGAGGCCCCGTACGGAGCGGTTTCCGAGGCCCATACCCGCGAATTGATCCGTGCCCTCTTCGCCTGCCCGCACGGAGTCTATGCGATGAGCCAGGACATCCCCGGCCTGGTGGAAACCTCGACCAACCTGGCCTCCGTCAAGATGGGCGGAGCCGGCCGCTTCCTCATCCGCACCAGCCAGCGCAGCTCGACGATGTCGGAGCGGACGCTGATCGCCGACAAGGTCGCCGCCCACTTCGAATTAATCGGCGCCCAGGTGGAGCATCTGCTCCCGTACCCGGGCTGGAAGCCTAATGTCCATTCGCATATCCTCCAGCAATGTGTGGCGTCCTACCGGCGGCTCTTCGGCCAGGAGCCCGAGGTCAAGGCGATCCACGCCGGCCTGGAATGCGGTCTCTTCCTGGACAAATTCCCGGACCTGGACATGATATCTTTCGGTCCCACCCTGCGCGGCGTCCATGCTCCCGGCGAGAAGCTGGAGCTGGCGACCCTTCCCAAATTTGTCGATCTCTTAAAAGATGTCGTATGCAACTTCAAGTAGCCCCCTCTCTGCTTTCGGCTGATTTCCTGCACCTCGAAAAGGACGTGCAGATGCTCAACGGGCACGCCGACCTGATTCACTTGGACGTGATGGACGGCACGCTGGTGCCGAACCTTTCGTTCGGCTTCAGCATCATCGAACCTCTTTCCAAGGTCGCGACGGCTCCGTTGGACACGCACCTGATGATCGTCCATCCGGACAAGTATTTCGCCCGCTTCGCCGCCCTTGGGCTCAGGATGCTCAGCTTCCACCTGGAAGCCGCGCGCCAGGAAGGACGCGATGCGGGGGAGATGTTGCGCGAGATCAAGGCGCTCGGCCCCCAAGCCGGTCTGGCCATCAACCCCGACATCCCGGTCGAGGATGTATTCCCATATCTGGAAGACGCTGATTTCATCCTGGTGATGTCCGTTTTTGCCGGTTTCGGCGGACAGGCGTTCATCCCGGAGACCTTCGAACGCGTCAGGACGCTGAAAGCCGAAATCAAGCGGCGCAAACTGCCGTGCAAGATCGAAGTGGACGGGGGTGTGGGGCTTTCCAATGCTGCGGCCCTTCACGAGGCCGGCGTCGATATTGTGGTGGCGGGCAGCTCGGTCTTCAAGAGTGAGGATCCGGCAGCGACCATCGCCGCCTTGCGCGGCTGATCAGCGCGCTCCCTTGTAGAACACATGGGCGTCGAAATAACGTCCCAATGAAATCCGCCCTGCTTGCGTTTCCATCAAAGCGGCGGATTCTTTCAATTTCTCCCACAGGGCATTCAATTCGGCTTCCGGATCATAGCGCAGCCCGGTCAGTTGCCGGAGCGAAACCGGATTGGGAAGATCGGCGGGGAAGCGCAGCTGGTTCAGATTGAGGCCGATTCCGAGGATGCTGGAACTCACCTGCTTGCCGTCAAGGATATTTTCGATCAGGATGCCGCAGATCTTGCGGTCGCCGGCATAGATGTCGTTCGGCCATTTGATCCGGGTCTCCACGCCCCGGTCCATCAGGTACTCCCGGATCCCCCGGGTGACGGTCTGTGTGAGCAGCAGGATTTCTGAAGCAGCGACAGCCGGACAGGGAGGAAAACGCAGCAGCCAGGTGAAAGTCAAGTTCTCTCCGGGAGCGCTCGTCCAGCTATGGTCGCCTTGGCCGCGGCCGGCCGTCTGTTTCCGGGCTGCCACGACTGACAAATTGGCAAGATCCGGAAGCAGCCTCCGGACCGCGTCATTGGTCGAATCTGTCACATCCAGCCAGATAATACCGGCCCTTTCTTCCATTGGAGTATTTTTTGTTATATTTGTTTTCGCAAAAATACAAATAAATTCATTCGTATGATCACACACGACCTTCGCGTCATCGCAGATGCCATCCTCGACAAGAAAGGACAGGATGTGATTTCGATCGACCTCCGGCCCGTCGGGTCGGCCATCGCCGATTATTTTGTCATCTGCAACGCCACTTCCACGACGGCCGTTTCCGCCATCGCGGACAATATCATCAAGGAGGCCAAAGAACAGTTGGGCATGAAACCGCTCCGTACTCAGGGCCAGGAAAACAATTTCTGGGTTATCCTGGACTATGGACACATCGTGATCCATATCTTCCTGACGGAGTACCGCGAGTTCTATCGCCTCGAAGACCTCTGGGCCGACGCGCCGAGGAAGACGTACAAGTATCGCAAACCCGCAGCCAAAAAGAAAGAAGATGTCCTCCCAGAAGAATAATAACGCACAAAACAATCCCGGAGACGGCAAACAGCCCCGCAAGGTCTTCAAGATCAAATTCAACCTTTCCTGGTTGTATATGTTGTTGGTCCTGCTGATCTTCTGGATGGTCTTCCAGGGGGATGGAGCCAACCCGCAGAAGATCGAATGGCCGGACGTTCAGGAAATGGTCCGGAAGGGCGACGTGAAAGAGATCCATTATGTCCGCAACGACTTTAAGGGAACCGTCACCGTCAAGCCCGACCGACTCGGCCAGTACGTCGAGGTATTCGGAGGCAAGGTCCCTGCGAAGTCTCCGCATTTCTTTTTCTATGTTTCCAACAAGTTCGACGCCGAAGCGCAGTTCGCCACGCTCAACGAGTCTCTGCCTGCCGAAGGGCAGGTTAAATTCATCGTTGAGAACGATGCCAAGATCTGGAGCCAGGTGCTCGAGTGGGTCCTTCCGCTGGTCTTCCTGCTGATCCTGTGGGGCTGGATGTTCCGCGGGATGGGCCGCAACATGGGCGGAGGCGCCCAGGGGGGCGGAATGAATCCGTTCAATGTCGGCAAATCTACCGGCAAACTGGCTGACAAGAACCAGGTCAATGTGACCTTCAAGGATGTAGCCGGTCTGTACGGGGCCAAGGAAGAAGTGATGGAGATCGTAGATTTCCTGAAGAATCCATCCAAGTACACGGCCCTGGGCGGCAAGATCCCGAAGGGGGCGTTGCTGGTCGGTCCTCCCGGCACCGGCAAGACCCTGCTCGCCAAGGCTGTCGCCGGCGAAGCCAACGTTCCTTTCTTCTCGATATCCGGATCTGATTTCGTCGAGATGTTTGTTGGTGTCGGTGCCAGCCGTGTCCGCGACCTATTCAATCAGGCCAAAGAAAAGGCGCCCTGCATCGTGTTCATCGATGAGATCGACGCCGTGGGCCGTGCCCGCGGCAAGAATGTCGGCTTCTCCTCCAATGATGAACGTGAGAACACGCTCAACCAGCTCCTGACGGAGATGGACGGTTTCGGGACCAACAGCGGTGTCATCGTCCTGGCGGCGACCAACCGGGCTGACATCCTTGACAAGGCGCTGATGCGCGCAGGTCGTTTCGACCGTCAGATCCAGGTGACGCTGCCCGACCTGAACGAGCGGAAAGACATATTCCAGATCCACCTGCGCAAGATCAAACTCGGTACGGATTTCGACCTGGACAACATCGCCAAACATACGGCCGGATTCTCGGGGGCGGATATCGCCAACATCTGCAACGAGGCGGCCCTGACCGCTGCCCGCAAGAACAAATCGGCCGTAGACAACGAGGACTTCATCCAGGCCATCGACCGGGTCATCGGCGGCATTGAGCGCAAGAAGACCGTGATGTCGCCCGAAGAGAAGCGCCTTACGGCGTTCCACGAGGTCGGCCACGCCGTGACTGGCTGGCTCCTTCCCGGGTGCAATCCGGTCCTGAAGGTGACCATCGTCCCCCGCGGCCAGTCCCTGGGCGCGACCTGGTATCTTCCCGATGAGAAGGTGACCATGTCCAAAAGTGAACTGATGGACGAGATGTGCAGCCTGGTGGCAGGACGCGTGGCCGAGGAACTGGCCAACAACGGTATCCCATGCACCGGCGCCCTCAGCGATTTCGAACGGCTTACCAAGATGGCCTATGCGATGGTCACCTACTATGGCATGAGCGACGAGATCGGAAACCTGTCCTTCTACGACTCGACCGGAGCCGGGTATGAACTGTACAAGCCCTACAGCGAGAAGACAGCGGAAACCATCGATGCCGAAGCCCGGAAGCTCAGCGACGAGGTCACGGAGAAGACCCGCGCCCTCCTTCAAGAGCATTGGGCGGATGTCACCGTCCTGGCCGAACAGTTGATCGCCAAGGAGGTAATCATGGCGGAGGATCTCGAGAAGGTCCTCGGTCCCAAGGCCGGCAAGCACGGTGAGGAGAGACTCCGCGAGGAAGTATCGGAATCTTAAATATTTTCCTATATTTGCGAAAGTATACGACTCAGAGACGACTGCCGATGAACAATACCGTAGTCAGAACCCTTTCAGGCGCCGTATATGGCGCCTTGATTTTTGTTTGCATGCTGATCAACGGCTATCTTTTCGCCGCGCTCATCATTTTCATGATGTGCGTGATGATGGCTGAGTTCTTCCAGATGACGATGGGGGAGAGATACAAGTTTTCCCGCGTCCTGGCCATCCTGACGGGCGTCGTCCTCTTCCTGCTCCTGTACCTGTGCCGGGCCTGCAGCATGCCGGGCAAGTTCGTCTCAATCGCCATCATCCCGCTGGTCGGCGTGATGGTCAATTCGCTGCTGGTCGAGGATAAGAAGGAGTTTCTGAAGTTTTCCTACATCTATACGGGCCTGCTCTACATCGCCGTTCCGATGTCCCTGTCCAACCTGTTGGCTTTCCGCAATGGCTGTTTTGACGGGATGCTGCTGCTGTGTTTCTTCATCATCATCTGGTGCTCGGACATCGGCGCGTTCTTCCTGGGAAGCCTGCTGGGCCAGAAATACGGCAAGAAAATCGCTCCGGAGATTTCGCCCAAGAAATCCTGGATCGGATTCTGGGGAGGCTTTGTCTTTGCCATTCTCGCCACCTTGGTCCTCCATTGGACCGGCCTGCTACAGATTCCGGTCATCCACTGCGTCCTGCTTGCCACCATCATGCACGTTGCCGGAGTTGCGGGCGATTTCTTCGAATCGATGTGGAAGCGCTGCTGCAACGTCAAGGACTCCGGCCGCATCATTCCCGGCCACGGTGGCTTGCTGGACCGGCTGGACAGCACCCTGACTGCGATGCCGCTTGGAGCCGTTTATCTCGTTTTGTTCAATCTGATCTGACCTTGTCCCACCATGCATATCGACAAAGACTCCCACGGAACCATCCTGACAGCCTGGGCCATCGCTGCCGCCATCATCCTCGCCGCCTGCCTGTTGCCGCTTCCCGTCTGGCTGAAATGGATCATAGGCATCCTGATGGCCCTTTTCGCCTTTTTCGCCGTCTTCTTTTTCCGCCTGCCGGACCGGAAGGGACCGGGAAGCGACACGACCATTACCTCCGTCGCGGACGGGGAAGTTGTGATCGTGGACAAGGCCTACGAAAGCGAATACCTGAAGCGGGAATGCATCCGCGTGTGTATCTATATGGATTTTATGAATGTCCATGCCAATTTCTGGCCCGTCAGCGGAGTGATCAGTTATTGCCAGTATCATCCCGGCCGGCACAAACTGGCATTCCTGCCCAAATCTTCGGATCTGAACGAGCACGCGACCAGCGTCATCGTGACGCCGGACGGCCATGAGGTCCTTTTTAAGCAGATCGCCGGCACTTTCGCCCGTCGTGTCGTCTCCTATTCGGAACCCGGCTTGAAAGTAGAGGCCGGAGCCCAATGCGGGGTCATCAAACTCGGCTCGCGGATCGATATGTTCCTCCCGCTGGATGCGCGGGTCCAGGTGGGAGAGGGGCAGATCGTCCGCGCCGTGGAAACGGTCATCGCCCAACTGTAGAGGAATCGCCCTTCAGGCTTGTTCCGAGGCCGCTATCAACTCGAGCAAGCGGTCGACGGCCTCTGCCTCGGGGACATGCCGCAAGACCGGATCTTTCCCCTTGTAAATCGAAACTTTCCCGCCCCCCTCTCCGACATAGCCCCAATCGGCATCGGCCATTTCGCCCGGGCCGTTTACGATACAGCCCATCACGGCGATGACCATGCCCTGCAAATGCGCCGTCGCAGCCTTGACCTTCGCGAAAGCGGATTCGAGGTCATACATGGTCCGGCCGCATCCCGGACAGGCGATATATTCGGGTTTGTAGAAACGGCGGCGGCAGGCCTGCATCAACTCATCGGATAGATAGTCCGCAAAACCGTTTTCCTCCAAATTGATGCTGTGCCCATCGGCATCCAGGTAGGTTCCTTCCAGCGAGACAAAGTCCAAGTCCTTGTCCAACAGTCGCTTGCCGAAGTCACAGGCAACATCCAGGATCAGTTTCTCCCGGGAGGGTGCCCGGTAGGTGGCGTGGGCCGTGCACCCGTCCAGGCGGACGGCCATCATCGAGGATCCCGTCGTCCGGGCCAGCCGGTCTGCCAGATAGCGGCCGACGGGGATCTCGTGGACCGGGTCTTCGGTCAAGGAAACGCGGATCGTATCCCCGATGCCTTCGGAGAGCAGGGACCAGATACCGACGCAGGACTTGATCCGGCCGGAGTCTCCGTTACCGGCTTCCGTCACACCGACATGGAGCGGGAAACAGTGTCCGCTCTCTTCCATCATGCCGGCGAGCAGGCGATAGGCTTCCACCATCACGAGGGTGTTGCTCGATTTCAAGGAGACGACGACCTGATGGAAATCCTCTGTGACGCAGAGCCCGACCCATTCCATGGCCGCCTTGGCCATCGCCAGCGGAGTGTTGCCATACAGATCCGTGATATATCGCCCCAGCGACCCATGATTCAGGCCGATGCGGATGGCGGTCCCGGATTCCTTGCAGACGCCGATCAGGCGGGCGAACTGCTCTTTCGCTTTCTGATGGTCGGGATGGAAGTTGCCGGGATTGATACGGACCTTGTCGACGAACGGGGCGACAGCGAGGGCCGTCTCGGAGGAGAAATGAATGTCCGCAACGATCGGGAGGGATATCCCTTCAGAGCGCAGTGTCTGACGGATCTGACGGATGGCCGGTACCTCTTTTGGGCCCGGGACCGTGATGCGGATGACGTCAGCACCGGCCGCTGCCATGCGACGGCATTGGTTCAGGGTCGCCTCTATGTCGGCGGTATGTGTGTTGCACATGGTCTGGACGGCGATCGGATTTTCTCCGCCGATGACCAGATCATGGCCGATTCGTACCGGGATTGCTTTCATTGTCGATGGGTTGGGGATTGAAGACACGTTCCCGCGCTTCGAGGCGGAGCATGGCGCGCGTTTTTCCATAGCGGCGCGTAAAATGGAAGTGAATGCCCCCGGTCAGCATGAAATCCAGAGGATAGGCATACCGGTAATAGTACTCACTGTTATAACTCGGCTCCCAAAGGGAAGACCAGGAATAGCGGACACGCAGGTTGACCTGGAACTCGAAAGGATCGAAGATGAGCCCGAAGCCAACACCGCCATGGAGTCCATAATCGAAGCGCTTCTCGAAATCGGCGAAGTGATCCACCAGGTCCGGATCGATCTGAAGCCCCAGAAGCTCCGAAGTCGAACGATGGATGCTGAGCCGGTAACCGGCATACGGGCCGATGCACAACTGCAATTTAAGATTGGGCATGTCATAATGGCCGACGGCCATGAAAGGCACTTCGGCATAACTCATCTCAACCCGGGTGGCATTCAGGACCGCCTGATACTTGATTCTGCCCTCTTCTTCCTTCACCTGGAACTGATATCCTTCATGTCCGTAAAAGGCACCGATCTGGAATCCGACGACCGGACTCCCGATCAGTTTGCCGTACCGGGTGAATGTCACCCCGAAATATTCGGGGAAATAAACCGGCTCGCTCGGGAACCGGGGAGTGAACATCTGGGAGTTCCGGGAGATGCCGTACTCGAAGCCGAACATGCTGTAGTCATTGAGCAGGAGTTTTTTCGTCACGTTGACCGTATCCAGGTAAGCGTCAGGGTAAGGGGAGACTTTCGTTTTCGGCTTGCCGGCTGCACCTGATGGCAAAGCCAGCAGGGCAAGCAGACAGACAAGGAGAATTTTCTTCATACTCATTTCTTGAACAGTTCTCTCAGATCCACGGACTGCTCCATTTCGGAGCGCTCGAGCACTTCGATATAGGGGGAATCATCTTTGAGCTTATAGAATTTGGCCTGTTCCGGCTGTTTACGGGCCAGGAGGTCTCCCGTGTCGACGAGATTGTTGTCATTCTTGTCCTCCGTGATCCGCAGGCAATACTTGGCTGCCTTCAGATAGGGGAAAACGAGATCCGCGTCTTTCGTGACGATATGGTTGCGGACAACGTTGCTCTTCTTCTCATCCATCAGATCCACAAAGTATTTTCCGTCCACGCCGCTCAAGTGCAGGGTCAGCGTGCTCAGCTTCTCGTCGGAAGGGAGGCTGACCTTGACTTCCGTACTGTCATTGTAGAATCCGTTGATGTCCCGGAATGTGTGATAAGGCATCTTTAGGAAGTACTCGAAGCCGGGCATCAGTTTCACATCCGGTACGATCTTGTATTTCAGGATATTGGTGCTGTCTTGGATGACCTTGAACGTCCCGGGCTCCTCCTGCTGCTTGGGATTGACGATCCGCAGGCTCATCTGCTGGAAACCTTCATAGATGATCGGGACTTTGAACGACAGCTGGAAGCCGTCCTGCTCGACGGTCTCGCCCTGGGCCGTAAGCGTATAGACACAGATGGTATCTTCATGCTTGAGTTCCCGCCGCGCCGCGCGGCGTTTGACCTTGGGTAGGGGATGGGGCAGTTTCACCTCTTCCGTATAGGGGCTGAGCTGACCGAGGGTATCCGTCTTCAGATAATTAACGTAGGCAAAGAACGTATCCGGCATGGCTCGCCGGTCATTGACCCAGACCTCCAGGCAGTCCCGCTGGATGTTGAATTGGGTGATGAGACGATCCGCCGGGACGCCCCGCACCCACATGGTGTCAACATGGGCATTCGGAGCCATGAAGGTGATGTAGTTGGTCCGGTCGTCGAGCCGTACTTTGTTGACAATCATCTGCTTGGCATTCTTCTCCTTAAACAGGCTCAGTTCGTATTGCGTCTTCCGTTTCTGACAATTCACGGTATCCTTCATGTCATACTTGATCAGTTCCGGCAGGGAATCGTCGACCACTATGACCGGCCGTATCAGGCTGTCTGCAAATGCGACGGTCTCCGACTCGGGATCATAGCGGTTGTTGTTGTTGCCGTCCGTAATGGCATAGAGACGGTACAAGGTATCCTGGATGTTGCGGATGCTGAAGTAGCCCCAGTCGTCCGTGATGGCAGCCGCGACCGGAGATTCAAGAAAGACGGCGGAGTCTGCCTGGTTTTTATAGAGGAGCACCTTGGCACCTTTGACCGGTTTGAGCGTGTTGCAATCCTGGACAAGTCCAGTGATCATCATCGAATCTACCGTCTCACCGGTAGAAAAGACATAGGTGAAGCCGGGATAGACGTTTCCTTCGTTATTGTCGGCGATGGCATCCGTGAAATCGATAGTATAGGTCGTATTGGCCGCCAGCGTGTCATCTTCGAAATAGACAATGACGCTCTTGCCGCGTGTCTTGGCCTTGAGCGGCCGCTTCATCGGCGGAGAAAGATAGATATTCTGCAGATTCTTGATCTTGACGTACTCGTCGAAAGTGAAGACGAATTCCTGTTTGGTCCTGTGCACGTTCGTCATGCCGGAAGGCGGCGCAACCTTGACGATAAGCGGAGCCAGCGTATCCTTCGCGCCCCCGGTCGGAGCCTGCGTCGTGTTGGCACAGCCGTGCGAAAAAAACAGCGGCAGCAGGACGAGCAACACCGGAAGCAAAGGGAAATATCGGTTCAAAAACTTCTTCATATCCATCAGAATTCGGTCCTTTCGACTTCCTGGATGCCGTCGATCGAGGACAGTTGCTTGATCAATTTGTTCAACAGTTTCTTGTCGGAGACATACATCTCGATATAGCCGTCGAAGATGCCGCCTTCCACGCCGAGCGTCAGTTTCGTGATATTGACACCCATCACCTGCGAGACGAAATGAGAAATTTCGCCCAGCAGCCCGATACGGTCTATGCCCTTAAGCAAAATCCGGGCCGGGAAGGAGGACGGGGTCTTGATGTCGTTCCAATCCGGAACGGTCACCCAATCCCCGTGCTTGGCTGCGACCGCCTGGGCGACGGCACAACTCTTCTTGTGGATGGTGACGGTCCGGCCGTCAAGCGAGCGGAATCCGATGACCGGATCTCCGGGTATGGGACCGCAGCAGGACGCGATGATGTACCGCCGGACACCGGACTCGCTCCTGCTGTCCACGATCAGGTTGCTGGGCATAGGTGCGACGGGGGAGTCCCAATTCTCAAAAGATGCAGCGATATCTGCCGGCTTGACCAGACCCAGCGCAAGCCGGAAACACAGTTCATCCTTGCTGGGCAGCTGGGTCGTGAGCAGGAGATGCTTGATGTTGCGGTTGGAAAGATGCCGGCCCAGCTGCTTCATCTGCTCCGACAGGATTTTCGCGCCTTCCGTTTTGAGTTCGTCCGCCTGGTCCCGGAAATAGTCGATGACCAGGTTGACGGCATGGCGCGTCCGCAGGAAGTCCAACCACTCCCGTTTCGGCTCTCCGCTTTCGGCCGTGATGATCTCGATCTGGTCACCGGACTGGAGCACATGACTGAGCGGCACAAGTTTCATGTTGACTTTGGCCGCGATGGCATGGCTTCCGATGTCGGTATGGATCAGATAAGCGAAATCCAGGGCCGTCGCGCCACGCTGGATGGAACGCTGGTCACCTTTGGGCGTGAAGACGACGATTTTGCTTTCGGTCAGGTCCTCGTGGATCATGTCCAGCAGTTCAAGGGAACTGATGTCTCCCTTCTGCATCAGGATGTCTTTGATCTTGGCGAGCCACTTGTCCATCTCGCTGTCCTGCTCGGAGAGGTAGCCCTCATTCTTGTAGGCCCAATGGGCGGCAATGCCCTTTTCAGCAATATCGTCCATCCGCTTGGAGCGGATCTGGACTTCCACCCGCATGCCGGTCTGGCCGATCAGGGTACAATGAAGGGCCTCATACCCGTTGGATTTGGGATGGTTGACCCAGTCACGAATCCGGTCCGCCTGATAGCGGTAGATGCCCGTAATGATCGAAAAAACATGGTAACACTGGTCCCGCTCCGTCTCGACGGAAGCGGGATCCGGCGTGAAGATGATACGGACCGCATAGAGATCGTAGACCTGCTCGAAGGTCACGTTTTTGGTCTGCATCTTGTGCCAGATGGAATAGGGTGTCTTGACCCGCTTGCGGATTTCAAAATCAAAACAAGCCCGTTTCAGCGCTTCCCGGATAGGCTGGATGAAAGCATCGATCTCCTTTTCCTTGTCCTCCACGTTCCGGTTGACCCGGCGGGTGATCTCCTGATAAGCCTCCGGTTCCTTGTACCGGAGCCAGATATTCTCCATCTCGGATTTGATCTCATACAAACCCAGGCGGTGAGCCAGGGGGATGAAGACAAACATCGTCTCGGAAAGGATTTTGTCCCGCTTGTGTTCGGGGAGGAACTCAATCGTCCGGCAGTTGTGCAGGCGGTCGGCCAACTTGATCAGGACGACACGGGCATCGTCATTCAGGGTCAGCAGGATGCGCTTGAAATTCTCGGCCTGGATGCTTTCGGGGGAGAGGAGATAATCCTTGCTTTCGTTGTCCAGTACGGATTTGATCTTGGTTAATCCGTCCACCAGGGATGCAATCTTGTCCCCGAACAAGTTCCGCACGTCTTCGATGGTATAACTGGTATCTTCCACGACGTCATGGAGGAGCGCCGCCGCGATGGACTTGTAACCGAGCCCGATATCATGGACGACGATCTTCGCCACCTCGACGGGATGGAGGATATAGGGTTCGCCGGAGCGTCGCCGCACGTTCTTGTGAGCCTCGTTGGCGAATTCAAAGGCACGGCGGATCACCTGAAACTCCTCGTCGTTCTTACAGCGACGGCGGGCCATTTCTTCCAGAGATGAATAGCCGGATGCAATCAGGTCCAGATCGGCTTTCGTAAACTTCGAGAAACTCATGACTCCCGCTCCTCCTTGCGCCGCCGGCGGCGCTCTTTATCCGCACCGAACGCATCCATGAAGGTGATGTCGTTGGGGAGGTTGTAGGTATCGACGTTCTGGATGGCAAACGAGAGCTGCGCACCATAGATGACGATCTGCCAGCTGAAGTTGAGCCACATCAGGAAGAGCGGAACCGCCGCGATCGCGCCATAGACCGCATTCAGGCGGGTGACGAACATCTGCGTCTGCAGGTACAGGAACTGGAAGATGACGAAAACCGCTCCGGAGAACAGGGCGGCGATGAGGGCGTTCCGGTAGCGGACGTCGGCCGCCGGGATGAACTTGTACATGGCCGACAGGGTCAGGACCGTCACGGCATAGAGGGCCAGCCAGCCGAGGATTTTGTACAGGACGCGGATCTCGCTGATCCGGTCCATGCCGAGCAGCGTGAAGACATTGGAATAGGTCGCAATCCCGAAACCGAAGATCACCAGCACGAAGGGCAGCAGGAGGATCGTCAGGAAATACATCGAGAAGCGGCGGTACAGCTTGCGTGGAATCTTCTTGATGCTCCAGACGTTGTTGAACACGCGTTCAACCTGGAACATCATCCAGAGCACCGTCCATAGTAGCATCACGGCACTGACCCAGCCGACGGGACCGGACTGGGCGATGTCGATGATGTCCGTAGATTTCTCGACCAGCATGTTCACCAGGTCCGGATTGTTGGGCAGCAGGCGGTAAAGCAGGCCCGAAATGCGGTCGGAGAGGCCCAGACCGCCGGTCACGCCGAAAATGATGGCCAGCAGCGGGATTAGGGAGAGGGCGCAGAAGTAGCTTAGGGCATTGCACTGGAAGTTCATCCGCTTGTCGGAGAAATCGTAGAAGACGATGCGGATCAGCTTGACCAGTTTGTACAAGTAGCGTTTGGCGGTCGAGAAACCGCTCAGATCCAAGGTCCAGATCTTATCCGTAAGCAACTGGCCTGACGCAAGCTTGATCTTTTTCCGGTCCATGCGCTTAGAATAGGGTGAGTTCGGGTTCTTCTCCATCCGGGCCGCCATCTCGGGAGGGCAGCATCAACCGGAATGCGGCTTCATCGAGGACCGGGATGCCGAGTTCCTGGCATTTCTTGAGTTTCTCTGGTCCGGGTTTGCTCCCGGCCAGCAGGAAGGAGGTCTTGCCGCTGACCGAACCGCTGTTCTTGCCTCCGTGCCGGGAAATGAGTTCCTTCATCGCATCGCGGGAGATGCTGAAATTGCCCGAGATGACGATGGTCTTGCCGGCCAGCGCGTCTCCAGCCTGAACGGACGGACCTTGCGTGGAGAACTGCAGCCCCGCAGCCTTGAGCCGCTCCACCTGGTCGCGGTGTCGCGGATCGCGGAACCAGTCATATACGCTCTGGGCGATGACTTCTCCCACATCCGGCACCGCCAGGAGCTGTTCCTTGGTGGCGGCGGAGAGGGTGTCGACATCCCCGAAATGGAGGGCGATCTCCCGGGCCGTCGTTTCCCCGACATAACGGATCCCAAGGGCAAACAGCACTTTCTCGAAAGGGACGCTGCGGGAAGCGGCGAGACTGTCGAGGAAACGCCGGGCCGCCTTTTCTTTCCAACCTTCCAGGACCAGAAGCTGGCTCTCCTTCAAGTCATACAGGTCCGCCGGAGTACGCGCCAGTCCCAGCTCATACAACTGGGCGACAGTGGCATCTCCCGCGATGACGTTCATCGCCCGGCGGCCCAGAAAATGGACCAGCTTGCCCTGGATCTGTGTCTGGCAGCCGTCCGCATTCGGGCAGAACCAGCGTGCCTCGCCCTCTGGCCGGTACAACGGGGCGCCGCAGTCCGGACATACAGCCGGGAACGGGGCGGGGACGGCGCCCTGCGGGCGCTTGAGCGTCTCGACGCCGGTGATCTTCGGGATGATCTCGCCGCCTTTCTCGACATAGACCCAGTCGCCGATTCGGATGTCCAGCTGGCGCATCCAGTCCTCGTTGTTGAGCGTGGCACGCTTGACGACCGTGCCGCTGAGCAGGACCGGCTCCAGGTTGGCAACCGGCGTGACGGCCCCTGTCCGGCCGACCTGATAGTCGATCGAGAGGACCGGAGTAAGCGCCTTTTCGGCTTGGAACTTGAAAGCGACCGCCCAGCGCGGGGACTTGGCCGTGTAGCCAAGGGTGCGCTGCGCATCGAACTCATTGATCTTGATGACGATTCCATCCGTGGCGTAGGGGAGGGAGCGGCGTCCCTCATCCCAGTGGGCGATATAGGCCTCGATCTCGGTGATGTCGCGGCAGATGCGCCGGTCGTCCGAGACCGGCAGCCCCCAGGATGCGGCGGCCGAGAGCGCCTCGTCGTGGGTCTTGAAAGCTGCATTGTCACTCGGGATATGATACAAGGTGCCATACAGTCCGCGCCGTCCCACTTCTTCCGGATCGATCAGTTTCAGGGAACCGGAAGCCGCATTGCGGGGGTTGGCAAAGGGAGACTCTTCGTCCAGCTCCCGCTGGCGGTTCAACGCATCGAATGCCGCGTAGGGCATCACGATCTCGCCCCGGATCTCGAAGTCCTCGGGCCAGCCGCTGCCGATCAGGCGCTGGGGAATGTTGGCGATGTGCCGGACATTCTCCGTCACGTCGTCACCGACGGCCCCATCCCCGCGCGTGAGGGCGCGGTAGAGGCGGCCGTGCCGGTAGGTCAGGCAGATCGCCGTCCCGTCAAATTTCAGCTCGCAGCAATAACTGAAAGGGATGCCGTCCAGGGCCTTGTCGGCCCGGGTGGCGAATGCCTCAATCTCGGCGATGCTGTAGGTGTTGGCCAGGGACAGCATCGGATAGCGGTGCGCCACCTTGGCGAAATCCCGGCCGACCGCTTTCTCGGCATTGTCCTCTACCCGCATGCCGGCGCTTTCCAGGTCGCTGCCGACACGGCGGGTCGGGGAATCGGGCGTAGCGAAGTCGGGGAACTGGCGCTCCAGGTCCTCGAGTTCGTACATCAGGTGGTCATACTCGAAGTCCGAGATGACCGGATTGTTATCCACATAGTAGCGGCGGCTGCTCTCGTTGAGAACGGCCTTCAATTCGTCGATCCGCTTCCGGGCTTCGTTTCTGTCCACCTGTGATAGCGATTAGGAATTACTGCTGATGCTCCAGCTGCAGGGTCCGGGTCGGCTGGTCGCAGACCTCGGTCGGGCCCCAGTACTGGATGGCGCCGGGATAGACATAGTGCGTCTCCTTGGCCCAGGCGTCACGGTGCGCGGCAAAAAACTGGAAGGGCGCGCCGTCCAGCTCGACCAGCGCCTTGCGGATCACGGGCTTGAACTTGCCGGAGCGGCGCTCCAGGTTCATCATCATCGTGATCGGCACGCCGCCGGCGATCCATTCGGCAGCCGGAGCGGTCGTATTCTTGATGACGGACATGTAGCCGGTCTTGCCGACCGCGATCAGGCGGGATGCATTGTATCCCAGGGAATAGCAATAGTCGGCATCAAAATTCGACGGCGCGGCGCAGCGACCCTCATAGCCGAAGAAATGGTGCTGGGCGGAGAACTTGCCGGCATAGTTGCCTTCGGCCTTCATCTCTTTGAGGCGCTTGGCGACCATCTTGGAGAGCAGCTTCTCGGTCTCGATCAGGGACACCTGCACGTTGCCGTGGGGATCGCGGTCGAGTGCGAGCTGGCTGGCCACATCGGCGGGCAGGCTGTTGAAAACGGCCAGGTTGGCCGCACTGAGGTGCGCCTTGACATAGTCGATCTGGTCCTCGCGGGCGACAGCCTTCGCCTCATCGGTCGCCAGGGTGTCATTGAGCTCGGCGATCAACTTCTTGATCGCGGGGATGAATTCGATCAGGCCTTCGGGGATCAGCACGGTGCCAAAGTTATTGCCCTCGGCCGCCCGGGCGGCCACGATGCCTGCGATATAGTTCACGATATCATCCAGACTCTGCTCCTTGGCCTCGATCTCCTCGGAAATCAGGCAGACGTTGGGCTGGGTCTGCAGGGCGCATTCGAGGGCGATTTGGCTCGCGCTCCGGCCCATCAGCTTGATGAAATGCCAATACTGGCGCGCGGAGTTGCAGTCGCGCTCGATGTTGCCGATCAGCTCAGAAT
>JAFUWZ010000001.1 GCA_017471045.1 Bacteroidales bacterium
AAGGGTTCAGCCTCGCATTCCAAAGCCCTCCTGCCGCACCGGCCTGAGTTGACACCGTCCATGTTAAAAACTTTGTGGAAAAAAATGGAAAGATTTGGAACAAAGTGGAAATGTTTTACTACCTTTGTAACCAATCGCGTGTAAAACAAATTAAGTTTCATTTTGGTATGGTCACCTTCTACGGCAAATACACCAGCAAATTGGACGACAAGGGAAGACTTGTGCTCCCCGCGCCGCTCAAAGGTGTTTTGCCGGAGGGGGGTGACATGAGATTCGTTGTCAGGAAAGACATCTTCGCCGACTGCCTTGAGATGTACACCTACGCAGAGTGGGAGCAGCAGGCGGCGGAAGTCCGTTCCCGGCTCAACTTCTTCAACGTGGAGCACGCGACGTTCTGGAGAGCGTACATGCGTGACTGCGTCATCGTCGAACCCGATGCCAGACTCGGCCGCATTTCGATCTCGAAAGAGCTGCTCGATCTCATCGGTGTCACAAAGGAAGTGGAGTTTGTCGGCAACGGATTCAAAATCGAAGTTTGGGCCAAGGAAAAGTACGAGGCCTCCAAGATTTCGAACGAAGAGTTCGTCACTATCGCCGGAAAACTGCCTGCGTCCAGGTAGGAGGGCGAAAGCATGTCGGAATACCACAAACCCGTTCTTCTTGAAAAGAGCGTCCAGGCGCTGATTACCGACCCGTCAGGTATCTATGTGGATGCCACCTTCGGCGGGGGCGGCCACGCGCGCCATATCCTGGAGCAGCTTGCCCCGGAGGGGCGTCTCATCGCTTTCGACCGGGACGCCGACGCCCGCGCCAATGTCCCGGAAGATGAGAGGTTCACATTGATCCACAATAATTTCAGATTCGTCCACCATTACGTGCTCCTGGACGCCTGGCAACAGGCGATACGCGATTTCCGGGAGCACACTGTGGACGGCATCCTGGCGGACCTGGGCGTCTCGTCCCACCAGTTCGACACGGCCGGGCGGGGCTTTTCGTTCCGCTTCGACGCGCCACTCGACATGCGCATGAACGCCGCCCGGGATGAAGGCGCCAGGACGGCGGCGACGGTCGTCAACACCGGCACGCAAGAGGAGTTGCGGCGCATTTTCAGCCTGTACGGCGAATTGCAGGAGGCCGACCGCCTCGCGCGGCTCCTTGTCGCGGCCCGCGACAAGGAGCCCATCACGACCACGACCGCCCTCAACGCAGCCATCGCCCCGGCGCTCCCCCCGTTTGCGGAGCATAAATACCTGGCGAAGGTGTATCAGGCGCTCCGGATCGAAGTGAATGCCGAGATGCGCTCCCTGGAGAAATTCCTGGAAGGCGCGGCGGCGAGCCTGCGCAGGGGCGGACGGCTCGTCGTGATCACCTACCACTCGCTGGAGGACCGGATGGTCAAAAACTTCATCAAGGCCGGCAACGTGGACGGGATGATCGAAAAAGACATGTATGGCAGGAGCCAGGCGCCCTTCACGGCCGTCAACCGCAAACCCATCCTCCCCGAAGAGGAAGAGATCGCGGCCAACACCCGGGCCCGGAGCGCCAAGCTCAGAATCGCGGAAAAGGTATGAAGGGGCAGGAGAAAGAACGGAAATGGCGGATCTCCGACATCGGTCGGGCGATCGTCAACAGCGTCGTCGCCATTGCGAAGGGCCAGTTCATCCTCCGGCTCAAGATTGACAAGTATTTCCTTCAGGTGGCCTGGACCTTCTTCCTCTTCGCGATGCTGATCCTCTTCGGCCTGGGTGTCGATGTGACCCTGTCGAAGGTGGAAGCCGGCAAGAAAGAACTCCAGGAGCTGGAGATCCTGCATACGCAGAAACGATATGAACTGATCACGCTGGGCCGGAGAAGCACGGTCGCCCGCCTCCTCAAGGAGAACGGATCGGAAGTGACGGAGCCGCAGAAACCGGCCTCAACCCTGCAATAGAGAACCATGGCACAGGACAACGAAAAGAAAACCCGGAAGAAGACAGATCCCGTAGGACGGGGCCTGTACCGGCTCTACGTCCTGTTCCTGATCGGCTCCATCCTGCTGGTCGGGCGCCTGGTCTCCATCCAGCTGTTTTACCAGCCGGACCCGAAGATCGTCCATGCCCTTACACCCACCTCCGTCAAGAAAACCATCGATCCCGCCCGCGGCGCCATCCTCTCGGACGACGGCCGCCTGCTCGCCATGTCCCTGCCCATCTACGACATCAAAATGGACTGCACGGTGATGAAAGAGGCCTACGCCCGGGACAAAGTACGGGGCGATTCGCTCGAAGCCGCCTGGATGGAGAAGGCCCGTGCACTCTCGGCGGGTCTCGCGTCCATCCTCAAAGAAAAGACCGCCGACGAGTATTTCAACCTGATCAAGAAAGGCCGCGAACTGGACCGGAAATACGTCCGCATCGCGTCCGGCGTGGAACGCCGCGAATATAACCGGCTGATCCAGCTGCCGCTTTTCAACGAAGACAAGTTCCACGGAGGAATGATCGTCAACAAGGAAAGCATCCGCAAGTATCCTTACGGCAAGCTGGCCCGCCGCACGATCGGATTCGTCCGCAACAACAAGAGCAACGTCGAGAACACCCACGTCGGCATCGAGGGCAAATTCGACTATGTCCTGCACGGCAAGGACGGTGTCGAATTCCTGCGTGAGATCGACAACAAGGAGCGGGTCATCGATTCGGACAGCTCCTTCGTCCGCGCCGAGGACGGCATGGATGTCCGCACGACGATCAACATCGACTTCCAGGACATCGCAGACAAGGCGCTGCGCGAGCAGATGGAAGGCCAGGCGGAGGTGGAAGGCGGTTGTGTCGTGCTGATGGAGGTCGCGACCGGCGCGATCAAGGCCATGGTCAACCTGACCCGCGACTCGGTGACCACCCAGCTCGAAGAAGTCCAGAATTTCGCCATCGGACGCCGCTACGAGCCCGGTTCCGTCTTCAAGACGGTGACCCTCGTCTCCGTCCTGTCGGACGGTTATGTCAAGACCTTGGACCAGACCCTGCCGACCAACCACGGCGTCATCCCCAGATCCGGTGTCCGGCCCGACAACCACATCGTCGACTGGGAGCGCAACCACAATACAAAGGAGATCTCCGTCCTCGACGGTTTCAAAATCTCGTCCAACTACGTCTTTGCCAAACTCGCAATCGACAACTACGGCCGCAAGCCGCAGCGCTTCATCGACAATGCCTACATGTATAAGCTGGGAGAGGCCTTCGACTTCGACATCGACGGACTGCGCACTCCTGTCCTCCCTTCGACCAAGAGTCCGGGATGGGCCATGAGCGTGCTGGGCAACATGGGCTTCGGCTATGCCACCATGGAGACGCCCCTGCACATCCTCACCTTCTACAACGCCATCGCGAACAAGGGCAAGATGATGAAACCCTACCTGGTCGAAAGCATCGAGAAATACGGAAGCGTCGTGGAGAAACGCGGCCCGTCCATCCTCAACGGTTCGATCTGCACCAAGGCGGTCGCCGACACGGTGACACGTGCCCTGGCGGCCGTGACGGAGGAAGGTACGGCCCGGCGGCTCAAGAACGCAAAATGCACCATCGCCGGCAAGACCGGCACCTCCTTCGGTACGATCGGCAGCCCGGCCACGCCTTACAAGGACAAATATGGCCGGCAACTGTACCAGGCCACCTTCGTCGGCTTTTTCCCGGCGGAGACCCCGAAATACAGCATCATCTGCATGATTTTCACCCGCCCCACGCACAACAGCTTCCAGGGCGGCGGCATTCCGGCCATGACGGTCAAATCCGTCGTAGACGAAATGTATGTCCTGGATCCGCAGTGGGGCGATGTGCTGCACAAGACCGGGACCATTCCCGTGATGCGGGACACGACACAGAAAGCAAAAAGAGCCAACCATGAGACTGGAAGACATCATACGAAACAGCGGAGCTGAGATCCTGCACGGCACTCCCGATACGGAGATCGGCGCCATCACCAGCGACTCCCGCCAGGCGGGCGCCGGATCCCTTTTCATTGCCGTCAAAGGCGTGGACCGGGACGGCCACGACTACATCGACAAGGCGCTGGAGGCCGGCGCCGCGGCTGTCGTTTCCGCCGACCGGAAGGCCCTTGCCCTGTGCGCCGACAATTACTACGGCCATCCGTCGCGCGACCTGACCCTCGTCGGCATCACCGGCACCAACGGCAAGACGACCACCGTCACGCTCCTCTACCACCTGTTCCGCAAGCTGGGCTGGCAGTGCGGCCTGCTCAGCACCATCGCCAACTACGTGGGCGACCGCCGCATGGAGACGACCAACACCACCTCCGACCCGATCACGATCAACCGCCTGCTCGCCCATATGCGGGATGCCGGCTGCACTTACTGCTTCATGGAGGTCAGTTCCATCGGCATGGAACAGGAACGGGTCGCGGGCCTGCGTTTCAAGGCCGGGATCTTCTCCAACCTGACGCACGACCACCTCGACTACCACAAGACCTTCGCGGAGTACCTCCGCTGCAAAAAGTTGTTCTTCGATTCCCTGCCCTCCGACGCCTTTGCCATCATCAACGCCGACGACAAGAACGGCCCCGTCATGGTGCAGAACACCGCCTCCCAGGTGATCTGGTACTCCTGCAAGCGCATCGCAGACCGGACCTGCCGGATCATGGAGGAGAGTTTCGAAGGGATGCTGCTCAAGCTTGACGGCACCGAAACCTGGACCAAGCTGATCGGCGAGCACAACGCCTACAACATCCTGGCGATCTACGCCACGGCCCTGGCGCTGGGCGCCGACAAGGAGGAGACGCTGGTCGCCCTGAGCACCCTCGACTCCGCCCCCGGACGGCTGGAGAACCACCGCGGGCCGCGGGGCATCTCCGTCATCATCGACTACGCCCACACGCCCGACGCGATGGAGAACGTGCTCAAGACCCTGCGGGACATCGCGCCCGAGAACCAGCTCGTCTGCCTCTTCGGCTGCGGCGGCGACCGGGACAAGACCAAGCGCCCCGAGATGGCGGCCGTGGCGGAAAAGATGTCAGACCGCATCATCGTGACCTCCGACAATTCCCGTACGGAAAAGACCGAAGACATCCTCGCGGACATCCGCGCCGGGCTGAGCCGCCAGGGCCTGGCCAAAGCCCTGTTCATCGCCGACCGGCGGGAAGCGATCCGCACGGCCGTGATGACCGCCGAAGACGGCGCCACGATCCTCCTCGCGGGCAAGGGACACGAGACCTACCAGATCATCGGGACGGAGCACCGCCATTTCGACGAGCGCGAAGTGATCGACGAATTGTTCCACGAACTGACGAACTAAAACCATGCTGTACCACCTCAACCAACTGTTGCAATCATTTGACCTGCCCGGGCAGCGGCTGATGACCTACCTGTCATTCCGCGCCATGCTCGCGCTCCTGTTCAGCATGCTGATCGCCTTTTTCGCCGGCAAGCACATCATCCACTGGCTGCAGCGCAAGCAGATCGGCGAGACGATCCGCGACCTCGGACTGGAGGGGCAGATGCAGAAAAAGGGCACCCCCACGATGGGCGGCGTCATCATCATCCTGGCGCTGGTCGGAGCCGTGCTGCTGGTCTGCGACCTGAGCAACATCTACGTGCTGCTCCTGCTGATGACCACCCTGTGGTGCGGTGCGCTCGGCTTCGCGGACGATTATATCAAAGTCTTCAAACACAACAAGGAAGGCCTCAGCGAGCGCTCCAAGCTCGTCGCCCAGGTCGCCCTCGGCTTCGCCATCGGCCTGACGGTCTGCTTCAACCCCAACATCGTCGTCCGCGAGAACATCCAGGAGGCGCAGGGCATCGTCAAGACCGACCGCAGCGAGCTCGACGTGGATTCCGAGCGGCTCGTCGCCGAGACGGTCTGGCACAAGGAAGATGTCGTCAAGAGCACCAAGACGACCATCCCCTTCGTCAAAGACCATGAATTCGATTACAAGGTCCTCTCCCCCTTCAAAGGGAAATGGGGCTGGTACTGCAAGTGGGCGATCTACGTGCTGATGATCGTGCTCGTGATCACGGCGTGCTCCAACGGCACCAACCTCACCGACGGGATGGACGGCCTGGCGGCCGGGACCTCGGCTATCGTCGGCGTGGTGATCGGCATCCTGGCCTGGCTGGGCGGAAACATCATCGACTCGGGCTACCTCAACATCATGTACATGCCCGGCACGGGGGAGATCGCGATCTTCATGGCCGCCTTCGTGGGGGCGCTGATCGGCTTCCTCTGGTACAACTCGTACCCGGCCCAGGTGTTCATGGGCGACACGGGCAGCCTGACGATCGGCGGCATCATCGGCGTGAGCGCCATCCTGATCCGCAAGGAGCTGCTCCTGCCCTTGCTCTGCGGCATCTTCCTGGTCGAGAGCGCTTCGGTGCTGATCCAGCGGGGTTACTTCAAATACACGAAGAAAAAATACGGGGCCGGACGGCGTGTCTGGAAGATGACGCCCCTGCACCACCACTACCAGAAAGAAGGCATCCCGGCGCTGATCACCCGGCCCGAAAAGGCGCTCCCGGAAGCCAAGATCGTCACGCGCTTCTGGATCATCGGCCTCATCCTGGCCGTTTCGACCCTGGCCATTTTAAAGATAAGATAAGACAAGTCAGATATGTCCAGACTAGTTGTTTTGGGAGGAGCGGAGAGCGGCGTAGGAGCCGCGGTGCTCGCGAAAGTGAAAGGATTCGATGTGTTCCTGTCCGATTTCGGAACGATCAAAGAGGAGTATGCGGCCGAGCTGCGCAAATGGGACATCCCCTTTGAGCAGGGGCATCATACTGAAGAGCTGGTGCTCAGCGCCGACGAGGTCGTCAAGAGCCCCGGCATCCCTTCGACCGCCCCGATCGTGCGCAAGCTCAGCGAGCAGGGCACGCACATCATCTCCGAAATCGAATTCGCGGGCCGCTACGACTCCGCCAAGAAGATCTGCATCACCGGCAGCAACGGCAAGACCACGACCACTTCGCTGATCTATTACCTGCTCCGGCAGGCGGGCCTCAACGTGGGTCTCGGCGGCAACATCGGCAAGAGCTACGCCTACCAGGTCGCGACCGAGCATTACGATTACTATGTCCTGGAGATCAGCAGCTTCCAGCTGGACAACGTGTACAATTTCCGCCCGGACATCGCGATCATCACCAACATCACGCCCGACCACCTGGACCGCTACGACTACAAGATGGAGAACTACATCAACGCCAAGTTCCGCATCACGCGCAACCTGCGTCCCGAGGACTGCTTCATCTTTGACTCCGACGACGAGATCACGATCGGTCACCTGGACAAGATCATCCTCCAGGCCAAGATGCTCCCCTTCACCCAGAAGCAGGAAGTCCCGCAGGGCGCCTTCGTCAAGGAAGACAAGATCGTCGTCCGCTACGAAGAGAGCGAGAGCGAACTCTATATCAAGGAACTGGCCCTCGGCGGCAAGCACAACCTCTACAACTCGATGGCGGCGGCCCTCGCGGCCAAGGCCATGGACATCCGGGACGAAGTCATCCGCGAGAGCCTCAGCTCTTTCAAGGCGATCGAGCATCGCCTGGAGCCGGTCCTGAGCATCAAGGATGTCCTGTACATCAACGACTCCAAGGCGACCAACGTGGATTCCGCGTGGTATGCGCTGGAGTGCCAGACCAAACCGGTCGTCTGGATTGCCGGCGGCACCGACAAGGGCAACGACTACAGTGTCCTCGAGGAGCTGGTCCGCACCAAGGTCAAGGCCATCGTCTGCCTGGGCGTGGACAACCGGAAACTGCACGCCTCCTTCGAAGGCATCGTCGGCGCGGACCGCATGGTCGACACACTGTCGGCCGAGCAGGCCGTACAGGCGGCGAGCCGCTTCGCCAAGGCGGGCGACGTCGTCCTGCTGAGCCCCTGCTGCGCCAGCTTCGACCTGTTCAAGAACTACGAAGACCGCGGAGAGAAATTCAAGGAAGCCGTAAGGAACCTGTAAGATGGACTGGAAGAAAGTAGAAGAGAAACTCAATTTCATGGACCGCCTCGCCGGAGACAAGGTGGTCTGGATCATCGTGCTTTTCCTCTGCCTGATCTCCCTGGTCGCCATCTTCTCTTCCACCTCCCAGCTGGCTACGGAAGCCACCACCCGGATCGATATCATCCGCACGCATTTCCTGACCGTACTGGGCGGGCTGGTCCTGATCCTGCTGCTCTACAAGATCGACAACATCAAGGTCTTCAAATGGTTTTCCAGATGGGGCTTCCTGCTGTCGGCCGTGATGTTGCTGTTCCTGGATCTTCATCTCAAGATCGGTCCCGTCCGGGCCTCGTCCATCAACGGAGCCTGGCGCATCCTCAAGCTGGGCGGCTTCCAGATCCATGTCTTCGAGATCGTCAAAGTCGCGATGGTGATGTACCTGGCCTGGGCGGTCGACACCTACAGAAACGGCGGCTTCAAGCTGCTGGACAAACTCTCCGAGATCGACCGCCTGCAGTTCCTGGGCCGCGATATCTGGAAGCGGATCCTGTATATCTACCTGCCCATCCTGATCATCTGCGTCGCATCCCTTCCCGGCGGCAACTCCAACGCGATGTTCATCGCGGCGCTGATGTTCCTTACCATCCTGCTCGCCGGCCTGCCCTTCCGGGACATCCTGGTGATGGGGGCGGTCGCCGTCCTGCTGCTGCTCGGCTGCGTCGGCATCTGGAAGGTTTCGGGCGGGAAGTATTTCGACCGGATCGGCACGGCCGTCAGCCGCCTGAGCCACCACAGCGCCGACAACGAGACTCTTTTCGTCGCATCCCAGGCCGGTTCGGACGACTACCAGAAAACCCTGGACAAGATCCGCCAGCCGATCGGTGCCAAGCTGGCCGTCAAGAGCGGCGGCATCATCGGCAAGGGACCCGGCAACAGCGCGCAGAAATACGTCGTCCCGGTCATCTACGAGGACTACATCTTCAGCTTCTTCATCGAGGAATACGGCATCCTCGGAGGCATCCTCGTCATCATCCTGTACATCAGCCTGCTCGCCAGGGCGTCCATCATCGTACGCAACTGCGACGACAAATTTGCCAAATACGCCATCGCCGGCCTCTCGGTCATGATCACCGCGCAGGCGATGATGCACATCCTGGTCAACTGCGACGTCGGCCTGCTGACCGGCCAGACGCTGCCCCTGATCAGTTACGGCACCTCGGCCTTCCTTTGCATTAGCATCGCCTTCGGCATCATCCTCTCGATCAGCCGGATGGCCTCCAAGAAAGTGGAACGCGAGGCCGCCAAGGCCGATCCGATCGTCTCCTTCAAGGAGGACGACGTCCGGGACCGGCTCGACTTGCTTAACGATTATGAGTCCGCCGACAGACTGACGGATCTGGAAACTTTGGAAGACATTTGACCTGCTATGGAACATAAGCCGATCAGAGCCATCATCAGCGGAGGAGGCACGGGAGGACATATCTTCCCGGCCGTGTCCATCGCTTCCCAACTCAAGGAACTCAACCCCGACACGCAGATCCTTTTCGTCGGAGCCGAGGGCAAGATGGAAATGGAAAAGGTCCCGGCGGCCGGATTCGACATCGTCGGCCTGCCCATCGTCGGATTGCAGCGGCAGTTCAACTGGGCCAACATCAAGAACGACCTTCAGGTCCCCTTCAAGTTGGCGGAGAGCCTGCGCAAGGCCCGCAAGATCCTGAAGGAATTCAAGCCGGATATCGCCATCGGCGTGGGCGGCTATGCCAGCGCTCCCCTGCTGAGGGTTGCGACCCGCCTCGGCATCCCGACCCTGATCCAGGAGCAGAACGGCTTTGCCGGCCTGACCAACAAGATCCTCGGCAAGAAAGTCGGCCGGATCTGCGTGGCGTATGAAGGGATGGACCGGTTCTTCCCCGCGGACAAGATCGTCCTCACGGGCAACCCGATCCGCAGCGACATCCGGCCGGCCACGCCGGGAACCAAGGCGGAAGGGATCCGCTACTACGGCCTGGATCCGGACAAGAAGCACATCCTCGTCATCGGCGGCAGCCTCGGCAGCGGCACGCTCAACAAATCCATGAAGCGATGGATCAGCGACGGCTGCCCCGGCGGCGAAGGCGCCGAGGTCCTCTGGCAGTGCGGCAAGTATTACAAGAAAGGGGTAGACGCCTTCATGGCGGAGCACCCGGAGGCGGGAGACGTACATTGGAGCGATTTCATCGGCCGGATGGACCTTGCCTATGCGATGGCGGACGTGGTCATTTCGCGCTCGGGCGCGAGTTCCGTCTCGGAGATCTGCGCGGCCCGCAAGGCGGCTGTCTTCGTCCCGTCGCCCAACGTCGCGGAGGACCACCAGACGCACAACGCGATGGCGCTCGTGCGCAAGGGCGCGGCCCTGCTCGTCAAGGACGCCGATGCGCCTGCTACCCTGCTGCCGACGGCCCTCGGGCTGCTGGGCGATCCGGAGCGGGTCCGCTCCATCGAAGCGGCGGCCGGCGCGATGGCCCGGACCCACGCGGCGCAGGAAATCGCCGAGGAGATTTACAAACTATTGCAATAGAGCCATGTACAAGCATATATATTTCATCGGCATCGGAGGCATCGGGATGAGCGCCATCGCCCGCTACTACAAACGGAAGGGCTACCAGGTGAGCGGCTACGACCGCACGCCCTCCGACCTGACGCACGAGCTGGAGCGGGAAGGAATCGCCGTGCATTATGAGGACCGGCCCGACCTGATCCCCGGGGACGTGGAAGGGACGCTGGTCGTCTATACCCCCGCCATCCCGGAGTCGCTGGAAGAGTTGCAATATGTCCAGGCCCACCCCTACCGCGCCATCAAGCGCTCGCGGATGCTGGGGGAGATCGCGCAGGGACAGAAGTGCCTGGCCGTCGCCGGCACGCACGGCAAGACCACGACTTCGACCCTGGTCGCGCACATCCTGACCGAGAGCGGCGCAGGCTGCAGCGCCTTCCTGGGCGGCATCTCCAAGAACTACGGCACCAACATGCTGGTCAGTCCGGCGCCGACCGTCGTGGCGGAAGCCGACGAGTATGACCGTTCGTTCCTCCAGCTCCACCCCGCAATCGCCGTCATCACCGCGATGGATGCGGACCATCTCGACATCTATGGAGACCTCGCGCACGTCCAGGAGGCTTTCCGGCAGTTCGCCTCACAGGTCAGCGACGTCCTGATCCTGAAATACGGCCTGCCGGTCTCGGAGGCTGACACGCCCGCCCGGATCCGGACCTACAGTTTCGACGATGCCAGCGCGGACTACCATGCCACGAACCTCCGGCTCGGCCCGCTCGGACACTTTACCTTCGACCTGGTCCACCCGGACGGCGTCCTGCAAGACATCCGGGTCGGTACCCTCGGCTGGGTCAACGTGGAGAACAGCGTCGCCGCGGCGGCGGTCTGCCTCAACGACGGGATCGATCCCGAAAAGATCCGGCACGCCATCGGCAGCTACCAGGGCGCCCGGCGCCGCCTGGACGTCCATGTCAACACGCCGGGCCTGACCTATATCGACGATTATGCGCATCACCCGCAGGAGCTGGCGACCGCCGTTTCCTCCCTCCGGAGCATCTTCCCGGGGCGCAGGCTGACGGCCGTCTTCCAGCCCCACCTCTTCACCCGGACCCGCGATTTCGCATCCGGGTTCGCCCAGGCGCTGAGCCAGGTGGACAAACTGATCCTGTTGGGCATCTATCCCGCCCGCGAGGAGCCCATCCCCGGCGTCACATCCGAGATCATCTTCCGGGATGTGACAGCCCCTGAAAAGATCCTGATCGATAAGTCGGAACTGATGGGCTGCCTGGAAAAGGAGCCCCTCGACGTCCTGGTCACTTTCGGGGCCGGTGACATCGACCGTTTCATCCAACCTATCACCGAAATGCTGGAAAAGAGACTATGAAGCCGGCCGCCCAGAAAATCCTCCTCATCCTATGCTGCCTCGGCCTCGTCGCCGGGACGTGTGCCCTGCTCGCCGGAAGCATGGCGCACCGCCGGCTGCTGACCTGCAACGGGCTGAAGGTGGAATACGCCGACGCGCACCGCTTTGTCAACGAGGACGACATCAAGGCTTGGCTGGAGAAGGAATACGGCAGCTACATCGGCCAGCGGCTGGACAGCGTAGGACTCGACCGGATCGAGCAGATCCTCGACGACCAGAGCGCCATCCTCAAGAGCGAAGCCTACACGACGGAAGACGGGCTGCTCAACATCCGCATCTCCCAGCGTGTCCCCGTCCTGCGTTTCCAAAAGGGAAAGACAGGCTTCTACGTGGACGACCGGGGGTACCTCTTTCCGCTCCAGGAGCGGGACACGGTGCAAGTGCCGGTCGTGGAGGGTGCGATCCCCGTGAACTTCACACCCGGCTACAAGGGCAAGGCGCAGACCGCGCAGGAACAGGACTGGATCCGGGATATGATGGACATGATGGACTGGATCCGCAAGAGCAGGATCTGGAAGGAAGCGTTCGTGCAGGTCTCCGTCGTAGAGAACGGAGACCTCGTCCTGAAACCGCGGGAAGGCGGTGAGCGCTTCATCTTCGGCCCTCCCGGGGAGGTGGCCGTCAAGTTCGACCGGATCGGAAGGTATTACGAGTACATCCTCCCCGCCAAGGGAGCAGGTTACTACAAGACGGTCAATGTCAAGTTCGACCGTCAGATCATATGCAGACAACACTAAGGAATATGGACGAAAGATACATTGCAGCCGTCGATCTCGGTACGTCGAAGATCGCCCTCTCCGTGGCCAAGGTGGAGGGAGACGACGTCCAGATCATTTACTATGACGAGGAGCCCTCGGACGGGATACGTTACAGTTACGTGTTCAACCCCGCGAAAGTGAGCGCACCGCTGACCGGGATCATCCGGAAGGCAGAGAAGGAACTGGGCATCAAGATCCTCCAGGTCGTGGTCGGCCTGCCGCGGTACTATGTGCGCCAGGAGACGGCGACCGGCTCCATCCCGCGCACGGACGTGAGCAGCAACATCACGCGCGAAGAGATCGAAAACCTCAAGAACATCGCCCTGGACAACTACCCGCTCGCCGACAGCGACCGCGAGTTCATCTACGGAGCCGTCGCCCAGTCCTTCACGACCGACGACTTCTACCAGATCGTCGAGGACGACGTCGAAGGGATGGTCAGCGAGAAGTTCGAAGGCAATTTCAAGGTCTTCGTAGGCAGCCGCAAGAACGTCAGCAACCTGGACAAGATCTTCAACCAGGTCGGCGTGGCGATCGCCAGCAAGTATTTCCTCCCCGACACGACGGCCCGGGTCGTCCTTTTCGGCGAAGAGATGGACAACGGTGTGGCGCTGATCGACCTCGGCGGCGGCGTGACCTCCGTCTCCGTCTACAAGAACAGCATCCTGCGCCACTACGCAGCCATCCCCTTCGGCGGCAACAGCGTCACGACCGACATCAAGAACGAAGGCGGATTCTCGATGAAGCTGGCCGAGAACATCAAGCTCGCGTTCGGCGGCTGCATGCCGGACCGGCTGGCCAACCTCGGCGAGAAAACGATCCGCATCCTCAACAACGACAGCGGCGCCGAGAAGCAGCTGCCGGTCCGCTACCTGTCGGAGATCATCACGGCGCGCATGGAGGAAATCATCAACGCCATCCTCTATGAGATCCAGTCCAGCGGCCTGGCGGACGAACTGCGCAGCGGGATCGTCATCACCGGCGGCGGGGCCGAAATGATCAATGTCTCGTACCTGATCAAGGAACTCTCCGGCTACAACGTGCGCGTCGGCTTCCCCATCCGCCGCTTCTCCTCCGACGGCTGCATCGGTCTCGGCGAGACTTCCGCCGCCGGCGTGATCGGCATGCTGCTCTCCGCCAAGGATGACAACAAGAAACTCAACTGCCTGGAAGAGCCGCCCAAGCCGCGTGTGGAAGAAGAGGAAGAAGAGAGCGCCCCGGAAACGGCCGCCGAGACGGAGCCATCCTCGGAAGAGCCCGACCACATCGAAGGTTCCGTCCTGGACCAGAAAGCCTGGGAAAAGGTCAAGCCGGCACCCAAGCCCAAACCCCGGAAAGAAAAGAAAGCCAAGGAGCCCAAGAAGACTTCGGGCATCTGGAAAGTGGTCGGAACGGTCTGGGACCGCGTGGACAAAGGGCTGACCTCCTTGTACGAAGGCATGGAAGACGAATAACGGACGAATCAGGATTATGAACGACATCAACGAGATACTTCCTCCCGACTGGAAAGAGGAAAAAGAGATGATCAAGGTCATCGGAGTGGGCGGCGGAGGCTGCAATGCCGTCACCTACATGTACAACCAGAAGATCGAAGGGTGCAGCTTCATCATCTGCAACACCGACGCCGCTTCGCTGCGCAGCAGCAACGTGCCCGTCAAGATCCAGATCGGCCAGCTGGGCGCGGGCACCGATCCCAGCGAGGGGCGCAAGGCGGCCCTGGAGCACCAGGACGAAATCGCGCAGGTCGCCCTGGATTCGGGCACCCAGATGCTCTTCATCACGGCCGGGCTGGGCAACGGCACCGGCACAGGCGCTTCTCCCGTCATCGCCAAGATGGCCAAGGACCGGGGCATCCTGACCGTGGCGGTCGTGACCGTCCCCTTCGACAACGAAGGCCCCGAAGCCCTGTCACGCGCCATCGACGGCATCCGGGAACTGGAAAAGAACGTGGACAGCCTGCTGATCATCAAGAACCAGAACATCATCAAGTTCTACGGAGACCTGCTGCTGCAGGACGCTTTCCCGAAGTCCAATGAAGTCCTCTCGACCGCGGTCAAGAGCATCGTCGAGATCATCGGCAAGGCGGGCTACATGAACGTGGACTTCCACGACGTGAAGAAGATGATGAAGAACAGCGGCTGCGCCCTGATGGGCAACGGCACCGGTACCGGCGAGCACCGCATCGAGGACGCGGTCCGGGAAGCGTTCCACTCTCCCCTGCTCAACGACTACGACCTCAAGTCGGCCAAGAACATCCTCCTCAACGTCACCGTCGGCCTCAACGAGCGGGGCGTCAGTGCCAGCCAGTATGAGCAGATCAACGAGGAGATCAAGAAATACGCCGGCAGCGTCAACCGCTTCAAGCAGGGCCTGATCTATGAGACCGATCCCGAATTCGGGGACCGCGTCAACATCACGGCCATCGTGACGGGACTGAAATTCGTGGACATCATGGGTCCCAACGAGGATATGGGCAACTACATCCTCATCGACAACGACTTCATCTACGAGAAAAAGACCGCCAAGGACAGCGAGGAGGGCATCTCCATCCCCGAAACCCAGGGGCCCAGGACCAAGATCGGGTTCAACACCCAGGACAACCGCCGCACCTTCCGCTTCGATCCTGACCGCAAGCCCGCCCTTTGCATCCTCCCCGGCGAGGACCGCAGCCAGCTGGAACAAGTCCCGTCGATCCGGCGCAGCGTCTCCCAGGATAAAAATCTCAACCAATAAAATCTGACTATGGAAAGAAAAACCCGCGTCCGATTCGCCCCGTCGCCGACGGGCCCCCTCCACATGGGAGGCGTCCGGACTGCCTTGTATAACTACCTGTACGCCAAACAGCACGGAGGAGACTTCATCCTCCGCATCGAAGATACCGACTCGCACCGTTTCGTGCCCGGAGCCGAGGCCTACATCATCGAGGCCCTGCGCTGGTGCGGCATCGTGCCCGATGAGGGCGTGGACGCCGACGGCAAGATGGTCGAGACCGCTTCCGCACAGCATCCCCACGCCCCCTACCGTCAGTCCCAGCGGCGCGCCATCTACCGGCAATACGCCGAGCAGCTGGTTGAGAACGGATACGCCTACTATGCGTTCGATTCCGCCGCGGCACTGGAAGAAAGGCGGGCCGAGGCCGAAAGAGCGGGCCAGACCTTCCTCTACGGGCTCACGACCCGGGACACCCTGCGCAACTCCCTTACGCTGAGCGCAGAGGAAACGGAGCGGCTGCTGCGGGAGACGGACAGCTGGACCATCCGCTTCAAGATGCCCGCCCACACGGTCGTCAAGATGGACGACCTGATCCGCGGACACATCGAAGTCAATACAGACACACTGGATGACAAGGTCCTGTGGAAACGGGCCGACGAGTTGCCGACTTACCACCTGGCCAACATCGTGGACGACCACCTGATGGAAATCACCGAGGTCATCCGCGGCGAGGAGTGGCTGCCTTCCCTGCCGCTCCATTACATGCTCTACAAAGCTTTCGGCTGGGAAGACACGATGCCCCGGTTCGCCCATCTGTCCCTGCTGCTCAAGCCCGTCGGCAACGGCAAGCTCAGCAAGCGCGACGGCGACAAGATGGGGTTCCCGGTCTTCCCGCTGCAGTGGGTCAACGCCGAGGGAGAGACTTCCCACGGCTACCGCGAGGACGGCTACTTCCCCGAAGCTTTCGTCAATATGCTGGCCATGCTGGGCTGGAATCCCGGCACCGAGCAGGAACTGTTCTCCATGGAGGAACTGATCCAGGCCTTCTCCCTGAACAAGGTCCAGAAGGCGGGCGCCAAATTCAACCCCGACAAGGCCAAATGGTACAACCGCGAGTATCTGCGCGCCAAGCGCGATGAAGAGTTGACCGATCTCTTCATCCCTGTCCTGCAGGAGCAGGGCATCACGGTCACCGGCTGCCCGAAATGTCCCGTATCCGCGGATTTCGCGGCGAAGGAGTTCTCCTGGAATTATGTCAGAAACGTGGTCGCCCTGGTCAAGGAGCGCGCCACCTTCGTACGGGACTTCTGGACCTCGGCCGCCTGCCTCTTCACAGCCCCTGCGGAGTTCGTCCAGAAAGACGTGGACAAATTCTGGAAGCCCGAGATCAAGGAGCAGGTCCGGCAGGCCGCCGCGCATCTGCTCGACACGGGCGTATCTTTTGAGAAGGAGACGGTCGGATCCTCGCTGGAGGAATACATCCGCGCACAGGAGTGGCCGATGGGCAAGGTGATGAACGCCCTGCGCCTCGCGCTGACCGGCGCCGCCAGCGGCCTGGGCATCGCAGACATCCTCTCCTTCATCGGACCGGAGGAATTCCGCGCGCGCCTTTCCGCCGCCGAGATGTAAGGAATCAACAACTCTTGCGCGAACCTGACCGGGTCATAAGCGGCGTAAAATACAAATAATAGATCACACATACCATGAAAATCGCAATCTGCTCGGATCACGCGGGCGTAGAATACAAGACCAAGCTCATTTCCTACCTGCTGGGCAAAGGCTATGAAGTCCTCAATTTCGGGACGGACAGTACGGAGAGTATGGATTACACGGATGTGGCCCATCCGATGGCCGCCGCCATTGAGGCCGGGGAGGCCGACCTGGGCATTGCCCTTTGCGGGACCGGCAACGGGATGGCGATGACCCTCAACCACCACCGCGGCATCCGGGCCGGCCTGGCCTGGGGCGTCGCGATCGGCCGCCTGGTCAAGGCCCACAACAATGCCAACGTGCTCGTCCTGCCGGCCCGTTTCATTTCCTACCAGATGGCGGTCAGCATCGTACGGACCTGGCTGGCCACCGAGTACGAAGGTGGACGGCACCAGCGCCGCATCGACAAAATTCCCGTCTGATGGAGCCCCTGATCCTGCAGCAGGGCATGGTCCTGACGGACCAGATCGAAGACTATCCGTCAGGAATCATCGTACCCGTTGACAAGCCCTGGCGCTGGACCTCCGCGGATGTGATCCGCAAGGTCAAGTGGGCGGCTTGCAAGCACTTCGGCAACAAGAAGCTCAAGGTCGGCCACGCGGGTACGCTGGATCCGCTGGCGACCGGCGTGCTGCTGGTCTGCATCGGCCGGGCGACCAAACTGGCCGACGACTTGCAGCGCCATGAGAAGGAGTACCTGGCCGGAGTCGTATTCGGCGCGACGACGCCCTCTTACGACCGGGAAAAGGATATCGACCGCCGATATGGCACGGAGGGCGTCAGCGAGACGGCCCTGCGCGAAGTCCTGCCCACCTTCCGCGGAGAGCAGGAGCAGGTCGCGCCGCTCTTTTCGGCGAAATCGGTGGACGGGGTGCGGGCCTACGAATTGGCACGCAAAGCCTATAAGGCCGCCCTGCGGGGAGAAACGGAGTTCGATCACAGCGCGGCGGAGCTGCTGACACGGCAGCGGATCCGGATCACGGAGATGGAGTTGGTCGCATACGGTGGCTGCGAGCTCTGTGAGGGCGCAGCCCGGGGTGAGGGTGCTGCCGGGACAGATGCAGCTCTCCACGGCGTCGAGGGACGGGTGAATCCCAAGATCCATGTGATCCCGCTGGAAGGCCTCGACCTGCCCTGCGCGCTGGTGCGGGTCACCTGCAGCAAAGGGACCTACATCCGGGCCCTGGCGCGCGACCTGGGTGAAGCGCTGGGCAGCGGAGCCTTCCTGGGCTCGCTGCGCCGCACCCGCACCGGCGGTTTCCGCGTGGAGGACAGCCTCTCCCCGGACGAAGTCCTCGCCGCCCTCGGTCCCCGCGGCGAATAGTCGCTCGCCACGGACAAGAAAAACGGAAACGTTTGCAAAAATGGTGGGTTTTTCCCGCCATTTTCGTATTATTGTGGAAATTTGGATACCATTATGAACGAATACAATTCCGATGGCAGACAAGCCAGGGAGGCCTATCAGTCTCCCCGGGCCGAGATCAGCATGCTGGAGGGCCAAGCCGACGTCTTGGCCTCGTCCAATGAACATTGGGGGGAGGAGGCCCTGTGGGTATGAAAAAAAGGGGTGCTGTTGCTTTCTGCGCAACCCTGCTCCTGACCGGATCCTGCGTATGGGATCCCAGCGAGCAGATCCTCCTGCAAGACACACAGGAGACCGTCCAACTGGTCTTTTCGGGTGAATTCGGATCGCCCCAGACTCGCACTTCCCTCTCGGAAGACGGGAGTACGGTGCTCTGGAGCCCCGGGGATTCGATCCAGGTATTCCGCGGCTCCGCCAAGGCGAAATTCGTCTCCTCCAACACGGCGCCCGAAGAGAAGGTGTCATTCACCGGTACGCTGACCCAAGTCGCCGACGGGACGCTCCCCTATCTGGCCGCCTATCCCTATGGAGCGGAGGACCGTTCAGACGGGAACGAGCTCACGATACGCATCCCCTCCTCCCAGCAGGCCCGGCCCGGTTCGTTCGGCGAAGGGGCCTCGCCGGCCGTCGCCCGCACGTACGGTCACTTCGCAGAAGGCGAAGAGATCCCGCTGTTCTTCCACAATGTCTGCTCGGGCCTGAAGTTTACGCTGGCCCATTCCGACATCACCGCCATCACGTTTCGCGGCAATGCCGGGGAGGATGTCGCCGGCTGCATCACGGTCGGCTTTGACGCAGAGGGAGTCCCTGCCCGGAGCAGGACCGTCGCCGCAGACAAGGAGATCCGCCTGAGTTGCGGCGACGGCGAGGAGTTCCCCCGGGATACCTGGTTCTACCTGACGCTGCTGCCCCAGACTTTCTCCCAGGGCTTCACCCTTATCTTCGAGACGCCCACGATGACAGGCACGTATGTCTGCGAGACGCCCGCCACCTTCCGGCGTTCCGTCTGGAAACGGGCGGAACGGATCGACGAGGACGTCCGCTTCAGCTATCCTGCCCTCGCCTCCGTGGACCTTGCCTTCCGGACGCAGGACGCACACGGTGTATTGATGACCCGGCTCGCCAATGACGAGTACGAGTTGGATCTTTCGGGTGGCGACCCCTATATTTATACCGATCTGTTTGCCGCGAACCTGGATCCGAAGCTCAGGGTCCTGGAGTTCGAATACCGTTACGACAGCCCCGTGGACATCTTCCAGCTGTATTTCGTCGTCCAGGGCATAACGGCTGAATCGGCGTCCAAACGCTTCGGCGGACTCCCGGCCGCCTCGACCTACCGGCATTTCACCGCGGACCTCTCGGCTTACCGCGATGCCAACTGGGGCCTTGCCGGAGACGGGCTCCGCTTCGACCCCGGACAGAACGGACTCGGGAAAATGTACGTCCGCAACTTCGTCCTCCGGGAGATGACGGAGAATGAGCAGGAGTTCGGCATCGAGACCGAGGAGTACAAGGAAAAACGGAGAATGGGCGAAAGGCTGACCGCCTACCTGGCCCAGGACTATCCCTCATCGGTGGACCTGGTGCGCGTCACGGCGGACCAAGTGACCGTCGAAGGAGACTGCGCCGCTACCGGATCCTATCTGCTCGCCGAGATCACCCCTTGGCAGGACGTGACGGAAATGGAGTCTTACCCCTATGTCACGGAACTGTCCGGCGGTCATTTCTCCCTTACGCTGGACCGGCAGGTCACCGGGCGGGAAGGGATCGACTACGACCGTGTCTTCTCGAAATGGGCCGTCATCAAGGTCTCCGACGGGAAACAGACGATCGACTCCCACGCCCGTTATGCGGACGAAGTGGCGCCCGTCCAGTCTCCCGCCGCCATGCCTCCGAAGCATAAGAAAGGCCTGGCCGCCGGCAGCGGTTCCTTGTACTACTCCGATATGGATAATCTCGGGATCGGCAGCATCACGATGAACATCCCGCTCGAGGGCATCGTCTCCAAGGAAGTCTCGTCCGGGACGAAAACCACTTACGGCGGCCACTCCTACCAGGTCGTCGCCTCCGGCCGCAACAATGCGGACAACATTTCCATCCAGGCCTACAACCGCAGCATCCCCGTCGCCGCCATCCTGCTGGCCGGTTCCGGATCGGTTTACAAGGATCCTGAGAACGACGGCGGCCCCTACACGATGCCCAACCTGACGACGGCCGCCGCATTCAACCAGTACGCCGCCGCCCTGGATTTCATCATCCAGCGCTACAGCAAGCCCAACACCAAGTCCGGACGCATCACCAACTGGATCATGCACAACGAGGTGGACCACTCGAAGGAATGGACCAACATGGGCGACCAGCCGATGGAGCGTTACCTGGACCGCTACGTCAAGTCGATGCGCATCTGCTACAACATCGTCCGACAATACGATCAGAACGCCTCGGTCCTGGCTTCCTACACTCACAGCTGGACCTCCCGGGACGGCGGATATGCCCCCAAGGAGATGCTGGAGCGCACCGTCCTCTATTCGGAAGCGGAAGGAGACTTCCGCTGGGGCGTGGCCTATCACCCCTATCCTCAGGACCTGACGCAGCCGCGGTTCTGGCAAACCGACAACCTGGCGACGGAGTCGGACGACAGTCCCTATGTCACCTTCAAGAATCCGCAGGTCATCGACCGCTGGATCCGCCAGCCCCGTAACCTCTACAAGGGTACGGAAAAGCGTGTCCTCTTCTTCTCGGAGAACGGGACCAGCAGTCCCTCCTACAGCGAAAGCGACCTGGCCCTGCAAGCCGCCGGGGCCTGCTGGCTCTGGAAAAAAATCGAGCGCCTCGAAGGCGTCGATGCCATCCAGTGGCACAACTGGAAGGACAATGCCACGGAAGCCGCACAAGGATTGCACCTGGGATTGCGGGCGCTGGGGCAGGGACCTTTCAAGGCAGATGACCCCAAGCCGGTCTGGTACGTCTGGCAGGCAGCCGGCACGCCACAGGAAGCGACGGTCTTCGCCCCGTACCTGTCCGTCGTCGGGCTCTCTTCCTGGGACGAGATCCCGTAAGCCCTTCATTGTTCGGTTGGATGAAGTTTTGTATCTTTACCGAAATGATTGGCTTATGAAGAGATGGACAGGCAGGGTGCTGGGCTGCTTGTTGGCCGGCGTCCTGGGCATACAGGGTCTGGGGGCACAGGCGGTGCTCCGGCATGGCGCGGAGGACGGAGACTGCGCCCGCTGGGTCGGAAGGAGCTTTGCGCGCGGCAAGGTGCCACCGTTCTCCTTCTCCTATGGAGACGTCCCGTCCGCGCAGCTGCTCCCCCGCTGGCGTTTCCGCACGCAGGCGCTTCCTGCCGCCAGACAGGGCGAGACGCTGACCGCCTATACCTGGACGGATCCGCGCACGGGCCTTCAGGTGGAATGCCAGGTCAAGCGTTTCTCGGATTTCAATGCCGCGGAGTGGGTGCTCCGCTTCCGCAATACGGGTACGGCCGACACGCCCCCGATCCGTGCCGTCCGGACGGTGGACCTGTTGCAGCTGGGGGCAGGACAGGTTCCGCTTCCCACCCAGGAGCCGGTCCCCGCTGAAGAGCCGGAAAGGCCGGACGCGAAGCCCATCAACCTGTCCAGGGGAGAGAAGCCCGGAGCGACCCGGGCGTCCGATCCCGACTGGGCCGTGTACTATGCTGACGGGCCTTACCTCAGCGAGGCCGATTTCTGCTCCCGTGACACGACCCTCTCGCCCGGCCGGACCCTGCATCTCGAGCCCTACGGCGGGCGCTCTTCCAGCCATACCTTGCCCTATTTCAATGTCAAGACCGCCGCCGGCGGCTTGGTTTACGGAATCGGCTGGACCGGAAGCTGGAGCGCAGACATTACGCGATCCTCCGAGGGCAGCTACCACGTGAAAGCCGGCCTCCGGGACTTCGACGCCTATCTGCTTCCCGGCGAAGAGATCCGGACAGCGGCGGCCTTCCTGATCCCCTGGCAGGGAGCGGACCGCATGGACGGACAGAACTGCCTGCGCCGCTTCCTCCTCGCGCATCATCATCCGGAGGCTTCCGGCAGGCCGGTCGAGGTCCCGATCCTCACCAGTTTCGACCACCACGGCCCCTGGCCCTGTGACGAATTCGCCTGCCTGACCGCTTTTCAAGCGGAGGCGTCGATCCGGCAATACCAGTTCTACGGGACCTATGCCGATGCCTTCTGGCTGGACGCCGGCTGGTACGACCGGGCGGCCGACTACCCGAACGGCTATTGGTGGCACAGTGCCGTGGGCAACTGGAAGCCCGATCCGAAGCGTTTCCCGGACGGCATCGCGCCCATTGCGGATGCCGCCCACCAGATCGGCGCCAAACTCCTGCTCTGGTATGAGCCCGAGCGGGCCAATGTGGACTCCGACTGGGCCCATGCCCACCCGGAATGGATGCTCGCCGCTTCCGGTGCGCCGGCCGTGCCGCTGGAGGAGCCCGTAGATTCCGCCTTCCTCGTCAATCTGGGCCATCCGCAGGCGCTGGAATGGGTCTGCCAGGAAATGCTTCAGAGCATCACGGAGAACAAGGTGGATATCTACCGCCAGGATTTCAACATCTCGCCGGAGCCTTTCTGGCTGGCAAACGATGCACCCGGAAGGCGCGGCATGACGGAGGTCAGATACATCGAAGGGCTCTATGCCTACCTGGATTTCCTACACGCCCAACTGCCTCATTTGATCCTGGACAACTGCGCCGGCGGCGGACGGCGGCTCGATTTCGAGATGGTTTCCCGGAGCATCGCGCTCCTTCGTTCGGACTTCTATTCGATCGACGGGGTGCAGTGCCACGGGTATTACCTCAACCAGTGGCTCCCCGTGAACTGCACCGGCGGAGCCAGCGGCAACCCCTACGACTACCGATCGACGCTGGCGGCAGGGATCAATTTCACCTGGGGGACGGGCAGCCGCAGCGGTCTGTCCATCGAGGGTGAGAAGGCCCTGATCCGCTGGTTCCGGGGCTTGAAAGACTTTTTCCTGGAGGATTACTTCCCGCTGAGCGGCTACGGGGACGTCACCCGCGAGGACCAGTGGCTCGCCTACCAGCTGGACCGCCCGTCCGACGGGACCGGCATCATCGTGGCGTTCCGCCGAAGCGCTTCGCGCGACTCGACCTATACGGTCCGGCTGCGAGGGCTGGACCCGGAGGCCACCTACGAGCTCCGCTTCGATCCGGACGTAGCAGAACCAGGACGCTCCATCCGCCTGGGCCATAAGCCTGACGCGACCGGGTCCCCTCGGCAGGACAGCGCCGGTCCGGCTACGTCCATCCTCGCTTCGCTGCGGCTGAGTAACGCCGGTACCGGCGCCGTCCTGCCGGCGGATGCGACTGAAGGCGTCTTCTCCGGCCGGGAACTCGCCGAAGGCCTGACCCTCACTCTGCCGAAGCAGCGCTCCAGCCTCCTGATCCGCTACTCCGCCGTCCGCTAAGTTTAGCGAAAGGTTTGACGGATCCGGAACGAGCTGAACATCCTTCACGAGTACGAAGCCGACCGGAAAGTCCTGGACCAAGGAGCCGACATCAAGGATTACCCATATCTGCTGCTTCACAAAGCCACAGAAACGAGGGTATTCGCCGTCACCAACAGCTTTAACCATAAGAACCTGAAAAAACGGCACACGGACGTCCCAGGGAGGTCATTGAAGAAGAAAAAGCCCTGTCACCCGCCAGCCGGGATTTGGGGCCCCCGATCGTTCGCGAAGAAACGGACGTTGAAACGCCGGAGGCAGGCTATACGCTGGAGAGCGGGAGTTTTACCCCTTCGGGGGAATGCTCTCCAGCATATAGCCTGCCTCCGGCGTCCTGAAGATCAGAGCACGGACGCGACGACGGCGCGCATGCCGGAAGATTGGATCAGGGCCAGGTCGGCGCAGAGCAGATCGGCCAGGCCAGGGATGGCGTTCAGGTCCTCGCCCCAGATGAATTCGTCCGCCAGGACGCCCTCGGCCACCTTGCGCACATCGCCGGCCGCCCAAAGCTCCTGCAGCAGCTGCATGATCTTCGGATCATCGTTCGGGACGATCTCGTCTTCGCCCCGCTTGCCGCCCTTGTAATAAGTGCAGATTGCGGCCAGACCCAGGACAATGCCCTTCGGGAGCTCGCCCTTGCGCGCCAGATAGGTCTTCAGGCCCGGCAGGTCGCGCGTACGGAACTTCGGGAAGGAATTGAGCATGATGCTCGTCACGAAATGCTTGACGAAGGGGTTGCGGAAGCGCTCCATCACATCGGAGGCAAACTTCTCCAGTTCCTCCTTCGGCAGGTTCAGCGTAGGCAGCAGTTCCTCAAACATCACCTTCCGCACGAACGGGCCGATGAGTTCATCCTCGCAGCACTCTTTCACGGTGTTCAGGCCACTCAGGTAGCCCACGGGAGACAGGACGGTGTGCGGACCGTTCAGGAGCGTCACCTTACGCTCGTGATAGGGCGCTTCGGAAGGCACGAAGAGCACGTTCAGGCCCGCCTTGTCGGCCGGGAATTCGGCCGCGACGGCCTCGGGAGCCTCGATCACCCAGAGGTGGAAGATCTCCGCCTTGTCCAGCAGACGGTCCTCGTAGCCGACACGCTCGCAGAGCTGGGCGGCGGTGTCGCGCGGATAACCCGGTACGATACGGTCCACCAACGTGGAATACACGCCGCAGGCCGTTTCAAACCAGTCCCGGAACCCTTCGCCGAGCTGCCACAGGTCGATGTACTGGCGGATGCACTCCAACAGGTGCTTGCCATTCTCGAAGATCAGTTCGCAGGGGAAGATGATGAAACCCTTGCTCTTGTCGCCCTTGAAATACTCGTAGCGGTGATACAGGAGCTGGGTGAGTTTGCCGGGATAGGAAGCGGCCGGTGCATCCTCGAACTTGCAGGCCGGATCGAAAGCGATGCCCGCCTCCGTGGTGTTGGAGATGATGAAGCGCATCTCGCTCTGCTCCGCGAGTTTCAGGTAAGCCTGGAAGTCCGTATAGGGATTGAGGCCGCGGCTGACGACGTCGATCAGATCGACACTGTCAATCGCCTCGCCGTTCTGGAGCCCCTGCAAGTTCAGGTGATACAGGCCGTCCTGCTCACCCAGCCATTCGACCATCCCCTTCCCGATAGGCTGGACGACCACGACGGAAGCGTTGAAATCCGTCTTCTGGTTGGTTTTCCAGACAATCCACTCGATGAAGGCGCGGAGGAAGTTGCCCTCTCCGAACTGAATGATTTTTTCGGTATAGCGCTTCGCTTGAGGCGCTGTGGTACGATTGAGTCTTTCCATTTTAGTTATGCTATAAAGTGACACCCGACTTGAAGATCGCGATCTCCCGGATGCCGTTCTTTTCGTTGTTGACAGGGGCGCCGGAGGCGGCGGCAAGGACGGCCTCGATGAAGCGTGCGGACACGGTCTCCATCGTCTCGTCCTGCGCCAGCACACCCGCATTGAAATCGATCCAGGCCGGTTTCAGCGCAGCAAGCGCGCTGTTGGTCGAGATCTTCATCGTCGGCACGAAGCTGCCGAACGGCGTACCGCGGCCCGTGGTGAAGAGCACGATCTGGCAACCGGAGGCGGCCAGGGCCGTCGAAGCGACGAGGTCGTTGCCGGGCGCACTCAGCAGATTCAAGCCATTGATGCTGAGACGCTCGCCGTATTTCAGGACACCGCGGACGATGCTCTGGCCGCATTTCTGGGTGCAGCCCAAGGATTTTTCTTCCAGCGTGGAGATGCCGCCGGCCTTGTTGCCCGGCGAAGGATTCTCGTACACCGGCATCCCCTGACGCATGAAATACTCCTTGAAGTCATTGATCAGGGAGACGGTCCGGTCGAAGGTCCCGCAGTCCTGGCAGCGGTTCATCAGGATCGTCTCGGCACCGAACATCTCCGGCACCTCGGTCAGCACGGTCGTGCCGCCCTGGGCGACGATCCAGTCGGAGAATACGCCCAGCAGCGGGTTGGCCGTGATGCCGCTCAGGCCGTCCGATCCGCCACATTTCAGGCCCACGCGCAGCTCGCTGACGGGGACGTCTTCGCGCCGGTCCTGCGAACAGACGGCATAGATCTCCCGGAGCTGCTGCACGCCGTACGCCACTTCATCCTCCACCTGCTGGCAGGCGAACATCCGCACACGGCGCTCGTCCACGGGGCCCACGAGGGTCCGGAAGGCGTCGAGCTGGTTGTTTTCGCAGCCGAGGCTGACGACCAGCACGCCGCCCGCATTGGGGTGGTGCACCATGTCGGCGAGGATGGTGCGGGTGTTCTCGTGGTCCGCGCCGAGCTGCGAGCATCCGTAGTTGTGCGGGAAGGCGATCACCGTATCCACGCCGTCTTGCACACCGTCCGGAGAACCGACAGTCGCGGGCAGCTCGGCGGTGAAGCGGCGGACGATCTCCTGGCAGATGCCGTTGACACAGCCGACCGTCGGGATCACCCAGATTTCGTTACGGATGCCCACCTGCCCGTCAGCGCGCCGATAACCGCGGAACGTGCGGGGCGAAGCCGCCGGAGTGATCTCCACCAAGGCCGGTTCGTAACTGTACGACAGCAATCCCTCCAGGTTGGTCTTGATACACGTATGGTCGATCCACTCTCCGGCCGCGACCGCGCGGGTCACGTGACCGATGGGGAAACCGTACTTGATGACGTCCTCGCCCGGGGCCAAGGCCCGCAGCGTGGCCTTATGGCCCCGGGGGACGTCCATGCGCAGGACGACGTCCCCGACGCGCTGTCCGGCCTTCAGGTCGGTCAGCGCGACGGCGACGTTGTCCGCAGGATTGATGATGATGTAATCCATCCCGGCTTAGTTGGTGTGAAACTCGACACCGTAGATACGGAGGGCGCCGCTCGTGTAGATATACACCTTGCCGGCAGCGACATCGTAGGTATTGACAGTCGGATCGGATCCCGAAGGAGATCCACCGAACTTGCTTTCAGGTTCACCGTCACCGACGGCCACCAGCACGTTGCGGCCGGCCCCCTCGCTGTTGCCCGTATTGGAGCTTCTGACCGACACCGTACCCGCGGCAGGTGCATCAAAAGTCAGCACACGGTCTGTCTTGGAACCGGCACCCGCAACCTGGAGCGCATTGCTGGTGTAACGGTTCTTCGAGGTGGAGAAGAAGTTCAGGCCATCCACCGTGATATCCCAGGTGGCCGCAATATCCACTCCGGAAGTACCGAGCTTGGCAAACTCAGTCTGCCACGCAGCATCGGCGAAATTCCAGACATATTCCGCCGTGACCGGGGCACTGCCGCCACCGACACCGGTGAACTGGAAACGATAGAAACGTACACCGGCATTGGGATAGATGAACACGGTTCCGGCCGTCACCTCAAACTCGAGCACATCCTTGTCGAGCGTCGTCGGAATCTGCTTGGTCTGCGCTACGCCGCTCGCATCGACGACACTGATCGTCCGCTCCGTACCATTGGAGGGGTTGGAGACCGTGACCTTCAGCGTTCCGTCCTGCGGCGTATCGAAGGAGAATACACGTTCGGTCGTGGAGCCGCCGCCGTTCGGCTGGATAAAGCCGCTGGCATCCCACTTGCCGTTCTTGGTACCGCTGGTATAGGTCAGACCATCCACGCTGACCGTCCAGCCGGCCTGGTTGGAGCCCTTCGCGGAAGCGGCATTCGCCTCCAGGGCAGCCTGCCATTCGGCGGATGAGATATCCCAGTCATACTCGACGGGAGGAGCACCGGCCTCCGTGTACGTAAACTCGAAGGCCCAGAAACGTACGCCCGCATTGGGATAGACATTGACTGTTCCGGCCGTCACCTCAAACTCGAGCACATCCTTGTCGAGCGTCGTCGGAATCTGCTTGGTCTGCACTACGCCGCTCGCATCGACGACACTGATCGTCCGCTCCGTACCATTGGAGGGGTTGGAGACCGTGACCTTCAGCGTTCCGTCAGCGGGAGCCTCGAAGGAGAATACACGCTCGGTTGCGGAGCCGCCGCCGTTCGGCTGGATAAAGCCGCCGGCATCCCACTTTCCGTTCTTGGTACCGCTGGTATAGGTCAGACCATCCACGCTGACCGTCCAGCCGGCCTGGTTGGAGCCCTTCGCGGAAGCGGCATTCGCCTCCAGGGCAGCCTGCCATTCCGGCGAGGAGAAATCCCAGGTCAGGGTCTTTTCCGTGCCGCTGACCGGCTTCTTGTTGATGGTCAACATGCCTTCAGCGAGTTCGGATTCGGCATATTTGGAGGAAGTCGGGACCGGACGGGCCTTGACCGTAACCGGATACTCCCCAATTGCAAGGGCTCCCACAAGGGCGGCATCCACGGTATAGGAAGGCTCGGTCAGGACGTACTCGACGCCCTGGAAAGTCAGGACATAGTCCGCGGCATTCCCGACTGCCGCCCAGGAGAAGACGACCGGCTCGGCGGTGCCTTCATCCAGCTTGGCCGGGCTCACGGAGAGCTTCGGCGTGGCAAGGATCTCCAGCGTCTCGTCCGGCGTCAGGTCTTTGGTCCAGGTGATCTTCTTGAGAGTGGCAGGTGCATCGGCGATCACGTAGATGCGGTTCTCCCCGACCAGGTCGCCCAGGACCACGGTGTGCTCCTGCCCGTCGGCCAGGACCGCATAACGGTCACCGCCGGCGAAGACCTCGAAGGTACCGATCCCGTCTTCACTGTCACCGGTCACCTTGACGGAGCCATAACCGACCGTCAGGATCTCGACCGCAGCATAGCTCGGCACACCGTCGGGGCTGACGGCCGCCGTCGTCGGGAAGTCGATACCCTTGGACATCACCACGTTGGCCGGCACAGTCGCCGTCGCATAGATGCGGGCGTTGCCGATGATGGTGTTCTCCAGGAGTTCCTCGGTATCATAGATGGTCTTCTCCGTGAAGTCCCAGGTGTAGTCATCCTCGACCGGAACGAGTTCCTTCTCGCGGATGATCTCGGGCTGCACGGCATCCCACCAGCGCGGATCACCGGCCTTGAGGGACTTGATCCGCTCGCCGTCCGTACCGGTCAGGTACAGTTTGCCGGCGATGGAGTTGATGCAAGGATCGCTCTCCATCAGGGTGGCGCCGTTGTTGGCGACCTCCTCGAACGTCTTTTCGCCCTGGGCATCCGCTTCGGCTGCGACCGCATTGGATACATACCAGGCGGCGCCCGTGTTGTAATAGACATTGTCCGAGCAGTCAACCCGGTAAGAGTCGGTCGAATTGCGGCACAGGCGCACCCAAGAGGTGTTGGCGTCTTCCTTTTCGCTGAACTCGTTCAGGAACACGTTCTTGACCGCTTTTACGCTCTTGGCTCCGGTCACGACACGGACCGCGAAGATACCGGCGTTGTTGGACGAGCTGTTGGTCGCAGTCACAAGGTTGAACGTGCAATTCTCGGCCAGGACGCTCTCGGCCTTGCCGCTGTCGGAGATACGGAAGAAGGTACGCGCACAGGCATAGAAGGTGGAATTGCGAACCACGAAGGAGCCGTTGGCGCCGTTGCGGACATCGATGAAGTCACCGCCTTCGGTGCCGGCCGCGTTGATGTCGTGGACATAGCAGCCGTCCACCAGGAAGGAAGCCACATGGGCTCCGGCAGCTCCGCCGGCCACGGAATAGAGGGCCTTGGTGTAGCCCGTGATTTCGCTGTTGATGTACTCCACGGCGCTCATGTCGGCGGACAGGTTCTCCGTCAGGGCGCCGGTACCGTTGCCGTCCAGCACGAGGTCTTCCAGATGGAGGACGGAGGCGCCGGAGGCCAGGTTGAAGACCAGGGTCTTGACCGTGGGCTTCTTGCCCTCGGCCGTCGCATCGCCATAGAGGGAAACATCCCCCTTGACGGTGACCAGTTTGACCGCCGGATCCGGATAGGCATCCATCATGTCGATGCCGGCATCGGAATAAGCCAGCAGAAGCTTGACCGTACCTTCCTGGTTGTTGATGGCATTGTAGATTTCGCCGGCCGTATAGACGGTGTTGACACCATCCAGCACGGGACGGGTGAACGCCGTAACGGAGCCGCGGTTGCCGGCCTTGCCGAAGAGCAGGGTGAAACGGTACTCACGGGCAGGATCCAATCCGTCAAGGGTGGCGGAAGCCGCTGCGACCTGGTCGGCACTGAGGGTGACTTTCTTGCTTTCACCCTCGCCGATGACCGTTTCGACCTGCACGCTGGTCAGGTCCTCCATGTCGGAAGCCTTGTCCCATGCGAGTGTCACGGAAGAGCTGGTCCGGTCCGTCACGACCGGATTCAGGGAGCTACGGACAGCCGAAGTGGAGAAGGTCTTCTCCAGATAAGCCCAGTTGGAAGTAGCGACATTGCTGTTGATACCGCGGATACGCGCATAGAAAGACTTGTCCACTTCCAGACCGTACACCGTATAGGGATTCTCATCGGCGGCCAGGATGTAGGTCCCGCCAATCTTGCTGCCGGTACTCTCCGGAGTCACCTCCTTGGAGCCGTCGGTCTGTTCGAAGATTTCAAGCACATAACCTTCCGCATTGACCATCTTCTGCCAGGAGAAGATGACATCCGTACCGGTGGAAGGGACCACCTCGGCTTCGAACTTCAAGGGAGTCAAGACCCGGTCATACTCCAATTCCTCCACCAGCGGATCCAGGGTACGGCAGCCGACGAGGGAGGCGCCGATGCCGAGAAGGCAGATCAGGGATTTATATAGTTTGTTCATATTCATCTTGTTTTTAGAACTGGGCATAACCGTAATCGTTGACCAGGGCGCCCTGCATCGCGTTCATCGTGGCGGCATACATCGGCCAGACAGAGCGCGGATACGGGTCATCGAAGGCATTGCGGTAGAGGCAATTGTAGGTATAATTGCCCGTCGTGGAGTTGCGGAAGGCCTCGTTGCTGATATAGCGTTCCTGGACTTTCCAGCCGTTGGGCTCAGTCACGGAATAGTCCGCAGGGGTCTTGCCGATCTCATTGGGATCCAGGCCGAAGAAGACGATCTTCTGATGGGCGTGGTCCTCCTTCCAATAGAGCGGATAGGTCTTGAACTGACGTCCTTCCGTCTCACGATCGGTCGCATACTGCGCATAGGCCGCATACGGTCCGGTCATCGTCGCCAGGGCTTCGATATCGTCCCGTTCCTCATCAAGGGCGGTCTTGAGGAGCTTCCAGCGGATCAGGTCCTGCTTGCGCAGGAATTCACCGGCAAACTCCAGCGCCCGCTCCTGGAAGATGGCGCCGAGGATCGTCGTCGGATCAGCATGGTCGGTCTCCATGCCGGAACCGTCGGAAGCGGCGCTGCCCAGGGTCAGGGCGGAAGGTGCGACATATTTGGTCGCCGCCTTGCCGGCCATGGCGCGGTTGCGGACCTGGGCAAGATAATTCTGCGCATTGGAGAGTTCGCCTTCATAGGCCGCCAGCTCGGAAGCCATAAGAAGGATATCCGAGTAACGCATCACGATCGGCTTGATACCGTCGTCGTTTCCGCCGTTGTACGGCGTGTCGATCATCCATTCGTAACGGTATTTGCCCCAGAACCAGTAGTTGACGGCTCCGCGGAGTTCCCAGGCCTGGTCTTCACCGTTCCATCGCATATTGACGACGGTCAGGTCACGGCGGGAGTCATTCGGGTCGTACTTGAACCAGAGGTTGGCCGTCGGAAGGCTGCTGCCGCCCCGGCTGGAGTTGTTGGTGATCCAGGGACCGCCGGCCGTGTGGGGATAGGCGTGCGTATAGTTCCAGCGCCCGCGGGAATCACTGAAAGGAATCACCCAGAGAACTTCCGGGACGCCGGCCAGATGCTCGGAGTTGTTGAACTTTTTCCAGAAGGCCGTGTAGTCGGAAGCCAGGGAGGCGGAACCGGAATTGATGACATCCTTCAGGTGCTGCAACGCCTTGGGATAGAGGACCGCGGCGGAGAGCTCGGGATCCGTGGTCAGGCGGAGCGAACCGTCGTTGCCGGTGTTGACCTTACCCTCGTCCGGGCGCCAGGCCCAGCCGGCGGCCGACAGGGCGACACGGGCGTAGAGGCCTTTCGCGAAAGCCTTGTTCATCCGGTCACGACGGACCGTCTGCGGCTTCTCATCCGGCCAGTACAGGTAATCGGACGCTTCGTCCAGATCGGCGAGGATCACCTTGTAGATCTCGTCGCGGTCGGCCTTGCCGATATAGATGGTCTCACCGGAAACCGGCTCGGTGCGGAGCGGCACTTCACCCCACATCTTGATCAGCTCGAAATAGTAAAACGCCCGGTAGGTCAGGGCCTCGCCGAGGAGGTAGGCCATGTCGGGATCATTCTCCACATCCCCATAGGCGCGCAGGCCGCGGATGCAGAGATTGGCCCGTTCGATACCGGTCACCAGTTCATTGTAAGCATTGGTGGCGGTACTCATCTGGGTATTGTTGGGAGCATCGTTGTATTCCGCCATCCGGATGCGGATCTCGACGGATTCCAGTGCGTTGTCGGGAGAACCGGCGGAATTGGAGCTATAGGTCTCGAGGTCCGTGTTCATTCCGTAGAAAAGGTGGATACGGCCGCGATAGGAATTCGTATGACCGCAAACCTCACCGATACCGAAGATGTTGTATTCAGCCAGCGTATAGTTGGAGAAAACGACGTCTTCGGCATATGCGGACTGGGACGGGGCGTCCAAAGCGCTGTCCAGTACATTGCAAGAAGCGGCAAGAACGACTGCGAAAAGGATAGGAATGTATTTTTTCATATTCATCGTCCTCCTTGATTATTTGATGATACAGACAGCCACACGGTTGGACTCAGGAGATGCGGAAACATCCTTGTCGGTACCCGCAGCGGCGGAAGTGATACGGCTGGCAGCGATGCCGGCCTTCTTGAGCATGTCCGCCACCGCGGCAGCACGCAGCTGGGAAAGCGTCATGTTGATATCGTTCGTACCGGTGCCGCTGTCGGCATATCCGGTGATGGCGATCTTGGCATCCGGGTTGTCCTTCAGGATCTGGGAGATCTGGCCCAGCTTGAAGGCTTCGTCGGGACGGAGCTCGGCCTTGCCGATGAGGAAGAAGAGGTCATCCTCGTAGGTCCCGTTGAGGGTCGCGCCCACGGGGACCTTGACTTCCTTGACGACTTCCTTGACGACCGGCTTTTCGACGATCTTCTCCTTGATGACTTCCTTGATGACTTCCTTGGCCTGGGCGAGGTCCGCCGTAGCCTTGGCCGGGCTGTAACCGCCGGCACCGAAAGTCAGGTTGACGCCGAATACGAAACTGTGGCTCTTCGGATAGGCCGAGTAGTCCACATTCGGGGTCAGGTGGTTGGTGGAAGAGCTGCGCGTGTCCACTTCCGGATCATAGCCGGAATAAGGGGTCAGCACGAAAACGTTGTTGGCCGTCGCATAAAGGCGCAGCTTGGAGATGTTGATCTTCTGCGTCAGGGTCTCGGGAAGGGTGTACCCCACGGTCAGGTTCGCCAAGCGCAGGAAGGAGGCATCTTCGAGCGCGTAGGACTGCATGATGCGCTTGGTATTGTACGGAGCCCACATCGTCTTGCCGGCATTGACCTGGCGGAGACGGTCCACGTCCGTGATCCTCTCACCCGTCGCCCAGTCCACGTTGGTCCAGCGGTTGTCCGGGGACATCGCGGCGATCACGTTCTGGCCATAGGAGCCACGGATGGTCGTGAAGTCGAGCTTGTTGGCGTTGTACACCTTGTTGCCGTAGCTGTAGGTGAAGTTGGCGCTGAGATCGAACCCGTACAGGTAGCCGGAGAGGGTGAAACCGCCGGTGAAGAGGGGCTGCACGTTGCCGATCAGGGTGATGTCATTCTCGTTGATGGCGCCGTCCGGGGTCCCGTCGGGGCCGCTGACATCCTTGAGTTTCATCGCGCCGGGAATGGAAGTATAGCCCGTGATCGTCGCCGCATCCGGAATGCCCGGAAGCAGGGTCCAGACGTTCGTCGCGGGATCGTACGTGAAATCATCCACCGTGTACATCCCGTCCGTCACGAAACCATAGACATCGCCCAGGGGGCGGCCCTTCGTGACCGCGTAATCGTACGTAATCTCGGAGGAGAACATATTCGCATTGGCCGTGATGCTGTCCAGGCCTCCCAGATCGGTGACCCGGTTTTGGTTGAAGGAGATGTTGGCATCCATGTTCAAACCATAGTTCTTGGAGCGAAGGATCTCGCCACCCAGGGTCAGTTCGACACCGCGGTTGCGGATGGAACCGAGATTGCGGTACTGGTAGTTGTAACCGGAACCGTTGACGGGGAAGCGGATGAGCAGGTCACGGGTGTCAGCCTGGTAGACTTCGAGGCTGCCGTAAAGGCGGCTGTTGAAGAAGCTGAAATCCAGACCGAGGTTGTGGGAATAGGTGGTCTCCCACTTCAGGTTCGCATTGGGCATATCCGTGTCCGCACCCCACCAGACGGCGCCCTGGCTCATCCAGGAAGAATTGTTGGTGGAATACTCCTGCAGGGTCTTGCCGGAAGGAATATTGTTGTTACCGGCGGTACCGAAGGAATAGCGGAGTTTCAGGTTGTCGAGCCAGGTCCGGGTATTTTCCATGAAGTCTTCGCCCGAGATTCTCCAGGAGACGGCGGCCGAAGGGAAATAACCCCAGCGGTTGCCGCGGGTGAACTTGGAGGATCCGTCCGCACGCATCGTCGCGGAGAACTGGTATTTGTCTTTCAGCGTATAGTTGACACGGCCGAAGAAAGACAGGATCTTGTCGTCATTGGCATAGGCGTTGCCGATCGAATGCGGCGCCTCGCCGGAGGCAAGGAAATTCCAGGCCATGGCGGAATCAAAGAAGTCGGGCAGGCCGTCCATCACCGCATCGAACGTGTTGGACTTGGTGACGATGTATTCCGTACCGACCAGCAGATCCAGTTTGTGCTCCTCGGGAAGGATCTTCTTGAAATTGTAGGACAAGGTATTGGTGTTGCGGAGCTTGCGGCGGGTCAGGTCGATCCACTCGGCCGCAGGGTTGTAGTTGAAGCCCGGCAGGACGTTGTTGCGGACATAGTAGGAAGTCAGTCCATAGAACTTGTCGTCCGTCCGGCGATACTCGTCCAGACCACCCTCCAGGCGCAGCCGCAGATTGTCGATGATGGTCCACTGGAAGGCGCCGTTGGCCGTCCACTGGGTCCGGTTCTGCCTGCTGTCGCTGTCCGCGATGGCGATCAGCGGGTTGACGGAGCTGTTGTAGTCTTCCTCCACGTCGGTATCGCTCATCACGGACTCGGCCGGGATCGGGGAATAGACGATGGAGTTCTTCAAGCGGGACTGCGAGGTGGAGCCCTTGTCGTTGATGGCATTGGCGCCGGCGCCGGATACCCGCGTATTGGCATAGCGCACATTCACGTCGAAAAGGAGTTTCTTGGTCGGCGTGAACTGGCCCTTGAAGTTGAGGTTGTTACGCGCAAAATCGGAGCCGGCCATGATGGCCGTCTCGTCCAGATGCGCATAACCGAGCGTCCACTTGAACACGTCGGAACCGCCGGAAACGCTGACGTTGGCGGAGGCGTTGTGGCCGGTACGGCCGAACACCTGGTCCACCCAGTCATTGGTCGCCATCCCCTTGTACAGATCGATATCGGAGAAGGCACCATAGCGGGACTCGTAGCTGGAAAGGCTGTTCCGGAACAAGGCATACTCGTACTGGGTACGCACGAAGTCATAGGCATCCTGCGGGACGAAGGCATACTTGTTGGCCATCGTCTTGATGCCGGCATAGGCGTTGAACGTGACCTGGATCTTGCCCTCCTTACCGCTCTTGGTCGTCACGATCACGACACCGTTGGCACCGCGGCTGCCGTAGATCGCCGTCGAGAAGGCGTCCTTCAGGACATCGATGGACTGGATGTCGGAGGCCGGGATGTCGGAAATGGACTCCATCGGGAAGCCGTCCACGATGTAGAGCGGGCTGCTGTCCTGGGTGATGGATCCGGCGCCACGGACACGGATTTTCACGTCCGCATCGGGATCACCTTCCGTCGTTGTGATCTGGACACCGGCCATCTTACCGGACATTGCCTCGGTCACGGAGGCCACCGGGACCTGGGTCAGGGCTTCGGAGTTGACCGAAGAGACGGAACCCATGACGTCGCGGCGGGACACCGTCGCATAACCGACCACGACCACTTCGTCGAGGAAGTTTGCATCTTCCTTCATCGTGACGTTGATTTCCGTCCGCCCTCCGATCGGGACGGTCTGGTCGCTCAGTCCGATGAAAGAGAACACAAGATTCTTCGCATCGGCCGGTACGGTGAGTTCGTAGTCTCCGTCAAGTCCGGTCACCACGCCGATCGTGGTCCCTTCGACGAAAACTCCGGCTCCCATCAGGGGCTCGCCGCCCTCGTCCGTCACGACGCCCTTGATGGTCGTCTGGGCGGACAGGGACAGGGCCGCTGAGAGGCCTAGCAGCGCAAGAATGAGTTTCTTTGCTGGTTTTTTCATAAAAGCTTGATTTATAATTAGTAACTAGTGTATTTGATCTTATAGTTTCGTATAGGTCCCGCCATTGTTGCCGCCGCCGACAATGTCCTTCACCAGGTAGTGCAGGTACATTTCCAGATTGGTATAGCGGCCGTTCTTGTCCAGCCAGACGACCGTACCGTCGGCTTTGTTCTTATCCAGGCCGAACTGGTCCTTGAACCAGTCGGGCATGCCGTCCTGGTCCGTATCGGAAATCTTGGCAAGCTCTTCGGGCGAAGCCTTGTATTCCGGCCAGCCGCCCACATCGACCGGGGTATCGATGATCTTGCCCGTGTTGTCGCGCACACCGGCTACGGCGCGCTCGTCCACGGCGTCCCGGTGCAGCCGGTCTCCGGCATACGCGAGCACCGCCTCCATGCCGGCCTGGACCGTATGCGTAGTCGTATAGGCCGCTTTCGAGGCCGGTCCGGTGATGGTATGGGCCGTGCCCTGAAGAGCCCCGCTGCCGCCGTTGTGCCAATAGATGCCCTTCGTGTTGTCGGTGCTGATGTCGCTGTATTTCGTATGGTGGTTGCCGCTCAGGAAGAGCGCCGGATATCCATAGTTTACGGCCGTCTTGTCGCTGCGCGTGTAGTCGCGGTACGCATCTACGAAATAGTGCCGGTCCTTGGAGTCCGGACCCGGCTGGTACCAGCAGTTGACAAAGTTGAACTCGCCGCCCTCGCCGCCGTAGGAGCTGTTGTCGCCCCAGTTGTAAACGACCAGGTTGCGCAGGTCGACGCTGCCCCGCTTCGACCAGTCGAAGCTTTCCCCGGACTTGGGATAAATCTCCGGATGGTCGATGCGCGGATTGCGGCTGTGGTGGTTGGACAGCAGATTATGGTGGAAAGAGGCGTTTTTGCCGCCCCAGATGCCGCCATAGCCGTGGGAGCCCTTGGAATGGGCGCTGTTGTTCATGCTCTCCGTGAGAATGCACCATTGGAGCGTCATATTCTCATTGGCATAGAAAGACGCGCACTCGTCGATGGACCAGCTCATTGAGCAATGGTCCAGGATGAGATTCTTCTGATAGCGGCCCCAGATGCAGTCCTCGCCGTCTCCGGCATTCGGTCCTTCGTCGCCGAGGCGGAAGTGGAGATAGCGGATGATGATGTTGTCGGCCGCAATGTTGACCGTATAGTTCTTGATGCAGATCCCGCCGCCGGGAGCCGTCTGGCCCGCAACGGTCAGGTTGCCGTTCTTGATCTGGATGGCCGAATTCAGGGCGATGATCCCGGCCACGTCGAAGACCACGATCCGCGCCCCGGAGGCCGTCAGGGCCGCCCGCAGGGAGCCGGCGCCACTGTCATTGAGGTTGGTCACATGGATCACCTGGCCGCCACGGCCGCCGGTGACATACATGCCGCCGCCTTCCGCGCCCGGGAAAGCCCGTGCCACGCCATCCTCTTCGACAGAAGGAATGCCGAACTGCTGATACACGGCATCGGAGACGGGCGTCACCGGATCCGGACCCGGTCCCGGAGGTTCCGGTTCGGGCTCGACAGCACCGCCGGGAATGCCCTCGACGGCTTCGGACCAGGAAGAAGCGGACGTCCCGGCCACAGCCCGGACGGAGAAAAGATAGGTCACGCTCTTGGTCAGGCCGTCGATGATCGCCGTCGTGTTCTTGGTGGTACCGGCCTGGACCTCACTGCCGTTCTGCGTCAGCTTCCATTCGTAAGACTCGGCCTGGGACACGGCCTCCCAATGGAAAATCAGGGAATGATCCGTATAGCGGTTGAGCTGCGCCACCGGCGCTGCAAGAGAAACCGAAGACGTGGGAGGCGTATCGGGCCCCGGCTCCCCGCAAGAAACAGCCAGGGAGGCCAGGACGGCCGTCAGGATCAAAGGCAGCAATTTCCTCATTTCATTTCATATTCCAGCGCCGCCCAGATCAGCGGTCCGATCCCCTTGGGGTCGTTGCTGCGGACGGGTTCGTTGATATAATAGTCATAGTCGCCGCGGCGCATCTGCTTGCCGCCCAGGCCTGCCACCTCGCAGCAGCTGTCCAGGTTGACAAGACCGTCCGCGCCGGTGCGCACGAAGGCTTTCACCATGTCTTCAAACGCACGTCGGGCATCCGCGCGCGTAACGTCTTCCAGCAGGCCCAGGCGCGTGCCCTTGAGCAGCGCGTAGGCGAACATCGCGTTGCAGGTGGCCTCCAAGTAGTTGCCTTCCGCGCCCGGGCGGTCCAGCACCTGGTACCACAGCCCGCTCTGCCGGTCGGCAAACAGGGGCAGGGCGGCGAAAACCCGGTTCAGCAGGTTGACGAGCGCGTCGTGCCCCTCCCCTTCCGGGAGCATCGGGATCACATCCACCAACGCCATCGCATACCAGCCCATCGCCCGTCCCCAGGCGTGCTCGGACTGCCCGGTCGCGGGATCGCACCAGAACATTTGGTGCGAGGAGTCCCAGGCGTGCCGCAGCAGGCCGGTGGCCGGGTCAAAGGTGTGGTCATAGACCAGCACGAACTGGTGTACGATGTCGGCGTAGTTGCGCGCCTGGAGCGAATCCGGCACGAAACGCCCCGTGTACTGCGCATAGAAGGGCTGGGCCATGTAGAGGCCGTCCAGCCACATCTGGTCGGGGTAGATCTTCTTGTGCCAGAAGCCGCCTTCCGGGGTGCGGGGCTGCTCCTGGATCTGGCGGTAGAGGGTGTCCATCACCCGGCGGTATTTCTCCTTGCCCGTCATCTCGTACAGGCGGAACAGCGTGCGGCCCGGGCAGATGTGGTCGGTAGTGTAATTGAGACGCTTGTAGTTGGGGATCATGCCGGCCGTGTCGATGATGGCGTCGTACCAGTCCTCGACATAGTCGAAGATCTCCTCTCCGCCGTAACGGTCATACACGTCCAGGAAGGCTTTGAGCTCCAGGCCAGTGGTATAGTTCCACTTGAGGGTGCCCTCGCGGCCGTCGAGCCAGGAGGCTTCCGGGCAGCGGGCCATCTCGCTGCGCACCACCTCCACGGAAAGCGGAACCCGGGCCGTGCAGGCGGCCAGGGTCAGAAGGGTCAGAAGAAGGATCAGTCGTTGTTTCATCATCGGTTGTCATAAGGGTCCCAGCGGATCCCGTCCTGCGGCTGGTACATCACTTGATCGAAACTGTATTCCGCAACCTGGCGTGCCTTCAGCTGATGCGACCACTTGACCCGCGGCCCGCGGGCACCGGGACCGGTCGAACCGTATTCGGCATAATAGGAATTCTTCTTCGTATCCGGCTTGCCGGGCTTGTCCCAGTCGTGCCAGCCCTCCGGCAGGATGTGCGCGCCAAGCTCGCAGTCAATGAATACGGTCCGCGCGTACGCGCCCCAGGGACGGCCGAGATAGACCTTGTCGATGCCGGGCGCCGCCGTCAGCGTGCAGTTCTTGAAGACGTAACCGTATTTCTGGTCCTCAAAGGTGGAGGCCGCGGTGACGTAGCTGTTTTTCTTCGAGTGGATCCGGCAATGCTCGAAATAAGCGATCGAGGGTCCGAAGATGAAGTCGGTCGTCCCCTCGATGTAGCAGTCGAGGAAGTAGTTGCGCTTCACGCCGCCGTTCTTGCCATAGCGACCGTAGGTATAGAGGGTGTCCTGGTTGCCGAGAAAGCGGCATCCCTTGAAGAACAGGAAGTCGCCGTCCGTGAAGACCGCCACGGCCTGACCGATCTCCTTCCCCTCGCCGGCGCTGTTTTCAAATGTCAGGTTCTCGAAGGTGACATAGCTGGCGTGGATGTAGATCGTAGCGCTGCCGGAAGTGCCGACCTTGAAGTCGCGTCCGGGCCAGCGCTGCTCGGCATATTTGTCATTCGTGATGACGGTGGACCCAGCCTCTTCCCCGACGATGTGCAGGCGGAACTTGGTGTGCGGGATCGTCACTTCCTCCTTGTAAGTCCCCTTGCGGATCAGGATGTCGGTGATCTCGGCGTGGCTGTAGTCCGGACAGGCGTCGATCGCTTCCTGCACCGTCATATAGTCACCATGCCCATCGGACGAAACCACGATGTGGAAGTAGCGCAGATGCTCCGCGATCCCGGGCAGCTGCTCCCGCACCTTGCCGCAGACGATCTCAGCGACCTTGCGGGCGCCGCTGGCGACCGTGTGGGTATTGTCCGTCTTGCCCTCGGGGGCGCAGGCATACTGCCCGGGGGCCAGGTGCATGAAATAGGGGCGGGACGCCTCGTCGCCCAGTCCTTCGATCCAGTCGAGGGTCGGCGTCGTGATGTCCAGCAGGGTGACGCCCTTTTCGGCGGCGACCGCCTTCATCGCGGCCGGATAGTCGCCGTGACAGGCGCGGTCCAGCCGGCCGTTCTTGAACCAGCGGCGCGCCACGGGGGTCAGCAGCACCGGCGTGCCGCCCTTCGAGCGCGTCTCGTCGATGAAGCGGCGCAGGTTGTCCTGGTAGGCGCCCCAGGGAGCCGCATAGCGCTCCGGGTCGCTCTCCTTGGCGTCGTTGTGGCCGAACTGGATGAAGACATAGTCCCCGGGCCTGACCGCAGCGATCACCTTGTCCCAGAGCCCCCGCTCAATGAAGCTCTTGGTGCTGCGCCCGTTCTGGGCATAGTTGACGACCTGCGCGCCTTCGTCCAGGAAATTCTGGAACATCATCCCCCAGCCGCGCTCGGGATTGCCTTTGGAAAGGTCTTTCTCGGCCATCGTGCTGTCGCCGCAGAGATGGATGGTGAAGGAACTCGCCGTCAGCCAGACGGCGATCAGGAGAAGGATGCGTCTCATAGTGCCTTGCCGTTGATGGTTACCGCCTCGAAACGGACGTCTTCCGCGTACTGGATGCGTGCGTCCTGGTCCGAGGTGAAAGTGCTGTGTTTGAATTCGATCCCGCGCACGGGCATTTCCGGCAGGCCATTGATGAAGACGGCTTGCCGGGCGCCGCTGCAGACGATGTCCGAGAAATGGAAATCCCGGAACTCGGGCGTCGTCTCGTCCACGGGCCGCAGGTCCGCGCCGGCGCCTTCCTTGAGATCGGTCGCCGCTACGCCCTCGTAGTAGAGGTTGAAGATCACCCCGTAGGTGACGATGTCTTTCATGTAAATGTGGTCGCACCAGATGTCCTTGACCCGTCCGCCGCGGCCGCGGGTGCTCTTGAAGCGCAGGCCTACGTCCGTGCCGATGAAGCGGCAGCCCGTGACCCGGATGTTCTCCACGCCGCCGGACATCTCGCTGCCGACGACAAAGCCGCCATGGCCGTGATAGACCGTACAGTCGGAGATGATCAGGTTGCGGCATTTGCGCGCGTGGCGCCGGCCGTCTTCGTCCTTGCCGGACTTGATGCAGATGGCATCGTCTCCGACGTCGAAACTGGACCCGACGAGGATCACATTCTCACAGGCGTCGATGTCGATGCCGTCGCCGTTGGCCGAATAGTGGGGATTGCGGACGGTGATGCCGCGGATGGTCAGGTCCTTGCACCAGAGGGGGTGCAGGTTCCAGCAGGGGCTGTTCTGGAAGGTCACACCGTCCAGCAGGATGCGCTCGCATTCGCGCAGCGACACCAGGACGGGGCGGAGGAAAGTCTTGATCTCCTGCTCGTCCAGGGAAGGATCGGGATAGTTGAGCGAACCGGCGGTCAAGCGCGCCTTCTTGTACCCTTCGTCGGGATACCAGACCTTCCCGTCGTCCGAGAGGACGCCGCCCCGCCGGAGGATGGCCGCCCACTGGGTCTGGCCGACCTTGACCTGCTTGACCTCGCGCCAGGCATCTCCGCTGCCGTCGATGATGCCGCGGCCGGTGATGGCGATGTCGGTCGCCCCTTCGGCGTGGATTGGAGAAGTGCAGCGACGCACGTCCAGGCCTTCGAAGTTGGTGTCAATGATGGGATAGAGATCCTGGTCGGGATCGAAGACGATCAGCGCATCGGCATCCAGGTGCAACTCGATGTGGCTCTGCAGGGCGACGGGGCCCGTCCTCCAGATGCCGGCCGGCACGACAAGACGGCCGCCGCCCTTCGCGGCGAGCGCGCCGATCGCCTGGGCGAAAGCCTCCGTGTTGAGCGCGACGCCGTCACCGACGCCGCCGAAATCGGTCAGCACGGCGCTGCGGGCAGGAATCCGGGGCTGCGCGACTTTTTCCATCTCGAAGGGCAGGCCTTCGTAGAGGGAATCCAAACGTTTGTATTCTTTGTCGCAAGAACAAAGGACCAGCAGGCCCAAGGCCAGCAGTATCAGGGAGTGTCGATGGAGCATCGGTCTAACTCAGTCTTAGTGTCAACTTTGCAAATATAGGAATAAATCCAAAAATACAAACGTTTGTCTTAAAGTTTTTCAAGGCTGAATCCGTTCTGTCACTTGTAGTTCCGATACGTCCAGGAAGCCGGCATCGTTCTTGGGGGCGTACCGGTTGCAGAAAATGCCCCATTTGGCGCCGATCCAGCGGCCGGGCTGCGCGGTGAAAGAGGCACCCGAGGGGTTATAGTCCCGGCCATCCAGGCTGTAATAGAAACGGCAGACCGCTTCCGGCCTGGCGACCGTCCGCAGCAGGGGGCTTCGTCCATCCTCGCATCCAGCGCCATCCGCTCCGTGGATAACTTGTCTACTGCGGCTGAGGGCGCCCCCGTGCCCGTCAGACGGATCGCCAGGCCCGACTTCGAGCCGGACATAGAGCGCAGTTTCCTGATAGTCTGGGTAGTGGACAGGCAGGACGCCGACCGACTCGCGGCCGTGGATCACAGGGAGAGGGGTCGAAGGAAGCAGAGCCAGCCGCCTGACCTCCTCGGGAGCGCCTTGATCGGCGCCCTGGCACGAGACCCACTCCAGGACCGGACCTTCCGTCGTATCTGTGATGCGCAGGCCGGCGTAGTCCGTCCCCATCACGACGATCCCGGCCTGCTCTCCCCTGCCCTTGAGCGACGGGTTGGGACGGAAGACGAGCCGGGCAGTAACGGTGAAGGATTCAGCCGGGAATTTCTGCTGCAGGAGGTTGGGACAGTCCCAGAGGTTACGGTACCCTTCTGCCTGCTGCACGCTGTATAGGCGTACACCGCCGCCCGGCAGGGCGAAATGCCAATAGGGCGCGGGCACGGCCGGATACTGCCAGGCCCAGTCCAGGCCATAGGGCCCGGTCTCTGCAGCGCCGGGCACAGAAACGCGCCGCTCCGTGTCCGCTGAGGCATCGGATGCTTGCCGGGAGGCAGAGCGCTGCGCAGCGCATTCCGCCCAGGAGGGCGTCCCTTTCCTGCGCGGCGCGGCGCTCTGCCTCCCGGCTGCCGGAGCGTCCCAGGCGGAAACCGGAGCGCCGCAGCCGTCGCCGTCGGGATCATCACCGATCACCGGCCAGCCGTCGGGGCCCCAGCGCATCGGCTGCAAGTGCACAATGCGGCCGTAGGCGTCCTTGTCCTGGAAATGCACGAACCAGTCCGAGCCGTCCGGGGCAGTGACCCAGGCTCCCTGGTGAGGGGCATTGACGGGGCGCGGCCCGAAGCCATCCCGTGCGGCTCCCGACGACAGGCCGTCCTCACCTGCGGATCCGTCCGCGGCGAGCACGATGCGTTCTTCGTAGGGGCCGAAGGGAGCGGACGCGCGCAGGACCGTCTGCCACCCGGTCGCCACGCCGCCGGCCGGCGCGAAAATGTAGTAACGGCCCTCCCGCTGATAGAACTTAGTGCCCTCGATCGTCGGCTGCGTCAGATGGCCGTCGTACACGATGCGCGACGGTCCCAGCAGCCGCGAGCCGTCCGCTGCCATCGGAGCCACGAACAGCACGCTTTTCAGGCCCGCCCGGGATCCCGCGCAGGCATGTGAGAGCCAGGCCCGTCCATCCTCGTCCCAGAGCGGACAGGGGTCGATGAAGCCCTTCTCCCGGACTAGCCAGACCGGAGGCTCCCATTCCCCGGAAGGGTCCTGGGTGCGCACCATGAAGATGCCGCGGTCCGGGTCGCCGCAGAAGATGTAGAACCAGCCGTCGTGGTAGCGGATGGCCGGCGCCCAGACACCGTTCCCGTGCTGGACACGGGTCCGGAAATCGTGTTCCGGCCCGTCCCAGCCCGGTCCCGGATAGTCCGTCAGCGCCGCGCCGATCTGGGTCCAGTGGACGAGGTCGCGGGAGTGGAGGACCGGCAGGCCCGGGAAGCAGTTAAAGGAAGAAGCGGTGAAGTAAAAGTCGTCGCCGACGCGGCACACGTCGGGGTCCGACCAGTCCTGGTGCAGGATCGGATTGGCATAGCGTTCCAGCGCCGGCTGGGAGTCCGCCCCCTGCTGGGAGCTGAAAAGGAACGCCCTGCCGGGCGGAATGCTCCCAGCCGGCGCCACGACAAGCAACGCTACAACCAAGCCCAGCGTCAGGACAAGACACCGCATATCCGCCTAACGCGAGACGCGGCCGGAACCGCCGCCGTTGATCAGGCCTTCAACCTCGGCGGCCGTCACGCGGTTGTAGTCGCCCAGGATCGTATGCTTGAGGGCCGAAGCCGCCGCCGCAAATTCGATCGCCTCCTGATCCGTCGGATAAGTCAGCAAGCCGTACAGCAAGCCGCCCATGAACGAATCACCGCCGCCCACGCGGTCCACGATGTGCGTGATATCATACCGACGGCTCTGCCAAAGGGTCTTGCCGTCGTATAGCACGCCGCCCCAGGTGTTGTGGTTGGCGTTGATCGAGCCGCGCAGGGTCACGGCCACTTTCTTGCAGCGCGGGAAGCGCTCCATCAGCTGGCGGCACACGCTCTCGAAGCGGGTCTGGTCGATCTCGCCGCCCGTCTTCTCGGCGTCGAAGCCCTCGGGCTTGATGCCGAATTCCTTCTCGGCGTCCTCCTCGTTGCCGAGGATCAGGTCGCAGCCCTCGACGAGTGCGGGCATCACTTCGGACGCCGTCTTGCCGTACTTCCAGAGTTTCTTGCGGTAATTGAGGTCGCAGGAGACCTTGACGCCCATCTCATTTGCCACGCGGATCGCTTCCAGGCAGGCGTCGGCCGCGCCCTGGCTCAGCGCCGGCGTGATGCCGGTCCAGTGGAACCAGTCCGCGCCTTCCAGCACGCGCCGCCAGTCCACCATGCCCGGCCGGATCTCGGCGATCGCCGAATGCGCCCGGTCATAGATCACCTTGCTGCCGCGCGCCACGGCGCCGGTCTCGAGGAAATAAATGCCCATGCGGTCCCCGCCCTGCACGATCCCGTCCGTATCGACCCCCAGGCCGCGGAGCTCGGCCAGGCACATCCGGGCAACGTCATTGTCCGGGAGCCGGGTTACGAAACTCGCGTCCACGCCGCAGTTGGCCAGGGACACGGCGACATTGGCCTCACCGCCGCCGAAGGTAACATCGAACTGACGGGCCTGCGAGAAACGCGCATAACCCGGAGTGGAGAGGCGAAGCATCACTTCGCCGAAGGTAACTACTTTTGACATATACTGTTTCTGTTGGATGATTCACGGATGTGGAGTTCCATCGAAATGACAGTCGTCGCCTGCGACCGGAACAGGAAAGCCTTGGCGGCCACCCGCCCCATCTCGAAGGCGTGCTGGCCCAGGGAACTCAAGGACGGCGACATCAAACTGGCAAACGTCTCGTCGGCCGTCCCCACGATCCCGAAATCCCGCGGCAGGCTCAAGCCCTTCCACCGAAGGGCTTCCATCGCGCCGAGGGCCGAGAAATCGCCCGCGCTGTACAAGGCGTCGCAGCCCGCTTCTGCCGCCTGCAATGCCGCGTCCCAGCCCGTCTCCCGCAGGATACAGTCCTGGAAAACGAGGGATTCGTCATAGGCCAGGCCACTGTCCTCCAAGGCTTTGCGATACCCCCGCAGGCGGTCGGAGAAAGCCTCGCAGCACAGATGACCCGCCAGCGTACCGACCCGGCGGTATCCGTTGGCAATCAGATGACGGGTGGCGGCATACGCGCTCTCATAATTGTCGTTGACCACCTTGGCTCCCGGCAGGGAACGGAAGACGCGGTCGAACTGGACCAGCGGGATGTCACCCAGCGCCTCCGCAATCGGAGCGGGATCCTCCGTTTCAATGGCATGGGACATCAGGACACAGGCCACCTGATTCTTGCGCAGGGTATGCAGGGCCTGCAGTTCCGCCTCCCGCCGCTCGTGGGTCTGGCAGATCAGGACATTGTAACCGGCCTCATTCAGGATAGACTCCGCGCCGCCGATCACATTGGAGAAGAACTCCCGGTAAATGCGCGGCACGATGATGCCGACGATGCTGGACCGGCCCCGGCGCAGGTTGGAAGCCATGACGTTGCGCTCATAGCCCATGCTGCGGGCTGTCTCCTCGACCGTCCTGCGGGTTTCCTCCTTGACGCGAGGGCTGCCCGAAAGGGCACGAGATACCGTGGAAGGAGTCACGCCAAGGGCCTTCGCAATGTCCGTAATCGTCACCATCTTGCGGACAAAGATAGAATTATTTTGTTATTAATGCAAACGTTTGTATATTTGTTGGAGACTACCTTATTCTTTTGTATATGACAGACTTGTTTTCACTGAAAGGGAAGAATGCCTGGATCACGGGCGCTTCCTATGGCATCGGCTTCAACATCGCCAATGCCTTCGCCGCGGCCGGCATCGACCACATCATTTTCAATGACATCAACGAGGCGGCCCTCGAGCGCGGACTGCAGAACTACAAGGAGGCCGGCATCACCAACGTCACAGGCTATGTCTGCGACGTGACCAAGGAGGATGACGTCAAGGCCCTGGTGGAGCGCATCCACGCCGAAGTGGGCCAGATCGACATCCTGGTCAACAACGCCGGCATCATCAAACGCATCCCGATGCACGAGATGAAGCGCAGCGAGTTCCAGGCCGTCATCGACGTGGACCTCGTCGCCCCGTATATCGTGTCCGCCGCCGTCCTGCCCGAAATGATGGAGCGCCGCGAAGGCAAGATCATCAACATCTGCTCGATGATGTCCGAGCTCGGGCGCGAGACCGTCAGCGCCTACGCCGCCGCGAAGGGCGGACTCAAGATGCTGACCCGCAACATCTGCTCCGAGTACGGCGAGTACAACATCCAGTGCAACGGCATCGGCCCCGGCTACATCGCCACGCCCCAGACCGCTCCCCTGCGGGAAATCCAGCCGAACGGCAGCCGCCATCCGTTCGACAGCTTCATCTGCGCCAAGACCC
>JAFUWZ010000030.1 GCA_017471045.1 Bacteroidales bacterium
CTATTTTTCGGGGGCAGATGCCCCACTCTCCGCCTTGTGCCCTAAGTGAGCCTCTTGGCCTTGGAGCCGATGGAGGGAGTCGAACCCACGACCCCGAGATTACAAATCACGTGCTCTGGCCAACTGAGCTATATCGGCATCATTTCAAAAAACTCCCCTTTCAAAAGGGATTGCAAAGATAGAGAATTATTCTCAATCTCCAAAAAAATTTCAATCTTTTTAAGAAAGATTCTTCAATTCTGTCAGAATCCCGTCGGCATCCAGACCGCATGCGTGCCGTTCCTGGCGCTGGCTGGCCTGGGGGATGAAACGGTCCGGTATGCCGATGCCCCGGACCCGCGTCCGGAATCCTTGCCCGGCCAGGTACTCGCAGACAGCCCCGTACAGGCCGCCTTTCAGGCTTCCGTCCTCGACCGTGAGGATGTTTTCGAAGCGGGATGCGGCTTCGGACAGGATTCCCTCGTCGAGGGGCTTGAGGTAGCGCATGTCATAGACCGCCGGTGCGGCCCCGCCCTCCGCTTCGAAGCGCCGGGCGGCTTCGAGGGCTTGTCCGGCCATCGGCCCGAGGGTCAGGATCGCGGTGCGGCTGCCTTCCTGCAGGCATTCGCCCCGGCCGGGTTCGAGCGTTGTCAGCGGCGCGTCGGCCCAGGGCGTCCCTTCGCCCATCCCGCGCGGGTAGCGGATGATATAAGGTCCCGTTTCCTGCTGCAGGCCGGTGTACATGGCCAGGCGCAGTTCGCGCTCGTCGCGGGGAGCGATCAGGGTCACACAGGGGACGCTGCGGTAGGCGGCCAGGTCGAAGACGCCGTGGTGCGTGGCACCGTCCTCGCCGACCAGGCCGGCGCGGTCGAGGCAGAGGACGACCGGCAGCTGCTGCAGGGCCAGGTCGTGGATGATCTGGTCATAGGCGCGCTGCGAGAAGGAGGAATAGATGTTGCAGAAAGGCCGCATCCCGCCGGCGGCGAGGCCCGCCGAGAAAGTGACGGCATGCTCTTCCTCGATACCGACGTCGAAGAAGCGCTCCGGCATCTGCCGGGCCAGCAGGTTCATCCCGCAGCCGGTCGCCATCGCAGGCGTGATGCCGACCACCCGCTTGTCCATCCTGGCCAGTTCCAGCAGGGTCTGCCCGAACACGTCCTGATAGCGGTCATGGGGATGCGGGGAGGGGAGGATTTCGCCGCTGACGGGGTCGAACTTCCCCGGCGCGTGCCAGCGGGTCGGGTCCGCCTCGGCCGGCGCGAATCCCTTGCCCTTGAGGGTGTAGCAGTGCAGCAGGCGCGGCCCTTTCATCTCCCGCAGCTTGGCCAGCGTGCGCGTCACCGCTTCGATGTCGTTGCCGTCGATGGGCCCGAAATAGCGGAATCCCAGGCTCTCGAACAGGTCGCCGCCTGTCTTCGTGACGGCCCAGGATTTCAGGGAACGGATCCAGCGCTGGAAGAAATTGCGCGTGCGCGTCTCGCCCAGGCTGCGCCAGACCTTGTCCTTCACCCGGTTGTAGGCGGTACTGGTCGTCAGTTTCATCAGATGGTTGTGCAGGCCGCCGAGGTTGCCGTCGATGGACTGGTTGTTGTCGTTCAGGATGACCAGCAGGTCCGCCTCGCTGTTGCCGGCGTTGTTGAGCCCCTCGAAGGCCAGGCCTCCGGTCAAGGCTCCGTCGCCGATCAGGGCGACCACCTTCTCCCGGCTGCCCCGGCATTTCGCGGCCTCGGCCAGGCCGAGTGCCGCGGAAACGGAAGTGGAGGCGTGGCCGGCGCCGAATGCGTCGTAGGGGCTTTCCTCCATGCGCGGAAATCCGCTGATCCCGTCTTCGGTCCGGTTGCGGGCGAAGGCTTCCTTGCGGCCGGTCAGGATCTTGTGGGCATAGGCCTGGTGCCCGACATCAAAGACGATTTTGTCTTCGGGCGTGTGGTACACGTAATGAAGGCCGACGATCAGCTCCACTGCGCCCAGGCTCGAGGCCACGTGGCCCGGATTGTGGGAGCAGCATTCCAACATATAAGACCGGATCTCGGCGCAGAGCTGCTTGAGCTGCTCCGTGTCGAATCCGCGGATGTCCTGCGGGAATTTGACCTGGTCCAGGAGAGAGTCCATTGCGCTGCAAAAGTACGACTAAATTGTGACTTTTTAAAATAAGAAGTAAATTAGCGAATCCATTCCGGACCCGTATGAACGGCAAGACCCGCACTCCGAACACCTACGTCATCCTCTTCGCGCTGATTCTGCTCTGCGCCGTGGCCACCTGGCTGCTGCCGGGCGGACATTACGAGAAGGGGGCGGACGGCGCCCTGTCGTTCGTCCCGGCCGAGTCCGTCCCGCAGACCTGGCAGGTCTTCAGCGCCTTGTACGAGGGCTTCAAGCTGCAGGCCGGCATTATCGCGTTCATCCTGATTGTCGGCGGCGCCTTCTGGGTCCTGAATGAGACCGACGCCGTCTCCTATGGCATCCGGGGCTTCATCGCCCGGGCGGGGAAGTACGACCGCTGGGTGCTGGTGTCGGTGGCGCTGCTCTTTTCGCTTGCCGGCGCGGTGTTCGGCATGAGCGAAGAGACCATCCCCTTCGTCGGGATCGTCGTGCCGCTGGTCGTTTCGCTGGGCTACGATGCCGTCACCGGGCTGCTGATCGTCTATGTGGCGGCCAACATCGGCTTCAGCGCCGCCTTTCTCAATCCTTTCACCGTCGGGATCGCCCAGGAGATGGCGGGGCTCCCGTTGTTTTCCGGGATGGGATACCGCATCTTCTGCTGGGCGCTGCTGACCGCAGCTTTGATCGGCTTCGTGCTGTGGTATGCGGGCCGGGTGCGCACAAATCCGGCGGGAATGTGTCCTGAGAGGGGATCACGGGGCCTTTCGGACCCGGATCCGACTGAGGCCGAGCGTCCGGATGGCGCTGTCTCCACCCGCGCTCAGCGGTGGATCCTGCTGATCCTCGGTGCGACGGTCGTCGCGCTCATCCTCGGAGCGACGTTGTGGCACTGGTACATCACCGAGATCTCCGCCTTGTTCCTGGCGATGGGCATCGTGTGCGGCGCGGTGGCCGGTTTCCGCCCCGGCCGCATCGCCGAAGCCTTTGTCGCGGGGGCGAAGGACATCCTTTCCGCCGCCCTGGTCGTGGGTCTGGCTTCGGGCGCCGTCGTCATCCTGCAGGACGGCGCCGTGATGGACAGTATCCTGCACGGGCTCGAATCCGGTCTGGGGGAGAGCGGCAGGACCGGGGCCCTGTCGATGATGTACGGCATTCAGACGGTGATCAACCTCCTGATCCCGAGTGCGACGGCCAAGGCGGCCATCACGGTTCCGGTGATGGCGCCGTTCTCCGACATGATCGGCCTTTCGCGCCAGGCCTGCGTGCTCGCATTCCAGTTCGGCGACGGCTTTACCAACATGCTCACTCCGACCTCGGGCGTGCTGATCGCCGCCCTCGCGATGGCCAAGGTTTCCTACACGGAATGGGTCAGCTTTGCCTGGAAGTACGTTTTGGTTTTGATTCTGGCTGGATTTATCTTACTTTTGCCCACGGTACTGTTCCCCTTGGCAGGTTTTTGAATACAATGACAAAATAATATGATTATGGCCCAAACCCTTCAGAAAACCACCCTCAGGGACTCTGCGGCGATGCGTTGGATCGCGCTCCTGCTGCTGGCCCTCGCCATGTTCTGTTCGTACATCTTCATGGACATCCTGTCCCCGATCAAAGACTTGATGGAGTCGACGCGCGGCTGGGATTCCAAAGCCTTCGGCACGATGGAGGGCGCCGAGACCTTCCTCAACGTGTTCGTCTTCTTCCTCATCTTCGCGGGTATTATCCTGGACAAGATGGGCGTGCGCTTCACGGCCGTGCTCTCGGGCGCCGTCATGCTCCTGGGCGGCCTGATCAAGTACTACGCCATCAGCGAATCCTTCATGGGTTCCGGTCTCGAAGCCTGGTTCACCGACCACCTCAACTGGCATACCGGCGTGGGCTTCATCGACGATGTCCTGCCGTTCTACCACGGTATGCCGGCCTCGGCCAAGCTGGCCGCGCTCGGGTTCATGCTCTTCGGTTGCGGCTGTGAAATGGCCGGTATCACGGTCAGCCGCGGTATCGTCAAATGGTTCAAGGGCCGCGAGACGGCGCTGGCCATGGGCTCCGAGATGGCCCTCGCCCGGCTGGGTGTCGCCACCTGCATGATCTTCTCGCCCTATTTCGCCAAACTCGGCGGCCGGATCGATGTCAGCCGTTCCGTGGCGTTCGGCGTGGTGCTGCTCTGCATCGCGCTCATCATGTTCATCACCTACTTCTTCATGGACCGCAAGCTTGACAGCCAGACCGGCGAAGCGGAAGAGAAAGACGATCCCTTCAAGGTCAAGGACATCGGCAAGATCCTCACGAGCCTCGGTTTCTGGCTGGTGGCCCTGCTGTGCGTCCTCTACTATTCGGCGATCTTCCCGTTCCAGAAGTATGCAGTCAACATGCTGCAGTGCAACCTGACCCTGACCGAGCCCGCGGCCGGATCGTTCTGGGCAGGGGAGGCGGTCACCATCATCCAGTACATCATCATGCTCGTGGTGGCGGTCTGCTCTTTTGCCAGCAACTTCATCAAGCATAACAACAAACTCAAATACAGCCTGATGGCCCTCGCGGTCGTGGCGCTGGTCGTGTATTGCTGGATGGGCTTCCGGCGCGGAACGGCCGAAACGATCTTCGCCGTGTTCCCGCTGCTGGCCGTGGCCATCACGCCGATCCTCGGCAACTATGTGGACCACAAGGGCAAGGCGGCCTCGATGCTGCTCATCGGCTCGATCCTGCTGGTGCTCTGCCACTTGACCTTCGCTTTCATTCTGCCCCTCTTCAAGGGCAGCGCCGTCGGCGGCACGGTCGTGGCCTATGTGACGATCCTCGTCCTGGGAGCCAGCTTCTCGCTGGTGCCCGCGGCCCTGTGGCCTTCCGTCCCGAAACTGGTTGACGCCAAGGTCATCGGCTCCGCCTATGCCCTGATCTTCTGGATCCAGAATATCGGGCTTTGGCTCTTCCCGATCCTGATCGGCAATGTGCTGACCCATACCAATGCGCCCGGCACCGCTCCGGACCAGCTCAATTATACCTGGGCGCTGGTGATGCTGGCCTGCCTGGGCGTGGCGGCGATGCTGATCGGCCTCTATCTCAAGATCGTCGACGGCAAGAA
>JAFUWZ010000031.1 GCA_017471045.1 Bacteroidales bacterium
ATTTGCCGGTGTTATCTTTCTCAAGACATATATTGCGGTGGCTATAGCGGCGGGGTACCACCTCTACCCATTCCGAACAGAGAAGTTAAGCCCGCCATCGCCGATGGTACTGCCCGACCCGGTGGGAGAGTAGGCAGCTGCCGTTCTTTGGAAGCCCGACGTCAAGGATGACGCCGGGCTTCTTCGTATCCGGACCTGTACGGTCCGGATACCAAAGCACGGCAGCTGCCTGAGGCAGCCGTGCCTATTCGCTGTCTCGCTGATGGGTTATCAGATGGTATCCTGGATGTTGTAGTTGTTGCGGTCGGAGTTGCTGCGGGAAATCAGTTCGCAGATAAAGCCCGCCAGAAAAAGCATGACGCCCGTCAGCACGGTCACCAGGGCCAGGTAGAACAAAGGCTGGTCGGTGACGGCACGGAAAGCTGTCCCGGCTGCCTGGTGGACCAGTTTCGCGACGATGATCCAGATGGTCATGATGAAGCCGACCAGGAACATGAACAGGCCCGTGTAACCGAAGAAGTGCATTGGCTTCTTGCCGAAGGTACTGATGAACCACAGGGAGAGCAGGTCCAGGAAACCGTTGACGAAACGTTCCAGCCCGAATTTGCTGACGCCGTATTTGCGTTTCTGGTGGTGGACTGGCTTTTCCGTAATCCGGGTGTATCCCGCGTTCTTGGCCAGATAGGGGATGTAGCGGTGCATCTCGCCATAAACCTCTATGTCCTTGACGACTTCGTTGGCATAGGCTTTCAGGCCGCAGTTCATGTCGTGCAGTTTGATGCCGGTAATCCACCGTGCGGTCGCATTGTAGAGTTTCGAGGGGAGGTTCTTCGTCAGTTTGTTGTCCTGACGGTGCTGTTTCCATCCGGAAACGATGTCCCAGCCCTCCTCGGTCACCATCCGGTACATTTCGGGCAGTTCGTCCGGCGAGTCCTGCAGGTCTGCATCCATCGTGAAGACGACGCGGCCGGCTGCCTGCTTGAATCCGCAGTACAGGGCGGCGGACTTTCCGTAATTGCGGCGGAAACGGATCCCGTGCACATGGCCGTCCCGGGCGGCCAGCTCCAGGATCGTGTCCCAGCTGCCGTCGGTGCTGCCGTCATCAATGATGATCACTTCGTACGTGCGTCCTTCGCGTCCCAAGACGCGGCCGATCCATTCGATCAATTCGGGGAGCGACTCTTTTTCGTTGTAGGCGGGAACGATGATGCTGAGGTCGAAAGGGTATTCCATGGTTTACTGCTCGTTGCTGAACGGGTTGTTGTCCTTGGAGAAGGGGTCCGTATCCTTGCCGATGCCCGGCGCCAGGATGGCGGACAGGATGACTCCGAACAGGAAACAATAGATGAAATTGGAGAAGAAGGCGATCACGGGCATGTTGCCCTTCATCTGTTCCATCATGTCCAGCGTGTTGGAATCCATGAAGGAAGCATACTGCTCCGCCGCGGTCTCGAAGGCCCGTGCAAACATGTCCGGGTCGATGAATTTGGACCAGGCGAGGACGAAGGCGGAGTAAATCAGGGCGGAAGTCAGGGCGATGGCGCAGCCGAAGCGGTTGGCGTCCCGGCGCGTCACGTTTTCATGCTGCGCGGCAAAGCGCTTCATATACCAGCGCATCAGCAGGATACAGCCGACGAACTTGGCCGCCCAGAGGACTAGGGTGACAAGGGTGGAGGGGAAGGCCCCGATCTGTTCCGCCAGATTCTGCAGCAGGAGCTGCTCGATCAGCATGTACAGGATGGGGACGGCGCCCAGGACGATACCGGCCTTGCCGGCTCCGTCCCAAAAATCCTTCTTCGTGAACGATTCTTCCATATCAAATCTGTATTTCATACAAAGATAGAAAAAAATTCGTATCTTTGCTTGCTTGAACAACTACAAGACGATTATGATCAACATCACCTTTCCTGACGGCAGTGTGAGAGCCTACGAAAAAGGCGTCACCGCTTATGAGATTGCAGCGAGCATCAGCCCGAGGCTGGCCGCGGACGTATTGGCCGCATCGGTCAAATTGGCCGGTGATGCGCCGGAGAGCAAGGGGACGACCTACGACCTGACCCGCCCCATCGAATCCGATGCGACCGTGACGCTCCTCAAGTGGGACTCCGACGAGGCCAAGCATGTCTTCTGGCATTCTTCTTCCCATCTGATGGCCGAGGCTCTCGAGGCGCTGTATCCCGGGGTCAAGTTCGGCATCGGTCCCGCGATCGAGAATGGGTTCTACTATGACGTGGATCTTGCCGGGGCTTCCATCACCGATGCGGATCTGCCCAAGATCGAGAAGAAGATGCTGGAGCTGGCCCAGAGAAAGGAGGATTTCAAGCGCATCGAGGTCTCCAAGGCCGACGCGCTGAAGTATTTCACAGAAAAGGGAGACCCCTACAAGTGCGAACTGATCAGCGAGCTCGAAGACGGCACCATCACGTACTATGAGAACGGTGCCTTCACCGATCTCTGCCGCGGTCCGCACCTCAAGAATACCGACGTGATCAAGGCGGTCAAGCTGACTTCCATCGCCGGCGCCTACTGGCGCGGTGACGAGAAGCGCCAGCAGCTCACCCGCGTCTACGGCATCACCTTCCCGAAGAAGTCGATGCTCGACGAGTATCTCGTGATGCTGGAGGACGCGAAGAAGCGTGACCACAGGAAGATCG
>JAFUWZ010000032.1 GCA_017471045.1 Bacteroidales bacterium
CACAAGATCAGCAAGAACGAAGAGAAGGAGCGCGTCCTGGACGTGCGGACCAAGAGCAAGCCCCAGTTCGTGCTGATGGGCAACGCCCTTGCCGGCGGCGGATTCGATACGGACAGCACCTACCACAAGTTCCGGTATACGGCCGGCGTCGACGTGAATGCCCATTCGGAGAAACTCCAGGCCTCGTTCAGCGCCAACATCAACAACATCAACAACGCCTCCAACCGGCGGCGGGGCAGTTCATTCGGCAGCGTGGGCGGCGGCGGGAGCCCGGACCTGCGCTACATCTCCGTCTCCACGATGGTCAACAAGAAATGGATGAGTCCGACGACCCGCAACTTCGTCCTCGGATCCGTCGGTGCATCCTACTCTTATACAGACAACTACAACGTCAGCGAATCCATCACCCAGCTGGTCTATTTCCCCAATGAGAAATACGATTCCCGCGTCGAGGACCGGAGTTCCCGCTCGGACGCCACCAGCAAGGCACACAATTTCTCCGTCAACGGGTTCAAGTCCCTCAAGGACGGCGGCATCCGGCTTTCGGCCAGCGCCCGCCTCAACGAGGGGCTGAACCACTCCTGGAGCAGCAACTACAACCTCCAGGACGACCTGCCCCGCCAGGGCACTTCGACCAGCTCCAAATCCGGCACCCACGGCAAGACCTTCAGCTCCAGTGTCAGCGCCAACAAGCGTTTCCGGGACAAGATCGGCCTCTCCCTGAGGGCTTCCGCCTCCCTTTCGGACAGCGACGGCGACAACCTCAAGATCGACACGACGACTTCCAGCATCAGCCGCAAAGTCATCGACATCGGGACCCTCGGCGCCAGCCACAACTGGAGCGTCACCCCTTCCGTCAGCTGGGAGATAGACGACGGGCGGACCCTGTCCGCCAGCTTCGGCTGGTCGGACAGTTTCAGCCGCACCGAGCGGCTCGCCTACGACATCTCCGACCCGCTGGAGAGCCTGATGGACACGGTCAACACCTACACCCATACGACCGACAACAACACCCGTTCGGCAACCCTTTCGTACCGGAGTTTCCTGGAGCGCTCCAAGGCGGTTTTCGACCTCAACCTCAACTATCGCTCGCTGGGCATCAACAAGCAGGAGACCTTCCCGTTCGAGGACTTGTACGACCACCGGTTCCGGGCTTTCCTGCCCAGTGCCAACCTGACGACGCAATCCATGATCAACCACTGGAGTGCCCGTTACAGCACGTCTTCCGGCACACCGTCCGTCGAGCAGATCCGCCCCCGGATCGACAACAGCAGCCTGTACAACGTCACGGCCGGCAATCCGGACCTGCAGCAGAGCTTCAGCCACTCCTTCAACCTGTCTTACAGCACGGTGCTGGGCGCCGAGATGCGGGAGAGCGTGCGGATGATGGAGGGCGGAGAGAGCCTGGAAGACCTGCTGGCAGCCCAGGCGGAGGGCCCGGTCCCCGGACAAGCCGGCGGCGGACAGGGCGGGAACGGGAATGACCGGAGCGGGGTCGGTGCCGGGCGCAACGGCGGCGGTCCCGGCGCAGCCGCTGCGGGCGGCTTCGGCGGCAGCATGGGCGGCGGACGGGGCGCCAACGGAGCGCCCAGGCTTTTCAACAATCTCTGCACCTTCTCTGCCAATGCCGGTTTCTCCCTGACGCAGCATCCCATCGTCTCCAAGCGGATCTACTATGCCCAGGACACCTACCTGCCGGTCTATGACTATACGATGCCGGCCCAGTCCACCTTCCGGACCTGGGAGAATGCGCCCGACGGATACAGCGCCAGCGCCTCTGCCCGGATCGACATCCCGCTCCAGAAGATCCGCTGGTTCATCAACACGAGCCTGTCGCTCAACTGGGACAACAACCCCTCCTACATCGACGAAGTCCTGACGCGCACCCAGAACCTGCGGCCCACGCTCCGCATCGGGCTGCGGAGCAACTTCTCCCGCAATGTCCGGATCAACCTCAACGGATCGGGATCCTACGTTTACTCCTACAACGACCTGCAGGACAAGACCAGCTATTTCACGGAACGGCTGAACGCCGGCTGGGAGATCAACAACATCTTCCAGCACCTCTTCCTCGGCGGGAACTACAGCAAGAGTTTCACGCAGGGCCTCCCCTATGCCCGTATCGACGACAATATCTTCGACCTCCGGGCAGGCGGGCGATTCGGTCCCCGCAACAACGTCGAAGTCACGGCCGCCGTCCACGATCTCTTCAACAAGACCCAGGGCTTCTCCACTTCGATGAATTCCAACTATGTCACCAACAGTTGGGTCCACCAGTTCGGACGCTACGTCCTCTTCAGCGTATCGTACCGTTTCAACTCTCTCCGGAAGGGAAACGGCGGGTCTGCCGCGCCCGGCGGCCCCGGCCGCTGACGTCCGGCACATATTTTTCAGTAGAAGTGACTGCACCACGCAGTTTTTGGCAAAAAATTATTACCTTTGTCATTTGGCGTATAGTACGCCCGGACAAAGCTAATATTAACACAAAACGATATGTTGTCACTTCTATTACAAGCCGGTTTCGAAGCCCAGGAAATGGCTGAAACCGTCACCGAAGCCGCCGCGGCCGCCGCTGTCGAGCCCGTGGCCCAGCAGCAGACTTATTCCCTGATCGAAATGGCCAGCAAGGGCGGTTGGCTGATGATCGTCTTGCTGATCCTCAGCATCATCGCCATTTATATCTTCGGCAAGAAATGGTGGATGATCAGCCGCGCGAGCAAGGTGGACAAGAACTTCATGAACGACATCCGCGACTATATCCACGAGGGCAAGATCAAGTCCGCCCAGACGCTTTGCGAGCGCTATGACACGCCGGTCTCCCGGCTCGTCGGCAAAGGCATCGAGCGCATCGGCCGGCCCCTCACTGACATCCAGACCGCCGTCGAGAACACCGGCAACGTCGAGGTCGCCCGCCTGGAGCGGGGTCTCCCCCTGCTCGCCACGATCGCCAGCGGCGCTCCGATGATCGGATTCCTCGGCACCGTGATGGGTATGATCCAGGCGTTCTTCAACATGTCCCAGGCCGGCAACAACATCGATATCACCCTGCTCTCCAACGGTATCTACACCGCCATGGTGACGACCGTCGGCGGCCTGATCGTCGGTATCATCGCGTATTTCGGCTACAACTACCTGTCTTCCCGGATCTCGGACCTGGTGTTCCAGATGGAGCGAACGACCATTGATTTCATGGACCTCCTGCACGAGCCGGCGCAGACCGCAGAAGAATAATCCTCCGGAGCCATGGCTATCAAGAGATCCACGAAGGTGCTTTCAGAATTCTCGATGTCCTCGATGACGGACATCGTGTTCCTGCTGCTCATCTTCTTCCTGGTGACCTCCACGCTGGTCAATCCCAATGCGCTCAAGCTCCTGCTCCCGAAAAGCACCGGGCAGGTGAACGCCAAGGCCACGGTCAGCGTGTCCATCAAGGACTGGGGTGAGGACCGCTATACCTACCACATCAACGGCAGCGAGACGCCCGTCTCCTACGACGAGGTCGAGGACGGCCTGGTGGAGCTCCTTCAGACCGAGGAAGACCCGACCTTTTCGATCTATTCCGACGAGTCCGTCCCGATCAAGGAAGTGGTGGGCATCATGAACATCGCCAAGCGCAACCACTACAAGGTCATCCTGGCGACACAGCCCGAATAAGGACCAAACTTCAAGACCATGAAAGAGTATCTCCGTGAAAGACAGAAAAGCGAGCGTACCTCGACGGTGATCGGCCTCTCCCTGGCCGTCACCGTCCATGTCCTTGCGTGCGTGCTCTGCGTCTTCACGGGCTTCAAATACCTCTATCCTCCGCCGCCTGAGACGACCTTTCTGCTGGACTTTTCCGAGGAGGAAGAACAGACGTTCAAGCAGCACTTCCGCGGCATCCAGCCGCAGACGGAGGAGATAGACCGGACGAAACCGGTCGAACTGGTGCAACGCAGCGAGTCGCCCCACCAGACTACGGCCAATGACAATCTCACGCCGGCGACCCGGCCCGACACCTTCGGCGACGTAGAGACGCCCGCCGTCGAGCAGGAACAGGCCCTCGATCCGCGGGCGGCCTTCCCCGGCATGGGCAAGAAGGACACATCGCTGACGGCACCGCACGGCGCCCGGGAGGCCGGGACGACTTTCAAGGCCGGTCAGCCGGACGGCAACACCGATGCCGGCAAGACCGAGGGGACAGCCAACGCACACCTTGAAGGGCGCGGCACCGAAGGCTCCCTCCCCCGCCCGAGCTACAACGTCCAGGAGAGCGGCACGGTGGTCGTTGCCATCTGGGTGGACAACTACGGCAAAGTCGTCAAGGCGCAGGCCGGCGCCGACGGTACGACTGTCACGGACAAGGCTCTCTGGGCCGCTGCGCGCAACGCCGCGATGGGCACGCGCTTCAAGCAGAAGATGGATGCGCCCGCCATGCAACAGGGCACAATCACGTACGTATTCAAACTGAAATAGTTACTTATCACAAACAAATTGTTGGTTTAATTCATCATGGAAGACTACAAGAAGGACGTCGAAGGTCGTAGGGATTACGGCCAGGACGGAGAGAAGAGGTATTCCGCCGAGGGGCGGGTCCTCAGACCGAGAAAGAAGGTTGGGTCCAGCACCCCCGGACCCCGGACCTATGGAGAACATCGCAACTATGGAGAACACAGGAGCTTCGAAGGCGGCGAACGCAGGCCCTACAGCGGCCCCCGCAAGGACTACAACGATGAGAGCCGGAGCTATGGCGGTCCCCGCAGGAGCTATGGCGACGGTGAGAACCGAGGCAGCTACGGCGAGCGCAGGAGCAACTTCGCCGGCGGCGGGGAACATCGCCCGTACGGCGGCCCCCGCAAAAGCTACGGCGAAGGCGGTCCACGCCGGAACTTAGGTGACGGTGAGAACCGCGGCGGCTACGGCGAGCGCAGGAGCCATTTCGCCGGCAGCGGAGAGCATCGCCCGTACGGTGGCCCCCGCAAAAGCTACGGCGAAGGCGGTCCACGCCGGGACTACAACGATGAGAACCGGACCTACGGCGGTCCCCGCAAAAGCCACGGTGACAGCGAGAACCGCGGCGGGTATAAAGCCGGCGGACGCGGCACTTACCCCAAGCCCCGCAAACCCTTCCGCAAAGAGGATGCTTTCAAGGACGACAGCGGCATCTCCCGCATGCTGGAGAGCCGGCCGCAGATCGAGAAACTCCAATACTCCGATTTCGATTCCGCACCGGTGATGACCAAGGATGAGATCCGTCTCAACAAGTTCATCGCCAACTCGGGCGTCTGCTCCCGGCGCGAGGCCGACACCTTCATCCAGGCCGGCGTCGTGACGGTCAACGGCGAAGTAGTGACGGAGCTCGGCACCAAGGTCAACGTCAACACGGACGACGTCCGCTTCAACGGCGAGCGCCTCAAGGGCGAGGAGAAGGTCTATGTCGTGATGAATAAACCCAAGGGCTATGTCACTACCGCCAGCGACCCTCATGCGGAAAAGACGGTCATGGACCTGCTCAAAGGCTGCCAGGGCCGCGTTTTCCCGGTCGGACGCCTCGACAAGGCGACCACGGGCGTGCTGATGTTCACCAACGACGGCGAGATCGCCGAGCGCCTGACGCACCCTTCCTACGACAAGAAGAAAATCTACCAAGTCCTGCTTGACCACCCGCTTGAGCAGGAGGATTTCGACAAGATCCTCTCGGGCATCCAGCTCTCCGACGGCGAGATCAAGGCCGACGAGCTCGAATACATCGACGAGCACGACCGCCGCAAACTGGGGATCGAAATCCATTCCGGCAAGAACCGCATCGTGCGCCGCATCTTCGAATCGCTGGGCTACGACGTGCGTGCGCTGGACCGCGTCTATTTCGCGGGCCTGACCAAGAAGGGCCTCCAGAAAGGCGAATGGAGATATCTCTCGCAGGGAGAGGTCAACATCCTGAAGATGGGCGCGTATGTCTAAGGAGCACCGCGCCGGATTCGTCAACATCATAGGAAACCCCAACGTCGGCAAGTCCACGCTGATGAACGTCCTGGTGGGCGAAAAGCTCTGCATCGTCACGGCCAAGGCCCAGACGACGCGCCACCGCATCATGGGCATCGTCAGCGGGGAGGACTACCAGATCGTCTATTCCGACACCCCCGGCATCCTGAAGCCCAACTATCGCCTCCAGAAGAACATGATGGACTTCGTGGACGGGGCGATCGGCGACGCCGACATCATCCTCTACGTGACGGATACGGTCGAAAAGCCGGACAAGAACGGGGAGTATGTCGCCAAGCTGCGGGACCTGAACTGCCCGATTATCCTGGTGATCAACAAAATCGATATCAGCGACCAGCCCAAGGTGATGGCGCTGATGGCCTGGTGGAAGGAGCAGCTCCCGGCGGCCCTCATCATCCCGGCGTCGGCGCAGGAGCGTTTCAACCTCGATTCGATTTTCGACGCGATCGTGGAGCGGCTCCCGGTCTGCCCGCCGTGGTACGACAAGGACACGTTCACCGACCGCAACCTGCGCTTTTTCGCTTCGGAAATCATCCGCGAGAAGATCCTGCTGAACTACGGGGAGGAGATCCCCTACAGCTGCGAGGTGGAGATCGAATCGTTCAAGGAAGGTGCCGAGCGCTACGAGATCGGGGCTGTCATCTACGTGATGCGGGACTCCCAGAAGGGGATCCTCATCGGCAAGGGCGGCGCCGCCATGAAACGCCTGGGCACCCAAGCACGGCTCGAGATGGAGGATTTCTTCCAGAAGAAGGTCTTCCTGAGCCTCTTTGTCAAGGTGGATCCCGACTGGCGCGAGAGCCGCAAGGAGCTCCGCCGCTTCGGGTACGAAGAATAAGATGGAACTATGGAAGAAGATGATATCATGATCAGCGAAGCGGTCCTGGACGACGAGAAGGAGGTCGATGAGGGCGAATCCTCCGGCAAATTCTCGAAGCTGCTGGGAAGCGACTCGCACCGCTACAAACTCTCGGGGATGTTCAAGGACTGGTTCTTGGACTATGCCTCGTACGTGATCCTGCAGCGGGCGGTCCCGCACATCGTGGACGGCCTCAAGCCGGTCCAGCGCCGCGTGCTGCACGCCATGTACAAGATGGACGACGGCAACTACACCAAGGTCGCCAACATCGTCGGCCAGGCGATGCAGTATCACCCGCACGGCGACGCGTCTATCCTGGGCGCCCTCGTGCAGCTGGGCCAGAAGGGCTTCGCCGTGGACTGCCAGGGTAACTGGGGCAACATCCTCACCGGCGACAGCAACGCCGCCCCGCGTTACATCGAGGCACGGCTGTCCAAGTTTGCCAAGGAAGTCATCTTCGACCCCAAGGTCACCCACTGGATGACCTCCTACGACGGCCGCAACCAGGAGCCGGTCGAGCTGCCGGTGCGTTTCCCGCTCCTGCTGGCGCAGGGCACGGAAGGCATCGCCGTCGGCATGGCCTCCAAGATCCTGCCGCACAACTTCAACGAGCTGCTGGACGCCTCCGTGGACATCCTCGAAGGCAAGGAGATCCAGCTCTATCCGGACTTCCCCACCGGCGGCTATGCCGACTGTTCGAAGTACCAGAAGGGACGCCGCGGCGGCGTGGTCAAGGTCCGCGCCAAGATCGAGAAGCGCGACAAGAACACCATCGCCATCACCGAGATCCCCTACGGCAAGACCTCCCAGATCGTCATCGACTCCATCCTCAAGGCCAAGGACAAGGGCAAGATCAAGATCAAGAAGATCGAGGACATGACGACCTCCCAGGTGGAGATCATCATCCACCTGCCCAACGACGTCTCCCCCGACAAGACCATCGATGCACTGTACGCCTTTACCGACTGCGAGACCAGCATCTCCCCCAACGCCTGCGTGATCAAGGACAACAAGCCGCAATTCCTCGACGTCGAGGAAATCCTGCGCTACGACACCTTCCACACGATGGAGATTCTGGGCGAGGAGCTGCGCATCAAACTCAGTGAGCTCGAAGGCGAATGGCACTACAACTCGCTGGAGCGCATCTTCTTCGAGAACCGCATCTACAAGATCCTGGAGCAGGACCAGCGGGACTGGGACGCGCAGATCGACGAGATCTTCGCCCGGATGAAGGAGTATCAGGACTTCTTCCGCCGCGAGATCGTGCGCGAGGACATCCTCAAGCTGGTCGAGAAGCCGGTCCGCAAGATCTCCAAGTTTGACACCAAGGCAATCGACGAGAAGATCCGCGCGATCGAGGACGAGATGCACGACATCCAGGACAAGCTTGACCACCTGACCCGCTACACCATCAACTGGTTCAAGGGCCTGAAGAAGAAATACGGCAAGGACTTCCCTCGCCTGACGGAGATCACGTCCTTCGAGACCATCGCCGTCACTAAGGTCGTCAACAACAACGCCAAGCTCTATGCCAACCTCTCCCAGGGCTTCGTGGGCATGAATCTCAAGCGCGAGGACGGCGTCACCCTGATCGGCGAATGCTCCGACATGTCCGAGATCATCGTCATCGACAAGCAGGGCCGCTACAAGATCACCAAGATCAGCGACAAGGCCTTCTTCTGGCCGGACCTGCTGTATGTCGGCGTCTTCAACCGGGGCGACGAGCGGACCACCTACAACGTCATCTACCGCGACGGCAACACGGCGGTGTCCTACGCCAAGCGTTTCAACATCACCTCCATCACCCGCGACAAGGAGTACGACATCACCCAAGGCAAGCCCGGATCCAAGATCCTCTGGTTCACGGCCAACCACAACGGCGAAGCCGAATCGGTCAAGATCTACTACCGGCCCCGCCCGAAGCTCAAGAAGCAGACCGGCGAATACGACTTCTCCCTGCTGGGCATCAAGGGGCGCACGTCCCGGGGCAACCTCGTCGCGAAAAACCCGATCCAGCGCATCCAGCTCAAGAGCAAGGGCGTATCGACGATTTCCGGCAAGGACATCTGGTACGACGAGGACATCCAGAAACTCAACGACGAGGGACGCGGCCTGTACCTGGGCGCTTTCGACACGCAGGACAAGGTCCTCGCCGTGTTCAAGAACGGCACCTACTACACGACCTCTTTCGACCTGTCGAACCGCTACCAGGGCGAAGTGCTGCGCATCGAGAAGTTCGAGCCCGGCAAGACCTTCACCGCCCTCTACTACGACGGTGACCCGAAGGTCAAGGCGTTCTATGTCAAGCGTTTTTCCTTCGTCCTCAGCGACAACACCCCGGTCTCATTCATCTCTCCGGACAGGAAATCCTATCTGGTCGAGCTGAGCGAAGACCGGCATCCCAGGTTCGAAGTCAGCTTCAAGGGCAAGAACGAGGGCCGCGAGCCCGAGGTCTTCGAGGCCGAGGAGTTCATCGCCAAGAAGGGCCTGACGGCCAAAGGCAAACGCTGCCACTCGCTGGACGTGAAGGCGGTCCGCTTCGTCGAGCCGCTCCACAAGCCGGAGGACGACATCGTCCCCGAGGCCGAAGAGGCCGAGCCGCAGAACCTTGCCGGCGAGATCGACATGAGCGACATCATCGACGTCGAACTCCCGGAGGTCAGCCTCCCGGACGGCGACACGCCCGACGACCGCTTCGCCAACCTTCAGGATCCTGAAGAAATCGAGGAGCTGACGCTATTCTAGATCAGATGATGTCCTCCCGCTCGTGGAGGTCTTTGACGCGGAGCTGGATGGTGGAGTTGCCGCGGTAGTAGTTCTCGACGATGGAGTAGCTGACGTCGAAGGGGTTGCCGGACTTGATGTAGTCGTAGTAGTCGGCCATGTTGAAGGCGATCGCGGCGATCTGGTGGTAGGGCTGGGACTCCTGGATCAGGTCCAGCTTCATGTGGAGGCCGCCCGCACCCACCTTGCGGCCGTTGCCGGCATCATAGACATTCTCCGTCAGGAAGAGCGGGTTGTTGTTGCCCGGGCCGAAAGGCTGGAACTGCTTGAGGAGGCGCAGGAACTTGGGCGTGATCTGCGAGAAGTCGAGGCGCGAGTCGATCTCCACGACGGGCGTCAGCATCTCGACCGTGATCGTATCCTTGATGAAGCTGTCCACGCGCCGCGCGAACTCCGGGACATTCTCCTCCTTGAGCGTCAGGCCGGCGGCATAGACGTGGCCGCCGAAATTCTCCAGTATGTCGGCACACTGCTCGATGCTGGCGTAGAGGTCGAAGCCCGCGACGCTGCGCGCGCTGCCGGTCACGAAGCCGTTGGACTTGGTCAGCACGACGGTCGGCTTGTAGAAGGCCTCGACCAGGCGGGAAGCCACAATCCCGACGACGCCCTTGTTCCACGAAGGGTTATAGACGATGATCGCATTGTTGTTGACCACGCAACGGCCCTCCTGGACCATTTCCAGGGCCTCCTGGGTGATCTCGCGGTCGATGCTCTTACGCTCGTTGTTGCTGTCGTTGATCTTCTCGCCCACCAGCATCGCCTCGGTGGTGTCGGTGGCGGTCAGCAGCTCCACGGAAAGGCGCCCCGTATCCATACGGCCGGCCGCGTTGAGCCGGGGACCGATCTTGAAGACGATGTCGTCGATCGTCAGGTGGCCGGGCTCCAGCTTGGAAAGGTTGATGATCGCGAGGAAACCCTTGCGCGGGTTCTCGTTGAGCTGCTTGAGCCCGAAATGGGCCAGGACGCGGTTCTCCCCGACCATGGTCACCAGGTCGGACGCGATGCTCACCACCAACAGGTCCAGCAGCGGGATCAAGGTCTCGAACGGGACACCATAAGTCTGGGAATAGGCCTGGACGAGTTTGAAGCCCACGCCGCAGCCGGACAGGTCGTCGAAGGGATAGTGGCAGTCCTCTCGCTTGGGGTCGAGGACCGCGACCGCCTTGGGGAGCTCCTCCTCCGGGAGGTGATGGTCGCAGATGATCATGTCGATCCCGTACTGACGGGCATATTCGACCTTTTCGATGGCCTTGATGCCGCAGTCGAGGGTGATGATCAGCTTGAAGCCGTTCTGCGCAGCCCAGTCGATGCCCTTGAGCGAGACGCCGTATCCCTCGTCGTAACGGTCCGGGATGTAGAAGTCGACGCTCCGGGTAAACCGGAGGATGAAGGAGTAGACCAGGGCCACGGCGGTCGTCCCGTCCACGTCATAATCGCCGTAGACCAGGATCTTTTCCCCGCCTGCGATCGCCTGGTGGAGTCGCTCCACGGCGGCATCCATGTCCTTCATCAGGAAGGGGTCGTGCAGGTCGTCCAGGGAGGGGCGGAAGAAGCGGCGGGCCTGCTCGAAGGTCTCGACGCCGCGCTTGACCAGCAGCTCCGACAGGACCCGGTCGATGCCGAGCTCTGCGGACAACTGGGCGACCTTGGACGGATCGGCCGGCTCCTTTAGGATCCATTTGTACTCCTTAGACATATTCGTACAAATTTACACAATGTTTTTGAAATATAGAAATCGGAATATTGGATATATTGTCGTATTTTTGCAAGATTAACGGAAATAGCATTTTTTGTAGATATGGCGAACATCGAATACAGCGAACAAGAGCTGCTCCGCCGCGAGTCGCTCACCCGCCTCATGGAACTCGGCATCAATCCTTATCCGGCCCCGCTCTACCCCGTCAATGCGACGGCGGCCCAGATCCTTTCCAGCTATGACCCGGAGAAAGGTAACTTCCAGGAAGTCTGCATCGCGGGCCGCATCATGTCGCGCCGCATCATGGGCGCGGCTTCGTTCGGCGAACTGCAGGACGAGACCGGGCGCATCCAGATCTATGTCAAGCGCGACGAGATCTGCCCCGGCGAGGACAAGACGATGTACAACACCGTCTGGAAGAAGCTCCTGGACATCGGCGACATCGTCGGCATCAAGGGCTTCGCCTTCATCACCCAGACCGGGCAGCTGAGCGTCCACGCCAAGGAGCTGACCCTCCTGAGCAAGTCGCTGAAGGTCCTGCCCATCGTCAAGGAGCAGGACGGCAAGGTGTTCGACGCGTTCTCGGACCCCGAGCTGCGCTACCGCCAGCGCTACGTGGACCTGATCGTCAACCCGCTGTTCAAGGACGTCTTCCTCAAGCGGGCCCGGATCATCGCG
>JAFUWZ010000033.1 GCA_017471045.1 Bacteroidales bacterium
CCCAGTGTCAGGCATGCAAGCACCACAATTACGAATCGTTTTACCATAAAAATTTAAGGTTAATGAAATATAGTGATAGGTTGTATATGTCGCCAATAAGCGATTTGACGTTACTTAATCTGTTAGCTCTCTCTCTTTTCCTATTCTATTTAATATATGTACAAATTTCTCCAAAAAAAACGAAACGGCAAAACTATTTTACGTTTTGACACAAATTTACCTTTAAAAGATGCTGTTTTCATGCATATCGTTGCAAACGGCAGGGGGGAAATAAAACGATCGCTTCGCTAAAAATACCATTACTGGCCATCGAGACAAGATTATCTCGCAAATACTGCAATAAGTCTCTTTCAATCAGCGGAATAATAATATTTTCGATTTTCCGTAAAAGAATATTTAGGGTCCGTCTGTATTCAAATAGGAAATTATTTAAGCTGATAACCAATAACTTAATGGCGACTTAAGTAACGCATCATTATATCTATTTTTTAAACTAATCTTATGGTAAAACGATTCATTTATGTGATGCTTGCATTCCTCATGATCGGAGTGCAGGCGTTCGCCCAGAATGTCGTGACCGGCAAGGTCGTCGATGACCAGGGTGAACCGCTGATCGGCGTCGGTATCCAAGTCAAAGGGACCAACGCCGGTACGATGACTGACTTGGATGGCAATTATTCGCTCATTGCGAATCCCAACGCCACCCTGGTCTTCTCCTACATCGGTTTCCTCAATCAGGAAGCCGCGGTCGGCAGCCGCAGAACGGTTAACGTCACGATGGCTCCGGACAATATGCTGCTGGATGACGTCGTGGTGGTCGGTTACGGCACGGCTCGTAAGCGCGACGTTTCAGGAGCTATCGCAAGTGTCAATTATGGCAAGGATGCGAATGTCACTTCCCTTCCCAACCCGAATGCCCTTGCGGCACTCTCGAGCAAGGTGGCCGGTTTCAATTACGCTCCCACGACCAGTGCAGCCGGAGACAACACGCAGACGATGACGATCCGCGGTAAGAACTCTATTCCTTACGGCGCATCCATGTCCGCCAGTTCCGAAAGCGTCAACCAGCCGCTTCTCGTCATTGACGGAGTCCTCTCCTATGGTTCCATCAACTCGATCAATACCGCTGACATTGAGAGCATTGACGTCTTGAAGGATGCTTCCGCCGCGGCCATCTACGGATCCCGTGCGGCAAACGGTGTCATCATCATCACCACAAAGAAAGGTGCCAGCGAAGCACCGATTGTTCGGATGAATGCCAGCGTCAGCCTGTCTGATTGGACCCGTATGCCAAAGATGGTTACCGACAAGGAAACCTTCCTCAAGAACCGCTTCTACTCCTATCAAGGTTCCGAGAGCAACACTTATTATGACAACAAACAATGGTCGGACTATGCGGATCTCACTGCCGCAGCGAATGACGGATTGGTCACGGACGCACAGGTCGACGCATGGAGAGATGGACGCTGGGTCAACTGGCTTGATGAAATCTCACGCAAAGGCGTAGGTCAGAAATATGACGTCAGCGTCAGCGGTTCCTCTGAGCGGGTTAACTACTACGTCTCCGGTGACCACACCCGTCAACAGGGTATCCTCAAGGGCGACGACTACCAGAAGTCCGGAGCCATGGCAAAAATTGACTTCAGGATCACAGACTGGCTGACTGTCGGCACGAAAGCCAATTTCCTTGCTTCCAAGAGCTGGGGACAGCCGGCTAGTATCCGCTATGCGATGTGGTACAATCCGCTCTCCTATGTTTACGCTCGTCAGGAGGGATTTGAGAACTGGTACAACTCCGTTCCGGACGGTAGAAATACCAGCCCTTTCATTGGCACCGGAAAAAATGATTCTTATGCCTATACCGATCGCTCCTCCAGCAGCATGAACCTTAACGGTGTCGCGTACGCACAGATTGATTTCCCTTTCATTAAGGGTTTGAGCTACCGCGTCACTTTCCAGGGTCAACGCAATGCCGGCTACACAGACATATTCAACAACCCTGAGATGAATGTCAATACCGAGGTTATCACTGACATGCTGAACCCCGGCCGATACAACTCTACGAGCGCGGGTACCACCTCTTCCACCAACTATGATGCATGGAACATTGACCAGATCCTCACCTACGGTCGGGATTTCGGCCGCAATCATTTCGACGTGATGTTGGGTTACACCCGTGAAGCGACCAACAGCAACTCCATGGGTCTTGATTTTTCGGGATTTGACACACCGACCGGCCTCGGCGTCTACAACATCGAGACTGCCAATAATTATACGGACGTTTACCGCAACCGTACGCGTACCCAGTCCGTGGGTTATCTGGCCCGCGTCAATTACAACTACGCCAACAAATATTATCTGACCGGCAACTTCCGCCGTGATGGTTTCTCTGCCTTCGCTGACGGTCACAAATGGGGCAACTTCTTTGGCGCCAGCGCCGCCTGGGTCCTCAGTAACGAAGATTTCATCAAGGACGGAGGTTTCTTTGACTTCTTGAAGTTGCGTTTCTCATGGGGTCAGAACGGTTCCCGTAACATCTCCGCCGGCGCAACGCAAGCCTCGGTCGAGAAGAAAACCGACAACAGTGGAGCCAATACGATGACTTGGCTGGGTGACCAGAGCACCTTGGGCATGACCCTCACTTCTTTGCCGAACCGCAGTCTGACCTGGGCTACCGTCGAGAAATTCGACCTCGGCCTGGATTTCGCCTTCCTGGACAGCCGCATCAACGGTAGCCTCGATCTGTATGCGGGCAACACCAAGAATATGCTCGTCAACCGTTCCGCTCCCTACATCTCCGGTTTCAATGACGTCGATGACAATGTCGGCCTCGTAACCAACAAAGGACTCGAACTCACGCTCAACACCGTAAACATCAATGGCAACGGGAATGACACTTTCCGTTGGGAGAGCAGCTTCGTGTTCGACATGAACCGCAACAAACTCGTTTCCCTCTTCGGTCCCGACTATAACGGTGATGAGCACGATGACGTCGCCAATGCCATTTCCTATGGCCGTGAGGCTAACTATGTCCTGCTTGTCGGCCGTCCGATCGGCGCCGCTTACGATTACAAGCTTCTGGGGATTTTCGAAAGTCAGGATGAGATCAATAACTATGTCGGCCCGAATGGGAAACCCATTATGCCGAATGCAAAACCCGGTGATCTCAAGTTTGCCGACCTGAGCGGTCCGGACGGTGTGCCGGATGGAGTGATTGACTCAGACGACCTCACTTTCCTCGGATCCCCCGATCCGCTCTTTACACTGAATTTCGGCAACACCCTCAGTTGGAAGAACTTCTCCCTGTACTTCAACTTCCGCTGGGCCCAGGGTGACAAAGAACACTTCATCTGGCTCGATCCGTACGCTTTCGGCACGACAATGACGGGTGGTGCACAGTTGGCCCGTGTGAAACCTTGGACGGAAGAGAATCATAGCACCGTGTTCCCGCGCTACGGATATAGCAATACATATGATTATCAGTTCTGGAACTCCCGTTCTTACTTGAAACTCAAGGATCTTGTCTTTTCTTACAATATCCCGGCCAGGGTCATTAACCCTATCGGACTTTCCAATGCCCGCGTTTACGTGGCGGGAACCGACCTGCTGACCATCTCCAATTGGTCCGGTATCGACCCTGAAAATGGAGGAACGATTGCCGCAGGTGCCGCATCCAGCCGTTTTGGTAGCAGCGGTGCTTATAAGACTGTCACCTTTGGTGTGAACCTGACCTTCCTCGGAGCCAAGGTTAAAGCCAAGACCCCGACTCTCTATGCCCCTCAGGTGAAAGAAGTCATCAAGGAAATCGTGAAGGAAAAGATCGTTGAAAAGCCCGTCGAGAAAGTCGTCGAGAAGGTGGTTTACAAGGGCACCAATTTCGAGGGCATCTACGAGGACGACCTCCTCTTCCTGATCGGCAAGTCCGAGCTTCGTCCGGACGAGGCTTTCAAGCTCGGCCGCATCTGCCAGATCCTGAAGGACAATCCTGACACCAAGATCGCCATCTCCGGCTACGCTGACAGCGGCACCGGCAACAGCGACATCAATATGACTCTCTCCCAGCAACGCGCCGCTGTCGTGGCCGACATGCTGAAGAACGCCGGCATCGCTGCCAGCCGTATCACCACCTCCGCCGCGGGTACCGACAAGGATGCTTCCGCATCTCCCGAGTCCAACCGCGTTGCTGTTTGCATTGTTAAATAATCAAAGGGGAAAGACAATGAAAAAGTATATATTTATTTTATGTGCACTTGTCCTTGCCATTTCTTGCAATGACAACTTGTTCCTGGAAGAGCACACCTATGTTGATGATACCAACAGCTTTTTCCAGAACCAGTCCTCTATCGAAATCTCGTTGGCATCTTGCTACTCCGAAGTTCAATACATGACCTTTGGTAATATCCGTGGCGGATCTGAGCACAACTGGATGTTGATGGGACTGGGACTTGACACCTTTACTTCCACCAACGGTAATCTTCAGTTCACCAACTGGCCTACCCTGAAGGATGACAGCGGATATGCCCGCCACTATGGGGAATATATGTACAAGCTTGTCAACCGTGCCAATGCGACCATTGACATGATTGACGAAAACGAGGACATCGAATACTCCGACGACCAGATCAAAACCACCCTCCGCGCAGAAGCAGTATTCATGCGTGCATGGGCTTACCGGGTCATCGCCGGTATGTTTGGCGCTGCCGTGTACAACGAGCATATGACCCAAGAGGCCCGCTACGATTACGAGATGCTGCCCCGACAGGAAGTTTGGGAGAAAGTGGCTGAGGACTTCAAATATGCAGAAGAGAACTTGCCCACGACGCCCCGTATGCTGGGAACAGTGACCAAGGCCGCCGCCGCCCATTATCTCGCAGAAACCTACCTCGCACTCGGCAAGTTTTCCGAGGCTGAGGCAGCTGCCACTCGTGTCATCGGTGGAAGTGACGGTAATTATCACCTGATGACGACCCGTTTCGGAAACCGTAAAGATGAAGGTCACGACCGTTACGGCAATTCCCTCGAGGCGCCTAAGGGTGCATATTGGGATTTGTTCCGCTCTTCTGCGACTTCATCCGGCACCGAAGCTGCCGACTCCAACCCGAATGACCCTGATAACAAAGAAGCCATCTGGGTTGCTCAGATCGACTATGCTCCAGGTGTCGACAGTTGGCCTCTGGGAGGTTCCGGTGACTCCTGGTTCCGTATGCATCTCCCGATTATCGAATCCGTTTGGGCTCCTTGGATCCCGATGGGTGGCAAGAATGGTACCCGGGCAAACAAGGACGGAGAGAAATTCTATATCTTCACCGCCGACGCCGTTTGCTTCCCTGAAGGGACAGATAGCATTGATGTAGTCGGTGCCGGCAAACCTGCGGATGATATTCCCGAAGCTCAAGGACGCTGGCTCTCCTACAATCTTTCGACTCGTATTGACTCTCTGGCCTGCCGTACGCAGGGCAACGGTGCAGCAACCAGCCTCGGTTTCTATGGCGTTGATTACATCACCCGTCCCTACGGGCATCCTCTGGGTTCTTACTGGGATGATCCGAATGATATCCGCGGAAACGAGATTATGATCCAGCGTGACTACTTCACACCCTCCGGGAAGAGATGGTCCCAGGTCCGGCAGCAGATCGCAGACCGGATTGCCGCACACCCCGGAGACAATGCGTATGAGCTGACCGTCGCCGATACGATCAATATTACGCCTCGTTTCTGGAAGTTCTCCGATGACAAGCATCCCTTCACCAAGGATAATGTCAACTGCATCTATGACTGTGACTGGTATATGATCCGTATTGCTGAGACTTACCTGCTCCGTGCTGAAGCTTATCTCGCACAAGGCAACAAGCAGAAGGCTGCTGATGACATCAACGTTATCCGCCGTCGTGCCGGTGCCAAGGACTGCTCCGCTTCTGATATCGATATCGATTATATCCTGGACGAGCGTGCCCGCGAACTCTTCGCCGAAGAGCACCGTTGGATCACCCTCAGCCGCCTGTCTTGCAACCCGAACGCAACTTATGTCCTGGATTGTTATCCGACACAGGATGCCCAGACATCCAACACATTCTATGAGCGTACCCGCAAGTATGGCTTTGGCTATGAAAACGAAGACCGGGGTCGGGAGGCTTATACGAATCCGAAGGACGGAAAGACCTATCACTATCCCAATGTCGCCCCGTACAACTACGTGCTTCCTATCCCGATCCAGATCATCCAGTCCAACAAGGACAGGAAGATCGATCAGAATTACGGATATTGATTGTATGAGTTAGTGTTAAGGATCGGTCCCTTCGGAGACCGATCCTTTTTTTTAGATAACATATGAAACCGTTATTCCTGATTCTACTCGGACTGGCATGGGTTCATGCCTGCACAAATCATCCTTCCACGATGGAGGATAAAGCTTTGCGACGCCTTCCACAGGCTTTGGAGAAAGCTTTCGCACGCGACTTCTCCGCATCTGACGTATCCGTCAGCGACCTTCACACCATATATGTTTGCGACAGTCTTTGCATGATACATTGTCTCGCAACAGCCAAAACTCAGTCAGGTCCGGACCTTCACTTCCCGGTCCGCTACGTCTTCCTACGCGACAATCTCCTGAGTGGCGTCAAGGGAAGGATTGTCTATGCCGAAGTTGTCTCGGGAGCCCCTTATTTGAGCGCTGAAGAAATAGAGATGCTAAAGCGCTCCTGCGCAGAAAACGGAAAGCAGATGTACATACATTATTCTTCCGCCGCTGATCCCATTGAAGAAGAAATCCAATAGCCTTGTAAAAACGGGCCCGGTTCATCCAGACGGGCAAGTCTCCGCTCTTTTGCTTTGCTGCCCATTATTTTCTATCTTCGCAGGACTAACCAAAACTTAGGAAAATGATCAGACACCTCCGTTCTCTTTCCCTCCTGGCCGCTTTGCTGCTCGGCACCGGCCTGGGCACCCGGGCCAATCCCGTCCACAAAGTCAAGACCGCAGACGGCACCACCGTCGGCATCGAAGCCTGCGCCGACGGCATCTACCGCATCCATGTCTCACCCCGGAAGGACTTCTCCGAATCCCTGATGGAGCGTTACGGCCTCCTCCGGACGGACTGGGCCCCTGCCGGTGAGAAGATCAGCGACGGGAAGCGGACCTGGACCCTCACCACGCCGGGCCACGTCCTCAGCCTGGACAAGAAAAGCGGTACCTTCAGCCTGCGCCGCAGCGACGGGACCGTACTGGTCCGGGCCCTCGATTATATCCCGGGCAAGGATGCCTCCGTCAGTGCCCTTTCGAAGGTCATCAACGACGCCTACGCCGACCTGCACGTAGCCAAGAACAGCGGCATCATCGGCGATGAGAACAACCGCAAGGAAGGCATCGACAACAGCGAGAGCGGCGACCCGCTCAAAGCCAGCGTCCTGCGCTTCACCCTCGCGGGAGACGAGCGCTTCTACGGAGGCGGCAGCACCAGCCGCGACCACATCCAGCACCGCGGCGAACTGCTCCGGATGTGGACGACCTACCAGCACACGGAGATCCCGATGCCCTTCATGATGAGTTCCCGCGGCTGGGCGGTATACAACAACACGACACGCAAGAACTTCTTCGACGTCGGCCATACAGACAAGGACCGTTTCAACATCTACAACACCAGCGACGAGGCCGACTTCTATCTGCTCGCCGCCCCTTCGATGAAGGACCTGCTGGGCCTCTACACCCGGGTGACCGGCGGCAACTACGTGCTGCCAAAATGGGCCTACGGCCTCTGCTTCGGTCCCAACATGCGCGAGGACCAGTGGGACATCCTGCACGACGCGGTCCTCTTCCGCCAGCTGGGCGTGCCCTGCGACATATTCTGGCTGGAGCCGCAATGGATGGAGAAACGTTACGACTTCTCCACCGCGAAGCGCTGGAACTTCGAAAAATTCTCCCCGGAGCCCTACTGGCTGCAGGACAAATTTCCCAAGCAGCTGTACAACCGTCTCTTCATCGGCAAGTTGCGCAACATGGGCTACCACCTCGGCCTCTGGCTCTGCGAAGAATACGACCTCAGCATCACGGAAGAGGACGAGATCGCAGCGCGTCTCGGCAAGCCCCAGTCCGGGCAGGAACACTGGATGGACCACCTCAAGACCTTCCTGGACTACGGTGTGGAAGGTTTCAAACTGGATCCGGCCCGCACCATCGACGAGCATCCCGACGCCAGCTACTACAACGGACGGACCGACAAGGAGATGCATAACCTCAACCAGGTCCTGCTCCAAAAGCAGATGAACTTGATGACCCGCGAGCACCTCGGCCGCCGCATCTGGTACCACTACACGGCCGGCTGGGCGGGCACCCAGCACTGGGGCGCCTCCACCAGCGGCGACAACGGCGGCGGCAAGACGGCCCTCTTCGACCAGCTCAACCTGGGCAACAGCGCCTACATGAACCTCTCCTGCGACGTGATGAGCGTTCCGAAGGAGCTGGAGATGCAAGGGCTGCACTTCGGTCTCTTTCTGCCCTGGGTCCAGATCAACAGCTGGTTCTCCATGATGCAGCCCTTCTACTACGGTGAGCCGGAGCAGAGCATTTACCGCGACTATGTCCAGATCCGCTACGCACTGATGCCGTATATCTATTCCGCGGCCCTGGAAGGCGGACTGAGCGGCCTGCCCATCGTGCGATCGATGCCGCTGATGTTCCCCGAAGACCGCCAGGTGGATGACATGTGCTACCAGTACATGTTCGGGGACAATCTGTGCGTGGGCATCTTCAGCGACGAGATCTACCTCCCCGCCGGCACCTGGATCGATGCCTGGACCGGCGAACGCGTGGTCAGCAAGGGCGAAACCCTGCAGCGCAGCTACCCAGACAACCGGGCCGGCCTCCTCTTCATCCGGGACGGTGCGATCCTGCCCTGCATAGAGGCGCCCCAGAGCCTCAGCACCCATCCTTTCGACTGGCTGATCGTGAAGGTCTTCCCGTCCGGCGACTCTTCCTACCTGCTCTATGAGGACGACGGGGACAGCTACGGCTACGAAAGCGGCCGGGTCGCCTCCACCCTGCTGGAAAGCCACGCCGAGGCCGGCGAGGTCCGTCTCCTCGTCCACCCGACGGAGGGCAGCTACGAGGGGATGCCTGCGACACGGGACTACGTATGGGAGATCGCCCTGCAGAAAGCACCCGCATCGGTCAGCGTCGGCGGCCGGAAAAGCGAAGCCTGGACCTTCGGGAACGGGATCCTGCGTATCGCCGTCGAAGAGGCTCCGGTCAGCGAGCCCCTGGAGCTGAAGATCACCCTCGGTACGGATAGCGCAACCCTCTCCGGAGACCAGTTCCAGAGCTGCCTGACCCATGGCGGCTGGGGCTCCCCCACCCGCACCCGCCGCAGCACCCGCAGCTCCGACACAGCCTCCCAACTCAACGAAGAAGTCCTCTACTAATATGAAACAGAACCTGCTCGGCATCGATATCGGCGGCACAAAATGTGCCGTCATCTATGGCATTGACACCGACGGCGTCCTGGAGATCGCGGACAAAGTCCGCTTTGAAACCACCGGCGTGGACGAGACCCTCACGCGCATCCTGTCGGAAGTGAAGGCGATGGCCGCCCGGCACGGACTTTCGGGCGCCAATACCCGGGCGGTCGGCATCTCCTGCGGCGGCCCGCTGGACAGCCGCCGCGGCATCATCCAATCCCCTCCCAACCTTCCCGGCTGGGACGACATCCCGATCGTCCGGCTCGTCGAGGAAGCGACCGGCATCCCGGCCGCCCTGCAGAATGACGCCAACGCCTGCGCGCTGGCCGAGTGGAAGTACGGAGCCGGCCGCGACAGCCGCAACATGGTTTTCCTGACCTTCGGGACAGGGATGGGCGCCGGCCTCATCCTGGACGGGAAACTCTATGCCGGGACCAACGACAATGCCGGCGAGGCCGGACACATCCGCCTGAGCGATTTCGGCCCCGTGGGTTACGGCAAGGCCGGATCGTTCGAAGGATTCGCCAGCGGCGGCGGGATCGCCCAGCTGGCCCAGTCCGCCGTCAAGGAACAGATGATGATGGGACGGAACGTAGCCTGGTGCCCGGACGGGGACCTCTCCGCCATCACGGCCAAAACTGTCGCCGAGGCCGCTGCAGCAGGGGATGCGCTGGCCATCGAGGTCTATAAGACGAGCGCCACCTATCTGGGCAAGGCACTCTCCATCCTGATCGATGTCCTCAATCCGGAGGTGATCGTCATCGGGAGCATTTTCGTGCGGGCCGAGGCATTGATCCGTCCCTTCATGCAGGCGGCCATCGACCGGGAAGCCCTGCCGGCCGCCGCGGCCGTCTGCCAGGTCAAGCCGGCCGAGCTCGGCGAGCAAATCGGCGACTTCGCTTCGCTCTCCATCGCCGCCTCCTGTTAGGCAGTAAAGGTTGTCGTAAAATGGCTTTCATTTGACCTGTCGTAGCAGCCATATATTTGACACCAAGACAGTTATATAGTATTACGGGGGCCATAATTCGACCCCCGTTCACTTATTATTTAACAGGCTAAGTATCTGCTAGTTATCCGCCACGGTCTTTCCCACCTTTTCCAGGCGGATATCCGCGCTGGAGGCGCCGACCATCACGGTAGGGAGGCCATCGGGGACGATGAAACCCTTGCGCGATTCGCTCCAATAGCGTAGGTCCTCCCGGCGGAGCGGGACCGTGACGCGGCGGCTCTCCCCTCTTTTGAGATGCACCCGGCGGAAGCCCTTGAGTTCCTTCAGCGGCGCGACGCCCTCATACTCAGGCAGCTGCACATACACCTGCGCCACCTCATCGTCGTCGTAGCGGCCGATATTCTTCAGCGTAAAGGACACCTCCACCGTCCCGCCGCCATCCTCAACCCGCAGGTCCGAGTACTGGAACTGAGTATAACTCAAGCCATAACCAAACGGGTACAGCACCGGCCCGTCAAAATACTTGTAGGTCCGTTTCGTGATGTCATAATCATCGAACGGCGGCAGGTCATCCAGGCTGTTGTACCAGGTCAGCGGCAGGCGCCCGCCCGGATTGTACCGGCCCAGCAGGACCTCGGCAACCGCCGTACCGCCCTCCTGTCCGGGATACCAGGCCTGCACGATAGCCTGCAGGTTCTTGTCTTCCCACTGCAGCGACAGCGGACTGCCCGCCACCAGCACCAGGATTGTATTCGGGTTGACCCGATACAACTCCTGCAGGAATTCCTGCTGATCCTCCGGCAGGGTCAACTTGTCCCGGTCCTTTCCCTCCCGCTCGATGCTCTTGTTGATGCCCATCACGGCCACCACGGCATCGCAACGCCGCGCCAGTTCTCCGGCCTTGCCATACAGGGCGATCCGCTCCTGCTTCCCGACCGCAGGCAGACGCCAGCTCAGCCGGGCGACGGCATAGTCCCGGACATTATAATAATCGATTTCCAGCTCATAGGCATGACCCACCTCCAGCCGCACGGAGACCGTATCGGAACTGACATTGTGACTGTTCCAATGGTCGATCAGCGGCTTTCCATCCAGGCGCAGGCGCGCCCCGTCGTCCGAGGTAAGCTGGAGGACGTATTCGCCGGAAACCGGCGGCACCAGCCGGCCCGCCCAGCGCACGCTCAGCGGCGAATCGGGTATGAAGGGATCCGGAGCCTGGTTGGCCGGTTCGAAATTGATCCAGGGATCCGTACGCACCGACGGTTCTCCTTTCAGCTCTGTCCCGGGATAGTATTCGGCGCGAAGGCCGTCGGGGAAATACTCCGGCGCGATGGTCTCCATCCCGTCCACCGCAGAACGCCAGGGCGCATACTCCACCCGCACATGGGGACCGGCGGCAGCCTGGATCCCTTCCAGGATAGACACGGGCGCCGTCGCAGGCGTACCGCTGTAGTCGCCGAACTCGCATCGGCCGGCATTGATGCCGACCACCGCCAACGAACGGATCCTGCGCAGCGGAAGGGTCCGATGCTCGTTCTTGAGTAGGACCACCGCTTCCCGCGCCGCCTGCAGGGCCAGGTCACGGTGCTTCTCGGAGCCGATCACATCCGGACTGATCCGGATGTAGGGATTGTTCCGGCCCGAATCGAACAGACCCAGCCGCATCCGCGCCGTCAGCACATGCCGGGCTGCCCGGTCGATATCCGCTTCCGAGACCAGACCCTTGGCGAAAGCATCCTTCAAGGGCTGGATGAAGATATCGTCTCCGCATTCGAGATCCAACCCCGCCTGCAGGGCCAGGGCAGCGGCCGTCTCGGGGTATTGCACATAATGATGACCCTTCATCAGCAGAGATACGGCGCCGCAGTCCGAAACGACGTATCCATCGAATCCCCAGTCCCCGCGCAGGACCTGGGTCAGCAGCCAGGGATTGGCCGTACAGGGGATGTTGTTGATCGCCGGATAGGCCGACATGACCGAGGCAGCGTGACCGCGGCGGACCAGGGCCTCGAAGGCCGGCAGATAATACTCCCGCAACTGCTTCTCGCTGACCGCGACCTTGCACTCGAAGCGGTTATGCTCCTCGTTGTTGACCGCGAAATGCTTGGGCGTAGAGACCACTTTCAGGTAACGCGGATCATCCCCTTGCAGCCCCTGCACGAAAGCCGTGCCGATCTCACCGGAGAGGAAGGGATCCTCGCCATAGGTTTCGGGCGTGCGGCCCCAGCGTGGATCCCGGGCCATGTTGACGGTCGGAGACCAGAAAGTCAGCAGGTCGCTGAATTGCTGCGTCTGGCCACGCCCCTGATCCAACTCGCTCCAACGGCCCCGCGCTTCGTCGGAAATGGCCGTGGAGACCTCCCGGATCAGGTCCGGATCCCAGGTCGCCGCCAGGCCGATCGCCTGCGGGAACACGGTGAAACGTCCCGGACGGACGACGCCGTGGAGCGCCTCATTGCCATGATAGTATTTGTCGAATCCCAGCCGGTCATTGGCTGGCGAAGAGGCCCGGAGCAGATCGATCTTTTCCTCCACGCTCATCCGTCCCAGCAGATCCTCCACCCGCTCCGGAATAGGAGCCTCTTCATCTTGATAGACCGGGGTCTGAGCCAGGACCGGAATCGACAGCATCACTGAAAGCATCAGGCAAAAGCAGAAAAAACGGGGTCTCATATCCAATGTATAGTATTCCATCCGAAAGATACGGAAAAACGCCGAAGATTTGACCAGCCGCCGCGCAAGATGATCCGTCTTTTGTCCCATCAGACGCAAAAAGGCCCCGACTCGCGCCCGGCAGGTCACCGCATGTCCCATTGGGCGCAGCGGCAATGTCTATTTCACGGCAAGACAACCACGGGGTGTACGGATCGACAGCATATCGTCGCGGAACCGGCCTGAGCTCTGATGAGGCGGAACGCTTGATGGATGCGCAATAATTCGTATCTTCGCCGTATGGAAGAGATCGTCAAGGACAGGCAGTTCGAGCTGGCGGAAAAGTATGTGGAGGGGACCTCGGTCTCGTTGTTCCTGACCGGGAAGGCCGGGACGGGCAAAACCACGTTCCTGCGCCATATTGTACAGCATACCTCCAAACGCTGCGTGGTCCTGGCCCCGACCGGTGTCGCTGCCATCAACGCGCAGGGCAGCACGATCCATTCCTTCTTTTCCCTTCCGCTCTGTCCCTATCTCCCGGACGTGCCCGAACTCAAGACGGAGTACCAGATGCCGGAGCACTACCGCCGGCTCCGCAAGGAGAAGGTCAAGATCATCCGGACGCTGGATCTGCTCATCATTGACGAGATCTCCATGGTCCGGGCGGACCTGCTGGACGCCGTGGATATGGCCCTGCGGCGCTATCGCCGCTCTTCCAAGCCCTTCGGCGGCGTCCAGCTGCTTATGATTGGGGACGCGCAACAGTTGTCGCCGGTCGTCACGGAGGCCGAACGCCCCTTCCTGGAACGGGTGTACGCTTCCCCCTATTTCTTCCACAGCAAGGCCCTGCAGGCCCTCCGCTACGTCACGGTCGAGTTGAAGACCATCTACCGGCAGGAGGATGCCGAATTCATCCGCCTGCTCAACGGGGTGCGGGACGCGGCACTCACCCCGCAGATGCTGCAGCGCCTGAATGCGCGCGTCGGAGCCCCGGCGGGCGAAGACTGGATCCGGCTGACCACCCACAATGCGCAGGCCGACGAGATCAATTCCTCCCGGCTGCTTTCGCTCCCCGGAGAAGTCAGCATCTACAGCGCCGAAGTGGAGGGCGACTACCCGGAGAGCCTGTTCCCCGCAGCCAAGGACCTTCTCCTGAAAAATGGAGCCCGCGTCATGTTTGTCCGCAACGACGGCGAGGGACGCTTCTACAATGGCAAACTGGGCACCGTCCGGTCCCTGGAGCCGGAATCCATCACGGTCCTGGATGACGAGGGCGACGAGATCACCCTGGAACGGGTGGACTGGGAGAATCTGCAATATACCCTGGACGAAGAAAGCGGAGACATCCGGCAGGAGGTCAAAGGTGTCTTCCGGCAGTTCCCGCTGCGCCCTGCCTGGGCCATCACGATCCATAAGAGCCAGGGCTTGACCTTTGACCACGTCGTGATCGACGCCGGTGCCGCCTTCGCCTTCGGGCAGGTCTATGTGGCGTTGTCCCGCTGCCGCTCCCTGGAAGGGATCTCCCTGACCCAGCCCATCCACGGGTCCTTGCTGATCTCGGATGCGGATGTGGCAGCTTTCAACGCTTCTTTCCCGGAAGAGGCCGCGGTGGAGAACGCATGGGAGGGTTTTCACAAGGAAAGTGAGCTGAACGCTCTCTGCAGCTGCTTTGATTTCGGAGAGCTACGCCGGCTCATCCTGACACTGAAAAAGATATGGAAAGACTCGACCCTGCCAGGCACCTATTCACTGCTCTACCATCAATTGGAGCAGTACGCGGGGGAGGCGGTGGACATGGAAGATGTCGCCGACCGCTTCCGCCGGCAGCTCCGCACCCTTCGGGACCAGCCGGAACAGCGCGCAGAGCGGGTCGCAAAGGCCTGCACGTATTTCCTCCCGCGTGTGGAAAAACTGGAAATGGAGCCCTTCTTCTCCGTGGAGATCGACAATGCCGAGATCCGGAAACGGACCCGGAACTTGTCAGCCGAGCTGCTGCCGGTGCTTCAAATCCATAAGGACACGCTCCGCGAGGTACTCGCCGAGGGCTTCGACGAGCGGACCTTCCGGCAACTGCGCCTGGAGGCTCTGCTGGAAGAAGGCAAGCCCTCCCGGAAGCGGAAGCAAAAAACCGCGGATGCCCATGATATTTACCAGGATAACCGCCATCCGGAACTCGTCGAAGCCCTGATCACCTGGCGCCGGGAAAAAGCCCGGGAACTCGGTGTCCCGGCTTATGTGATTCTCCATCAGAAGGCATTGCTGGGCATCGCTGATGCCAAGCCCGACTCCCGCGCCCAGCTCCTTGACGTCCCTGGTTTCGGGCCTGAGCTGTGGAAAAAGTTCGGGATGGAAATCCTGAACCTTCTGTCCGCGCCCAAGGAATAAAGCGCCTGATGGGACAAAAATTTTGACACCGTGCGCAGGATGCTTACCTTTGCAGGGGCTTATGGATGTAATAAACCCTCGAAAGAATATGGAAGGACCGAAGAAAGAGAAGATCGGGCAGATGTTCGACTCGATCGCGCCGGAGTATGACCGGCTCAACCATCTGATGTCACTGGGCATCGACAAAAGCTGGCGGCGACGTGCCCTCCGGCAGATCGTGGAGCCGGAGCGGCCCCAGCGGATCTTGGACCTGGCATGCGGGACCGGGGATTTCAGCCTGGCCATTGCCTCCAAGGCCCATCCGGACACGACGGTGACCGGGGTGGACCTGTCCGAGGGGATGCTCTCCGTAATGCGGGAGAAAGTCGCCGCGGCCGGTCTGGAGGGCCGCATCTCGGCCGGGCAGGGAGATGCCGAACACCTGCGCTTCCCCGATGACAGTTTCGACCGGGTGACAATCGCTTTCGGGATCCGCAACTTCGAGCACCGGGAGGCGGCCCTGCAGGAAATAAGGCGGGTGCTCAAGCCCGGAGGCCGGCTGGTCATCCTGGAGCTTTCGGTCCCCTCCAACCCGCTCATCCGCTGGGCCTACAATCTCTATTTCACGAAAATAACGCCCCTGATCGGGGGGCGTATCTCGGGCGACAAGGCCGCTTACCGGTATCTGCCGGCTTCGGTGCTGAAGTTCCCGGGGAAGGAGGCGTGGATGGCGACGATGTCCGGGTGCGGCTTCCGCGCCGTCACGCACCGCGCCTTCACCCTCGGCATTTGCCGCATCTACACCGGGACAAAATAAAACCTGTCACAGCTTAAACATCCGGCAGGAATCGGACATAATGCTCAAACGATTCAATATACTCTCTTCTATTTTCAAAACCTTGAGGAGTAAAAAGGAAAAGAAGATGAAAGGGCATTTTCCCCTTCTTATATAAAATCATCTTCGTATTGAAAGGATATTGTCTCATCACGACTTGTCTATCCGGATTGTTCTCCGGATAGACAAGTAATCTTTCAACATCTGGGAGTTGATAGAAATAGAGGGTATCCGCATTGTATTTTTTCTTAGCCGCTGAACCAGAAACTTTTGTCAAATAATCATCCCAGTGAATCGGGAAACGCCGATGTTCGAAAACCATCCTGAAACCCAACTGGAAATCACTGAGAATAGTCATCCATACATCCCTGTGCATCTCTTTCAAGACTGGCAGGAACACGACACACTGCGAATCCTTACTTTCCAAGAGAGCAGCATACTCCTGAGCTATCCACTTATCGGGATTTAGGCATAAGCCATATCCATAGTTTACTATAAATCCCTGTGGATCATGATATAATATCCCGTAATCAAGTCTCATCCTTTCATGATAACTGACATGATTAGAGCAAATTCGAATCTCCTCCCTAAAAAAAGACGTATCGGCGTTTTGAGCAGAGAGATGTATGCTGATAAAAAACAAAAAGCCAAAACAAAATGAAACAAAGATTCTCACATTGTGCATTCTAGTACTTTGTTACAACTAAAACTTTAATCTATTTGAAATATTTTGTAACTTTGCCATTATCAACTAATTTTGGAATATGGCAAAGTACAGGAAACTGAAAATAGAACTGACCCAGGAGTAACGGACATCCCTTGAAAAGGCCGTCCGCAGCGGTACAGGAGGGGCAATGGAGATCCGACGCGCCAACGTGCTGCTCCTCGCCGATGAGGCAGGAGACAGAAAGCGGCAGAGGTAAATGGACAACTCATATCGGAACGGGCCATGGAATTGGAAGTTCTACCCTCCATTTCGTATGTGCAGGTAGGTCGCATACTAAAAAAATCGGTATAAGCCTCACCTGAAAAAGATGTGGTGCATTCCTCCTGAACAAAACGCCGCGTTTGTGGCATACATGGAGGATGTTCTGGAGGTGTACTCCAGGCCGCGGAACCCTCGCCGACCTCTCGTATGCATGGACGAGCAGCCGATAGAACTTCGCTACGATTCTCGTGAAACGATCCACCTGTCCGAGGATAATCCATACGGAGAAGGTCGATCACGAATACGTCCGCAACGGCACCTGCTGTGGCTTCATGTTCACGGCTCCACTTGAATGCTGGCGAAGAGTATCCATCCGGGAACACAGATGCAAGACGGACTGGACACAAGAGATCAAACAACTTGTGGATGAGGACTTTCCCGATGTGGAGAAGATTGTCCTTGTATGTGACAATCTGAACACGCACGATATATCGTCTCTGTATGAAGCGTTCGAGCCAGCAGAGGCTCGACGGATATGGGAGAAACTGGAACTTCATCATACCCCGAAGCATGGCTCCTGGCTGGACATGGCCGAGATAGAACTGTCCGCCTTCACCAAGGAGTGCCTGGGAAGGAGAATCGGCGACAGCGAGGCTCTGAAGGCTGAAGCCGCAGCTTGGTATCTGGACAGGAATCATCGGCAGAAAGATATCGATTGGCAGTTCTCTGTTGGGGATGCAAGGACAAGGCTTAAGCACCTGTATCCCATAATAAAAATCAAGAATTAGATGTTACAAACTACTAGTTAGTTTTTTTATAAAAAGTCAGACAATGATTCCAAGTAGCAGAATCGAATTGACCGTTATTATAGAATGTTATAAAACCATCTCTCAAGCATGATAAAACATTAACCATATGTAAGTGATACGAGTCATAGCTGGATGTACGATACTTAATAACAGCGACCATATTATCGGGATAATAGAGTGAACTCGGGAATCCTTCTGGAATAATATAGTGGCCTGGATAGAGAATATCGAGGAGATGTGGAATGTTATCAACATGAATACCATTAGAGGGGGAATATCCGCAGCTATCAATAGCCACAGACTCAATGAAAGAGTAACTATAATCCCCCCAATTCTCAAGAGCCGTAATAACACAGTCTCCTGTGGCAACATCAAGACTATCCGGACCACTACGGGTAAACGAATCTGGTATCGAAGATCCGATAATTTGATTCGTTTCTTCAATCTGACTGAAAACAAACAAGTATAAGGCTTCAGACATGTTGAGATCCTCTGAATAAGGATTCTTCAATACCAAACGATGGTTTTTGTACTCACCCCCCATTCTTTCTATTGCAACATTAGAGGAAGATCCTATAACGAATACTCATAACACAATACCTTAAAGCGAACTATTTCTTCACGTCGGAGCAGTTGCGGGCGACGAAGATCTTGGTCTTCATCTTGGGCGCGGTCGCCGTGATGCGGCTGAAGGACGAGCGATGCACGTCATCCAGCACGATGGCCGGACGATAATCCTTTGCCGCCGCCGTCAGAGTCACATTGTCCAGCGAGACCCCCTCCGCATGACGGATGAAGAAGCCCCACGCGGGCAGTTCCTTGAACTGGGAGAACTCCGGATAAGCTGTCGGCATCTCCGGCACCTGATCCAGTTCGTGCGTCCCGACCTTGGCAAAGGCGGGATCGCCCCCGCCCGGGAAACGGATCTCCACATTCTCGATCGTCACGTTGCGTACCGGCTGGCCTTCCAGGCCCACGATGCCGCAAGGCAGCACGTTGCGCGGCTGGTCCTCCAGGGTCGGGCCTTCGTAATCCACGCCGTAGTCCGGCTTGTCCACCGGGACTTCCGCATAGACGTTGCGGATGGTGATGTTCTCCATCCGGCTCTTGTTCTCGCCCCGACGCTGGCCCACGACCAGGTAGATGGGATTGGCCGTGTTGTAGGACTTCAGTCCGTCCACCAGGATGTTTTCGGCGAAGCCGCCGTCTACGCTCTGGATCGTAATCGCGCTGCGGAAGGTGTCATACACGACGTTGTCCAGGATCTGGATGTTGCGGAATCCGCCGACACCGAAGGTCCCGAACTTGATGCCGCTGGCGCTGGACGTGATCGTATTGTGCCGCACGACCACGTTGTCGTTGCAGACATCCTTGTGGTGGGATTTCAGGCAGATGCCGTCGTCCGAGGCATTGACGAAGCAGTTCTGGATCACCGCATCCTTGCAATCCACGATATCCAGGCCGTCGTTATTCCAAAAGGCCCGGCTGTCCACGGTCACGCCGTCGATCAGCAGGTTCTCGATCCGGTCCGTCGTACAGGTCCAGCAGGAGGAATTGCGGATGTTGATGCCCTTGAGCGTCACGTTCTTGCTCTGGCACAGGTACAGCAGATGCGGCCGGTCGGCGGGACGCCCGAGCTTGAAGATGTCCTTGATCACCCCGACGGCGATCTGCCCGAGGAAGTTGTTGGCCAGCTCGCGGCCCTGTCCGTCGATGACGCCCAGGCCGACGATCCCGATGTTTTCGGCACCGTTGGAGATGACGAGCCCGAAAGCGTCCCCCTTCTTGTAATAATCATACGGATTGGTCGATCCGACCAGCACGGCGCCTTCGCCGAGTTCGATCGTGACATTGTCCTTCAATTCGATCGTTCCGGTCAGGTAGCGGCCCACCTTGAAAATCAGCTTGCCGCCGCCCTCCGCGCTGATATGGTCGATCGCCCGCTGGATGGAGGTGGTGTTGAGCGTAGTCCCGTTGGACTTGATGCCGAACAGGGACGCATAATAATCCTTTGCCGAGGCCGCGCAGGCCAGGGACAGGCATATCAATGAGAGAAGAATCTTTTTCATGACGCGCGATCAATTATAACGGGTGGACAAGGCCGTATCCTGCAGCTTCTTGATCTCGCTGCCCATCACGGCGTTTGTACAGTTCTTGAAAGAATACAAGGTCGGAAGGGGCGTATCGGAGGGCAGATAACCCCGGTCTTTCTGCGCTTGCAGGCTTGCCTTGAGCGCTGTGCTGCGACCTTCGATCACACCTTTCCCGACGACCGAAACATTCTCGGCCCCGTCGGCCCAGACCAGGGCCGGAGCGCCCTTGTAGTCATAAATATTGGTGGACCCGACCAGGACGGCCGCCTCGGCCAGGTGGAGGGTCACGTTGCTTTTGAGCTGGATGGCGCCGGTCAAATAGCGGCCCACATAAAAATAAAGGGTGCCGCCACCGTGGGCGCTGATGTAATCGATGGCGCGCTGGATGGAGCCGGTGTTGTCCGTGACCCCGTCGCTCTTGACACCCCATACGGTCGCCGTCTGGTCCGTCTGTGCGAAGCAGGAAAGGACGGCAAAGAAAACTACGATGGAAAGGATGAGCTTTTTCATGGCTTATTCGGCATAAGTGGATTTGTACATGACCACCTGGTCTTTCTCTTCGGAGAGCGGCTCGTCATAGACGACCTGGTCCAGTTTCAGGCCCTCCACGTCGTCACAGACAACGGCGGGACGATAGTCGGCTTTCCGGGCGTGGAACGTGAAGTTGCGCAGCGTGACGCCGGTGGCATGGCGCATGTAGAAGCCCCAGGCCGGGAGTTCCTTCCACTGGGAGAATTCGGGATAAGAGGAAATCATTTCGTCGATGCCGTCCAGGTCCTCGGGCGTCGTGCCGCGGTAGGCGTAGCGCGGATTGCCGCCGCCGGGATAGACGATTTCGATGTTTTCCATCAACACATTCTCGATCTTGTAGCCGGGGATGCCGGCGATGATGCACGGGGAAATGTTGCGGGGCAGGTCCTCAATCGGGCCCTCGTAGTTGTAACCGGCGTCCGGCTTGTCGAGCGGGACCTCCGCATAGACGTTCTTGATCGTAATGTTGCGCATGTAGGGCTCCTTGCGGCGCACGTCCTTGCGGTCCCGTTCGCTCAGGCCCAGGGAATTGATCTTGTTCCAGCGCTCGCCGATCCGCAGGAAGATCACATTGCCGGTATGGATGCTGCGCAGTCCGTCCACGGTAATGTTCTCGATCTCCGCGCCGTCCACCGCCGCGAACGTGACGGCCGAACGGTAAGTGTCGTAGATGGTTATGTCGCGGATCGTGAAGTTCTTGAACCCGCCCTTGGAGACGGTGCCGAACTTGACGCCGTTGGCGCTCGAGCGGCCCACGCAGTTTTCCAGCAGGATGTTCTTGCACATGTGGTCGTGGGAATGGGACTTGAAGCAGAACACATCGTCCGCCGCATCGATGTTGCAGTTGCGGATGATGACGTCCTCACAGTCCACGATGTCAATCCCGTCATTGTTCCAATAGGACTTGCTGTCCACCGTGATGCCTTCGACATACACGTTGTGGCACTGGTCGTAGGTCTGGTTCCAGCTGCCCGGGTCCTTGAGGAAGATGTCCTTGACCGTAACGCCGTCGCATTCGCGGAAATAGATGTTTTCCGGACGGTTCACTTCGTTGGGGCGGTCCAGCTTGAGCGGGTCCTCGAAGAGACCGCGGTGGATGTATTCGACCATGTGGTTGGCCGTCGTGAAGCCCCGGCCGTCGATGGTGCCCTCGCCGGTGATGCCGATGTCCTTCTGCTTGATGGAGAAGATCATGCTGGTCCAGCCGACGTACGGGTCTTTGATGAAATCCCAGGGATTGGTCGATCCCAGGAGGGTCGCCCCCCGCTCCAGGTGCAGGGTGACATTGTCCTTGACGTAGATGGTGCCGGTCACCCAGTTGCCGGGCGTAAATACGACACGGCCTCCGCCGTTGGCACTGGCGAAGTCGATGGCCGCCTGGATGCTGGCCGAGTTGAGCGTGACCCCGTCCGGCCTGGCGCCGAAATCCGCCACGTTGTAGTCCTTGGCCGACAGGGTCAGGCCCGCCGCCAGGCACAGCATCAGCGTAATAAGAAAAGATTTTTTCATTTATCGATACATTTTAACAGGTCCGATCAAGCCCGCGGGTACGAGCGGGGTATTCCGCCGCAGGACGAAACGGTTCGCGACAGCATTGTCCTTCAGCGTCTGGAGATAGTTGCTCATCAGGGTGGTGACTTTGACTTCGATCTCGTTGTCACCGTCCTTGAGCAGGGATGACACGTCGTAGATCCGGCGCCCGAACCAACGCACGCCGCAAGGCACGCCGTTGACCGTCAGTTCGGCGATGTCCGCGACCTTTCCAAGGTTGATGTACCGGGGCTTGCGGGCGCCCGAGAGGCGCACGGTGGTCCGGTAGGTCACATCACCCATGAAGTTCTTGTACTCGGGGACATCCTTGAGGTCCTTGAGCTGCGGCATCTCCATCTCCTTGGTCCAGTCTTCCTGCGGCTGGTGGAGCGTCAGCTTCCAGTTCTCGACCGCCCGGGTACCGCTGCCCTTTTCGGGGAGCGGATTCCACTCCTCACCGAGGCGCTGACGGTTGAACTCGAACAGGTAGCTCTCGGAGGGGCCGAAGCTGAAATGCAGGCGGCCGCCGTCCAGTTTCATCTTGTAGCGTTTGCCGGTCGCAGCGTCATAGGCCCAGCAGTTCTTGCCACGGGTGACAGAGGCCGGGAAGATGATGTCGGTCTCGCGGGACTCGCTCATGTGGGCGTTGACAAACAGGAACAGGTCCGACCCGTCATCCGTCAGATAATGGTTCTGCAGCAGGAAGCGGTCCGGATTGGTGACCGTGATCGCGTGCGGCAGGTCATAGCGGTCGATCAGATCCTCGTACCACTCCAGATACCGGCCGTCCCCGGGCTTCTCGAGCAGGATGAAGTTTTTGTGGGTCTTGAGCCGTTCCACGGCCGCACGGACCTCGGCGTCGCGTGCCTCATAGTCCTTCAGGCCCAGCGACTTCTCCGGATACTTGCCGACGCAGAAGACCCGGCCGCCCGAAGTGACGAACTGCTCCAGCTTGTCCAGGATGTCCGGAAAGGTGCCCGACACCTCCACGAGGAAGAGCGTCCCGTAGGACTTGGGACCGTAGCAGAGCCTGCCCTTGCGCACGACGGCGTCGCGCAGGATATTCTCTGTCACATAATCCGCACCGCCGCCCGTCTTATGGATGGCTTCCCAGATCAGGGACGTATAAGGGACATTGAGTTTGACCGGGAAAGGCTCGGTCTGCACGCCCATCGTCGTCCACATGTCGTAGTTGGCCGGCAGCAGGGCGATGTCGGTCACCATGTCGGCGTTCTGCAGCTGGCTCGCCAGGCGCGCCCGGTAATCGTTCAGAAGCTTGAAATAGGGCCACCAGGTGTTCTTCTCGTTGTAGTAGGAACCATACTGGACCCAGCCCGGGAAGGGCGCCTCCGCCGGCGAATAATTGAAGCCGTGCCAAACGGAGTGCGTGATGCCCGAGATGGCGCTCATGTCGGAACCGACTTTCAGGAACTCGAGCGAGGTGGAGAAGACCTTGTAGGTATTGGTCATCTCCTCGGCGCTGACGACGCGTTTGCCGGTCAGATGGGCGGCCGAGGAGACGTATTTGTTGATCATCGTATAGCCGCGGCCGCGCCGGTAATCCTCGTCTCCCATCTCCTCGCCGAGCCGGTGGCGCAGCCAGTTGGTGGTCCAGGACTCCCCTTCCGGGATATCGCAGCCCAGCGAAGATTCGAGCGGGAAGAATCCGCGCCCGTAGGCCTGCTGACGGGACAGGACCCCCTTGTCGCGGCACCACTGCTGGAAGACCTGCATGAAACGCTCGTGCAGCAGTTCGGCCTTGGTGAGCTCGAAATCGAAGCGCACCCGGTCCACCTGTTCCTGGAACTTTTCGCCTTTCTTGGCGCCGTACTCGAAATTCTTGACGTCGCCCAGGCGGCCGACTTCAAACATCGTGAAAGGGAACCAGGGCATCAGGTCATAGCCGCGCCGGCGGGAGAACTCCTCCGCGAAGTCGGGGGTCCAGTTGTTGCCCTCGAGCTCCATGCTGTCCACGAAAAGGGCGCGCAGATGACCACTCAGCGGGCCCGTCTTGGCTTCGATCGCATCGGCCATGTGGTCCAGGTACCCGCGCACCGCCCGGGCGTCCATGTGGTTCAGGATGGGACCGGCGGCGCCCGGCGCCCCGTTGATCACGCTGGCGAAGGAGTCGAAACGGATCAGGGCATAGATCACGTGCTTGCCCTTGGGGATATCGAGTGTGATCACGTCGTCCACGAAGCGGTCCGTCACATCCACGGCCTGGCTCAGGTCGTCGATCGGATCGGGTACCAGCTTCATCGAGATCAATTCGCAGGTGCGGCGCGGATTGGGGATGGTGACACCCGGATCCACCAGTTTGTAGAGGTTGAACTTGGACATCTCGAACAGGCCCGGCTTCACCTCCGCGGCATAGGTCAGCATGACGCTCGCCCGCTCGCTGCGCGGCAGCCACTCGGCGCCGAACGGCCAGCCCGAGCCGACGATCAGGTCACAGGTCATACCCAGTTTTTTGGCTTCGTCGAAGACGACCTGGAGCATCCGGATCCACTCGTCGCTGAGCCAGGTCAGGGACTTCTTGCTCAGCGAGATCTCTTCCTTGCCGGGGAACGAGATGGGATTGATCTCCACGCCGCCGATGCCGGCCTCCTTGAGCAAGTGCAGCTCCCGAACCAGTTCCTCGGCTTCCACCTTGTCGCCGTTCCACCACCAGCGCACGAAGGGACGGTAGCGGTTGTCGGGGTCTTGGAACTGCTTGTACAGCGCATCCGGCCCGGTGAGCCTGGCTGCCAGCTGCCTCGCGGAAGAGGCGCTCAGATCCTGCGCCCCGGCGGGCAGCGAATGCAGCACTGCCGTGCCGGCCACCAGGACGAAACTGTCTTTGACAAATTGTCTTCTGTCCATATCTTACAAATTATAATATTCGGTATAATACGCCTTGACATCCTCCCAGCGGTAATAGGGATACAAATCGGTCGCCGCCGGAATGCCGACTTCGTTCTCATTGAGCAGGAACTTCACGAGGACTTCTCCCCGGCGGTTCTTGTAGAAAACCAGCTGGACGTTGCCTGCCATCGGGGAAATGCGGTAGTTGGCCCAGGCCGCCGCGACGCCTTCAGGGTCCGTCACCTTGGCGCGGCATCCGTCCAGTTGGAGGGTCGTGCTGAGCGGGACCAGGTGGGAATCATGCGAGAAGCGGAGATCTGCCGCGATATCACCGGAAGCGATGGCCGCGTCCGCCTTGTCGATGATCTGCTGCAGGAGCGAGACTGCGGTACCCTGGATGAATTTCTCACCCGGCGCGGGGTTGGGGCCTTTCTGCATGTAATAGGAGAAATTGTGCGGTTGCCAAAGCTCGTACCACTCCGTCGTGGTGAACAGGTCGTTCAGCCGGACATCCACATCCGAATCCATCGCGATGGAGGCGAGCTGGTACAGCTGGTGCATCAATTCCTTCGCATCGACCCGGGCATCCACGTAGCCGGGATCCGCGAACAGGGCTGCCATCAGCCGGTCCGGATGACAGAGCGAGTCGAACATCCGGGCGCGGACCTGCCTCCAGGCACCCGTATCGTTGTAGGCGCGCACTTCAGCCGGGACATGGGCCAGGTAAGACCGGTCGCGCACGCTGGCGTCCATCGAGATGTCCAGACGCGGATTGAGCGTCAGCAGTTCCTGGCAGAAAGACTCCATGCTGAGCATCACGCGCGGCACCTGGGTCGCATTGGCATTGATGTGCCTGCGGCCCCGGAAGGCCCGGCGGAAAGAAGTAAACATCCGGTTCGCAATCTGCTTGTGCTGGAGAAAGCCGAGCCGGGTCAGTTCGCCGGTCCGGTCCTCAGCATCGTCCTTGAGGACAGTGACACGCGAGAGGACGTCCTTGCCATACGGCGTCAAGGCGCCGGCGGAATCTGCGGCCGCGAGGGTTGTAAATGAATATCTATAGGGCCTGGCGCTGGTATGCCAGCGGGAACCGTGACGCCCGAAATGACTGATATAAAAAGGTTTGTAGCCCCGCGGCGCACGGGTCTGCGCTTTCTGCGGCCCGGGATAGGGCATCAGCAGGCCTGCGGCACGGGTGCTGTCAGCCCAAATTTCCTCGCGGGGCGTCTGGGCACCCAGGCTCAGGCCAGCGAACAGGGAAAGGGACAGGATCAGGAGGATCTTTTTCATGGTCAGAGTTGATACTGGGATTGATAATAGCTGCGCACCGCCTCCCAGCGGTAATAGGGATACAGGTCGCTCTCCAAGGGGATGCCGACTTCGTTTTCGTTCAGCAGGAACTTGACGAGCACATCGCCCACCCGGTTCTTGAAGAAGACCAGCTGGATGTTGGCGCACATCGGGCAGATCCGGTAGGTCGCGAACACGTCGGCGCAGGTCTCGGGACCCTGCGCCTCACCCAGACAGCCGTCCAGGCCGAGGGTTACCGCCAGCGGCAGCAGGTAGGAATCGTGGGAGAAGCGCAAGGTCGCGCCGCGGCCGCCGGAAGCGATGGCTTCATCCGCCTTGGCGAGGATGTGGGCCAGGATGGGCTTGCTGGACTCCACGACGACTTCCCGGCCCCGGGGATCGGGACCGATCGCGACATACTCCTTATAGTTGTCCACCGCCCAGAGGGAATAAAGTTCTTCCGCCGTAAAGACGTCCGTCAGGGCCAGGGAGTCGAGTTCGTTGTTCTGGGCCATCTCCGCGACATAGTAGAGCTGCCAGTACAGTTCCCGGGCATCCACGCTGTCGCGCAGGTAGGCCTTGTCGGCAAACAACGCATCCATCAGGCGCTCCGGATGGGTCGTAGCCGTGGAGAAGGCCTGCATCTCCGCTTTGGGATCATAGGACAGGGGGCCCTTTGCCTTGGCCCGGTGCGACACGAACGGAGCGTCGCGCCGGCTGCTGTTCAGGTCGATTTCCAAGGCGGGATTGTGGCTCTTCAATTCGTTGCAGAAGCTGAACATGCTCATCATCACCCGCGGCGAGAGGGTGGAATTGGCCACGACTTTCGCACCCTTGCCGAACACTTCCGGGAAAGCGGCGTACATACGCCGTGCGACCGCCTGATGCTGCTTTACGCCGAGCCGGGTCAGCTCGCCGAGCCGGTATTCGCCGTCCTGCTCCAGCACTTCCACCTTGCGGTACACCGCTTCGCCGAGAGGGGTCAGCGCCGAGGCTTCGCGGGCTTTTTTCAAGGTTTCATACGGGGCGATGTAGTCCCGGTTCCCGATGTGCCAGCGCGAACCGTGGCGACCGAAATGACTGATATAAAAAGGCTTGTAGCCTCTCGGAGCCGGCATCTGGACCGTTTGCGGCCCGGGATAAGCGTAGTGCAGGCCCGCCGCCTTGGCCGGGTCGGACGCGATCTCCTCCTGCGCCGTCTGCGCACGCAGTGGCAGCGCCAGGGCGGTCAGCAAAAACAGCAACAACGATTTCTTCATATTTAAACGGATGGTTTTGACAAAAAACAAAGATAAGACAAATTATTCTTATTTTTGCCCCGAATATGGAAAAAGCCAAACTGACTTTCTTGGGGACAGGGACTTCCCAGGGCGTGCCGATGATCGGCTGCGACTGCCCTGTCTGCCGTTCCGCCGATCCCCGTGACCAGCGCCTGCGCGCCTCGGCCCTCGTCGAATACGGCGGCCTGACCCTTCTGGTAGACTGCGGACCGGACTTCCGCACCCAGATGCTGCGTCAGGGAGTCCGGCACCTGGATGCCATCCTGCTCACCCACAACCACAAGGACCACACCGGCGGCCTGGACGATGTGCGTTCCTTCAACCTGCTGGAAGCCAAACCCGTCAACATCTTCTGCCAGGAATACGTCGAGCAGTCGCTGCGGCGCGAGTACAGCTATGCCTTCGCCGAGAAGAAATATCCCGGTGCACCGGAATGGAACGTCCACCGGATCGGTCGCGACCCTTTCCTCGTCCACTCCAATGCCGGCGAGCGGACCCTGGTCTGGGAGTCGGGCTTCGGCTACCGCTCCGAAGCGCCCTCCGGGAGCGAGATCCTTCCGCCTGTGGAAGTCGTGCCCATCCAAGGCTGGCACCACAAGGAGAAGGTCCTCTCCGTGCTGGGCTTCCGCTTCGGCAACATCGCCTACCTGACGGACATGAACCAGATCGAGGAACAGGAGTTCGAGAAATTGAAGGGTCTGGACTATATCACGATCAACTGCGTCAAGATCGGCCCGCACTACTCGCACTTTTCCCTGCAGGAGGCGCTGGACTTCTTCGCGCGCGTCGGGGCGAAAGAATCCTACATCACCCACATGTCCCATATGCTCCCCTGCCACGCCGATTTCGCGGCGACGCTGCCGCCCCACGTCCACCCGGCCTATGACGGACTGGTGCTGGCGTAGCGTCATTTGCATAATCGGTCGAAAACCTTTATCTTTCGAAGTTTTTTACCACGACACACTGAAACCTGGCCCAGCTTATGAGTCCTGAAATCGCCTCCCAGATCGACCAGATCAACGTGACCCTCAACGCAGGGGGCATGAACACGATCAACATCGTCCTGGCATTCGTCATGTTCGGCGTCGCCCTCGGCATCAAGCCGCGCATCTTCGTCGAAGTTTTCCAAAAGCCCAAATCCGTCCTCCTCGGCATGCTCTGCCAGCTGGTCCTGCTGCCCGCCTTCACTTTCTGCCTGGCCTGGGCGATGGGATCCTGGATCTCTCCGATGATGGGCCTGGGCATGATCCTGGTGGCCTCCTGCCCCGGCGGGAACATCTCCAACTTCATGTCCTCGCTCTCCAAGGCCAATATCGAGTTGTCCGTCTCGCTGACGGCGATCAGCACGGCCCTCGCCGTCCTGATGACGCCGGCCAACTTCTTCATCTGGGGCAATCTCTACCTCCACACGGCCAAGATCGCGGCCGAAGTGCCGACCTTGGTCATTCCCCTGTGGGATGTCTTCAAGACGATCTTCATCCTCCTGGGCATCCCGCTCACGCTCGGCATCCTCTGCTCGCAGTTCCTGCCCAAGATCGCCGAGGCGATGAAAAAGCCTTTCCAGTGGGTTTCCATCATCTTTTTCGTGGCGATGGTCATCCTCTCCTTTGCCGGCAACCTCGATGCCTTCCTGAAGTGCATCAAATACATCTTCATCGTCGTATTCATCCACAACCTGCTCGCCCTGGGGATCGGCTTCGGCATCGGATCCGCCTTCAAACTCCCCTTCCGCGACCGCAGGACCCTGACCATCGAGACCGGCATCCAGAATTCCGGTCTCGGGCTCGTGCTGCTGCTGGGCACCTCGCTGTTCGCCAATTTCCCGCCCCATGGCGGCATGCTGGTGATCACGGCCTGGTGGGGCGTCTGGCACATCATTTCCGGGCTGACCGTCTCCACGGTTTTCAATCTCAGGGACAAAAGGATCACTGGATAGACGCTTATGAAGAAACCCTACGAAAAGCAAAACAGTTACTACATCATGAAGGCCTGGTGCGACGCCACGGTCCGGAGCCTCTTCAGTTCCATCCGTTCCGTAGGGAAGGATAACATCCCCGCGGACGGGGCCGTCCTGCTGGCCCCCAATCATTGCAACACCTTGATGGACGCCCTTGTCGTCCTGCAGGACTGGAAGCCGGCCACGCTCTTCGGCGCCCGGGCCGACATCTTCCGCAAGCCTCTGCTCAACAAGACATTGCGATTCCTGCGCATCCTGCCCATCCCCCGCGTCCGTGACGGCATCCAGGAGGTCCTGCACAACCGGGAGACGATGGACGAAGTGATCGACGCCCTCGACCACGGGATGAAATACTGCATGTTCTGCGAAGGGACGCACCGGCCCAGGCATTCGCTGCTGCCCCTGAAAAAGGGCATCGTGCGGACCGCCCTGCTCGCGCACGAGCGTCTCGGCGACCGCAAGCCGGTCTATATCGTCCCGATGGGACTTGAGTATCAGGACTATTACCGGCTCCAGACGTCGCTCGCCATCCGGTACGGCGAGGCAATCAACGTCTCGGCCTTTGTCGCATCCCACCCGGAAATGGGGGACGCGGAAGTGTACCGGAAGATTCTGGGCGAGCTGAAGGAGCGGATGAGCACCCTGATCACCTACCTGCCCGACGACGGACAGTACGACGGCCGCTGGGCGCTGACCAAGATCGCAGGCAGGCCGGCCGCCATGGCCGCAGGCACGGAGCTGGTGGAAGAAGCCGCCGCGTTTGACCGGCAGCGGAAGGAGCGCCAGCTTTCGTTCTGGTCTTTCGGCTACAAGCGTCCGGTCCTGTGCGCGGTGCTCAAGTTGCTGTCGGGCCTGGTCCTCCTGCCGGTTTTCCTCTTCGACGCCGTCGTGGCGGCTCCGATGTGGGGCTTGTCCGCTTACCTGGTACGCGGATTGAAGGACAAGGCCTTCACGCGCACGGCACTCTTCGGAGTCAAGTTTCTGATGAACCCGCTCGTGGTCCTGGCCTGGAGCCTGGTCTTCTTCCTATGCCTGCCCTTCCCGCTGGCGCTGCCCGCCTTCCTGCTCCTCCTTTTCGCCCACAAGTTCTTTTACGGGATGCTCAACGAAGGCCGCATCTTCCTTTCCGACCTCCGCCTGCTTTTCGGACACAAGGATCTGAAAGCACGATATGCCCGCCTGGCCACCCAAGCCCAGGCACTCAAAGACTCAATACCAAACGACTAAAATATGAAAAAAATGATGCTCGCAGCCACCCTGCTGATCGGCTGCACCCTCTTTTCCCACGCCCAGGAGGTCGCCAAGACCGGCCTCAACTTCGGTCCGCTGCCGGCTGTCGGTTACTCTTCCGACCTCGGCTGGCACTACGGCGCCCTGAGCGACATCTACTGGTACGGTGACGGAAGCACCTATCCCGACTATGTCTGGAAGGCCAATGTCGAGGTTTCCCGCTATTCCAAGGGCAACACCGTGCTCCACAGCTTCTTCGACAGCAAGTACCTGATCCCGGGCCTGCGCGTGTCCGCAGCCGTTTCCTGGTTCGGCAACAAGACCACCAACTTCTACGGATTCAACGGAGCCTCTTCCCTGTATGTCCCCGAGCTGGACAAGATTACGGACACCCAACAGGGCCTGTACCTGATGAAGCGCGACATCTTCCGCGTCCAGACCTGTCTCCAGGGCAATTTCGGCGACAGCCACTGGGGCTGGGCAGCCGGCATCACCTATTGGAACATCAAGACCGGCCACGCCGAGAACAAGGGCCTGGCAGGGTTCGACAGGAAGGCCGGCCACGCTGCCGAAGACCTCTCCCTGTATGACCTCTACGTCAAGAACGGTATCATCCCCGAAGCGGAGAAGGACGGCGGACAGCACCTGGAGTTCAAGGCCGGCGTCGTATTCGACACCCGCGACCACGAAAACAACCCCACCCGGGGCACCAACCTCGAAGCCTATGTCTTCGGTTCTCCGGACTTCATCTCGAAGCATGACAACAGCTATCTCAAGCTGGCCGTCCACTTCAAGCAGTTCTTCCCGCTGGGTGACCGTCTGGTCTTCGGCGGCCACATGGCATATCAGGGCCTGATCGCCGGCAACGCGCCTTACTACATGCTCCAGACGATCCAGTCCATCAACATGAAGCAGATCAACACTGAGGGTCTCGGCTCGACCTGCACGCTGCGCGGTACCATCACCAACCGCCTGCAGGGCAACAGCTACGCCTGGATGAACACAGAACTCCGCTGGAGTTTCGCCAAGTTCCGCTGGATCAACCAGAACTGGACGCTCGCCACGAACCCCTTCTTCGACATGGGCATGATCGTGAGCCCGTACCGCGGCGAGCAGATGGAGAACCTGCTCAAGGATACGACGCCCGTGGCACAGGTCGGCGACAAGACCTACACCGCAGCGGACTTCTACACCCAGCAGGCGGAAAAGCTCCACATGAGCGCCGGTATCGGACTGCACGTCATCATGAACCAGAACTTCAACATCAACTTCGAGTTCGGCAAGGCCTTCTATGACGGCGCCAACTTCGGCTGGGCCAACAATGACGGCACCGGCCTGGGTATCAACATCGGCCTGAACTATATCTTCTAATCATTTGCAAGAAGCCGGAGGGCCGGGACCGGCGGGCAGTGGAATGAGCCCCCCTTGCGGGGAATGCTGCCCGCCGGTCCCGGCCTCCCGGCTTCCAACGGCAACAACCGCTTCATCCATGCGTCGTTTATTGATCTACAGCCTGGCGGCCATTGGGTTTTACGCCTGCATTGCGGGTTCCGGAATCCCGGCAGATCCGGTGTTTACACCGTTGGAGTTTGAGGGACAAGCCGCTTCGTTCGACCCGGCTACGCAGTATCGAAACCCGATCCTGCCCGGTTTCTATCCGGACCCGAGCATCTGCCGCGTCGGGGAGGATTTCTATCTGGTCAATTCCACCTTCCAGTATTTCCCGGGCATTCCGGTCTGGCACAGCACGGACCTGGTACACTGGGAGATGTGCGGACCGGTCCTTGCTACGGGCGAGGCCATCACATTCAGCCGCCATCCGATGCTTTTCGGACTCTGGGCACCCCAGATCTCGTTCAATCCGCACAACCGGAAGTTCTACGTCGTCTGCACCCAGGTCGGCGGCGGGATCGGCAACTTTTTCGCGACCTGCGACGACCCGCGCGAGGGACACTGGGACGGTCCTTTCCGCCTGCCTCAGATCACAGGCATCGATCCCAGCCTGTTTTTCGATGAGGACGGACGGGCCTGCATCCTCACCGCCACCTCCCCCGAGACGGCAGGCTCGCCGGTCCGTTATGAGGGCGAGGGCGGCATCCTGATGTGGGATTTCGACTGGAAGGACGGAGTCACGACCGGCGGTCCGCGTATCCTCGCCCGGGGGGGGGCGCATCCCGAACAGCACCCTTCCAGCCTCGAAGGCGGACACCTCTACAAAGTCGATGACCGTTATTTCCTGATGTGTGCGGAAGGGGGGACCGAACTGGGACACAGCGAAGTCGTTTTCAGCGCCGACAGGCTGGAGGGCCCCTACGCGCCTTGCGCGATCAATCCCATCCTGACGCAGCGGGACCTGGATCCTGCGCGCCCGGACCCCGTCAGTTGCACGGGGCACGCGGACCTGGTCTGCACGGCGGGGGGAGACTGGTACGCGGTCTTCCTCGGATGCCGGCCCTACGACGGTCAGGAGTATTTCAATACGGGACGGGAAACCTTCCTGCTCCCGGTACACTGGCGTGACGGCCAGCCCGTCATCCTGGAGGCAGGAGAGAACGTCCCGCGCATCGTGGCAAAAGACAAAGGCCTGCTGGCACTTTCCGCCAGGAACCGGATTGAAGCCTTCGACGGATTCCGCCCCGGGCCGCTGTGGGATACAGAAGGCCTGGCTCCATTTGCCCTGTCCGTGCGTGGCGACGTACGGGACCGGCTCCGTTTCGAGCCGGACGGCCGGATGCATCTGCCTTGCTCCGGTATCGCCCTCAACAGTTACGGAACGCCCTCCGCGGTGCTGGAGCGCATCACGGCGACGGCTTTCACAGCCACGACGGTGTTGTCTTTCGCGCCTGGCGGAGAGCAGGCGGCCGGCCTGGTCTGCTGGCAGGATGATGAGGATTACATGACGCTGAGCCGGTGCCTGGATTCCCTGGGCCGGGAGGTGCTGCGTGTGGAAGTGTATGCTTCGGAGCCCAGGGAGAAGTTCGAAGGATTCTTTTTCAGCCGCCCGAAAGCGACGCTCCGGTATTCGCAGGACGTCGTGCTGGATGCGCGCACGGCCCGGTCCTCCCTGGCCTTGAAAGTTGAGTCCGACGGGAATGCGATGTACCGGTTCAGCTATGCACCCGTCCGGAAAGGGTCCAGCCTGCGGAAAGCCCGTTTCGCGCCTGTCGGCGAGCCCATCGACGGCCGCATCCTGAGTTCCCGCTACTGCGGCGGTTTCCAGGGCGCGATGGTCGGCGTCTACGCTTTCTGATGCCGCGCCGGGAGGCAGCCTCACGGCTTCAGGCATCCTGCGGAGCGGGTAGAATGTGCTCGGCGATGAGACGGCGAAGCGTTTCGAGGGCGGAACGGCCCAGGCCGTTTGCGGGGTCGGCCAGGAAGGCATTGAGTTCGGCAAGGGTGTAGCGGCCACCCTTGGAGGAGATAAAAGAGCGGAAAGCGGCGGCTTCAAGATCCTTCGCTTTGCCCAGGATGACAGGATGGTCGCATCTGTCCGGATGATCGGAGTTGACATCCTGAGGCTTGCCGAAAGATCTCGACCGCCCCGAACGACACACGTCGCAGGTCCCGCAATCGGCCGACTCGTCCTGCCCGAAATACCCCACCAGATAGCGCGAACGGCAGGTATCCTCCTCCGAAGCATAGCCGATCACCGCCTCCGCACGCTCCTGCCAGGTCTGGTGCAGCATCTCGTAGGTCTTCGGCGACAGCGCCAGGTTGCCCGGACGCAGGCGGTCGTGATGGAGCTGGACAACGGACGCGCGGTCCGCCGGAATATAGTTGATCACGTGCTCCAGCGACAGCTTGTAAAGCAGCTGGCGCAGCGCCGGTACCGAGATGCCCAGTTTCCCGGAGAACCACTTCTCATCCACGCCCAGGGCGAAGGAAAAGATGCCCGGATAGCTACGCATCAGCAGTTCCAGCACCTCCGCCATTCCCCGTTCCGGCAGGTCCACGTCATACAGGGCGTTGCGGTCCATCTTGATCTTGACGCGCGTCTGGATGTCCACGTCTTCCGAGAAGGTCAGGTGGTCCGTCTGTTCCAGGTACTTGATGGCATAATGGACGGAGGGCCGCTGCAGCGAAAAATGCCGGCAGAACGCCTCCAGTTCGAACTTCTGCTGCCGCCAGGCGCCCGTCTCATAGGGGATCTGGAAGAAGATGTGCAATTTCTGGTAGATGTCCTCGATGTATTCCAGCGAAGGGAAAGAGGTCTTTTCGATCTGACGCAGGCGGCGCAGGTCGGCATCGTTCCAAAGAAGCACGGCGTAGGAGCGCAGGCCGTCGCGTCCCGCCCGGCCCGCTTCCTGGTAATAGGCCTCGAGGCTCTCGGGCAGGTCCATGTGGACCACGAAACGCACATCGCTCTTGTCGATGCCCATCCCGAATGCATTGGTGCAGACCATGACCGGGATCTCACCGCTCTTCCACAGTTCCTGCCGCTCCGTACGTGCCGGAGCGGAAAGACCGGCATGATAATAGGACGCTTCAACGCCGTTGGTATTGAGATAGGCGGCGATCTCCTCGCAGCGCGCCCGGTGCCGCATATAGACGATCCCGGAGCCCGGGACCGAGCGGCAGATGTTCAGCAGCTGCCCCAGCTTGTCGTCCACCTTCCGGACGAGATAGGTCAGGTTCGCGCGTTCGAAATCCCCTTTCAGCAACAGCGGCTCGCGGAAGCACAGTTTCTCCATGATATCCCCGGCCACCCGGGGCGTCGCCGTCGCCGTCAAGGCGATGACGGGCGCATCCACGAGCTTGCGTAATTCGCCGATCCGCAGGTAGTCCGGCCGGAAATCATAGCCCCACTGCGAAATGCAGTGCGCTTCGTCCACGACGATGTAGCGGATCGGAAGGACATCCAGGTAGGAGCGGAACAGGCGGGTGTTCAGCCGTTCGGGAGAGACATAGAGGAATTTGAAGTCGCCGTAGGCGGCATTGTTGAGGGTCAGGTCTACTTCATGCCGGGACATCCCGGCATGGATGGCGAGCGCCCGGATTCCCCGGTCCGAAAGGTTCTGCACCTGGTCTTTCATCAGGGCGATCAGCGGCGTCACGACCAGGGCCAGGCCTTCCTTCATCAAAGCCGGCACCTGGAAACACACGGACTTCCCGCCGCCGGTAGGCAGCAGTGCAAGCACATCCCGGTCCTCCAGGGCCGAGCGGATGATCTCATCCTGCAAGGGGCGGAAAGCCTGGTAGCCCCAATATTTCTCCAACACTTCGAGCGGCGTCATCTTTTCCTCCTTTCCACTGACGCAAAATTAGCAAGAATTTGCTACATTCGTATTCCTTAACCAAAACTACAGATCCATGACGCAAGAACACCGACATCTCCTGGAAAAATATGCGGTCTGGTACGAGACCGAGCTGACGGAGAACATCCTGCCTTTCTGGATGGAACACGGCCTGGACCGCGTCCACGGAGGCGTTTATACCTGCCTGGATCGCGACGGAGCCCTGATGGATCCGACCAAGTCGGTCTGGTTCCAGGGGCGTTTCGGCTTTGTGGCTGCCTACGCCTATAACCACATCCGGCGCGATCCGGCCTGGCTCGCCGCCTCCAAATCCTGCATCGACTTCATTGAGACGCACTGCTTCGACGCCGACGGACACATGTTTTTCTCCGTCACGGCGGACGGCCGTCCCGTGCGCAAGCGCCGCTATGTTTTCTCGGAGACGTTCGCCATCATTGCGATGGCCGAATACGCCCTGGCCTCCGGCGACCGCAGCTATGCGGACAAGGCGCTGGACTTGTTCCGGCGCACGCAACAGATGCTCTCCACGCCCGGATTCCTCCCGGCGAAAAGTTACATCCCGGGCCGCAGCCACTCAATCACGATGATCCTCGTCAACGTGGCGCTGGTCCTCAAGCAGGTCTGCGACGATCCCGTCCTGGACGGTCAGATCCGCTCCTCCGTCCACGACATCGAAACCTACCTGCTGCATCCCGAGTATCGCTGCATCCTCGAGAGCGTCGATCCCGAGGGAGGCCTGATTGACACATGCGAAGGCCGGACCATCAACCCGGGCCACGGCATCGAGACGGCCTGGTTCCTGATGGAAGCCTCGCAGGTATATGGAGACGGGCACTTGAAGGAGCTGGGGATGAAGATCTTCGACTGGCAGTTCGAATGGGGCTGGGACCCCGAGTACGGCGGCATCATCAACTTCCGCGACTGCAAGGGCTTCCCCTGTCAGGACTATTCCCAGGACATGAAATTCTGGTGGCCCCAGTGCGAGACCGTCATCGCCTCGCTCTACGCCTACCATCTGACGCGGGACGAAAAGTACTTGGACATCTGGCAGCAGGCCAACGACTGGATGCTGGAGCACTTCCGGGATCCGGACTACGGCGAGTGGTTCGGCTACCTCCACCGGGACGGGACAGTAGCCCAGGGAGCGAAAGGAAATCTCTTCAAAGGGCCCTTCCACATCCCCCGGATGCTGATCCGGTCGAAACTCTTGTGCCAAGCGATTCTTTCAGAAGAATAAGGCCCGGTTTTTGTTGCCAAATTCGTGCGGATTGATTATTTTTGCACGATTCCCGTAACGGGCTTCGAAAGTCAGTTATTAAACCTCAAAATAAAGTATGTACAACATCGATTTGTCCAAGTACGGCATCAAGAATGTAGCCGAAATTGTGTACAACCCCACTTACGAAGTGCTTTTCAACGAAGAGACCAAACCCGGTCTCGACGGGTATGAGAAGGCGCAGGAGACCGAACTCGGCGCCCTGAACGTGATGACCGGCATCTATACCGGCCGCTCCCCCAAGGACAAGTACATCGTGATGGACGAAAACTCCAAGGACACCGTGTGGTGGGATTCCGAGGAGTACCACAACGACAACCACGCCATGTCCGAGTCTGTCTGGGCCGAGGTCAAGAAGATCGCCCTCGACCAGCTCTGCGGCAAGCGCCTCTATGTCGTGGACGGTTTTTGCGGCACCAACGCCGACACCCGGATGAAGGTCCGCTTCATCATGGAAGTCGCGTGGCAGGCCCATTTCGTCACCAACATGTTCATCCGCCCCAAGAACGAGAAGGAGTTTGACCAAGAGCCCGACTTCGTGGTCTACTGCGCTTCCAAGGCGAAGGTGAGCAACTACAAGGAGCTCGGTCTGCGCACCGACACCTGCATCGCGTTCAACGTGACCAGCAAGGAGCAGGTCATCCTCAACACCTGGTACGGTGGTGAGATGAAGAAGGGCATGTTCTCCATGATGAACTACTTCCTCCCCCTGCGCGGCATCGCGGCCATGCACTGCTCCGCCAACACCGACATGAAGGGCGAAAACACCGCCATCTTCTTCGGCCTGAGCGGCACCGGCAAGACCACCCTCTCCACCGATCCTAAGCGCCTGTTGATCGGCGACGACGAGCACGGCTGGGACGACCACGGCGTCTTCAACTTCGAAGGAGGCTGCTACGCGAAGGTCATCAAGCTCGACAAGGAGTCCGAACCCGACATCTACAATGCGATCCACCGCGACGCGCTGCTCGAGAACGTGACCGTGGACGAGAACGGCGTGATCGACTTCAACGACAAGAGCGTGACCGAGAACACCCGCGTCAGCTACCCGATCTACCACATCAAGAACATCGTCCGTCCGCAGAGCGCCGGTCCGGCCGCCAAGCAGGTGATCTTCCTGAGCGCCGATGCGTTCGGCGTCCTGCCTCCGGTCTCCATCCTGACTCCCGAGCAGACCCAGTACTACTTCCTCTCCGGATTCACGGCCAAGCTCGCCGGTACCGAGCGCGGTATCACTGAGCCTACCCCGACCTTCTCCGCTTGCTTCGGACAGGCCTTCCTCGAGCTGCACCCGACGAAGTATGCCCACGAGCTCGTGAAGAGGATGAAGGCTTCCGGCGCGAAGGCCTACCTCGTGAACACAGGCTGGAACGGCACCGGCAAGCGCATCTCCATCCCTGATACCCGCGGTATCATCGACGCGATCCTCGACGGTTCCATCCTGAAGGCCGAGACGAAGAAGATCCCCATCTTCGACTTCGAGGTTCCGACCGCCCTGCCGAAGGTAAATCCCGCCATCCTCGACCCGCGCGACACCTATGCAAGCGCCGCAGAGTGGGAGGAGAAGGCCAAGGATCTCGCCGCCCGCTTCATCAAGAACTTCGACAAGTACACGACCAACGAGGCCGGCAAGGCACTCGTCGCCGCTGGCCCGAAGCTTGACTAAGCCCATCCGTCCCTGACGGGACGCTCCCGATACCGAGGAGGATGACCGAAAAGTCCATAAGACTTGGAGGTAATCCTCTTTTTTGGGATGGGTCCACAGGCCGGGGAAGCGTGTGCGGGTGGCCGCGCGGGTAGTCTCGCGGGAGGTCGCGAAGGTAGCCCCGCGAGTGGCCCTGCGGGAGGCTCCGCGGGAGGTCCCAGCCCAGGAGGGGGAAGGTGCCAGGAATAAAACAGTGTCGGATTCCGGACACAAGGGGTGTGGTTTTCAAAGGG
>JAFUWZ010000034.1 GCA_017471045.1 Bacteroidales bacterium
ACTCTGCCCCGGAACGGTCGGAAACCACCACGTCGGCCGTATTGTCCAGAAGCTCCACCGTGACGGTTTTCCCTTCGATACGGGCAAGGCCTCCGGCGAGGGTGACATGCCTGGATGGCATAAACTCATACTCCTGCACCGTGGCGGTATAGCCCCCAGTTCCGGAGAGGATGTCAAAAGAGACGGTCAGCTCATCCGTATGGAGCGTATAACTCGGAATATCCCCGTCTGCGATGTGGTGCGTATCCTCCGCCGGGAAATCCAGCCGAAGCGACAGGTTTTCTTCACTCAATTTTTCTGTACAGGAAGCCAAAGTCAATATGGCCGCCAAACTCAAAAAACATATCTTCTTCATAATCAATCTCAATTGACACGCACTTCGCCGAGTGCTCGGCGAAAAAGGACACGAATTTACAACAAATCTGCTTCTCAAGCAAGTCTGAGGCCGATTTTATTCCTTCCGCAGAGAGTATGCGCTGGCGCGTTCCGGCCACCTTCGCGGCTCGTTCCCCCTTGGCAGCAAAGCCCTGACACTCCATCGTGAATGCCATGGCTTGTGTTATACCTATAAATCGACATTTACCTTTTCCTAAATCCCGCTGCAATTATTATCAGTGTGAGCATTTCCGAGGCGGGTACAGCGAGCCACATTCCCTGCGGAGTAATCAGTCGGGGCAGTAAGATGAAAGCAGGAATCAGCAGCACAAGCCCTCTGAGAAGCATATAGACCGTAGCTTTGGCATTCTTCTCGATGGCCTGGAAGTATCCGATCAGGGCAATGTTCAAGGCAAAGAAGATGCTGGAAGTGGCGAAAAGTGGAATGCCAGCAAGAGCAATCTCGTATGGCGCTGTTCCTGGCCTCAGGAAAAGACTGATGAGCGGTTTGGCCCCGAAGATCAGCACGGCCATGGCCAATGCGCCACAGAGGAGGGCCGTCCTCAGACTCAGGCGGAAGGCTTCGCGTACCCTCTCATTCAGTCCCGCTCCATAATTGTAACTGATTATGGGTTGAGCCGACTGGGCAACGGAATTATTGACCATAAACACAATGGGATACAGGTAGCAAGCTACACTGAAAGCGGCTACGCCATCCTCACCGAGCAAGCGGATGAAAACATGGTTTCCGGTGAGCATAATCATGGACATGGTCAGTTCCCCGAGCAGCGAGGTAAAGCCGCTCCGTACCATATACCCGATATTCCGCGCTGTCAGCCATAAGCTTGTCCGCGAGAGTTTGAGGGGATAAAACCGCAGCGTCCGGGTAAGCCTTGCCATATAGACAATGACCATCAAGGCCGCTATGCCGCAACAGATACTGGTCGCCAACGAAGATCCCCGGATGCCCATGTGCATCGGAAACACAAACAGCCAGTCGAGTCCCACGTTCAAGATGCCGGGGATAATACCTAATGCCGATGCAAACTTCGGCGAGCCATCCAGCCGGATGACGAATGTCCCAACCATCTCAAGCATCGTAAAAATCATTCCCGGCAGTAGCGGAATCATATATTCCTGCGCCAATGGAAGCAATGCGTCACTGCACCCCATCAGCCGCAGAAAAGGTATCCGCCCAAAATACAGGATGATGGCAAGAATGAGCATCAGCAGCGGGGAAACGACCAGTGCCTGAGTGACATTGATGTTTGCCGCCTTAAGGTTTCCTTGGGAGAGATGGATACTGGCTATCACGGATACGCCCACACCGAACATCAGGGCCAATCCGCTGGTTATCAGAAACAGCGGGGCAACGATATTGACCGCCGCCAGCGCATCGCTCCCGACACCCTGCCCCACAAATATCCCGTCGACCACCGTCAATAGCGAGGTAAACACCATAGACAGCAAGGTGGGATAGAATATACCACGGAACAGAGGGCCTATCCTTGTCGTTCCGAAATCAATGCTGTCGCGCTGCAAATTCTTCATTTCCTTTGCCATAGTCCTAAACAAATAACGCCGGACAAGATAACCGGGCGGTCCCGACATCTTATCCGGCCTTGGCAGTACCGACTGCCAGCCTCCGATGAGCGTGCAAAGATACGACAATTTGCCCGGACTGGCAAATCCCGATTTATCAGAGACAAAGCGTTTTCGCAGATATGTACGGGTCGATGATATAGTAAGCGGCCAAGCCCTCTTCTCTCCATTAAAGCTTGCAGACCATCACCACCTCCTCACCCCGGTCCGCCACCGTCCTGAATCCGGCCTTCGCATACATCCGGAGAGCATAATTCTCTTTCTGAACAGACAGGGAAACCTGGCCGTAGCCATCCGAGCGGAGCCGTTCCAGCATCCGCTGCAACAAAGCTGTGCCGATGCCCTGTCCCCGGTATTCTTTGTATAGCGAGATGGCCAGCGACGGCGTCTGGTTGTCGATGTGGCCGTAGTCATTCATGATCCGCGTCCACACGGCGCCGGCAACCTTTCCGTCCACCTCCGCCACCAGGCAGCGGTCATCGGGCAGTTTGCCGAAATCCCGCACATACACCTGCAGGTCCTCGTTTTCAATGATAGACCTCGGCGGAGCCGATACACCCTCCGGGATGAAGATGGCCTCATACAGGAAGTCATCCAGCACTGGAATCTCATCCGGACCTATTTCACGTATTATCGCCATACTCAACGGATTAAACCAAGAATCCGTTTTGCCACCTCGTCGGGCTGGTCCATCAGGAACTGGCCGTGGTTCATGCCCTTGAATACTTCTACTTTCGTTTCCGGGTGCAGTTTCATCAAGTGCTCGGCCTGCGGTTTGGCCACAAAAGCCTCCTTGGTGCCGTACCAGAAATGGATGTCCGGCCCGTCAATAGAATCCAGTTTATGCGTATAGATGTCCTTGTAGCCGTCCAGGACAGCCTTTCCCTTTCCGTAGGGCCAGACCTTCTTGCACTCATCCAGCAGCGTGTCAAAGTAATGTGAATGAAACATCCATTTCCAGAATCCGGTCCAGTGATAGCAGGTCCATACGTTTGCGCACTGATAATAGCGGAGCGGCCCAACCAGCCATTTCGGCAAAGGCAGTAGCGGTGCAGCATCCATGATGGCGTGGTCGATTACAATTTCCCCTTGCTCCATCATCCGGGACAGTATCTTTCCTCCCATCGACAGGCCGTAGGTGCAATCCAGATGGCCACCCAGATGCTCTCTGACGTAGGCATTTGCCTGTGCCGCCTGGTCATCGATGCTGGTAAACTCCGTGTTCTCACCGAGGATAAAGCCATCAACCTCTGCAGCAACAATAAAGAACCTGTCCTTCAGCCGTTCGATGAGCGGCAAGAACAGCTCATAGGATACCCCCAGCCCGGGCAGCAGCATCAGGCTTGGATGGGATTTATCGCCGTAGGTTCTGAATTTCATTGATGAAGTGTTTATTTGACAGGATACCGGATAACCGTCTTTAACTTGTCTGCCGCTGTCTTCCTCGGATCACTCAGGTAAATCTCATGATGCCGCCGGTTCTCGTCAATGGCGATGGACAGCCCCTCCTGCGCGGCAAAAGCCTTCATCTTGCCGATAGTCATCGGCTCCATATCGTAGGACCCGATGTGCATGCACTGCACGCATCGGCCTTCCTCATAGTGGAAGAACTCAACCTTGGAAAAATCCTTCTTCTTTTTGCGGGTGGCTTCGGCAATGGCCCAATCGAAATCCTCCTGAGTCACGAAATCCGGCAGCCGGATCATCGAGATAAATTGGAAGTCTTCTTTATGGGCATCATCCACCTCGCCGTTATCCGCCCACCAAAGGCCCTCCAGGGGAGGAACCACATAATCGAAGTACCCTTTAATCCGATGGTCGCCCATCTTGCTCATCTTGATGGTGAATGCAATCCCGTACAACAACTCCAGCGAAGCCTTGTACTCTCCACCCTCATCATTGGGATTTCCCTTGCCACGGACGGCGACATAATTCATCGGCGGAACGTCCACCACCGACGGTTTTGCCGGAGGAAGATAGAACTCCTTGTATTCCTTTTTGAAATCAAATGCCATAAAACTCAGTTTTGCACCCACAAAGGTAAGCATTTTTGACGATAACGCCCCGCCGATAAAGTTCGCTCCGCTAAAGTTGCGCTCACTCGCTTTGGTTCCAGCCAGCGCCGCACAAAGCGCGGACGCTGACTTCCACTCTCATTTGCCACGCAGGAGAGACTCTTCGTCTTCCTATCCGCTGCGCTCCCCGGAAGCCAAAGAGACTCTCCAAGGCCCACGCACGCCAGCGCACGAGGCTCCCGCACAAATGCTTTAGCGGTCATCCGCATCCGGCAGCCCAGCACCGCTGGCCAGCCCAATACGTCTGGGTTTAATGAGTGCCCGCCAGGCCGCAGAAGCGTCCAGGCCGGCACGATTAAGGGAAATAAGGTATGCAGTCGGCAGTGGAGCATCGGGAATAGAGCCACCAGCTCCGCCTCCTGACGCTCGGGGGCGGGCAGTACCCACCGAGAGAATGCAAACCGCTGCATCGTCTGTCGGTTGGCCTCGCCGATGTGTACGCCGTCAACACACAGCAGCCAGCCCTCCGTGTCGCGGGCATCAACGAACTGATGTACCTGCCCCGGCAGTATGCAGCCTATTTCGTGGGCATGGACGACTTGTTCGCTGAAGTCCACGCAGAGACGCAGTTCGCCACGTGTGAGCAGACAGAAAAGGTAGTAATCATCGCGATGCAGCCCCGTGAGACTGCTTGCCTTTCCGCCCATCGTCAGGCTCCTCAGGCTGATGCCGCCCTCGGCGTAGTCGGTGATGTGGTTGGTGGGTATTTGCATAAAAATATTAATATTATGGGTGAAGCAGTTTTTCCCGCTCTCGCTTCGTCAGTTTCGCTACGATGAGGTCGTAGGAGTTGCGGACGAGGCCAAAAATAACGTCGTCGGGCACGTCCTGATTGAAATAGACATCGTTCCACATGCGCTTGTTCATGTGCCATGCAGGACGGATGCAATCCCTCTGCATACTCTTCAAAGCTCCAATTCGGGGCGTTTTCGTCGATGTCGGTCCAATGGAATCCGGCTCCGCCGTGGGGAGGATTGCGGAAATCATACACCTCGTGGCCCGCTTTATTGAGAGCAGCCACCACTTCGGGATAGTATTTGTTCCTCCAGCTGGAGGCGACGTAGATTCTGGACATAGGGTTTCTATCTGTTGTTGAACTTCTGATATCTTGCAATCGCTTCTTCCAGCGCTCCCTCGTTGAGGCTGATGCCTGGATGGAATATATCTGTCCGGATCTTACCACCGGCTGCACTCCAGTTGCCCACTACCTCGCCGTCCTGCAGGATGATCGGCCAAAAGATGCCTTTCTGGTCATGGGCGTGGTAACGGTGGTCGGGGTGAAGGGCTACCTGCCGGCTCTTGTAGCCAATCAGGTATTCGTCGTAGGAGGGGAGGAGGTGAACGCATCCGCTCCGGAATCCGCGTGTCCGACTATCCCGGTGGATATGGAAGGCCAGGCCTTTCCAGCGCTCTTCCATGAGTTCGTTTTGGATGGCGCTCATCCCTTTTCGGCAGTCGCTGATATTCAGCCCGCTCCACCAGACGAAATCTTCCAGGGTTGCGGGACCGTGGCTGCGGAAGTAACGCCTGGCAAGTTCGGCGAGGGCGTCCTCCCTTGGCAGCGTCGATTGGAGGGGAATCTTTTCCTCCGACAGGGCATAGTTCCGTTCACCCTCCGCCAGGTCCCCGCTACAGATGACGCCGCCCACCTCGGCAAGAATCATCTGGTACTTGAGCCGGGGGAGTTCCGCCCGAAAAGGACTGTCCTTCACAATGGCCTCAATCGCTTCGCGGCCAAGGCAGCCTTTTCCCCTCAAGGCCTGCCTGAGATAGTCCTGAAAGCGGAATTCCTCCTCTTCGCTGATCGTGAGGCCGTGCATCTTGATCCATCCCCGGATTCCGCTTCGGGCCTTGGCCGAGCAAAGGTCAATCATCCAGCGGTAATCTTCCGCCGCTACCAGCTGCCAAGTGCTCCGAAAAAGATGCGTGCGGATAATTCGTCCTTTGTTGAAGTCGGCCTCGAAAGCCTTTGCCGACGGCCTCTTGGTTCGCATCCCCACGGCCCAGCGCATCATCCGGTAGTCCTGCGCCTGCATCGCCCCCATCCAGCTCACCACATCGTGCGGCGTGCTGAACTGCGGGCAGATAAGCTGCTGATTGAGAAGTCTCGCGGAAATCGGATTCATGCGGCAAAGTTAGGCATTATCCTTGGCAATACCAACGCTACATCCCGGCCCGGTTGTCCTATCCGTCCCGCGTCCTCTGTGGGACAGGACAGCAGCAAGAACTCCTCTGTCCACATCCCCCAAATCGTCCACACCATCGTGGACGTAGACAAATTTGCACAATTCAGTTATTCTTTCTACATTTGTACATTATAATGTACTTGTGTTATGGTGGTAATCAGTTCAGCGGAACTCCGCAACAACATGAAAAAGTATCTGGACCTCGCCCGTACGGAGCGGGTGGTTATCCAGCGTGGCCGTGACGAGTCCTTCGTCCTCATTGCCCAGAACAATGCCCCCGATGCAGACCTTGCCCGCGCCATCACGGTTGATGATGTGATTGAGCGTGTCCGGGAGGGCCTGACGGAAATGTTTGAGCGAAAGGAGAAAACCATTACGGCCTAAGGTATGAAAGTACTCTTCCTGCCGGAAGTCGTGGACCAGTTTCTGGAACTTGCAGAAATCCTCTACGACAAAGGTTATCTCGGTTTCAAAGATGCAGCCCTGGACTATTCAGAGCAGCTTTTCCGTGACATCTAGACCAATCTCCCCATCAAGGTAAAGAAAGGGGCTCCGGCGTATTTTGAGCGCTATGGCACGGACCTGTTCTACTCATCATTCAAGCACAACAAACACACGGTCTGGTACGTCTTCTACAGCGTCCATGACGTGGACAGCGAAACCGTCTATCTGGTCCGTCACCTCACCAACAACCACGTCGTAGCCCATCACCTGGATCTGGACTGACCGCCGTCGGATATCATAGTCTAACCTATCCACACCCGTCCACACCACCAAAATCGTCCACACCTCCGTGGACGTGGACAGCGCTATTCCCACTCCACCAGCGCCCTGTCAAGACTGATACCCTTCACGCCGCCCTGCGGGCCTTGGATATAGTAATTCTTGGCCACGCGCTCCGGAATCTCCTTCAGGAACGCCAGTTTCACGGCGGCGCACTTCTCGCTGAAAGAATTACCCACCGGATTCACCAACGCGTCGATGCTGGCCTCCACCTGCGCCTCGTCATCCTGATTAGTAAGTTTCCGGTAAATGGCAGGCAGCTCCTCCCGGTGGTCGGAGATGTCTTTCAGGCGGCAGCCCTCTGGGTGCTTTAGGAAGAATAGAAACAATGCTTTCGGCAGCTGGCGCATCTTGATTTCCAGAAGAATCCGATAGTCGGCCGTCACTTTCAGATGGCTCAGCTTTACGGCTTTCTGCAACCATGTCTCGATAACCTCGACGGGGAAATCCTGCATTATCAGGTCTTCAATCAGGCGATGTACCTCGCGGGTCTGGGTGCGTAATTCGATATTACTCACATACGGCAT
>JAFUWZ010000035.1 GCA_017471045.1 Bacteroidales bacterium
TAATTCTTACATTCCTAAGCTTGACCTGACGCCTTCTTTCCACAAAGAAATCAACGCTCTCGATCTATCAGTACCAGGATCTTCCCAATCCTGGACGTTCGGTACTTGCTTGTACTTTCCTTCAGTCTTTTCAATGAACTTTTCAGTGTTTTGCTCCCCTTTCGGAAAAGCGGGTGCAAAGGTAGGAAGTTTTTTGGAACCTGCAAACTTTCCGGCAACTTTTTTTGAAGATTTTTTAAAGAAATTTACTTATTCACGACGAAACTCTTTATATGACAGCCTGTTCCCTTCCCAGGCAATATCTGCAGGTCCAGGACATGATGCCCGCCGACCAGGTCATCGGCCAGGACATATACCCAGGGAAGGTACAAGGTACGGCTCCAAGCGGTAAACGAATCGACCGGACCATACTTCCTGCCGTCGATCGTATAAGAAAGGATCCCGGCATCCGGACCGCAGATGCAATACAGGCCCACTGCCGTACCGTCAAATTCGAACCGGAGGGATCCGCCCTTCCCGCAGGAAAGGACGGGCAGGTGGACGAACTGCGTCCGGGTCGCAACCCCGTCGGCGGGATCCCAATCCGGGACCAGCCGGAATCCCCGGAGCCGGGTGGCCGCGGAGACGGAGACCTGGACCCCGCCGTCATAGCAGGCGGGGTCCAGCGGCTCCGGCAAGATGCGCGTGGCGGTCTCGTATTCGCCGCAAGGCTTCTGACACCGGTCCAGCAGGCAGGCGACAGCATCGGAATAGATCTTATGCCCGAACCAGGAGGGGTGCGTGCCGCCGAAGCGCGTCCAGTCAAACTCCCCCGCCCGCATCCGGTCGAAGACCTCGGACGCGAGGTCGAGCGAAGGGAGGTGGTAATGGTTGGCGACACGCTCGTGGTTCAGGATCACATCCGGCATCCGCCCGCTCTCCAGCATCGGGAGGAACGCATCATACGGGAAATGCAGCAGGACGATGTCCATCGCGGGATTGGCCTTCAGCGCATGGCGGACGATGCCTTCCAGGGCCAGGACCTGCTCCCGCGGGCCGAAGCCGTTGGTGTGGTCGTTGACCGCCGCCTCGACAAAGAGAAGGTCCGGCATCCCTTGCGCGAGCACATCTTCCTCCAGGCGGAAGGCGTGCGGCGTAGAGCCCAGCGAGGAGATGCCGGCATCGATGAAGTGGAACTGCGTATCCGGGAAGCGCTGGCGCAGGTCATCCTCCACCTGCTCCCGCCAGCCGCGCATTTCCGTAATCGAGCCGCCCAGGAATGCGACCGTCGCCTCCTTCCGGACGCTCATGGCCGCCAGCGCGCGGTCCAGGCCGCCCCGAGGCTCGATCCTGCGACAGTCCGCGCTCCCGGGCGCGTAACGCTTGATGAAGTCCGTGATCGGCTCAGGGTCGTCCAGGCTGTGCGGATGGTGGTCACAGCCGGGCTTGAGGATCGTCTCGACCGTCCCGCCCAGGGCCTGGTACGCGTCCCGCACAGGCTGCATGTTCTTCTCATAGACGACCGTCCGGTCGGCATCGCCGCAGCAGGCGATGACCGGGATCCGGGCTTCCGCCAACCTGGGCAGCAAGTGCAGCACGTTGCCCGGGAAATCCGGACCCACCTCCTCGTCGCGCAGGCCCCATTCCTGCAGGAAGTCACCCCACAGTTCGGACCCGCGCCCGGGCCAGGAGAAGATATTGCACACCGGTGCATCGACATACAGGCAGGCGACCGTCTCCGGGTAGGCGGCCGCCCATTGGAAGGCAAACCACCCGCCGCGGCTGAGTCCTTCGACCACCCCCTTCGGAGCCAGGCCAAAGGTCCGGACCACCTCATTGTAGAAACCTTTGGCCAGGGCCACTGCGCGCGGGCTGCCGTACAGGTGCGTGACATCGTAATAGGCCACATGCCAGCCCTCCCGCAGCAGCGCTTTGTCCACCGACGCAAAAGCGTCGAAAAAGGCCGGGCGCCAGATCCAGGGCCGGCCGGGCGCAGCCTGCTTCGGGACGACGACGATGGCATCGCGGCCCGAGACCGCGAAGTCATAACGGTCACAGCCTTCCCACTGCGACTTCGTACCGGGATAGGCGGACGCTCCTACCTGAGCGAAAAGTGACACCGGCAGCAGCAGCGCCAGTGTCACCCATAATTTCTGGAACATCATATATTACAGCGATCAATACTTGTTCAACGGATAGCCGGCGGTCATCTGGTGGACCTTGCGCTGCACTTCCTTGAGGACGGCGGCGTGGGCATCCAGCCCAGACTGCTGCTCCGGCGAGGGGGTCTCGCCCTTCTTGAGCGAGAGCGCATCCGCACAACGGGCAGCCGAGTGCAGGATCTGGTCGATCAGATCGACGATGTCCCCCATATCCTTCTCGACGAAACCGCGGGACGTCACGGCCGGCGTGCCGATGCGGAAGCCCGAGGTCTGGAACGGGCTGCGGGTGTCGAACGGGACCATGTTTTTGTTGAGCGTGATGTCCGCCTTGACCAGCTCCTTCTCCGCGATGCGGCCGGTCACTTCCGGGAATTTGGCCCGCAGGTCGATCAGCATCAGGTGGTTGTCGGTCCCGCCGGATACGACCTTGTAACCCTTGGAGAGGAAAGCCTTGCACATCGCCTGCGCATTGGAGAGCACTTGGCGCTGGTAGGCCACGTACTCCGGCTGCATCGCCTCGTAGAAGGCGACCGCCTTGGCCGCGATCACGTGCTCAAGGGGACCGCCCTGGATCCCGGGGAACACGCTGCTGTCCAGGATCTGGGACATCTTCTTGACGCCCCCCTTGGGCGTAGTGAGCCCCCAGGGGTTGTCGAAGTCCTTGCCCAGCAGGATGATGCCGCCGCGGGGGCCGCGAAGCGTCTTGTGGGTCGTGGACGTGACGATATGAGCGTACTGGACAGGATTTTTCAGCAGACCGGCGGCGATCAGGCCGGCCGTATGCGCCATGTCGATCCAGAGCAGGGCGCCGACCTTGTCGGCGATCGCGCGCATCCGCTCGTAGTCCCACTCGCGAGAATAGGCGGAGGCACCGCCGATGATCAGCTTCGGCTTGTATTCGAGGGCCTTGCGCTCCATCTCGTCATAATCGATCAGGCCGGTCTCCTCATTCAGGCCATAGGCCACGGCATGGTACAGGATGCCCGAAGCGTTGACCGGCGAGCCGTGCGTCAGGTGCCCGCCCTGGGACAGGTCCAGCCCCATGAAGGTATCGCCGGGCCGCAGGCACGCCATCGTGACGGACATATTGGCCTGGGCGCCGGAATGCGGCTGCACGTTGGCCCACTCGGCCCCGTAGATCGTCTTGATCCGGTCGATGGCGAGCTGCTCGATCTGGTCGACCACCTCGCAGCCGCCGTAATAGCGTTTGCCGGGATAGCCTTCTGCGTATTTATTGGTAAGCACGGACCCCATGGCTTCCCGCACATACTCGCTGACATAATTCTCGGACGCGATGAGTTCGAGTCCGGAAGACTGCCGCTCCCGCTCTTTTCTGATCAATTCGAAGACCTGTAGATCCTGTTTCATACTGTTGCCTTTTGGTGTAGGATTACAAATATAGCATTTTTTTGTACCTTTACGCCATATGGGCAACAGGAAATTGTTAAATCCCGAGCTGGGCCGGCTCGATGTCGGACAATACCGGTCTCTTCCTCCGCGCGGCCTGGTCGTCGTACTGGACAATATCCGCAGTGCGCACAACGTCGGATCGGCTTTCCGCACCTGTGACGCATTCCGCGCGGACGCGCTCTGGCTGTGCGGCATCTGCGCCTTTCCGCCGTCCGCGGAGATCCACAAGACGGCCCTGGGCGCCGAGGACAGTGTCCCGTGGCGGCACTTCGCCGACACGATGGAGGCAGTGCGTGCGCTGAAAGAAGAGGGCTATACCCTCATCAGCGTCGAGCAGACGGTCGGCTCGGTGCAGTTGGACGCGTTCGTGCCCGAGCCGGGGCGCAAGTATGCCCTGGTCTTCGGCAACGAAGTCGAAGGCGTCCGCCAGGACGTCGTCGATGCGTCCGACCTGTCCCTGGAGATCCCCCAGTGGGGCACCAAGCATTCGCTCAACGTCTCGGTCTCGCTCGGCGTCGTGCTTTGGCATTTCCGGCCGGCGCGCTGAGTCCACTTCTGGCGCCGGGGAGCCGGTCTCCGTCACTCGAAAGCGGGCAGAGAGCGCTGTGCAGGGAGCATTCCCCCGAAGGGGTAAAACTTTCGCTCCCTGCACGCGCTCTCTGCCCGCTTCTACGGAGATGCGGGCGACTGGCTACATCATGCCGCCGGCAGGCATCTGAGGCGCGGCCGGAGCCGGCTCAGGGATGTCCACGATGCCGCACTCAGTCGTCAGGAACATGCCCGCGACAGAAGCCGCATTCTCCAGTGCGACACGCGCCACCTTGGTCGGATCGATCACACCCGCCTCGTACATCTGCACATACTCGTCGGTCCGGGCATTGTAACCGAAGTCACCCTTGCCCTCCTTGATCTTCTGGACGATGACACTGCCGTCCACGCCCGCATTCTGCGCGATGGTCCGCAGCGGCTCCTCGATCGCCTTGGCGACGATGTGGATACCGGTCGTCTCGTCCTCGTTGTCACCTTTCAGGCCTTCCAGGACCTTCGCGGCACGGATGTACGCCACGCCGCCGCCCGGCAGGTAACCTTCCTCGACCGCCGCACGGGTCGCATTGAGCGCGTCCTCCACGCGGTCCTTCTTCTCCTTCATCTCGACCTCCGTCGCAGCGCCGACATAGATCACGCCCACGCCGCCGCAGAGCTTGCCGATACGCTCGAGCAGGCGCTCTTTCTCGTAGTCGGAGGTAGAAGCCTCGTACTGCCTGCGAAGCAGCGCGGCACGATCCTCGATCTCAGCCTTGTCACCGGCACCGCCGACGATGATCGTGTTGTCCTTGGAGATCGTGACCTTCTCCGCATGGCCCAGCAGCTCGGGCGTCGCCGTCTCAAGCGACAGGCCACGGTCCTCGGCCACTACGGTACCGCCAGTCATGATGGCGATGTCCTGCAGCATCTCCTTGCGGCGGTCGCCGAATCCGGGCGCCTTGATCGCAGCCACCTTGAGGGTGCCGCGCAGGCGGTTCAGCACGAGCGTCGAAAGCGCTTCGCCGTCCACGTCGTCCGCAATGATGAGCAGTTCGCGGCCTTCCCGGGCGATGGGCTCGAGGATGGGCAGCAGGTCGTTCATCGTGGAGATCTTCTTGTCGGTGATCAGGATGCTGGGATTGTTGAGCACGGCCTCCATCTTCTCCCCGTTGGTCATGAAATAGGGGCTGATGTAGCCGCGGTCGAACTGCATGCCTTCGACGACCTTGACCTCGGTCTCGATGCCCTTGGCCTCTTCGACGGTGATCACGCCGTCGGTCTTGACCTTGGACATGGCCTCGGCGATGAGCTTGCCGATGTAACCGTCATTGTTGGCAGAGACGGTGCCGACCTGCTCGATCTTGGAGTAGTCGTCGCCGACGGGCTGGCTCTGCGCACGCAGGTCTGCCACAACGGCAGCGACGGCCTTGTCAATACCGCGCTTGAGGTCCATCGGATTGGCACCGGCAGTGACATTCTTGACACCGACATTGATGATGCCCTGGGCCAGGACCGTGGCGGTGGTGGTGCCGTCACCGGCCTGCTCGTTGGTCTTGGAGGCGACCTCCTTGACCATCTGGGCGCCCATGTTCTCGAACGAATCCTCCAGGCTGATCTCCTTGGCGACGGTCACACCGTCCTTGGTCACCTGGGGCGCGCCGAATTTCTTGTCGATGACGACGTTGCGGCCTTTCGGACCGAGGGTCACCTTGACGGCGTTGGCCAATGCATCAGCTCCATCCTTCATCTTGGAGCGTACTTCCGTATTGAATTTGATCTCTTTTGCCATAGTATAAATCTCCTATTAATTAAAGAATCGCAAGAATATCGGACTGACGGACGATCAGGACTTTCTTCCCGTCCACGGTCACTTCCGTACCGGCATATTTGCCATAGAGGACGACATCGCCGACTTTGACTTCCATCGGCTCGTCTTTCTTGCCGGGGCCGGCGGCCACGACGGTGCCCTGCTGGGGTTTCTCCTGGGCTTTGTCCGGAATGTAGATACCGGAAGCGGTCTGCGTCTCAGCCGATTTGGGCTCGATGACGACTCTGTCTGCAAGTGGTTTGATCATGATGTTGATGTTTTAATTATTGTTAATTGTATCCGTTCTGTCGGGTGTCTCCCGCTGTCGGAAGGCAAGATAAAAGAATCAAAGCCTGTGCCATTGGCCCGGACTGACAAATTGTCACAAAAAAAAGCCTGCAAGGGTGCAGGCGCCGGAGTGGAAGATACTGGATTCGAACCAGTGACCCCCTGCTTGTAAGGCAGGTGCTCTAAACCGACTGAGCTAATCTTCCTTCAAGGGACTGCAAAGATACGGCAAGTTTTTGGTTTTGCCAAATCTGTGACAGGCCGGGAGACGCCCTGCAGGCGCAGATGCTGAAGTTTTCCCTGATCGGGAATGCATCTGCGCCTGCAGGGCGTCTCCCGGCTTCAATGCCGACTCGCGCTAGCGGCTCTCCAGCGGGGAGCGGGCGCCATCGTTGGCCCGGTAGTGCGGAGCGTAGAGCGACTCGACCGACACGACCGGAGCAGTGAAGCGGCCGGCCTGGGTCACGAAGAACTCTTCGCGGACGGTCGTATGCTCCTCCGGATAGGTATCGAAATAGAAATCCGTGTGGTCCGTCTTGACATCGCGGTAGCCCTGCGGCTGGAAGGACCAGAGGCCGTCGATCCGCAGCGGGCGGATGCCCCAGCCATAAGGGCCGGACAACTGGTCCACGGGCCGCAGCGAAGCCTCGCGCGGCGTATGCAGCTGGACGAAACTGCGGTTTTCCGCGTTCCAGATCCGGTACTCGACCGCGATCCTGTCCCCCACGCCCAGCTCCGTCCCGGGCTGGATCTCCTCCCACTCGAGGACGGTCCGGTTCTGCTCCTCAGTCCGGTCGTTGTACACTTCCTCAACGCCCCTCGCGCGCAGGAAACGGCGCTCCACCGTGAATCCGTTCCCCGCCGCCGCGATCTCGGTGAAAGGCTTCTCGTAGCTTTGCTTCAGCGCGATCACCCGCGTCTGCAGCAGCTCCTGCGAGCCGGCCAGCACGCTGTGGATGGCGTCCACGAAGGCCGGATCCGTGTCCCAATGCTGCGTCTCCTTCTGCTGCATCAGCCACAGGCGGATCCCGTCAGCGACAGCCGCGGCCGACTGCTTCTGCGCCGCAGGGACCTCCGCGACCCACGACAGGCCCTGCAGCAAGTCGCAGAGCGTCGCATGGGCATAGGCCTCGCTCTCCAGCAGGCCGCGCCAAGGCATCACGGCATTGGGATAATACTTCCCGCCGTCGCGATGGTCCACCGCATACTCCAGCAGGCTGACCACATCGGCCTGGAGCGAGCGGCGGAGCTTGCTCTCCGCACCGAAGCTGATGCCCCAGGCCCTGGCGAGCGAAAGGCCCCGGTCGCCGGCAGCGAGCAGGTTCTGGAGGGTGCGCAGGCGCCGGGCCTTCGGCAGGATCTGCCCGCTCAGGCCCCGCTCCTTCTTGGGCACCAGGTATTCGGCGGCAGCCTTCTTGAACTCTTTCATCCGCTTGGCGAAGAGCGCACTGCTGCCCGCCACCTCAAAGGCGACATCCGGGTAGAAGGAGCGCACATACAGATAGCGCTCCACCGACAGGCCGCCGCACCAGAAAGGCCACTCATAGTCGAACTGGTTGCGGTCCAGGAAGCGCACCGCCTTGTCGCAGACGCCCTGCAGGGAGGAGGCCTCCTCCAGGAGTCCTTTCTGCGCGAGTTTGGCAAGGCGCTCCAGCAGCGCAGCCGTGATCACCGGTGAGGACTTCATCCCTTCGAACCAGGCAAAGCCCCCGTCGGCGTTCCGGCAGGCAAGGATCCGCTCCAGCAGCTTGGCATCCGGCCATTCCGGATCGAAGGAGACGCCCAGCGAACCGGCCACGCGGCGCACGTACCAGGCTTCGCTCAGCGACAGGACATCGTCGCGTTCCGGATCCACCTTGGAGGGCAGCGCCTCGCGCACCATATCCAGGATCGAGATCTCCTCCACGGACGCATCCGCCCCGGAGACATTGGCAAAGGCCTCCCGCAGCCGCGAGACCAGCGCGTCCCGGTCCATGCCCGGATGCAGCACGGCGGAATGTGCCTCGATCAGCGCCTGCACCGCCGGACGCACCGGCACGGTCAGGAACACGCCGTCCGAGACCTGACCGCAGGCATAGCCCGCCTGCAAGCCCAGGACACCGGCCCGGACCAGATCCGGCGTGGCTTCGATCTCATATTCGACGGACTCCGCCGCCCCGTCGCGCAGCAGCGGCAGCGCTGCCGAAAGGGTCTGCAGCGCCTCGCCCTTCCGGTCGTCGGAGGCAAAGAGTTTCAGCACGACACGCCCGCCTTCGAGGTCCCGGCCGGCGCTGTTGGTCACAGAAACCTTGATCGTATAGCGGTCGCCCGCATAGAGGTATTTCGGCTCCACGACGGAGACCTTGACCGGCGTCGTCACGACCATCTCCTGGCGGACCAGGGCATTACGCATCGAAGGATCGTGCGCAAACACCGATACATAATAGGTCGATAGCTTGTCGGAAGTCGAGAAGGTCAGCGACAGCTGCCCGGACGCATCGGAGCGCAGGAAAGGCTCGAAAAAGAGCGCCGCGGCGAAACGTTCGCGCACCGGCACATCCGCAGAGGCCCCGGCATCCTCCTCCGCCGCAGCCTCGAAAACCACGCCGTTCACCGCCATCGGAGCGGCCATCGCCATCTCCTCCACGGCATCCGTCATCACCATGGCTTCCATCGTCGCCGCGCTCTTGGCCATCCTCCGGAGGCCCCCTGCAAGGACTCCCTTGACGGACCGGGTAGCGCCATAACCGACCACGACCACATCGTCCAGCGAGGACGTATCATCTTCCAGCACGACCCGCATCACGCTCATCGCCCGGACCTTGACGCTCACGTATCCGATGCAGCTGACGGAGAGTTCCGTTCCGGCCGGAACATCCAGCACGAACTTACCGTCCAGATCCGTGACGACGCCCTTGGCCGTACCGGACACGGCGACCGAAGCCCCCGCGACCGGCTCTCCGTCCACATCGGCCACCACACCGACGATCTTGCCCGGCTGGGCAGGGGGAAGCGGCGCTTCGAACTTGGGCGAACTGCCGAACGGGTCGATGCCCGTCACGGAACCGGCCACGGAATGGCAGGACACATAGGCCGGTGCGAAATGCCGCAGCGATACCGTCGGCCAGTAATGGGTCCCGAACGCATCCAGGCTCTTGTCATAGACCGCGGTCACGGCCTCCACGCCCGGCAGAGTCTTGAGGGTGAAAGTATATTCGGTGCCCGGCATCGTCCGGTCGGTGAAAGAAGCGAACGAGAGGGGCAGATCCAACGTCGTGCGGACGCGGTGGAACTCATGGTCGTACGAGACCGCCTCCCCGTATTTGAAATAGAAGACCTGCACGCGGACCGCTTCCGGCCACGCGGCATCCCAGTCCCATTCGAGCGTCTCGAGCGAGCCAGCCTGCCCCCGGACCCCGTCCAGGTGGATCTTGCGCGTGGCCAGGACCTCCCGGTTCAGGCCGAATACGGTCGCCACCGCCCACTGCTCCCCGTCGGCCGAACCCATGCGGATGCGGATCTTCCCGCCGGGCTCGATCTCTTCCTTTTCGGTCAGGAAGAAGCGGCGCACCGGGGCATCCAGCACCTGATCGGCAGGAGCGACGCGAAGGATGCGGCAGCGCTGGTCGTCACCGATCTCCTTGCCCGGGACTTTGGCCGCCACCTGAAGGTCATACAGGCCCGACGCCGGCAGGGCCAGAGCGACCACCGTGCCCGAAACGACCGAAGCGGAATCCAGCACCCGCCCGGCCCCGTCCCGCAGGACGTAAGAGAGGTCCATCGGTACGCGGTCGCCCTGGGTATTGCGGGCGCTCATCTCCACCCGGACCGTGTCCGCGTCCACCAGATAGTGTGCAGACTGCGGCCGATAGGGACGATACCGACGGCGGAGACCCGTCTGCACCGGTTCGTCCGCCGGGATGAAAAGGCCGTCCGCTGCATGCAGGACATCCAACCCGACCCGGACCTCGTCCGAGACATAGACCGAAGTTTCAAAATCCAGCGTCTCGCCGGTCGCGTCCACCACCTTGACCGTCGTGCGGTACAGACCGGACCGCTGAGGCGTGAAATGCAAGGCAAAGGAGCCGTCCGCCTGCGGCTGGACGGCCTGCTCGCCGATCAGCTCGTTGTAGAGCAGCACCTGCGCGGAGAGGGAGGCTCCGGACAGCGAGTGGCCCGAATAGGAACGGACGACGCCCCGTACTTCGGCGTCCTCCCCCACGAGGAAGAGCCGGTCCACGGGCTGGAAATCCAGCGTGAAGGTCGGCAGGATGAAGGCATCCACCCGGAAACTCCGGCTGGTGAGCGCCTGGCTCCCCCGGCTGATCTGCAGGCGGAACATTCCGCCCCGCTGGTCTTCGGGCAGGAAGAAATCTCCTGCGATGGAGCCGAACTCATTGGTTTTCAATTTCTCCTTGGCGATTTGCTCGCCCTGCGCATTGTACAGGACCGCTTCCAGGGAAGCATTGGGGATCACGGCGGCCGAGCGCGTCAGGTCGCCCTGGAAAAGCACGGCCTTGAAGCGCATCGTATCGCCCGGATTGTAGGCGCCCCGCTCCAGGTAGATGTTGCAGAAAGTCTCCGTCCGGCTTTCGGTCCCGGACTCGTAGGAACGGCCAACCGAAATGCCGGGACTCCGGCGGATCCGGCCTTGCGGGTTCGATTGGACCGCTTCGAGAGTGTAATAGATGTTGCGGGAGGCGGAAAGGAGTTTTTGCAGGGAGGCGGGAAGGCGGGTGAACCCGTCCAGCGAGACCGTTTCCTGCGCGACGGCCTTGTCTCCTTTCCAGAGGATCAGTTTGCAGGACTCCAGCGGTTCCCCGGTGATGTAGTCTGTGACGTAAACCGAATAGCCGCCCGCTTCGCTGCGCTGGGCGATAGACAGGGTATGGCGGGCATAATAGGTCGAAGCGGATACCTTGCCCTCGACGGCTTCGATCCGGTACTCCCCATCGTCCAGGACCGGCAGGGGCAGCGCCACGCGGTCCAGGGCGAAGAAACTCTTGACCGGGTTGCGGACCGGAACCGCTGCGCCGACCGGCGTCTGGTCGCGGTAGATCCGCACTTCCGCCTGGCTGAGGTTGCGGAAACGGACGAGGATCGAATCCTTTTCGACACTGAGTAGCAGGGCCTTGTCGCCGAGGGTCCTCACCAGGTCCGCGACACCCGTGCAGGACTTGGCGATCCGGGCTTCGGCGCCGGAGAGCTTCGACTGGTCCGAGAGGTACTGCTTGCACTCGGAAAGCAGCGCCTTGTAATCCGCAGACGAGCCGTTGTGGCTGTTCAGCGCTGAGAACCGCTCCTGCAGCAGGTCCTGCCTGGGGTAGAAAGCGACGGCGCCCATCGCAGGATCGGCGGCAAGGGCCTCCAGGACCGGCTTGCGCAAGGGCTGGTGGTCGGCATTCTCCTCCGGGAGACGCGCGGCGATATAGTAGCGCAGGGCCGCCCAGGCGGGATATCGCTCCCCGATCTGGGCTTTCAGCATCTGATAGGCTTCGTCTTTGTCCGGCTGCTCGTAGGACAGCTCCCGGCTCCGGAGCAGGTCCCAGAGGACGTATTCCTTATCGCAGAGGACGAATTCCTTGAGCGCACCGCCGAGGTATGAGCCCAGGTTGCGGTAGAATGCGGGGTGCTTTCCCTGGGCGAAATCCCCTTCCCGGCTGCGGACATAGGCCCAGCGCTCCTCGGTGGACTTGCCGGCCGACTCGCCCATCCAGGTATAGGTCACAATGGGCTCGTCGAAGCGCTTCACCTGCGTTTCCCAGTCCCTTTGGAGGGAGTCGCGCAGCTTCCAGTTGCGCCGCGCGGCCGCTTGCAGGTATCGCGATCCGGCATCGTAGAAATCGGCGCTCAGATGCTTCTGAAAGGCCTCGTTGCGGATACCCAGCAGGAGCTCGGCTTCTTTCTGGGGCCGGTCGGCCTTCTGCATCTTTTCATATTCCGCCCAGCGGGCCGTAAGGACATGTCCGTTCTCGTCCATAGTCGTCTTTTTGGTGATGGAACTTGTACCCTGGGCCAGCAGATACAGGCCCGAGCCTGCCGCGAGGAGCAGGGCAAGGAGGGTGAAGCGTTTCTTGTTCATATCGTTTCAAAATAGGCGATGGCTTCGCATACGACAAAAGTCGAGCCACCGATATAGATGAGGTCGTCGGGACCGGCCAGTTCCAGGGTTTTCCGGATGCCTTCGGACACGGAAGATCGTCCGGGGGCCGTGCTCTCCGCGGCGCATTCCCCGAAAGGGGTCACACCGTCTGCACCGCAGACAGCACGGTCCCCGGACGGCGCAACGCCCGACCCGGCAGCAGCGCGGAAAGACGCGAAGCGGGCGGCGATGTCGGCGGCGGGCAAGGCCCGGGGCGTGTCGGGCGTGACGAAACAGTAATGCGCCTCCCGGGGCATCAGGGGGAGGATGTCGTCAAGGGCCTTGTCGGCCATGACGCCGTAAATGATATGCAGGCGGGCGAAGCGGCCGGAAGCCATCATGGCTTCGATCTGGGCGAAGTTGTAGCGCAGGGCGGGCGGGTTGTGGCCGATGTCGCAGATCGTGAGGGGACGCTCGTAGAGGGTTTCCCAGCGGCCGCGAAGGCCCGTGCGGGCCGCCGTATGCGACAGGGCTTCCCAGTCTGGCTCAACGCCCAGCAGGTCGAGGGCAGCAAGGACGGTGCGAAGGTTCAGCGCCTGATACGCGCCGTGCAGGTCCAGCGCCTGTCCGACGGCTGTGCCCTCCTGGGCGCCTTCCACCGGAGGGGTAAATACTCCGGCGCCCTGGAGGACACAGCCGCCGGACGACTCTCGATCCTCCTGCATCCGGGGCAGGCTGTCTCCTTCGGGAAGCGAGGATGAACCCTGCCGGGGAATGCCTCCCGAAGGAGACAGCCTACCCCCATCCGCGCCGACGAAATCCTCCGCGAAGAACAGCGGACAAGGCGCGGCGGCAGCGACAGACTCGAACACCGGCGCCGTCTCCGCGTCCCACTCCCCCACCAGCGCCGGCACCCCCGGCTTGAAAATGCCCGCCTTCTCGCGGGCGATCGCCGCGCGAGTCGCGCCGAGCTGCGCGCAATGGTCCAGGCCGATCGAAGTCACGACCGAAAGCTCCGGCGTCACGATGTTGGTGCTGTCCAGGCGCCCGCCCAGGCCCACTTCGATCACCGCAATATCCACCTCCTCCCGGACAAACCAGTCGAAAGCCATCCCCGTCGTGATCTCGAAGAAAGACAGGGACAGGCGGTTGAAATCGGCGGACCAGCGGTCCACGAAATCCAGCACCACCCCGCGCGGGATCAGCCGGTACCCCTCGTCCTCCACGATCTTGATCCGTTCCCGGAAATCCAGCAGATGGGGCGAAGTGAAGAGTCCCACACGCAGACCCTGCGCAGCCAGCGCCGAAGCGAGCATCGACGAGACGGACCCCTTGCCGTTGGTGCCGGCGACATGGAGGGTTCTCAGGGTCCCGGACAGATACCCCAGCAGGGCATCGAAAGCCTGCATGTGCTCCAGGCCAGGCTTGTACGCCGCCGCGCTGAAGCCCGCTTTCGTCACGGACGGGAAGCGGACGAAAAGGGCGGAAAGTATTTCTTCGTATCGATCCATCGTTTTGAACTAAATGTAAAAATAACTATTTTTACCATTCGATACTATACCGGCTATGGAAAAGATTTCCGCTTTGTACTCGCAGTACGTCATCGACGGCATCCCCCAGGACCTCTCTCCCGGAGAAATGCTGGACGGATGCCTTGCCCACAAGAACTGGCGCGAGACCCCGCAAAGCATGGAAACCCTGCTGGACGAGACCACGGACCCGCAGCCCCGGAGCGACAACTTCGACAGCTGGAAGATCCGGGACTATCTCTCACTCACCGCCGACGCGTCCGGGCGCGGACTGCCGGTCCACTTCGCCGCCCCCTACACGAAGATCCTGCTCGAACGGGCCCTGCTGGACGCCCTCTGGCAGGAGGGACATTTCCGGCTGGGAGACCTGGGCGTCAAGGCCGACTGGGTCTGGGACATGGGGCAGCTCGGCAACATCGCCGCCTTCTATGCCTCCGCCCAGGCAGCCAGCGAGTACCTGGGCAACCTTTCCCTCAAACTGTCCTCGTATGGATTCTCCGAAGGAGGGAGCTGCCGCCTGACACTCTCCACCTCCGTTTTCGGTGACGAATACGAAGAGGAAGAATTCCCGGTCGAGATGCCGTACCGGACGGCGCATCCCACGTTCCTGCCCGTCCGTAAGCATTCCTTCGCCCTGGTCGACGACCCCGACTCGTGGCTGGTCTACATCCCGGTGGACAACTGCGAGTTCCGGCTGGGCGGCTCCTTGCTCTCCGACCTTTTGAAGCAGGGCAATGACGTCGCGCCGGACCCGACGGACCCCGACTATTTCATCGACTGCTACGAAGTGTTGCGCGAGATGGTGGAAGACAACGTCGTCATCGCCGGAGCGACCGTATCCGACGGCGGCCTGCTGACCACCCTGAAGCGGATGGCGGCCGCCGCAGGGGACAAAGTCGGCGCCCGGATCGCCCTGAGCGAACTGATGGCCGCCAGCCGGGAGCAGGATATCGTCCGCATCCTCTTCGCCGAAGCGCCCGGCGTCATCATCCAGATCCGGGATGATGATTACGATTACCTCGACGCAGAGTTCACGCTGCAGGACGTGGTCTTCTACCCGCTCGGGCATCCCGTCCACGGCAAAGGAGAAATCAAGGTCGATGCCAGCGGCAAGACCGGGATCCAGAGCATCCTGGAGTCCATCATCCGCAGCCAGTCCTCCGAAGGAGAAGATTAACATCAGCATATGGCAAGAACGACTCAAGCAAGCGGCAAGAAGCCGAAAATCTTTGTACTCGATACCAACGTCATCCTCCACGACTACCGGGCGATCCGCAAATTCCAGGACAACGACCTGGTGATCCCGGTCGCCGTCATCGAGGAACTGGATAAATTCAAGAAGGGCACCGACGCCCTCGCCTACAACGCGCGCGGCTTCCTGCGCGAGCTGGACAAGCTCACCGAGGGGCGCCTGTTCGGTCCCCGGGGCGTCCCCGTCGGCAAAAGCCTGGGCATGATCAAGATCGAGCCCAACCACCCCTTCCCGGAAGAGATGCGGGACCTCTTCATCGACGACATTCAGGACCACCGCATCCTCTCCACAGCCATCTGGGTCCGGGATACGAATCCCGACCGCTTCGTCGCCCTGGTAACCAAGGACATCAACCTGCGGATGAAATCCAAGGCGGCCGGCATGATGGTCCAGGACTATCTGACCGACAAACTGGCCGATGAGCGCGTGGAAGGTACGCAGCGGGAGGTACAGGAGATCCGCGTCGGTGACGACGTCGCGCAAGACCTGCTCTACGGGCCCGAAACCGCCGTTGCCTGGAAGGAGGTCTGCGCCAAGCAGCCACTGCCCAACACGCTCTTCAAGATCCGCCGACAGCAGGACGACAGCGAAATCATCACGGCCCGGTTTGACGCCACCCAGGGCAAGATCATCCTGGTCAAGAACCGCAGCGCCTATGGCATCCGCCCCCGCAACGCGGAGCAGAAATTCGCGATGGACGCCTGCCTCAATCCGCACATCCCGCTCGTGTCGCTGACCGGCGGCGCCGGCACCGGCAAGACCCTGATCGCCCTTGCTTCCGCCCTGGAGCAGGAGCGGGACTACGACCAGATCATCCTGTCGCGTCCGACCGTGATCCTGGGCAACCAGGACATCGGTTTCCTGCCCGGCGACCAGAAGAGCAAGATGAGCCCCTACCTGCAGCCGCTGATGGACAACCTCAATGTCATCAAGGCGCAGTTCCGGCCCGGGAGCAAGGAAGCCCTCAAGATCGAAAGCCTGCTGACGAGCGAGAAGCTGATGATCACGCCCCTCGCCTATATCCGCGGCCGGAGCCTGGGCAAATGCTTCTTCATCATCGACGAGGCGCAGAACCTCACCCCCCACGAGATCAAGACCATCATCACCCGGGCGGGCGAAGGGACGAAGATGGTCTTCACGGGCGACATCTTCCAGATCGACCAGCCCTATCTGGACCAATGGTCCAACGGCTTGACGCACCTGGGCGAAAAGATGGCCGGCCAGAAACTCTTCGAGCACATCTTCCTGCGCAAGGGCGAGCGCAGCGAACTGAGCGACCTCGCCGCCAAGCTGCTGTAGCGCTCCGTCGGCAGTTTGCTGCGGCCGGGCACAAAAACGGCCAGTTTTGTGCCCGGAAGTGGGATCCGCTCTCCGATCTCCACATCCGCTCTCCTTCCTCGGACGAGGACGTGATGATGGTTGTTCCTCTGTACATCATCGAGGATTTCCGCGAAAAGCCGCGGGCCCCTGTTTTTCAGGAAGCATTCCCCGAAGGGGGCGATTCTTTTGCTTCCTGAAAAACAGGGGCCCGCGGCTTTCGATGCCTGATGCGCTACGCCTGCTTGATGGCGGCCTGTGCCGCAGCGAGGCGCGCGATCGGGACGCGGAACGGCGAGCAGGACACGTAGTCCAAGCCGATCTTGTTGAAGAAGTCGATCGAGTCGGGATCACCGCCGTGCTCACCGCAGATACCGCACTTCAGA
>JAFUWZ010000036.1 GCA_017471045.1 Bacteroidales bacterium
AAACTTTCAAGAGGGATAAACCTCATGTCAACATCGGCACGATCGGCCACGTTGACCACGGTAAGACTACGCTTACCGCCGCTATCACCAAGGTTCTTGCTGCGAAGGGACTGTCCGAGGTCAAGACTTTCGACCAGATCGACAACGCCCCGGAGGAGAAGGAGCGTGGTATCACCATCAACACCGCTCACGTCGAGTACCAGACCGCCAACCGCCACTATGCGCACGTTGACTGCCCTGGCCACGCCGACTACGTGAAGAACATGGTTACCGGTGCTGCCCAGATGGACGGTGCTATCCTCGTCGTCGCCGCCACCGACGGTCCGATGCCCCAGACCAATGAGCACGTCCTGCTGGCCAAGCAGGTGAACGTCCCTAAGATGGTCGTTTTCCTCAACAAGGTCGACCTCGTCGACGATGAGGAAATGCTGGACCTCGTCGAGATGGAAGTCCGCGACCTCCTCAGCAAGTATGACTTCGACGGCGACAACGCCCCCGTCATCCGCGGTTCCGCTCTCGGCGCCCTCAATGGCGAGCCCGAGTGGGAGGAGAAGGTCATGGAGCTGATGGATGCCGTTGACACGTACATCCCGCTCCCCGTCCGTGAGAACGAGAAGCCGTTCCTGATGCCTATCGAGGATATCTTCTCCATCACCGGCCGTGGCACCGTCGTTACGGGTCGTATCGAGACCGGTACCATCCACGTCAACGATCCCGCTGAAATCGTCGGTTTCAACGACAAGCCGAAGAATACCGTCGTCACCGGTGTCGAGATGTTCCGCAAGCTCCTCGATCAGGGTGAGGCCGGAGACAACGTCGGTCTGCTCCTCCGGGGTATCGACAAGAAGGAAGTCAAGCGCGGTGAGGTCATCGCCAAGCCCGGTTCCATCACTCCTCACACGCACTTCCTCGGACAGATCTATGTCCTGAAGAAAGAAGAGGGTGGCCGTCACACTCCTTTCCACAACAAGTATCGTCCCCAGTTCTTCATCCGTACCCTCGATGTCACCGGTGAGATCACCCTGCCTGAGGGAATCGAGATGGTGATGCCCGGCGATAACGTCGAGATCAATGTCCAGCTCATCACTCCTGTGGCCCTGAACGAAGGTCTTCGTTTCGCCGTCCGTGAGGGTGGCCGCACCGTCGGTGCCGGACAGGTCATCAAGATCCTGGAGTAATCCAAAGCCCAATCCCGGAGGGGTGTCGCGACGCCCCTCCGTTTACAGGGGAATAGAACAAGGGTAGTTCAGCGGTCTCCAAAACCGTCGATGTGGGTTCGAATCCTGCTTCCCCTGCCAATTCATATCAAAGGTTACGATTTGGTAATTGTTTAACAGACTCCGCCTACGCTTCCAAATTCCCGGAGTCCATTAAAGGTAAAGATGAGAAAGTTTATCAACTATCTGAAAGAGTCCTATGTGGAGCTCACCAAGAAGACCACCTGGCCTTCCTGGGAGAAGCTGCAGAGTTCTGCTTTCCTCGTGATGGTCGCGACGATCATCCTTGCAGCGGCGCTTTGGCTCATAGACTTTGCTTTCCAGCACCTTATGACATTGATTTACACATTGTAATTAACCGTTGATAGAAAATAATGGGCGAACAGAAATGGTATGTTCTCCGTACCGCAGGCGGTAAAGAGAAGAAAGCCAAGGAATATCTCGAGAAAGAGATAGAGAGAAGCGGCCTACAGGACCAAGTTTCGCAGGTTCTGGTTCCAGTCAAGAAAGAGATCGTCAACAAGAACGGCAAGAGAAAGGCAGTCGACAAGCTGCTTTATCCCGGTTATGTCCTGATCGAGGCGGAACTGAGCGCGAAACTTGAGAACATCATCCGCAATCTCGTCCCCGGGATGTCCGGTTTCCTCACGGAGAAGAAAGCCACGACGGGAACCCAGTTCGAGCGTATCCCCGTGCCCCTCAGGGATGAGGAGGTGCGCCGGATCCTCGGCATGCAGGACGAGAACGCGGACAGCGCGGCCGAAGCCATCGTCAATTTCGAGGTGGGCGACGCCGTCAAGATCACCGACGGTCCGTTCAGCGGTTTCAACGGTACAGTGGAAGAAATTGTCGAAGACCGGAGCAAACTCAAGGTCGTAGTCGTCATTTTCGGCAGAAAGACTCTTCTGGAACTCAGTTTTACACAAGTAACTAAAGAATAACAACTATTATGGCAAAAGAAATTACCGGATTCATCAAGCTCCAAATCAAGGGAGGAGCCGCTAATCCAGCACCTCCGGTAGGACCCGCCCTCGGTTCAAAAGGTCTGAACATAATGGACTTCTGCAAGCAGTTCAACGCTGCGACGCAGGCACAGGCCGGCAAAGTCCTCCCTGTGGTCATCACCGTATACTCGGACAAATCTTTCACCTTCGAGGTCAAGCAGCCCCCTGTAGCGATCTCGGTCAAGGAAGCGGCCAAGGTTCAGAAAGGTTCCGGAGAGCCCAACCGCAAAAAGGTGGCTTCCATCACCTGGGACCAGGTCCGTACGATTGCGGAAGGCAAGATGCCTGACCTGAACGCGTTTACCCTCGCTTCCGCTATGAAAATGGTGGCCGGCACCGCCCGCAGCATGGGTATCACCGTCACCGGCGAATTCCCCAAGGACATCTAAAATCACGCATGCTTTATGAGTAAATTGACGAAAAATCAGAAGGCCACGCTGGAAAAGTATGACCGTACCAAGGCCTATTCCCTTGCTGAAGCATGTGCTGTTGTCAAGGACATCACCTTCACGAAGTTCGACGCTTCCGTCGAACTCAGCTGCAACCTGGGTGTCGATCCCAGGAAGGCCAACCAGATGATCCGTGGCGTCGTCACCCTTCCTCACGGAACGGGCAAGACCGTCCGCGTCCTCGTGCTCTGCACCCCTGACAAGGAGACGGAAGCGAAAGAAGCCGGCGCCGACTATGTCGGACTGGACGAATACATCGACAAGATCAAGGCCGGCTGGACCGATGTGGATGTCATCATCTGCACCCCGTCCGTCATGGCGAAGGTCGGTGCCCTGGGCCGTATCCTCGGTCCCCGCGGCTTGATGCCGAACCCGAAGACCGGTACCGTCACGATGGCGGTCGGCAACGCGGTCAAAGAGGTCAAGGCCGGTAAGATCGACTTCAAGGTCGACAAGACCGGTATCATCCACGCCGCGATCGGCAAGGTGTCCTTCACCGCCGAGCAGCTGTACGAGAACGCAGCCGAAATGCTCAACGCCATCTCCAAGCTGAAGCCCCAGGCCCTGAAGGGTACTTATATGAAGAGCGCCGCCCTGTGCTCCACCATGAGCCATGGCGTCAAAGTTGATCTGAAAGCATTCCTCACCGGTGCTGAGAAATAAAAGATACCGCTATGAAAAAAGAATTGAAAGATCAGGTTATTGAAAGCATTTCGACTCTCCTCAGCGAATATCCGAATTTCTATATCACCGATATCGCCGGTCTAAATGCCGAGCAGACCACCAAGCTCCGTCGTCTGTGCTTCGAGCAGAACGTGAAGCTTACCGTGGTGAAGAATACGCTCTTCTCCATCGCCCTCAAACGGCTTGGCAACGAAGAGATCAACCAACTTCTCCCGACGCTTGAAGGCAACACCGCCATCATGTACACGGAGACCCCCAACGCTCCTGCAAAGCTCATCAAGAAATTGATGAAGGAAGGCTTCGAGAAGCCTGTCATCAAGGGCGCGTATGTCCAGGAGTGCGCTTTCGTCGGCACCGACAAGCTTGACGAACTCGCAGCCATCAAGTCCAAGGAAGAACTCATCGGCGACATCATCGCGATGCTCCAGTCTCCTGCCCAGAGAGTCCTCTCCGCGCTCGAAAATGCGTCGGAAGGCCTCGCCGAGGACGAGCCGGTCATCAAGGGCGCTGTCAAGCCCGAAGCCGAAGAGGCTCCCGCCGCCGAGGATGCACCCGCGGCCGAAGAAGCTCCTGCAGCAGAATAAGAATTTAACAATAACAATTTAAAAATATTACAATTATGGCAGACGTAAAAGCACTTGCAGAAGAGTTGGTAAACTTGACTGTCAAAGACGTTCAGGAACTGGCTAAAGTTCTCAAAGAAGAATACGGCATCGAGCCTGCGGCTACGGTCGTGGCAGCCGGCCCCGTCGAGGGTGGCGCAGCGGAACCCGCTGAGCAGACCGAGTTTGACGTGGTCCTCACCAGCGCGGGTACCGCGAAACTCCAGGTCATCAAGGCCGTCAAGGAAGCCCTCGGACTGGGCCTCAAGGAGGCGAAAGAACTGGTCGACGGCGCTCCTGCTACCGTGAAAGAGAAAGTTTCAAAGGCAGAGGCCGAGCAGCTCAAGGAGACCCTTGAAGAGGCCGGTGCGAGCGTTGAGGTCAAATAACTTCACCCTCGCTCCCCCTTTCGGGGAAAGAATCAGGTTTAGAGCCGGGGTAACAGGCTCTAAACCTTTTTTCCGTCTTTAAGTTTTCGCTTTTTCACTTAAGACTTTATGTCCAAAAAGACCACCCAACAGCGTATCAATTTCGCAACATCCAAAATCTTGGAATATCCGGACCTTCTGGAGATTCAGTTGAAGTCTTTCAAGGATTTCTTCCAGCTGGAGACCACGCCCGAGAACCGGAAAAACGAAGGTCTCTACAAGGTTTTCCAGGAGGTTTTCCCGATCGAGGATACCCGCAACAATTATCGGCTGGAGTTTATCGATTATTTCATCGATCCTCCCCAATACTCGATTGTGGAATGCCTTGAGAGGGGGTTGACATACGATGTCCCCCTCAAGGCGAAACTCCGCCTTTCGTGCACGGATCCCGAGCACGAGGATTTCGACACCCGCGTTCAGGACGTCTATCTGGGCGACATCCCCTACATGACGCCGGCCGGCACGTTCGTCATCAACGGGTCGGAGCGAATCATCGTATCCCAGCTTCACCGCTCCCCCGGCGTATTCTTCGACCAGAGCATGCACGCCAACGGTACGAAGCTCTATTCCGCCAGGATCATTCCCTTCAAGGGATCCTGGATCGAGTTTGCGACGGACATCAACAATGTCATGTACGCTTACATCGACCGGAAGAAGAAACTCCCCGTGACGACCCTGCTCCGGGCGATCGGATACAACAGCGACAAGGATATCATCGACATCTTCGGCCTTGCCGACGAGATCAAGGTGACCAAGAAGGAGCTCGAAGCCAACAAGGGCCGCACCCTGGCCGCCAAGGTCCTGAAGACCTGGATCGAGGATTTCGAAGACGAGGATACCGGTGAGGTCATCCCGATCGAGCGTACCGTCCCTATCGTGGAGCGCGGAGAAATCCTGGACGATGAGACGATCAAGAACATCCTTGAGACCGAGGTGAAGACCATCCTTCTCCAGAAGAATGAGGCCAACTCCAACGAGTACACCATCATCTACAACACCCTGCAGAAGGACCCGACCAATACGGAGATCGAAGCCGTCAATTACATCTACAAGCAGCTGCGCAATTCGGAACCGCCGGATGAAAACACGGCCCGGGACGTGATCGACAAGCTCTTCTTCTCCGAAAAGAGATATGACCTCGGCAGCGTCGGACGCTATCGCCTCAACAAGAAGCTCGGCCTGCTGACCGACGCCAACGTGAAGGTGCTGACCAACACCGACATCATCGAGATCATCAAGTACCTGATCGAGCTGATCAACTCCAAGGCGACGGTCGACGACATCGACCACCTGAGCAACCGCCGTGTCCGCACGGTCGGCGAGCAGCTCGCCAACCAGTTCAGCGTCGGCCTGTCCCGCATGGCCCGCACGATCCGCGAGCGCATGAACGTCCGCGACAGCGAGCAGTTCAACCCGACCGACCTGATCAATGCGAAGACCCTGTCTTCCGTGATCAACTCCTTCTTCGGAACGAGCCAGCTGTCCCAGTTCATGGACCAGACCAACCCGCTGGCCGAGATCACGCACAAGCGCCGTCTCTCCGCCCTCGGTCCGGGCGGCCTGTCCCGCGACAGGGCCGGCTTCGAGGTGCGTGACGTGCACTACACCCACTATGGACGGCTCTGCCCGATCGAATCCCCGGAAGGACCGAACATCGGCCTGATTTCCTCCTTGTGCGTCTACGCCAAGATCGACGACCTGGGATTCATCGAGACGCCTTACCGCGATGTCAAGGGCGGCAAAGTGGACCTCAGCGATGCCGGATGGCATTACATGAGCGCCGAAGAGGAAGAGAAGAAACTCGTCTCCCTGGCCAATGTCCGGATGTCCGATGACGGCCTCATCGAAGAAGACCGCGTACAGTGCCGCCTCGAGGCGGACTTCCCGGTCGTCGCGAAGGAAGAGGTCAACTACATGGACGTCGCTCCGAACCAGATGGCTTCGGTCGCCGCTTCCCTGATCCCGTTCCTCGAGCATGACGATGCGCACCGGGCCCTGATGGGCGCCAACATGATGCGCCAGGCCGTCCCGCTGCTCTCTCCGGAAGCCCCGATCGTGGGCACCGGCCTCGAACGCAGGGTCTGCATCGACTCCCGCACGCAATACGTCGCGGAGCGCGAGGGCACCGTCACCTATGTCGATGCCAACGAGATCCGCGTCAAGTACGACCGTACCGAGGATGAGAACTTCGTCAACTTCACTCCGCAGGAGACCGTCTATTCGCTCCCGAACTACCGCAGGACCAACCAGAGCACCACGGTCAACCTCATCCCCGTCGTCCGCAAGGGCGACCGCGTGAGCGAGGGACAGATGCTGACCGAAGGGTATGCGACCCAGGACGGCGAACTGGCCCTCGGCCGCAACCTGATGGTGGCTTTCATGCCCTGGAAGGGTTACAACTATGAGGACGCTATCGTCCTCTCCGAAGAAATGGTCAAATGGGACGTGCTCACTTCCGTCCACGTGGACGAATACCTCACCGAGGTGCGCGACACGAAGCGCGGCATGGAAGAGCTGACGTCCGACATCCCGAACGTCAGCGAAGATGCCACCAAGTATCTGGGCGAAGACGGTATCGTGATGATCGGTGCGCACATCGAGCCCGGCGACATCATGATCGGCAAGATCACCCCGAAGGGCGAGAGCGATCCTTCCCCGGAAGAGAAGTTGCTCAAGGCCATCTTCGGAGACAAGGCCGGCGATGTCAAAGACGCCTCCCTCAAGGCCAATCCTTCACTCAGCGGCACGGTCATCAAGACCGCCCTCTATGCGAAACTGGCCAAGGAGACCGGCCGCCGCGCCGCCCGTGCCGACCAGAAGACAAAACTGGAGATGCGCCAGGAAGAGTTCGACCGTTACGCGGCCAAACTCCGCAGCGAGTTCCTCCAGAAGCTGTCCGTCCTGACCCGCAACAAGAAGAGCGCGGGCATCAGCGACCTCTACGGCGTGGATATCATCGAAAAGGACAAGCGGATCACCGCTGAAGCCCTCAAGGATATCGACTACGAGAACATCAACTCCAACAAGTGGACTTCCGACAAGGAGGCCAATATCATGATCCGTGACCTGATCAACAACTACTGCATCGCCCACAAGAAGGCCGCTGCGGAGTGCAAGAAGGAAATGGATAAAATCAAGATCGGTGACGAGCTTCCGAACGGCGTGATGCAGCTTGCCAAAGTGTACGTCGCTAAGAAGCGCAAGATTACCGTCGGTGACAAGATGGCCGGCCGTCACGGCAACAAGGGTATCGTCGCCAAGATCGTCCGCCGCGAGGACATGCCGTTCCTCGAGGACGGTACGCCCGTCGACCTGGTACTGAACCCGCTCGGCGTGCCTTCCCGTATGAACCTCGGACAGATCTACGAGACCGTCCTCGGTTGGGCGGGCAGCAAGCTCGGCCTCAAGTTCTCGACCCCGATCTTCGACGGTGCCAGCATCGACGAGATCTGCGACTACACCGACAAGGCCGGACTGCCTCGTTTCGGCAAGACCCGGCTCCGCGACGGAGGCACCGGCGACTGGTTCGACCAGCCCGCTACCGTCGGCGTGATCTATATGATCAAGCTCGGCCACATGGTCGACGACAAGATGCACGCCCGTTCGATCGGACCTTACTCCCTGATCACCCAGCAGCCGCTCGGCGGTAAAGCGCAGTTCGGCGGCCAGCGGTTCGGTGAAATGGAAGTCTGGGCCCTCGAAGCCTTCGGCGCCGCCAATGCCCTCCAGGAGATTCTAACCGTCAAATCCGATGATGTCACCGGACGTTCCAAGACCTATGAAGCCATCGTCAAGGGCGATCCGATGCCGCCGGCAGGTATTCCCGAGTCCCTCAACGTGCTCCTGCACGAACTGCGGGGCCTGGGCCTGAAAGTCACTCTCAATTAATTGTTGGACGATTTGACAGATAAGAAATATGCCTACTTTTTACAACAAGGACAATAAAGTCAAGAGCAATTTCCAGAAGATCAGCATCTCCCTGGCTTCTCCGGAGGACATCACCGCAAGGTCTTGCGGCGAAGTCCTGAAGCCGGAAACGGTCAACTACCGTACCTACAAGCCGGAAAAGGACGGTCTTTTCTGCGAAAAGATCTTCGGCCCCACCAAGGACTACGAGTGCTACTGCGGCAAATACAAACGGATCCGCTACCGCGGCATCGTCTGTGACCGCTGCGGCGTCGAGGTCACGGAAAAGAAGGTCCGCAGGGAAAGGATGGGACATATCACCCTGACCGTCCCCGTTGCCCATATCTGGTACTTCAAATCCGCTCCCAACAAGATTTCCGCCCTCCTCGGCCTTCCTGCCAAGAAGCTCGAATCCGTCATTTACTACGAGAAATACATCGTCGTGAAGAGCGGAGCGAGCGGCATCGACAAGATGGAACTGCTTTCCGAGGATGAATACCTCGATGCTGTCTCCCGGGTACCCGACAACTGGAGCCGTCCCGACGACGACCCCGACAAGTTCATCGCGAAGATGGGCGCCGAGGGTATCTACGACCTCCTCAAGGAGATCAATGTCGAGCAGCTCGGCAAGGAGCTGCGCCAGCGCATGGCCGTCGAAAACTCCCAGCAGCGCAAGGCGGAAATCCTCAAGCGTCTCCAGGTCGTGAAATGGTTCGTGGAGTCCAAGGACGTCAACCGTCCCGAGTGGATGATCATGAAGGTCATCCCCGTGATTCCTCCGGATCTGAGGCCCCTCGTCCCCCTCGATGGCGGACGTTTCGCCACCTCTGATCTCAACGACCTGTACCGCAGGGTCATCATCCGCAACAACCGCCTGAAGAAGCTCATGGAGATCAAGGCCCCGGAAGTCATTCTCCGCAACGAGAAGCGCATGCTCCAGGAAGCGGTCGATTCCCTTTTCGACAATTCCAAGAAGTCATCCGCCGTCAAGAGCGAGACCAACCGGGCGCTCAAGTCCCTGAGCGACTCCCTCAAAGGCAAGCAGGGCCGTTTCCGCCAGAACCTCCTCGGCAAGCGTGTCGACTATTCCGCGCGTTCCGTCATCGTCGTCGGACCGGAACTCAACATGCACGAGTGCGGTCTGCCGAAATTCATGGCGGCCGAACTGTACAAGCCTTACATCATCCGGAAACTCATCGAGCGCGGCATCGTCAAGACCGTCAAGTCGGCCAAGAAGATCGTCGACCGCAAGGATCCCGTCATCTGGGACATCCTTGAGAACGTGATGAAGGGACACCCGGTGCTGCTCAACCGCGCGCCGACCCTCCACCGGCTCGGTATCCAGGCTTTCCAGCCCCGAATGATCGAAGGCAAGGCCATCCAGCTGCATCCGCTCGCCTGTACGGCGTTCAACGCCGACTTCGACGGTGACCAGATGGCGGTCCACCTTCCGCTCGGCAACGCCGCCATCATGGAGGCACAGCTCCTGATGCTCGGCTCACAGAACATCCTCAATCCCGCCAACGGAGCTCCGATCACCGTCCCTTCGCAGGACATGGTTCTCGGTCTGTACTATATCACCAAGATCCGTCCCGGTGCCAAGGGTACCGGCATGAGCTTCTACGGTCCGGAAGAGGTGATCATCGCCTACAACGAGAAGGCGATCGAAATGCACGCACAGATCAATGTCCGCATCCCCGTGGACAAGCAGGATGCTTCCCAGGGGACCCGGATGGTCGAGACCACGGCCGGACGCATCATCGTGAACCAGTTTGTTCCCGATGAGGTCCCGTTTGTCAACGAAGTGCTCGGCAAGAAGGCGCTGCGCAAGATCATCACCGATGTCATCAAGAACACCGGCGTCACCCGCACGGCCAAGTTCCTTGACGACATCAAGAACCTCGGATATGACCAGGCCTTCCGTGCCGGCATCTCCTTCAACCTCGGCGACGTCCTCGTCCCGCAGGAGAAGGTCAAGCTCATCGACGAAGGCTACAAGCAGGTGGAAGACATCAAGAACAACTACGCGATGGGCTTCATCACCAACAACGAGCGTTACAACAAGGTCATTGACCTGTGGACCGCGATCGACAACAACTTGACCGACATCGTGACCAAGCAGATCTCCGCCGACCAGCAGGGATTCAACCCGGTCTACATGATGCTGGATTCCGGTGCCCGTGGATCGACCCAGCAGATCAAGCAGCTCTGCGGCATGCGCGGCCTGATGGCCAAGCCGCAGAAGTCCGGCGCCGCCGGCGCGGAGATCATCGAGAACCCGATCGTTTCCAACCTGAAGGAAGGCATGACGGTGCTCGAGTACTTCATCTCCACGCACGGTGCCCGTAAGGGTCTGGCCGATACGGCTCTGAAGACCGCTGACGCAGGTTACCTGACCCGACGTCTCGTCGACGTGTCCCACGACGTGATCATCACCGAAGAAGACTGCGGCACCCTCCGCGGCCTTATCGCCACGGCGATCAAGAACAAGGACGACGTCGTCGAATCCCTGGGCGAGCGCATCCTCGGACGTACTTCCGTACACGATATCTTCAACCCGCTGACCGGCGAGCTGATCATCCGTGCCGGCGAGGAAATCCGCGAAGACGCCGCCAAACTCATCGACTCGCTCCCGATCGAGCAGGTCGAAATCCGTTCCGTCCTCACCTGCGAAAGCCGCCGGGGTGTCTGCGCCAAATGCTACGGCCGCAACCTCGCCACCAGCCGCATGGTGGAGAAGGGCGAAGTTGTCGGCGTCATTGCCGCGCAGTCCATCGGTGAGCCGGGTACCCAGCTGACCCTCCGTACGTTCCACGTCGGAGGTGTGGCCGGCGGTGCAGCGGTGGATTCCTCCATCACGGCCAAGTACGACAGCAAGCTGGTCTTCTCCGACCTCCGTACGATCGAACGGATCAATGACCAGGGAGCCAAGGAGACGGTGGTCGTGAGCCGCTCCACCGAAGTCAGAGTCGTAGACGAGAATACGGGCTACACCTATTCCCAATATGACATCCCCTACGGCGCCGTCCTCTACAAGAACGACGGCGACAAGGTCAGCAAAGGCGACCTTATCTGCGAATGGGATCCGTACAACGCCATCACCATCGTGGAAACGGCCGGTACCATCCGCTACGAGCACATGGTGGACGGTGTGACCTACCGCGAAGAGATTGCCGACGAGTTCAGCGTCAACCGCGACCGCGTCATCATCGAGTCCCGCGACAAGACCAAGAACCCCACCATCAACATTCTCGACGACAAGGGCAACAGCCTCAAGCAGTTCAACCTGCCCGTGGGCGCCCATGTCATCGCGGATGACGGTAAGATAGTCAAGGTCGGCGACATCATCATCAAGATCCCGCGCGCCATCGGCAAGGCGAGCGATATCACCGGTGGTCTGCCGCGCGTGACGGAACTCTTTGAGGCCCGCAACCCTTCCAGCCCCGCCATCATCTCCGAGATCAACGGCGAGGTCATCATGGGCAAGACCAAGCGCGGCAACCGCGAGATCGTCGTCAAGAACAAGTCCGGTGTCGAAAAGCACTACCTTGTACCGCTAACCAAGCAGATCCTGGTCCAGGAGAACGATTATGTCCGCGCGGGCAGCCGTCTTTCCGACGGCGGCGTGTCCCCTTCCGACATCCTCAGCATCCTCGGCCCGGTCAAGGCGCAGGAATACATCGTCAACGAGGTGCAGGCCGTCTATCGACTGCAGGGCGTGAAGATCAACGACAAGCATTTCGAGATCATCGTCCGCCAGATGATGCGCAAGGTCGAGATCGTCAATCCCGGCGACACGGATTTCCTCCAGGAGGAACTCGTGGACAAGTGGACCTTCATGGATACCAATGACGCCATCTACGGCAAATTCTTTGTCCTTGACGGCGGCGAATCCCAGAAGTTCGCTCCCGGTGACATCATCGACGCCCGCACCCTCCGCAACGAGAACGCCTCCCTGGAGCGCCAGGGCCTGAAGATGATGGTCGCCCGCGAGGCCCAGCCGGCAACGGCCCGCCTGGTGCTGCAAGGCATCACCCGCGCCGCCCTGCGTACAAACAGTTTCATCAGCGCCGCCTCCTTCCAGGAGACCACCAAGGTGCTCAGCGAGGCTGCCATCCGCGCCCGCATCGACAATCTCGAAGGCTTGAAAGAGAACGTCATCTGCGGTCATCTCATCCCGGCCGGCACCGGTCTGTCCGACTATCAGGACATCATCGTCGGCCGCAAGGACGAAATGGTGCAGGAACTCAGCGAGTTGTAAACTTGAGAGTGCTTCCTTTCCGACCGGTCCCGCTGGTGGCGGGACCGGTTTTTTGTAATATTGTCCGCTTTTTATTATATTTGAAACTTGTACAAAGGCGAAAGCAATGAAAAAAAGACTCCTGACATGGATTTTGGGCGGACTGTTCCTGCCCTTCCTCGCAATGGCACAGTCCCCCATCGAGATCGAAGCGGCGAAATCGATGGCCAAATCATACGGATACAGTGAAAATGAGATCGAGGCCTTCCTCAGCTCGGCCCAGTCCGGCGGACAGACAAGAGGGGAAACGGGCCTGGCGACTTCCGACTCCGATCTCCACGAAAGGGACGGGACGACGGTCCTGAAGCAGGCCCAGAAAGAAAAGGAGGAAGAAGTAGATCCCGCGACGAAGATCTACGGCCACGACTTCTTTTCCGCCAAAGGCCTGAGCATCATCCCCAGCATCAATGCACCGGCCCCGTCCAACTACATCCTCGGTCCCGGGGATGACGTCGCCATCGATGTCTGGGGGTCCTCCACGGCCAAGATCCACAGCGTCATCGGCCGGGACGGCACGATCCTGGTCAACGGAGTCGGCCCGGTCCTGATCGGCGGCATGTCTGTCAAGCGGGCGGAAACCACCCTGAAGAACCGCCTCTCCAAAATCTACGGAGACCTCGGGTCCGGGACCCATATCAAGCTGACGCTCAACCGGATGCGTTCTATCACGGTCAACGTCGTCGGAGACGTGACCGTACCCGGCGTTTACGCCCTCCCCGCCCTTGCCCAGGTCAGTTCCGCCCTCTTCATGGCGGGCGGTGTCGAGGAGACGGCTTCCGTCCGGGACATCCGGATCTACCGCGAAGGGAAGTTTGTCGGCCGCTTTGACCTGTATGATTTCATCTTTAACGGATCCTGCCCCGCAGAACTGAAGCTCCAGGACGGTGATATCATCTCGGTCCCGTCCTACCACGCCATCGTCACCCTGGACGGCGATGTCAAGCGGCCGATGAAGTACGAGATCCTCGAAGGCGAGACCGTCGGAGACCTTATCGCCTACGCGGGCGGATTCGGAGATTATGCCGCGACAGAAAGCGTTTATCTCGAGCGGCTCGGTACGGCCAAGGGCAGTTCCTACCAGATCCGCAACGAAGAACTGCATACTTTCGCCGTCACGCACGGCGACCTGATCTACGTCAACTCACGCACCCGGGAATACGCCAACCGCGTCTGCGTACGCGGTTCCGTCCGCCAGCCCGGCATGTACCCCATCTCCAGCCAGATCCCGGACGTCAAAGCGCTGATCGAAGCAGCCGGCGGACTCGCCGAAGATGCCTTCAAGGAAAGGGCGACCCTGTTCCGCAAGGACGAGCATATGCGTTCCTCCTCCGTCAACGTCAATCTGGATGACATCCTGTCCGGGAAAACGCAGATCCTGCTCGCCCGCGAGGACAGCCTGCACGTCTATTCCGCCGTCGAACTCCAGGACTCGACCGTCATCCGCATCTACGGGGCGGTCCGTACGGAAGGCGAGCTGACGTTCCGACCGGGCATGTCCGTCTATGACGCCATCATGGAGTCCGGCGGATTCACCGAAGGCGCGGACCGCTCCAACATCGAAGTCGCCCGCAAAGGACGCGGAGACAAAGGCTTCGTCAAGCACATCGACCTGACTGCCAACCCCGAAGACGGCGCCGAAGCCCTGCAGCCCGAGGATGCCATCTTCATCCGCCCCCTGCTCTATTATCGCGATCCCCAAACCATCACCATCGCCGGCGAAGTCAATTTCCCGGGTACATACGTGATCGACAAGAACGTCGTCCGGCTCTCGGACATCATCCAACGGGCCGGCATGTTCACTTCCGACGCCTATGTCAAAGGTGCCCAGCTCGAAAGAAGCATCACCAAGACGGAGAAGGCCCGGATGGAGACGGCCATCGAGCTGGCCAGCCAGGAGATCAAGGGCAAGGACAAGGACGGCTCCCTCGACTCCCTCAAGAATCACCTCAAGGACCTCTACACGATCGGTATCGACCTGGAGAAGGCCATGAAGAATCCCGGCTCCGATGCGGACGTCATCCTGCGTACGGGTGACAGCATCACGGTCCCCGTCATGAACAACACAGTCAAGATTTCCGGTGCGGTCTTCTACCCCAACACGGTCGTGTACAACCCGAAGTTCTCCTGGCGCGACTACATCAACCAGGCCGGAGGCCGCCGCCGCGGCACCAAGGCCAGCAAGATCTACGCCGTCTATATGAACGGAATGGTCGCCAAGAAAGGCAGTGCCAACTTCAAGATGGAACCGGGTATGGAACTGGTCGTCACCAGCGAGCCCAAGGAAGAGCGCAAACTGACCACGGCTGAGATCGTGACGATCGCCTCATCCTCGACCTCTGTCGCCTACATGATGACCGCCCTCGTGAGAATGTTTATCCCCAACCAGTAGCCTATGGAAGCATATCATGATGAAGAGCGGGAGATCGACCTCTCCGCCCTGTTCAAGACCCTCTGGCGCCGCAAAAAGCCGATCTTGATCATCCTGGGCATCTTCACGGCCCTGGGACTGATCGCGGCGCTGGCGACCGAGCACCGCTACGTCACCCGGATCGCTTTCGTGCCGCAATCCAATTCCAGCGTCAGCAGCCGGCTCTCATCCCTGGCCTCCCTGGCCGGGGTCAGCCTGGACGACGGCGCCGCAGACGGCCCGATCTCCCCGGTCGTCTATCCCAAAGTGATCAACAACCTGGACTACCTCAAGGGACTCGCCTACACGCCGATCCACTTCAAGGGCTACGACGAACCGATCCCGCTGATCGACTGGTTCAACGACGAGCAGTACCAGAAAAAGAGTTTCTTCAAGGGACTGATCCGTTATACGGTCGGCCTCCCCGGTGTCATCAAGGACGCGATCGAGGCACGGAATGAGGATGAGACCCTGACCTTCGCCGACAGCACCGGCCTTCACGCGCCGACCCTGACGGCGGAGGAATCCACCGCCATCAAGGCGATCCGCAGCAACCTGGACCTGAACGTCGTCAAGTCCGAGAAGCACGTGGTGCTGAGCGCGACGATGAACGAGTCCAACGCTTCCGCCGAACTGGCGATCGCGGCATACGACCTCTTCAAGAAATACATCTCGGAGTTCAAGATCAAGAAGGCGAAAGACAACCTCGACTATCTTGAGAAGCAGTATGCCGCTGCCAAGGCCGACTATGAGAAGAAACAGGCCTCCCTGGCCTGGCTCAAGGACCGCCACCAAGGCAAGCGGACCGCAGCCGCGGAGGTCGAATTCCAACGCCTGAGCACGGAGACGGAACTGGCCCGGATGCTGTACCTGGAACTGGCCAAGAACTGCCTCTCCGCCCGGGTCAAGGTGACGGAAGACAACGTGGCCTTTACCGAGCTGACCCCCGCCTACGTACCTCGAAAATCAGCCAATTCCCGCAAGACCGTCCTGCTGATCTGGATGGTCGCCGGATTGATCGTCGGATGCGGATATGCCCTGCTCAAGGACGCCCGCGAAGAAAGAAAAAAGACCGAAAGATGAAAGATATTTTCCTGACCAATACGCTGTCCCACCGGAAAGAATTGTTCAAGCCCGTCCGCGAAGGGCACATGGGCATGTATGTATGCGGCCCCACCGTTTACGGCGACGCCCACCTCGGCCACGCCCGTCCGGGCGTGACGTTCGATGTGCTGCAACGCCTGTTCCGGCACCTGGGCTACAAGGTCCGCTACGTGCGCAACATCACGGACGTGGGACACCTGGAGCACGATGCCGACGAAGGCGAAGACAAGATCGCCAAGAAAGCCCGTATCGAGCAGCTGGAGCCGATGGAGGTCGTCCAGACCTACACCCTGCGCTACCACGAGGCGATGCGCCGCCTCAACGTCGCTCCCCCGTCGATCGAACCCCGCGCTTCCGGCCATATCGTTGAGCAGATCGAGGCGGTCAAGACGATCCTCGACAGCGGCTACGCCTATATCAGCAACGGCAGCGTCTATTTCGACGTCCGCAAATACAACGAGGACCACAAGTATGGAATCCTGAGCGGCCGCAACCTGGACGACACGCTGGAAGGCACCCGAGCCCTCGACGGGCAGGATGACAAGCGGGCCCCGTACGATTTCGCCATCTGGAAAAAGGCGGAGCCCCAGCATATCATGAAATGGCCCTCGCCCTGGGGAGAAGGATTCCCCGGCTGGCACCTGGAGTGCTCCGTGATGGGCGAGAAATACCTCGGCCGGGAGTTTGACATACACGGCGGCGGGATGGACCTGATGTTCCCCCATCACGAGTGCGAGATCGCGCAGAACGTCGCGAGCCGCGGCACGCAGGGCGTCCACTACTGGGTCCACAACAACATGATCACCATCAACGGCCAGAAGATGGGCAAGTCGCTCGGCAACTTCATCACCCTGCCCGAACTCTTCTCCGGCACGCATCCCAAGCTCGCGCAGGCCTACAGCCCGATGACCGTCCGCTTCTTCATCCTGCAGGCCCACTACCGCGGGACGCTGGACTTCAGCAATGAAGCCCTCCAGGCGGCTGAGAAGGGCCTCAAACGCATACTCCAGGGCGCCAAGGACCTCTATGCGATGGCCGGCCGCGAAGCGCCGGTCCGCGAATACGGCGACTTCGGCACGGCCGTGGCTCCGGATACCTGCCCGGCCGACAACCCGGAGGTCCGGGCGATCTTCGACGGGGTGTACGAAGCCCTGTGCGACGACATGAACACTCCGATCGCCCTGGCGCAGCTCTTCGATGCCGTGCGGCTCATCAACTCCGCCAAGGACAAGAAGCTCATCCTCTCGAAGGGCGACCTCGATACGCTCGTGCAACTCTTTGACGACATTGTCTTCGGCGTGCTCGGGCTTGTCCCGGAAGAGGAGGAGAGCGGCAAGGCCGGCAAGACCATCGCCGGCCTGATGGACATGGTCCTGGAGCAGCGCGCCGCGGCCAAGGCGGCCAGGGACTGGACCACTTCCGACCACATCCGCGATGCCCTCAAGGCCCTCGGCATCAGCGTCAAGGACACCAAGGACGGGGCCGAATGGACCCTCGAATAGACGCGCTGCGATGAAACTGATCAGCTGGAACGTCAACGGCCTGCGGGCCGCCGCCGGCAAGGGGTTTGCCGACATCTTCACGGATCTGGACGCCGATTTCTTCTGCCTGCAGGAGACCAAGCTCCAGGCCGGGCAGCTCGACCTGGAGTTCCCGGGCTACACCTCCTACTGGAACTATGCCGACAAGAAAGGCTATTCCGGCACCGCCATTTACACCCGGCGCACGCCCCTGGGCGTCAGCTACGGCATCGGCGTGGACGAACACGACCACGAAGGACGCGTCGTGACGCTGGAGACGGAGGATTTCTACCTGGTCGATGTCTATACGCCCAACTCACAGGACGGCCTGCGACGGCTGGAATACCGGACGCGCTGGGAGGATGCCTTCCGCGTCTATCTTTGCGGCCTGGCGGCGAAAAAGGGAGTGATTGTCTGCGGAGACATGAACGTGGCGCACGAGGAGATCGACCTGAAGAACCCGGCCACGAACCATTTCAATGCCGGCTTTTCGGACGAGGAGCGGGCCAAGATGACGGAACTGCTGGCCGCCGGTTTCACGGACAGTTGGCGCGCCCTGCACCCGGAGGAGGTGAAATACAGCTGGTGGTCCTACCGTATGGCGGCGCGGGAGCGCAACGTGGGGTGGCGCATCGACTACTTCCTCGTTTCAGACCGCATCCGGGACCGCATCGTCTCCGCTGACATCCACAACGACATCTTCGGCTCCGACCACTGCCCGGTCGAGCTCGTGATCCGCTAGGGGTCCTGACGGGTGAAGGTCTCGTAGAGGTAGCTGGCTCCGCCGGTGAGCAGCATCGTCAGGGCCTGCGACTCGTGGGCGAGCGTGGCAAAGAGGATGCCCACAGTGGCCTGCGGGAAGCCGTAGATCGCGAAGAGCGCCAGCGAGACAACATAGTGGTAGGCGCCGAAGCCCCCCGGCACCGGCAGGCACGAAGCAAAACTCCCGACGAGCATCAGGAACAGGCAGTCAAAGACACCCAGGTCCGATACGACCGGCAGGGCCTCCTTGATCAGCACCATCTGCAGCCAGTACATCAGCCAGATCAGGCCCGTATAGAAAAAGAACAGGCCCTTGTGATCCATCCGGAAGCAGCTGGCGAAACCCTGCCAGAAGCGGCGGCCCACATCGCAGATTCTCCGGCAGAAAGCACTCCGCTTCCGCAGGAGGAAGACCGCACAGACCGCGGCCGTACACGCACTCAGCACGCCCACGGTCAGCCAGCCCCTGGGACCGGACAGGCCCGAAACCAGCGGCCGCAAAACGCGCTCCAGCAGGAACCCGCCAAACTGCTGCCACTTGAACGCGAGCAGGATCAGCAGCAGGATGACGACGGACAGGACATCCCAACTCCGCTCCAGGATCGCCGTGCCCAGCACACGGTCATAAGAGGCCAGCGGCCGGCCTGTCTGCGGATCCCGGGCGCTGTGGCGCGTGATGACACCGCAACGGACCAGTTCGCCGAAATACGGGATGGCCAGATTGACCGCATTGGAAATGTTGATCCCGTTCACGCAGGGGACCCGGCGCACCGAGGGGTCCAGCGGCTCCAGGATCCGGCGCCAGCGCAGCCCCCGGAATACGAAGGCCACCGCACCGGCCAGCATGGAGAGAAGCACGAAGCCCCAGCGGCAATGCCGGATCCCGGCAAAGAATTCTGCCCAATCCACGCCCTTGAAGGAATACCACAGCAGTACCGCGGCAAGCGCGATAGAGAGCACGGTCTTCAAGAAATTGGATGCATGGTTGTTCACAGCCGCAAATATACCGATAAAAATGATTAAATTTGTTTGCCAAACCCAAGCATTTGTATGAAATCTATCCTCGGCATCGGAAATGCCCTTACCGACATCCTGGCCATCCTGCCGGATGATTCTTTCCTGGAGAAATATCATCTGCCCAAAGGCAGCATGCAGCACGTGGACATGGAGACCGGCGACCGGATCTGGAACGCCCTCAAGGAGGTCGGCGTGAAGTATGTCCCGGGGGGCAGCGCCGCCAATACGCTGACCTGCACGGCCATCTTCGGGATGCCTTCCGGCTTCATCGGCAAAATCGGCAACGACGAGCTGGGCCACCTGTTCAAGAGCACGATGGAGCAGTATGGCGTACGGGCCAACCTGCTGTCCAGCACCAAGTCCAGCGGCCGCTGCATGGTCTTCATCACGGGAGCCAATGCCGAGCGTACCTTCGCAGACTATATGGGCGCGACGCTCGAACTGGGTCCCGACGATCTCAAGATCGAGGATTTCGAAGGCTATGATTATTTCCACATCGAAGGTTATCTGGTCCAGAACCAGGAGCTGATCGCCCGCGCCGTCCAGCTGGCCAAGGAGGCCGGCTGCCTCATCAGCATCGACATGGCTTCCTACAACGTCGTGGAGTCCAACGATGCCTTCTTCCACAACCTGGTGGACAAGTACGTGGACATCGTCTTCGCCAATGAGACGGAGTCCCGGGCTTTCACCAAACTGCCCGATCCGGTGGAGGCGCTGGATGAGATCGCACGGCATTGCCGGATCGCCGTAGTCAAGGTCGGCAAGGACGGGAGCTGGGTCCAGTCCGGCGACGAACGGCACTACATCGAGCCCTGGCCGGCAGCGACCCTCGATGCCACGGGAGCCGGCGACACCTATGCGGCCGGATTCCTGTATGCCCATTCGCTCGGGATGCCGCTCCGGGTCTGCGGCGAGGTCGGATCCATCATCGCGGCCAAAGTGGTCGAAGTGGTCGGAACCAAGATCGACGTCCCCCGTTGGAAAGCCGCCAAGCAGGAAATCCGCGCGTTGATCGCGCAGCATACGCCCGTCCAAGCCCAAGAGTAACCGTGCTGAAGAAGTATCTGATCGTTTTCCTGATCTCAATGGTGCCGCTGATCGAACTGCGCGGCGCCATCCCCTACGCCGTCGGCTTCAACCTGCCGCTGGTGCCTTCCTATATCGTGGCGGTGATCGGCAACATGCTGCCGGTGCCGCTGATCTTCCTGTTCGGGCGCAAGCTCCTGGAATGGGGGCAGGACAAGCCGCTGATCGGCGGGTTTTTCCGCTGGTGCCTGACCAAAGGTGAGAAGGCGGGGCGGAAGCTGGAGGCCAAGGCGGGGCGGGGGCTCTACATCGCCTTGCTGCTGTTCGTGGGGATCCCGCTACCGGGCACGGGGGCGTGGTCCGGCACGCTGGCGGCCAGCCTGCTGAACATGGATTTCCGGAAGAGCGTCGTATATGTGATGTTGGGCGTGATCCTCGCGGGCATCATCATGCTGCTGGCCTCGCTGGGCGTCTTCGGCGCCATCTCCCTCGTCCGATAGAGGCGCGGGATGATGACCGGCACGCCCGGATACCCGATTTCCTCGCACAGGATGACGGTGAGCGGAGCATGATCGTTGACGGCGCCCAGCAGGCCGGCGTGGATCGCCCCCAGGGCGATGGATCCGTCACCGGGCAACAATTCCTCAGAGTCCTTTCAAACTAAAATCGTCCGCATCCGCGAGGACCGGGAACTTGCGCCGGAAATCCTCCAGCATGCCCATGAATATCATCCCCTCGGCGATACCCGCCTCCCCGTCCGGGCAGCGGACCAGTTGCTGGCCGAAGGGGTTGTACAAGGCGCTCCCGCCCAGATACCGGCAGACCGGATCCCGGCCGATCCGGTTGACCCCGACGACGTAACACTGGTTTTCGATCGCTCGGGCCTTCAGCAGCGTCTCCCAGGCATCCTGCCGCACGTCGGGCCAGTTCGCGACCACGATGGCCGCATCATAGTCACCCCGGTTGCGCATCCAGACCGGAAAACGCAAGTCGTAGCAAACCAGGATCAGGAAACGCACGCCCCGCCACTCCACGACCACCCGCCGGTCCCCGCCGGAGAAACGGTTTTTCTCTCCGCCATACGTGAACAAGTGGCGCTTGTCGTACTGCGTCACTTCCCCGTCGGGCTTGACAAAGAAGAAGCGGTTGACATTTGTCCCGCCGTCGCGCATCGCGACGCTGCCGGCCAGGGCGCAATCCCCGGCCGCCGCCCGCTCTTTCATCCAGGCCAGGGTCCGGCCGGGCTCTTCGTCCAGCCGGGCACCCTCCTGGGTGGCGAAGCCTGTCGTGAACATCTCGGGAAGCACGTAGAGGTCCGCACCGGGATGGGCCGCGATGGCTTCGGTGGCCCTGGCCAGATTGGCCTCGGGATCTCCCCATACGATGTCCGTCTGCAACAAGGCGACTTTCATCCTACTTGATTTTACTGACCTTGAACGGTTTCCTGACGGCGGCGGCCGCAGCCTTCTGCGCGGCCGCGACTTCCTCTTCCGTCACATACTGGGGATGGAAGGGATTGCCCACCACGTTGCCGAAAAGCACCTCATACCAAGTACAGGCCGCCCCGTAACGGCCCAGCTCGTTCAGGTGGAATCCGTCCGTCGTGACATTGTCTCCGACAAAGGTCCCGCGCAGGTTCTGCATCGTCGTCCCGCAGGGGATGACCGTCAGGCCGTGCTCCTTGCAGGCTTTTCCGGAGGCAGCCATGATCATCCCGTACATCTTGTCCTGGTCCCGGTCATAGTCGGGGAAGGCCTTGTGCTTGGAGGTCTTGGCGTAGGCCCAGGTCTGGTGCCAGTAGAGCTTCGTCGCGGCAGGGACCCGGGCCCGGACATACCCGATCAGTTCCGTCAGGAAAGGCTCATACGTGTCCGGAAAGCCGGAGAAATGGCTGGCCTGCTGGAAAGTGACGATATCCCAGGGCTCGTCCGCGAGGGCCTCCGCGAGGGTTACCTTGGCCTTCGTGGTCTTGACGTCGTACCGGTTGATCTTGCGGTAGGAATAGTCGCGGTTGTCCGTCCGGGCGTTGTTCCAGTGGCGCTCCAGGGAGCAGCCGCCGATGTACATGTTGCCGATGATCGCGCATTTGCCGTCGGAGAGGGCCATCGCAGCGAGGTTCTGTTCCACCGCATTCCAGGAGAAACTGTTGCCGATCGCCAGGATCCGCAGCGTATCTTTCTGCGCGGCCCGGGCCGGGACAGCGCTGAGCAGCACGAGGGCTGCGAGCATCATTCCAAAGAATCTTTTCATATCGTTTCGTGATTTGTATTCATCTCTCAAATATACAAAAATTCCCTATATTTGTCAGAAACAGACATGGATCATGAAAGCAAAATTTGTCCTTAAATATCATACCCGATGGGGCGAGAACCTCGTGCTCGTCGCCGGCAGAAAGAAATATCCGATGTACTGGACCGAAGGGGACCTGTGGACGGTGGAAATCGATCCGTGCCGCGAGGACCTGCTCCAGGATTACGGCTATGAGCTGGTCCGCGATGGTCTGGTGATCCGCCAGGAGTGGACTTCCCACAGCCGCAAGCCGGTCCGGCCCGGCAGGAAAGCCGGGGACCCCGGGACCGTGACCTTCCGGGACGCCTGGATCGAGGCTCCCGCCGGAGCCGCGTTCCTGCGGGCCCATTCCAATGCTGCCTTCGACCGGCCGGGCTACCGGGGCGCCGGCACGGCCATCCCCGTCTTCTCGCTGCGCAGCGAGGAGGACTTCGGCGTCGGCGAGTTCTACGACCTCAAGAAGATGGCCGACTGGGCGGCGCGCACCGGCCAGGGCGTCCTCCAGTTGCTCCCGATCAACGATACCACGATGACCCGCGACTGGATGGATTCCTACCCCTACAACGCCAACAGCACCTTCGCCCTGCACCCGCAGTTCCTCCACCTCCCCGCGGCCGGCGTGCGGCGGACCGCCGCCTACAAGAAGCTGCAGGCCGAGCTCAACGCCCTGCCGCAGGTCGATTACGTCCGCGTCAACGAGGCCAAGACCCGTCTCCTGAAAGCGGCCTATGCGGGCGTCGAGGGGCGCAAAGTCCTCGACAGCGCCGAATACAAGGCTTTCTGCGAGGCCAACGAGGAGTGGCTGCTCCCCTACGCCGTGTTCTGCGCGCTGCGGGACGAGTTCGGCACCCCCGACTTCACGCAGTGGGGCAAGTGGGCCGCGTACTCGCCCCGGAAGGCGAAAGCCTACCGGAAGGAGCACCCGGACGAAGTCGGGTTCGCCTGCTTCCAGCAGTTCCACCTCGACAAGCAGCTGAAGGAGGTGTGCGCCTATGCCCGCGCCAGGGGCGTGGTCTTCAAGGGCGACCTGCCGATCGGCATCAGCCGCACGAGCGTGGATGCCTGGTGCCACCCGGAGCTCTTCAACATGGATTCGCAGGCCGGCGCGCCGCCCGACGCCTTCGCCGAAGACGGCCAGAACTGGGGCTTCCCCACCTACAACTGGGACGAGATGGCGAAGGACGGTTATGCCTGGTGGAAGAGCCGCCTGCGGAAGATGGCCGAGTATTTCGACGCTTTCCGCATCGACCATATCCTCGGATTCTTCCGCATCTGGGAGATCCCCCTGCCCGAAAAGAGCGGTTTGCAGGGACATTTCAGCCCCGCGCTGCCCTTCGCCCAGGGCGAAATCGAGGCGCAGGGGCTGCCTCTGCCCGAACTCTTCCTCGAAGACCCGCACCGCCCCGGACGCTGGCATCCCCGGATCAACGGCCGCAAGACCGAAGCCTACGCCGCCCTGGACGAAGGCCGGCGCCGCACCTTCGATGCGATATACGACGACTTCTTCTACCGCCGCCACAACCACTACTGGAAGCAGCAGGCCCTGCGCAAGCTGCCCGAGCTGCTCGGCGCGACCGGGATGCTCGCCTGTGGCGAAGACCTGGGCATGATCCCCGCCTGCGTACCGGAAGTGATGGACGCGCAGCGCATCCTTTCGCTGGAGATCCAGCGCATGCCCAAGGACCCGCACCAGCCCTTCGCCATCCCCGCGCAGTACCCCTACCTCTGCGTCTGCACCACCACCACCCACGACATGAGCCCCCTGCGCGCCTGGTGGGAAGAAGAGGACCGGGGCGTGATCCAGCGCTATTACAGCGAGGTGCTGGGCCGCCAGGGAGCGGCACCGAAGTGCTGCGAACCGGACCTGTGCGAGCAGATCGTGCGGCAGCACCTGGACTCCCCCGCGATGTTCACCATCCTGCCCCTGCAGGACTGGCTCGCCATCGACGGAGGCCTGCGCTATGAGAAGCCGGCCGAGGAGCGCATCAACGTCCCGGCCATCTGCCCCTGGTACTGGCGCTACCGGATGCACCTGACACTGGAGTCGCTCCTGCAGCAGGACGCCTTCAACGACCGGGTACTGGCCCTGGTGAGCGGGAGCCGCAGATAGGTTCCGGACACGCAGGAGGCTGTTTTTGTGCCCGCTGCGCCGCTTAGCTTTTCAGCCAGGAGAGAAAATCATCGACCCGGGCCCTGGAGACCGTCATTTCGAACGACGACCGGGGCTCGGTTTCCAATACCAGCCGGCCGGCGAAATGGCGCGTGATGCGCCGGATCGCCGTCATCGACACGATGCAGCTGCGCGAAATGCGGAAAAACCGCTTCGGGTCCAGATCTTCCTGCATCGCTTCCATCGAGCCGTCGATGATGTAGTCCGTCCCGCCGGAGGTCACCAGGTGGTTGTACTTATCCTCCGAATAGAAAAAGGCGATTTCGGCCGTATTGACCGGAATGACGCTGTCGCCCACGAAGACCACGAAACGCTCCCGGTACTTCGGCGCGGCACCCGTCCCCTTCCCGACCGCGGAGAGCAGGGCCTGCAGATCCAGGGCCGGTTTCTGCCGGCTGCGGCAGCGCTCCACGGCGCGGGTCAGGTCCTTCAAATCGATGGGCTTCAACAGATAATCCACGCTCCCCGCCTCGAAAGCCTTGACCGCATAACTGTCATAAGCGGTCGTCATCACAACATCCGGGCGGACTTCCACCTGCCGGAAAATCTCGAAGCAGTCCCCGTCCGAGAGTTCCACGTCCATGAACACCACGTCCGGATCATGTCCCGGCTCGCGCAGATACTGGACGGTCTCCCGCACCGAAGCGGTCATCCCGACGATTTCGATATCCGGGAAATGGGTGGTGAGGATCCGGGCCAGGTTGCTCCGGGCCATTTCTTCGTCTTCAACGATAAGCGCTTTCATAGGCAAGATCAGATCAAGGGGATTTCAACGACATACTCATCGTCCGTCTCGCAGATGCGCACATCCGCGCCGGCCACATCTTTGTACTGGCCGCGCAAGTACTTCTGGCCCAACCCGGTAGAAGGAGTCTGACGGAGTTTGGGCTTGCGGTTGTTGGACACGGTGAGAGAGCCTTCGGAGGCCCGGACCCGGATCCGGAGCGGATCGGCGGGCTCGACGGCATTGTGCTTGATGGCGTTTTCGATCAGCAGCTGGACCGAGCACGGGACCACCTTGGCGGAGAGCAGGTCTTCGGGGAGGTCCACCTCCACTTCCAGCCCTTCCGGGAAACGGACCTTGAGCAGATCCACGTACTGCGAGACGAACTCCATCTCCCGCCGCAGGGAGACCAGCCGCTCCTCCTCGTTGCTGGTCAGGTAGCGGTACACGCCGGCCAGCTTGTGGATATAGGCCGAGGCCTGCTCCTGCTTGCCGTCACAGACCAGGCAATCGAGGATATTGAGGCTGTTGAAGAGGAAATGCGGATTGACGTGCTGGCTGAGGTTCATGTAGCGGTACTGCTCCAGCCGGGCCCGTTCCTGGTCCTCCCGCGCCCGCAGGTTGATCCGCACGGCCGCCTCCGCGAGGAAGATCATCACCCCGAGCGTGAAGACATAATCGACCAGGATGCTCGCCGCGACGTTGCGGGTGTCCAGGCCGCCCGGCGTCATCAGGAGGATCGCCACGCGCACCGTGATGATCAGCACGAAAGCCAGCAGCAACCAGCGGATATGGCCCGATCCCGCCTCGCGGAATCCGAACTTGCGGCTGAGCTGACGGGCCAGAGCCCGGACCGTCCAGCCCAGGATCATCGTCGTCAGGAAGGTCGATAGCGGGTACCGGACCAGGTCCCCGGCGAGGAGCGGATTGAGCAGCAGAGACAGGCCCTTGCCAATGGCGAAGCCGGCAACATTGACCAGGATGATGCTCAGGGCCATGAACCACTCCCCGGTCCCCTGCCGCAGGCAGATCAGCATCACCAGCAGCATGGTCAGCAGGGTCAGCGCGATCTCGTCCGACATTCCCAGCGCACGGCATCCCAGCGCCACCGCAGCATGCAGCAACGCGAACAGCAGGATGATCCATCCGTCGGAGAGCCGAACCTTTGCCATATAGACAAAGTACGCAAATTCGTCGGTAAAAATCAACCGTTCATCCGGAAAAACCGGCCGTTCGTCCTTTTATATGTGCGCGCGAAAGAGATTTTTCGCAATTTTGCCACGAATTAGTAACACTAAAACGACCCTGACATGGGCAAACGGGACCTTTCTTCCAGACAGTTATGGGACCTGAGCTTCGGCTTTTTCGGAGTTCAGATCGCCTATGCGCTGCAAAGCGCCAATATCAGCCGGATCTTTGCCACGCTGGGTGCGGATCCGCACCAGCTCAGCTTTTTCTGGATCCTGCCCCCGCTGATGGGCATGATCGTCCAGCCCCTGATCGGCCGCTGGTCCGACCGGACCTGGTGCCGCCTGGGCCGGCGCAAACCCTACCTGATCGCCGGTGCGCTCGTCGCCGTGCTGGTGATGGCCTTCCTGCCCAACGCCGGCAGCCTCAACTTCTCGACCCGGCTGCTGCTCGGGCTCAACGGGGCGATGTGGTTCGGCCTCTTCTCACTGATCTTCCTCGACACCTCCATCAACGTGGCGATGCAGCCCTTCAAGATGATGGT
>JAFUWZ010000037.1 GCA_017471045.1 Bacteroidales bacterium
GCACTCCGCAGTCGCGGCCCTGGACTTTTCATTGACCAATCCCCAACGCATCGGATATTTTCGTGCCATTTCTAGATAACCCGTCCCGATGTTTATTGAGGTATAACAATGGTCCGGACCTGTCCCGCCATTCTTTTGCGACGAAAGGAAAGCCCGTCGTTTTTTTCTTCCTTTCGCGGCATAGTCCAAAAGGTCGTTACCCTTGAGCGTTCCCTACGTCCCGGTCGCAGGGACGGAGGGCGCGTTTTACCCCCCTTTTTGCTGCCTACGTCCCAGTTTTACGGACGTAGGCAGCGGATCTGGCCAGGATTCGGCCGGGAGACTGGCGGCGAGATGCGGCGATGGCTGCAATTCTTGTTCTCTATTCTTCTCCCCATGCAAAAGAACCCATCATCTTCGAAAGAAACGGAAAAATCTCCCTAAAAAACATAAAAACCTTCACCCAGCCCCTTGCAAGGGCGCCGCCGGAGCCGTAGCTTTGCCTGTAAACCAAACCGTACAAAGACTATGAATACAACTTCCGAACTCCTCCGCCAGGCCCGCGCGCAGGGCATCGTCTACATCGACCCGCGGATCGATTACGCCTTCAAACTCATCTTCGGCATGCCCGGCAACGAGGACCTGCTCCTCTGCCTGGTCCGGGCCATCCTCCCGGAGAAACACATCGCCACCGTCGAACTCTCGCCCCAGGAGCAGGTCGGCCTGCGCCCGGACGCTCGCCGCTCCGTGATCGACGTAAAGTGCAAGACCGATGACGGTAGCGACCTCATCATCGAGATGCAGGTCAAGTCGCAGGACGACTTCGGCGACCGGATGGTCTTTTACTCGTCGTTCCCGATCATCAACCGCCTCCAGCGCGGGGACGGCAGCAGTTATCACCTCACCCCGCTCTACGTGATCGGGATCACCGACTTCATTATCCCCGGCATCCCGACCAACGGCGACCTGATCAACCACTACGCCATCCGTAACGTCAAGGACAGCGGGATCGCCCTCACCGACAGCCTGCACTACGTGACGGTGGAACTGCCGAAGCTGACCAAGTCCCTGTCGGAGGTCAAAGGAACGGCGGAATGGATCCTCTACACGATCAAACACTTGGGCGCGATGAAGCAGATGCCGGGGGAGTACCGTGACAGCGATTTGGAGAAAATCTTCGAATTGTCTAAATTCGCTGCCATGGACGAACTGACCCAGGAAGAATACCTCGCCCGTTTCATGTTCGAGCTGGACGAAAAGAGCCGTCTGCGCACCGCCGAGAACAAGGGCCGTGCAGAAGGCCTTGAGCAGGGTCGTGCCGAAGGCGAAATGGAGGGCGAGCGTAACGTCGCCCACCGTATGCTGGAGAAAGGCCTTGACCCGGAAGCCATTGCGGAGTTGACCGCGCTTTCCCTCGACGAGATCCGCTCGCTCCAGCTGTAAGACTCCCCTCATGGAGTCCAGGTCCATCCCGGCAATCGACCACAATTAGAACAGCTGATGGCAAGGGGCAAAACAGCTGTTTTTTGCACTTGCCAGGCTTTCAGAAACTGTGTGCGGGGCAAAACAAGTCAATTTTGCCCCGCAGGGGGGCCTTCAGGGGCGGTTATGACCGACAAGGCGGCGGACATAGCCCATGCCGCGCTCCGCTGCGGCGCTCCGCTCCGCTGCATCAAGGATAAATAGGCAGACAAAAGTTCCGTTTCTTATAATTATTGACTATATTTGCGCCGCTCAATGCGACGCAAATATTTTTATATAAATGGCTAACTCAAAATTCAATGTGAAGTATTGTGTGTTTCTTCCGATCGTCCTGATCGCCACGATACTTCTTTGGGCCTTGCCGACCACAGCCTTCGGCATTGAGGGCCTGACTGTCGTCCAGCAGCGCATGATCGCGATTTTCGTATTCGCCGCCCTGATGTGGATGTTCGAAATCATCCCCAACTGGACTACCTCCCTGATCGTTATCGTCGTGATGCTCCTGACCGTGTCCAACAAAGGCCTGGGCTTCCTGTGCAAGCCCGAGTTCGGCACGCTCGTGGACTACAAGTCCATCATGGCCTCCTTCGCGGATCCCGTCGTGATGCTCTTCCTGGGCGGTTTCGTGCTGGCCATCGTGGCCTCCAAGTACGGCATGGACGCCGTCATCGCCAAGGGTCTGCTGGGGCTCTTCGGCAAGAAGCCGAAGATGGTCCTGCTGGGCTTCCTGATCATTATCTCCGTGTTCTCGATGTTCATGAGCAACACCGCCACCGCGGCGATGATGCTGGCGTTCCTCGCCCCCGTCCTCAAGGCGCTGCCGGAGAATGAGACGGGCAAGGTGGGCCTGGCGCTCTCGATCCCCGTCGCGGCCAACCTCGGCGGTATCGGCACCCCGATCGGCACCCCGCCGAATGCCATCGCCATCGGCGCGCTGGAGAATGCCGGCTACCAGATCAGCTTCGCGACCTGGATGTCCCGCATGGTCCCGTTCGTCATCGTGATGATCCTGCTCGCATGGATCCTCCTGCAGGTCTTCTTCCCCTTCAAGGCGGACAAGATCGAGCTCAAGATCGAAGCCAAGAAGCACAAGTGGACCTGGAAGGACTATGTGGCCTGGATCACCTTCTTCGTGACCATCCTCCTCTGGGTGACGGAGTCCGTCACCAAGATCAACTCCAACGTGGTGGCCCTCATCCCGCTGGCGGTCTATACCTGCTGCGGCGTGTTCACCAAGGAAGACATCAAGGAGATCAACTGGAGCGTCCTCTGGCTGGTGGCGGGCGGATTCGCCCTGGGCACCGGCCTCAACAAGACCGGCCTGGCGGCCGCGCTGATCAATGCCATCCCGTTCAGTACGATGAACGTCGTGCTGGTCCTGGTGATCGCCGGCCTCGTGTGCTACTTCCTTTCGAATTTCATTAGCAACTCCGCGACGGCGGCCCTGTTGGTCCCGATCCTCGTGGTCGTGGGTACGGCGATGGCCGATCCCTCGGCGGCCAACAACGCGCAGTTCATGAACCTCGGCGGCATGTATTCGATGATCCCGTTCATCGCGGTGTGCGCCTCCCTGGCCATGCTCTTCCCGATCTCCACGCCTCCGAATGCCATCGCTTCCTCCACGGGCCTGGTGGAGACCTCCCAGATGGCGAAGATCGGCATCATCGTCGGCGTGGCCGGTTTCGTGCTCAGCTATTTCCTGCTGACCAAGATATGGCCTTTCCCTGTCGCATAATAAAACGATATTGCATTATGAAAAAAATGTTCCTTGTCTCCGCGGCCCTGCTGCTTACCTTCGGGCTCGGCCTCGCCGCGCAGGAGACCGAAAAGCCTGAATACGGCTACAAGCAGACTGGCTTTGCCAGCAAACCCAAGTTCGGCGGCTACATCATCGGCGGCTACAAGTACAGCGACCAGGAAGGTGCGCACGGCGGCCCTGGTTTCAACTGCCGTCTCATCCGTCTCTATGTGGACGGAAGCATCTTCAATGATTTCAACTACCGCATCCAGCTCCAGATGAACGGGCAGAATCCCCACGTCAAGGATTTCTACGTCGAGTGGGCCCGCTACAAGGAGTTCTCTGTCAAGTTGGGACAGTTCAAGCGGGCTTTCACCTTCGAGAACCCGATGAACCCCTGGGATGTGGGCGTGGGTGACTTTTCCATCCTGGTCCAGAAGATGGCCGGTATGGGCGACCGCCTGGGCGAGGCGAACATGGGCGGCCGTGACCAGGGTCTCCAGGTCCAGGGCGACCTTTTCCCCATGTCGGACGACAGCTACCGTCTGCTGCACTACCAGTTGGGCGTGTACAACGGCCAGGGCATCAACCTGAACGACGCCAATTCTGCCAAGGACCTCATCGGTACCGTGCAGTTACAGCCCATCAAGGGCCTGAAACTGGGCGTGTTCGGATGGAAGGGTGACTGGGTCGACGGAAGCGGCACCACACTCAAACGGGAGCGCGTCAGCGCCGGTGTCAACTATGACGTCAATAACTGGACCTTTCGGGCCGAGTATGCTACCGCTGTCGCGGGTGAAAAAGAGCAGAGCGGCGCCGCCGATGCCCTGTACGTCACGGCCGGCATCCCCATCCAGCCCTGGTTCAAGCTCTACCTGAAGTGGGATGAGTTCCGTGCCCAGGCGACGTCCGAGTCCAGCCACGACATGTATTCGGCTTGCGCCAATTTCCGTCTGCACAAGAACCTCAACTTCCAGTTGGAGTACCGCCTGCACAACAACAAGCTGCTCGCCACTCCGAACTTCAACGAGCTCTGGTTCATGACTTACATCCGCTTCTAGCAGGGATTGATGCATAGCGAAAGGATGGCAGCCGGGTCTCCCTGGTTGCCTTTTCCTTATCGTCACATCCCAAGAAGTGGGGATTTTGGAGGGTATCATTTGGAATTTGTTGTCCGATTATTTATTTTTGAACGTTTGTTAGTAGGTAATCATTGTTGGAGGGCTTATGTCCGGAACCATTTATCATAAGGTCATTCTTGTTCTTGCGAGCCTTATCGCGGGGATTCCTTTGTGGGCAGATTCCTTGAAAGGCCGGGTCACGGATGAAAAAGGACAGCCGCTGGAACTGGCTGTCGTCTCGCTTAATGATATGGTGTGGACGACTTCGGATGTGAATGGCGAATATGTCTTCGCCAATTTGAAAAGCGGTGAATATACCTTTGTCGTGAGTCTTCTCGGCTACGATGATCTATCCGGCAAGGTAACGGTCCGGGGTGATACCCGGAAGGATTTTTCCCTGAAGGATCTGAGCCTTGAACTCTCCGGCGTGACCGTCACGGCCACCCGGGAAGCCTTGGGCTCGAAATCTACCATTGGGGAAGAGGCGATCAAGCATATCCAGCCCAAGAGTGTGAGCGACCTGCTGCAACTCGTTCCCGGTAATTTGTCGAAGAATCCCAATCTGAATACCCTTTCGCAGGCTAGTGTGCGGGAAATCGATGAAAATGCCAACAACTCCCTGGGAACTTCCGTGATCGTGGATGGCGCCCCGCTGAGCAACGATGCCAATCTGCAGGCGGTTGCTTCGACGCGCTTTGGCGCGTCATCCGGAATGCAGAGCGACGGAATGGGTGACCAGACGACGGCTGGAGGAGGCGTGGACCTGCGAACCATCAGCGCCGGTGCCGTGGAAACGATCGAGGTCATCACCGGTATCCCTTCTGCCGAGTACGGCAACCTGACTTCCGGAGTCCTGATTGTCAAGACGAAAGCGGGCAAAACGCCGTGGGAATTCAAGGCGCAGGCGGATCCCAATTCGAAACTGGCCTATGTGGGCAAGGGCTTTGCCTTGAAAAAGGGTGGCGCCTTCAATTTCAGCGCCGACTACAGCCAGAGTTTTGCTGATCCCAGGAAGCGCTATCTCGGGTATGACCGGATCACCGGGGCTTTCGGGTTCTCGAAGGCCTGGGGGAAGGCTTCGCTTCACCTCAAGGGCTCTTTGTATTCCAATGTGAACACCCGGCGTACGGATCCTCAGTTGGAGGAGCAGGATATAACGTTCACCAATATCAACCGTGGCGTCCGCTTTTCCATGTATGGCAATTACAATCCCAACGGGAAGATCCTGACCTCATTGGATTACAACGTCTCCTCTTCACTTTCTTTCATGGATGATATCCATCGTTCGAAAGTGTGGAGCCCCGACGGCGCCTATACGGATACAAAGGAAGACGGCATCCATACCGCGGTCCAGAAGACCAAGCCCTATTATGCGGAATACAGTCTCCAGGGGCTGCCCGTGAACCTTTTCGCGCAACTGGTCGCCGGGCGTTATATCGGCTTCCGCTCGTCGGGTTTCTCCAAGATCCGCCTCGGATTGGAATACACCTTGGACGGGAATTATGGGAAAGGCTTTATCTATGACTTGGAGAATCCGCCCCAGTCCTCCGGTTCCCAGACCCTGAGGCAGCGTTCCTATAAAGAGATCCCCTCGCTGAACACCCTTTCCGCTTTCTTGACGGATAAGATCCAGTGGGATGCTCCTGGCGGCCTCACGGCCAAGGCTGAGGCGGGAATCCGGGTCTCGAACCTGTTCCTGGACCCTTCTGTCGGGACGGGGAGAAAAGGGTACTTTGTGGCGGAACCCCGGGTGAATGCCTCGTTGAGCATCTTGACTCCCAGGAACAATTCCGTCTTCAGCGATTTGTCTGTCAACGGCGGCTTCGGCATCTCCAACAAGATGCCGACCCTCCTTTATTTGTATCCTGAGCCGGCCTATTATGATTATGTAAGCCTGAACCGCTATACGGACGATCCTTCCGGCAGGTTTGCTGCCTTGACGACGGTTGTCATAGACAATACGTCCAACGAATCCCTGCTCCCGGCCCATTCTGTCAAAAAGGAAATCGGCCTGAGTTGGAAGACGAAGCCTGTCAGCGGATTTGCCACTTTTTTCCACGAGAATCACAGTAACGAGTTTGGCTTCGATTCCCAGTTGGTTTGGGGCAAGTATTATCGGTTTGCCGTTGAGGACGGAGGAACGGATATCCGGCTGGAAGGAGACCAGCTCAGTTATCTGCTCGATGGGGAGCGCAAGATTGCCGGCAAGGAGCTTCTGACGGAATATGCCACCTGGAGCAAGGCGGCCAACAATACCCATAGTGTCAAATATGGCGTGGAGTACGGGTTGGATTTCGGGACCATCCGGCCCTTGCGTACGTCTCTCCAGATCAACGGTGCCTGGTTCCATATCGCCCGTAATTATGAAACGCCCCGGACGACCTACGTCAGCCGGACGTATGATTATGCGCCGGTCCGGCCGGCCGGATCGGGATCAATCCGGGACCGCTTCAATACGACTTTTCGCTTCATTACCCATATTCCCGAGGTCAAAATGGTCGTGACGACTTCGGTCCAGGTGGTCTGGCTGGATGCGTCGAGAAGCGTGTACAACGGCCCAGACGGCCAGCCGCTGGTCCATCCCTATTCATATCAGGGGAGAGAGTGGCTTGCCGTTGATCCCCTTGGCTACTACGACCTGAACGGCAATTATACCGTCTGGGACTCGGCGACCATGAATGAGGATCCGGCTCTCTTGACGATGATCGACAGGAACTTCGTCTATGCTTTTGAGACAGACCGGATCGAACCCTGGGCTATGCTCAATATCCGGCTTACGAAAGAAATCGGCCGGAAAGCGGAGCTCTCTTTCACGGCCAATAATCTGACAAACTCCATCAAGTATCACGTCAATCCACTGTCCTATTCCAAGACACAACTGTATCCCAGCATTTATTTCGGTGCGGAAATCAAAATCAAGCTATAAAGCGTTATGAAAAAAATCACAAGTTTCATCCTTTGCGCCGCAATGGCGGCCCTCGTCTTCACGACTGTGTCGTGCGATCCCAAAGAAACAGCCAAGAATTACGTGCTGACCGTCGTGTCCGTTCTTCCTGGAGACCTCACCGTTGCCGATATTCAGGAAATCTCGGCCGAGGCCGTAAAAGATGCGGAAGTCTCTACTTTTGTCCCTGTCGTCAGCGGAAGTGACTATTCTTTCACCGCCGAGCTGCCTCAGGGCAACTACTCCGTCACGGTCAGCGGCAAGACCACCGATGGCAAAAAGAGCGTTGTCGGTACCGCCGAGGTGGCTCTCTATGAGGATCAGACTCTTGAAATCAATCTCGAGTCCTTCGCAACTTCCCCGCTCATCTTCAAGACGATTTATCCGACGACCGGCAAGCAGTTCTATATCGTGGGCTGCGACAGCTATGTCGAGATTGTCAACAACTCTGACGAAGTCCAGTATCTGGACCAGATCATCCTGGTTGCCGTCGGCGGTGGTCAGACACAGCCCAATGCCTGGCAGGCCAACGGCTTCGAGAATCTCTACGGTGGTGGCGACCAGGGCCCCGTCATTGCTTTCCCGGGCAATGGTACGGACTATCCGCTGCAGCCTGGCAAGAGCGTGGTCGTAGCCAACAATCCCAAGAACCATCCCGCCGAGATGGGTGAAGGTTATGAGAATTGCGCCGACCTCTCGAAGGCCGACTGGGATATCTATCTCGCCCACAGGTCCAACGATGTCGATTACGAGGGCATTCCCAATATGGAAGTGGTCTATCAGGGCCCCTATGGGACGATGAATGCCTGGGGACCGTTCCTTGGTAAGGGTGCGTTCGCCATCATCAAACTTCCCGGAGGCATGACGCCGGCCGAGTATGCGGCCCGGGACGACAGCTATATGACCACGCCCGGTACGAAGTCTACCGCCCGTTATATGGTTTTCCCAAGCGATTATGTTCTGGACGCGGTTGATGTCTGGGATGTCGCCGGCGAGACCCACTATCCGACCTTCCTTGCTACGGATGATGCACAAGGCGTGTTGGGTGTCGAGTCTTACAGCGGCAAGTGCGTCCGCAGAAAGGTCGTCAAGATCGAGAATGGTCGTTGCTACTACAAGGACACCAACAATTCTTCCAAGGATTTCCTCACCGATCAGCCTCTGACCCCGGGTGTGGATCCTACCGCGGTCGATGCGGACTAAGTTGCTCATATCTAGTCTCTTCCTGTCGGTGCTTCTGGCGCCGGCAGGGGGACTTTTCGCGCAGATCAGCCAGTCGCGGATCTCTTCTGCTGAGCGTCTCCTGCCCGGTGACGGCGGTGGGGAGATCAGCGTGGGCTGGAAGCACGACGGCGGATCCTTCCATCGTCCGGATGCTCCTGAAGGGAAGGATGCGTTGGACGTCCATCTGGCCGGAGACAAAGCCTCCGGCGCATTTGTCTTTTCCGGGAGCCTGGACTACACGAATGCCAAGGAAAGAGGACGGAATTGGAATTCCCTGATCGGGAATGATCCGGACAACCCTTATATCATCTGTGACTCGATCGCCGACCGCTCGACGACGGAGTCTTTCGTTCTGGATGCCCTTCTGGCCTGGCAGTTTGCCCCTGCCTGGCGGGCCTGTGCCGAGGTGGGGCTTACAACGGCAACCTTGTCGGACACGCGGGATCCCCGGCCTCAGAACGATATCTCGCGGATTCCTCTGTCCCTTCGGCTGGATTACCGGCTCTCGGACAAGGTAACGCTGGGCTTGTCCGGGGGAGTATCCCTGTTCCAGTCCAAGTTCCGCTATGCGCTCGAAGAACCGCTCAAGACCTATCGTTATTTCAAGATGATGGGTATGGGCGAGTATTTTGCCTTTGCTTCCAGTGAGAATTCCAGCGCACCGAGGGAATACAGCGGCCGGGTCTATTCCGGGGGTGTCCATTTGGACATCCACCGTGCCGCCCTCCGCAGCACCAGCGAACTGACCTACGTTTACGGTCTGGAAGATGCACGCGATGGCGGAAGCGCCTACGAGTGGAAAGGCGGTGACTACCGCTATCAGGACATCCGCTTGCGGAACGTGACCTGTTTCGGCTCCATGCTTTCTCATTCCTTCCGCACTGATGCCCGCCTGAAGTTGATGAATGGTTTCTGGTATGACCAGAAGAGGCAGGTCGATACGGAGCATGGCAATATCACGTGGTTTGAGATCCAGAGTTATTACAAGAACAATTCCGGCGTCAAGGCTTCGGCTAACCTGCGTTATACGATCGCCGATGGCGCTTCTTCGAACCCCTCCTGGTCGGCCTTTGCGGAAGCAGGGTATTCTTTCGTTTCGCTGACCCATTATACCAGTGGCGATCCCCGCCAGCAGCGATGGAATGCCATTGACATGAAACTGGGCGGGACGAAGACCTTCCTGCTCGGGAAGGGCGTGTTGTCCCTCTTGCCTTCCGTGTCAGTCCGGATCCCGTTCGGAGGCGAATTTGCCACCGGGACCTCCCAGAGCGGAAAGAATGATATTACCGGGGCCTATGTCCTGCCGATCTACGCTTATGAGACGGCAAAATGCGCCGGTGGGAGCCTGAGGGGAGAGTATCTGCTTCCCTTTAGCCTGTCTGAAGATCGGCGGGTGCGTCCCGGGATTGCTTTCGAAGGGAACTGGCTGCAGCATCTGGGTCACGGGGAGTTGTATGACGCTTTTGACAATACTGGATATGGCGGATTCGCCGTGTCCCTGTTTATCCGATTGTAGTCAATGAAATTGAGATTTCCGGCGGCGGCAGTGGCCGTATGGATGACCCTGTCCTGTACCCAGGGGCGAGGGATCGCGATTGTCATCGATCCCTTGAGTGAGAAAGAGGCTTCCGTGGAGCTGGCGGATTACGAAGATGCGCTTCGCGAAGCGGACGGTTATACTGTTTATCGGATTACAGCCGGGACGGCCTCGCCTGACAGCATCCGTTCTTCCTTGCAAGCGCTTTACAGTCAGGGAAAGATAGAAGGGGCGGTCCTGATCGGTGACATCCCCATTCCGATGGTGCGGGACGCCCAGTTCTTCACCAGCGCGTTTAAAATGAATCAAAAACGGCCTTGGAGAGAGTCCAGCGTGCCTTCTGACCGTTTTTACGATGATTTCGACCTGGCTTTCGAGCCGCTGGGCAAGGATACGCTCCTGCCCTATCATTACTATCGTCTCACTTCCGGCAGGGATGTCCCTTTGCAGAGTGAGATTTTCTCCGGCCGGATACGCCCGACAGATACGCCCGCAGGATCCCGCTACGACAAGCTTCGCGCTTATCTGAAAAAGGCGGCGGCGGCCAAACGTACCCCGGACCGGCTCGACCAGGTGTTCACCTTCACCGGCTCGGGCAGCATCAACGAAAGCAAGCAGGCCCATATTGACGAGCAGCTCTCCCTCCGGGAGCATTTTCCCTGGCTGGCTGCGTCCAACGACGCTTTCCTCTATATGGACCACAAGGACTACGATCCCCTGAAGCCCCGGGTGATGAACGAACTGATGCGCCCGGGCACCGACATCGCCCTCCTGCATCATCACGGAGACTGGGATACGCAGTATTTCAAGGTCAAGAAGGAAGACAACCTGACGCTGGAAGATTTCGGCGCTTTCCAGCCGGAAGCCAAGCTGGTCCTGATGGATGCCTGCTACAACGGGGCGTTCCAGATGGAGGATTGCATTGCCAACGAGTATATTTTCCAGCCGGGCGGTACGCTGGTCGCCTGGGGCGGGAGCGTGAACGTCCTGCAGGACAAATGGCCTGACGAATTCCTCGGCCTTCTGGCAGAAGGGTACAATATCGGCCAGGTCAACCAGTTCTCTCCGTATCTTGAGATGCATGTGATAGGAGATCCGACTTTCCATTTTACAACGGAGAAAGTCCGGCATTCGGCCGATGCCATGTGCTTGAAAATCAGGCAGGAATCATTTTCGGATCAGGCATTGCTCGCCCTGCTGCAAGACGCTCCTTCCGGGCTGGTACGCCACGAGGCTTTCAATGCCCTGATGCGGCAAGGGAACCGTGCTTCCAGGATCGCTGCGGTCAGAATCGCCTTGAACGATAATTCTGAGCAGGTCCAGCGCGCCGCCGTCAACCAGTTCTGCGCCTTGGGCGATCTGGAATTGATTCCGGAACTGGCCGGGATCGTCGCTTCCAACAATGCCTCGCCGCGCATCCGCCAGAATGCCGGTGAAGCCCTGCAGTTTTTCCCGCGAGCGGCCATGCTCCAGGCGGTGAGTGCTGCTTTGGATTCCTTGTCCCCTCATCTGGCTGATACGTCTTATTTCGCTTCGGTTCGGAGCTTGGCCAACGGTTTTTCCGGCCGGTGGGACGAAGATGTCGAATCCCTGCTGGAGGGTGGCTGGAGTGAAAACAAACAATTGATGTATGCGGGTTTCTTCCGCCTGTATCTGCCCCCTCACTATCTCGTACAGATCCGCTCTTATGCTGACACATGCTCCAGCGAGGCCGTCCGGAAAGCGTTGCGGGAAGCGATCGAGTGGCATCGGGATGCCTACAGCTATCCGCAGCACTAAAAATTGAGATTGACATGAAAACTTTGAAACAGCTTTTTGTCTCGTTCCTCCTCATCCTGGTCGGCTTCCATGCCTCGGCCAGGGGGTCATTTGCCATCGTGATCGATACGGCTTCTCTCCGTCAGGCCCGTGCGGAGGTTGAGGCCTATGCTGCCGCCGTGGAAGCGGCTGACGGCTGCAAAGTCATTGTCCTGGAGGACCGGTGGGGGATTCCGGACAGTCTTCGGGCAGAACTGATCCGGCTTCATGCAAGCAAGAAAGACCCTCTCGCGGGAGCGGTGTTTGTCGGAGATATCCCCGTTGCGATGATTCGGGGGGCCCAGCACCTGGCCAGCGCTTTCAAAATGGATGAAGAGCGGTATCCCCGGGAGGATTCGTCCATCCCTTCCGACCGCTTTTATGACGATTTCTCCTTGCGTTTCAACCTCCTCGGGAAAGATGATCATCATAACTGGTTCTATTATTCCCTGGCGCCGGAAGGTGCACAGCGCCTTCGCCCCGACATCTTTACCGGCCGGATCCGGCCGGTGGATGCGGAAGGGAAAGTCCGAGTGGATGTGCTGAAGAGATTCTTGTTGAAAGCGGCCGCCGCGAGACTGAACCCGCCCCTGGTGGAGCAGTTGTTGTTTTTCAGCGGGCACGGATACATCTCAGAAAGCAAGACGGCCCGCCAGGATGAGAAGCGGGTCTGGCTGGAACATTTCCCGCTGCTGGACGACGGTCGCAACCATATCAGTTACATCGATTATTCAGATGCTGTACCGGTCAAGAGCCATCTGATGAATGAGATGATGCGTCCGGATCTGAACGTCGCCATGCTCCATCACCATGGAGCGCCGGATACCGAGTACCTGAATGCGGACGAGCGGCCCTATATGGTGAAAGATGCGAAACAGTACATGATCAAAAGCATGCGTTCGCATCTCTGGAGAGCCAGGGAGCGCGGAAAGGATTACCAGAAGATGCAGGAGGACTTCAAGGAGAGGTTCGACGTACCGGATTCCTGGTTTGCAGATGTCTTTGATCCCGAGGCGCATCTGCGCGATTCCCTTTCGGACGCCTCCCTGGACTTGTATCTGGATGACTTCGAAGGGTATGGATTTAGGCCTCAGCCCCAGGTCGTGATCCTGGACGCGTGTTACAACGGCTCCTTCCACCTGGAGGATTGCATTGCCGACCGCTATGTTTTCTCCGAGGGCAATGTCGTCGCCGTGCAGGCGAATTCCGTCAATTCGCTTCAGGACAAGTGGCCGGATCGTTTCTTCGGCATCATTGCCGAAGGGGCGGGCGTGGGCAACTTGTCGAAATATGCTCCTTATCTGGAATCTCACATCATCGGTGACCCTACCTTCCGTTTCAAGGGAGGGAAGTCCGGTCTCAATGACGTGATCCTGCAGGACAACCCTGGGCAATGGAAGAAATTGCTTCGGTCCGGTAGTCCGGATGTGCAGGCGTTGTCCATCGAGCATCTGCATCGGAAAGGCCTCCTGTCTACCGGTCAGCTTTTGTCTTATTATCGGACCTCGCCCTATGCCGTTGTCCGGATGGAGGCTTTATGGAGCCTGTCCGAAGAGGGCGGAGACGATTTCCTGCAGGCTTTGAAAGAAGCCGTGGGGGATGCCGACGAGTTTATCCGGAGAAATGCGGTCAAATGGATCGGCCGCAACGGCGATTCCAGCCTGATACCTACGGTGATCGGCTGTTTTTTGGAAAACAATGCAACCTCGCGGGTCGTGTTCAATACCACTTACGCGTTGCATTCCTTTGACAAGGATGCGTTGCTGGCCGAATTTGACCGCCAGATCTCCTCTATCCCGATGGCCATGAAGGATGAAGAGGCGACCACTTTGCGGCAGGCACTCGATCATAGCGCATCCCGTTTTCTGGAGGATGAGGCGCGGATTACGCAGGACAGTCTCTCTTTCAAGGAGAAACGCTCCCTGATCCGCCAGGTTCGCTCGTATGCCAATACGGAATCCCTTTCCCATCTGGCCCGATATACCCGCTCCTGCGAGGATCCCGGTCTGCAGGTGCTCCTGCTGGAGGCTTTGGGATGGCATGGGATGTCCTGCCGTGCAGGGGAAATCCTGTCGGTGGCCAGGGAATTGGCTTCGGATGAGTCCCTTGCACCGGAGGTCCGTGCCGAAGCGGTCAAGACGATCAATAGGGTCAATCCGTGAAGCAGTTGAAGTCCATTATCCTGGCGGTTTTCTCCCTCCTTCCTGCGCTTTTGGCGTCAGGACAGGAGCTGCCGCCCTGTGTAGACAATTCGACGAAAAAGTTCTTTCCTCCCATCATCGACCAAGCCGGCGGATCCTGCGCTCAGGCTTCCAGTATCGGTTATGTGTTCACCTACGAGGTCAACCGCCTGCTGGACCGGGATGCTTCCGCATCTCCGGCCAACCGGTTCAGCTATTTTTCGGCATGGAATCTCGTCAATGACGGTGAGAATCAGGGAGGATTTGCAGAGGATGGTTTGTTCGTGGCCCAGCGTACCGGGATTTTGACGGAAGAAGATTATGGGGAGGCCTCGACCTACTCTTTCAAATGGGCGAGCGGATATGAGAAGTATCGCAATGCGCTGCGTTACAGGGTATCCCGCTTCGTCGAACTGCCGGATGACGTGGAGGGGCTGAAACGCTACCTGGCGGACGGAGGCATCGTCTCCTTTTCCGGGAAATGTATCGGCTGGACGATGGATTCAGATTATTCAGGACCTTCCGGGACCGGATATCGCTGCCTGCTGACCGAGCTTCCTCTTTCCGGCTCCCATGCCATGACCATCGTTGGCTATGACGACCTCGTCACCTATACGGATCGGGCCGGACAGTCGCATACGGGCGCATTCATTGCCGTCAACAGTTGGGGCTTGTATGTCCATGACAGGGGACGGTATTACTATCCTTACGACTTCTTTCGGGACCCGACAGTCCCGTCCTCAACCCTGAGCGACAAGTTCGTGGCGGCGGAAGTCAAGGTTCAGGAGCCGCAGATCCTCTTCCGGCTTACCCTGGATTACTCCTCGAGGAACGATCTGGCTTATCATATCGGCGGGACTTCGGACGTGGCGAAAGGGATTCCGGACAATTACTATTTCCAATCCGGCATGAGCAACAAAGGCGGGGACCATCCGATGCGGGGAGCCTATGACAAGGCGCCTTTGGAGTTTGCCCTAGATCTGACGGACAACATCCCGGAGGAGGCGTTTCCCTATTGCCGTTTCTTCCTCAAGATTGTGCGTTCCGCCATCGGAAAAGAGAAGGGCGAAGGACATCTGACGGATCTGTCGGTGATCGATTATCGGAGTGGAAGCCCGGTCGAGTACAAATATACCGGTGCGCTTCCTCGAGCCATCGTGGATGGTGAGAATATCTTCGTCATTGGCCTGATACCCCGCTTTACCGTCTCCTGTTCGCCCGTCCGGGCGAAGGAAGGTGTTCCTCTTTATCTGCGGACGGCCCGGGGAGAGGAGGCGCGTATGACCTTGAAAAGGGAGGGCCGTCAGTTCACGGTTCAATATCAGGTGCAGAAATGAGAAAGATCTGGATGACAGCCCTCTGGGCGTTGTTGCTGGTGCTTCCGGCTTGTAACGGGCGCGAAGAAAAGAAGGAATCGCTTGTGACGGGCGAGATCAGCTTCGTCCAGCAGGTCGATATGTGGACGTATCTCTCCTTCGAGTCCGGTCAGGTAGTCGGGACTTCCAAACTGGGAGATGAGGCGCAGGATGATGCCTGGGCCGTGCGTGATGACTGGGATATTGCCGTGTGTGACAGCCTGTTAAAAACGAACGGAGGGTCTTCTGGTCTGGGACAAGGCGCTCTTTCTGCCACCTCCCCTTCCTCGCTGGTTACTGACACGAAAGAAACGGAAATCTGGTAAAGACCTCCTCCTTAGACCCGATGTTTCCGCCTCCGGATCCTGAGCCATAGGCGGATCAGGTCCCCTCCGATGATGATGCCCAGGACGATGGCGATCGCGATCTTGAGGGCGGTGAAGCCGGTCCGGGCGGCGAGGGCCAGGTGCTCCGTTGCCAGATAATACGTACTCCAGAAGATGCCTCCTCCCGGGATCAGCGGGAAGAGCGCGCAGATCAGGTACAGCGTGCTGGGCCGTTTCTGCAGGACGGCCAGGATCCGGGCCAGGATGCAGGCGAGGGTGGCTGCCGCGAGCGTGGCCGGGACGGGGGAGCAGCCCGCCTGGCGTGTGAGGAGCAGGAAGCTGATCCAGCACAGGCAGCCGGCCAGTCCGCAGGGGAGGTAGCTGCTCCGCGGTACGCCGAAGAGGCAGGCAAACGCCGCCGTGGCCAGCAAGGCCAGCAGGCCCTGCCAGGGCAGGGGAGCGGTCTGGGGACTGAGGGACATCCCGGAGAGCGGGATAGAGGCTCCCGTCAGCACCCCGTCGATCCCGAATCCGGCCAGCACGCCGATGGAGATGCAGAAGAAGCCCAGCAGGGCGTCCGTCATCCGGGTGATGCCGGCGATGTAGTCGGAGTCGGCCAGGTCCCGTACCCCGTTGACGAAGGCCACTCCGGGTACCAGGAGCATCATGACGCCGATGATGGTGTTGCTCAGGTTCTGGGCGAAACCGATCTTCCAGCAGCAGACGCTCAGCAGGGTGGCGACGGTCGCGTTGCAGATACCTTGCAGGATCTTGGACAGGTGGCGTCCGCTGACCAGCAGGATGAACGTATGGAGCAGCAGCCCGACGGCCGCCGAAGCGAGGCAGTCCATCCATCCGCCGCCGAACACGGCGCAGAATCCGCCGGCGCCGACGGCCGCGGCCAGGATCTGTTCCCATCCGGGCTTGGACGGCATCGCCTTGATGGCATCGAGCCGCTTTCGGGCCTGCTCCAGGGTACAGCGCCCGGCACAGATGTCATAGCTGAGCTGGCTGATTTCCGCCACTTTGTCAAACTGGATCTGCTTGATCGGGATGAACTCGACGTTGGCGTAGCTGCGGGGCTGTTTCGCCTTGCGGGTGGAGGCCGTCGTGAAGATGCCGTTGCTCAGGACGAAAAAGTGGCTGGACGGCACGCCGAAATGCTGCGCGATCCGCGTCATCGTCTCTTCGACGCGGTAGATTTCCGCGCCGTTCTGGAGCATGATATGTCCGGTCTCGGAGACGATGTCCAGGACTTCGTCGAGTTCCGGTTCAGCCTGGTTCATGGGATCAGTGAACCCGCAGTTTGCGACCGATGCGGAGGGTGGTCTTGGGGGTGATGTTGTTCCACTTGCAAAGCTGGTTCACCGTCGTGTGGTATTTCACGGCCAGCTTGCCCAGCGTGTCGCCGGAACGGATCGTGTGGTACTGGACCGAGGCCTGCTGCTGGGCCTTCCGGGCCGCTTCGGCCCGCTCTTCCTGCTCAGCCAGCAGGATTTCCTCCTCCTCGTCGTCGGAGCTGGGGACATAGTGGCTGGCGGGGTTGAGGTACTTGCGCTTGAGGGTGAAGGTGGCATTGCGCAGGTGCCCCTCCGGGAACTTGATCAGCCATTCCGGATCGAAGGCGTAGCCCTTGTAGCGGGTCTCGAAGTGGAGGTGCGGACCGGATGAACGGCCCGTCGAGCCGCCCTTGCCGATGACCTGTCCGGCGGTGACCCAGTCGCCGACGTTGACATCCCGCGCCGAAAGGTGGGCGTAAAAGGTTTCGAGGCCGTTGGCGTGCCGGACGATGATCAGGTTGCCGTAGCCGTGGTAGTACTTGGAGACGCGGACCTTGCCGTCAAAGGCGACCCGGACGGGATCTCCGGTCTTGAGCGGCAGGTCGACGCCCTGGTGGCGCCGCTTGTGGCGGTAGCCGAACTTGGAATAGACAGCTACCGGGTTGGGGCAGCAATACTGCGAATTGTCATCCACCAGCCAGAGCGTCGTGCGCTCCGGGAGATTGCTGTAATCGAGGTGGTAAGCGTCCGGATACTCGTTCCAGTTTTCGTTGAAGTATTTTTCCGTCGCAAGGATATCCGCGTTGCGGATGTATTTCCAGGTGTTGTCGGCAAACAGGACGATCCGGACTTCGGGATTGCCCGTCTCCAGCGTGTCGAGGGCTCCCATGTGCTCGCCGGGGATCAGGGATTTGACCGGGCCGGTGATGGCCGTACGGCCCAGCAGCATGTCCGCTCGCTGGCGGGTCATCGGTTTCAGGGACGTATCCAGGGTCTGGGCCGACAGAGCCACGGCCCCTGAGAGAGCCACGGCCGAGATCAGCATTCTTTTTCTCATTCAGCGTTGAATTTATCTTTTAACAGTACACGTACTTGGGCCACTTTTTCCGCCAGGAGCTCATCGGTCGTGGCTTCACAGATGAAGCGGAGGTAAGGTTCGGTGTTGGAAGGACGGATGTTGAACCACCAGTCCTTGAATTCGAGGCGGTAGCCGTCGAAATCCATCCGGGCAGAAGGCGTCTCCTGGGCAGAAAACATCGCGCAGACGGCTTCCATCGCGCCCTGTTTGTCTTCGAGGCGGAAATTGATCTCGCCCGAATTCTTGTAGGCGGCGATCCCGTCGATAGCCTCGCTCAGCGTCTTGCCTTCGCGCTTGAGAGCCGCGACGATGCGCAGGACCAGGATCGAAGCCAGCAGGCCGCTGTCCGAATAGAAGAAGTCTTTGAAATAATAGTGGCCGGCCAGCTCGCCGCCCCACAGTCCGTCGATCTCACGGAGTTTCGGGGCCGCAAAGGCGCGCCCGACCCGCCAGGTGTGGACGTCGCAGCCCATCGGCGACAGGTATTCGGTGACGGCCTTGGAGGTGCGGATCTCCTGCAGGACGCGCGGGTTCTTCTCACCGCGCTCGCCGATGAAGTACTTGGAGAGCAGGGCGATCATCAGGTCGGGGGCTACGAAACGGGCTTTCTCGTCCACGAACATGACGCGGTCGGCATCCCCGTCGTAGATGACACCCAGGTCGGCGCTGGTGTCGCGCACCAGATTCCGGAGCGGCACGACGTTCTTGGGAATCAGCGGGTTGGGCTCATGGTTCGGGAAACTTCCGTCGAGCGTGTCATAGATGTAGCTGTGCTTCTCGCCGAAGACTTCGTGGGCGAAGAGACAGGCCATGCCGTTGGACAGGTCAAAGGCGACCTTGAGGTCGGAGAAGTCCCCGAGGTATTTCTCCATGAACTTGATGTAGTCGGCGTGGATGTCCAGCGGGAAGACCTTGCCACGGACATCGGCGACGGGGGTTTCCCGCCCGGCGTCGATCCACTCCTTGATCTGGCCCAAGCCGGTGTCGTAGCCGACCGGCAGGGCGTTCTCGCGGGACACCTTCATGCCGTTGTATTCGGCCGGGTTGTGCGAGGCCGTGATCTGGACCGAGGCCTGGAAGCCGTAGTTGGCCGTGCCGAAATAGACCATCGGCGTGCTGGTCAGACCGAGGTCATAGACATCGGCGCCGGCGTCGTTGAGGCCCTGGACCAGGGCCTCGTGGATCTCTTCGGAAGAGACGCGGCAGTCGCGGCCGACGAGGACCTTCGCGGTCTGCAGCAGTTCGGGGATGAAATAGCCGACCTTGTAGGCGGTATCTTTATCAAAATCGACTCCGTAGATGCCACGGATGTCGTAAGCGTGGAATGCTCCCATAGTGTGGTTATTTGATTTTAGCGTTATATCGGGTGGAGACTTTGCCTTTGGCGATGTTTTGGAGTTTCTTGCCGATGATCTTCTTGCGGATCGGGGCGACCATGTCCGTAAACAGTTTCCCGTCCAGGTGGGACATCTCGTGCTGGATCATCCGGCAGGCGAATTTGTCGAAATGCTCGGTGACCTTTTCGAAATGCTCGTTGTAGTATTCGACAGTCATCGCATCGGGCCGCGCGACATCCGCATAGACGCCGGGGATGCTCAGGCAGCCTTCGTTGTATTCGCATTTCCTGGCGCTCTCCTCCGTGACGACCGGGTTGATCATCACGCGGAAAAAGCCCTTGAGGTAGTCGTACACGTCCGCCATCACGTTGCCGTCCACGATGAGTACCCGCAGGCTCACCCCGATCTGGGGGGCCGCCAGGCCGCATCCGTCCGCCTTGGCCAGGGTGTCCTTCAGGTCCTGGATCAGGGTGGTGAGGCGTTCTTTGTCATTCAGGTCGGCTTCTGCCGCCCGGGCTCTCAAGACATCGGAGCCATAGAGGTATATCGGTTGTATCATACGTTTTCTCTTTTGTTGCGGTCCAGGAATCCCTGCAAAATGATTGCCGCACTGATTTTGTCCACGGAATTTTTGTCCCGCCGGTCCTTATATTTCATCCCGCCCTCGATCATCGCCCGGTGGGCGAGGACAGAGGTGAAACGCTCGTCCTCCAACGTGACCGGAACGCCGGGGAAACTTTTCTTCAGCCGGGGCAGGAACCGGTCCACGTCTGCGGCTGCCTCCGACGGGCGGCCGTCCATGTTGACGGGATAGCCGACGACAAAGCGGACAATGGTCTCGGTCTGCGCATATTTTTGAAGATATTCTATTATCTTTGCAGAAGGTACGGTTTCGACCGGGGACGCGAAGATGCGCAGCGGATCACTGACTGCCACGCCGATGCGTTTCCTTCCGAAATCGATACCTATAATTCTTTCCATAGAAGTTGCAAAGTTAGTAAATAATTATGACGAAAGAAAAAAGGGACGTTCAGCCCCGCAGGTACAGGGTCAGCCTGGCGGAGCAGGAGTCGCAGCGGATGTTGTGGCAGCGCGACTTCACCCGGCCGCTCCTTTGGCTCAGCGGGGTGGCCGTGGTCCTCATCGGGGCGGCGCTGGTCTGGTGCCTGATCGCCTTTACGCCCCTGCGCACCACCATCCCCGGGTATCCGGATGCCCGGTCGCGCAACATGGCCGTACAGAACGCCATCAAGATCGATTCGTTGGAGCAGATCATCACCCGCTGGGACTTGTATGCGGAGAATTTGCGCCGCGTCGTCTCGGGTGAACTCCCGCTCAACATAGACAGCGTGATCCGGGCCAAGGCGGTCTCCGATTCGCTGCCGGCGGATGCTTCCGCCCTGGCGGACCGTGATTCGCTGCTGCGCCGGACCGTAGCCTCCCGTCTCGATCCCGGCAGCAAACCCCGCCCGCTGCCCCTCGAAGGCCGGCATTTCATCACGCCGGTCAAAGGGGTCGTATCGCGCGAATACGATCCGGTCCAGCATCCTTACATCGACATTTCGGCGCCGGCCGGTACGCCGGTGCTCGCCGTGCTGGACGGGACGGTCCTGTATGCCGGTTGGAACGAAGAGATGGGCTACACTGTCGGCCTGCAGCATGCCGGCGGCCTCGTGACTTTCTATAAGCATAACCAGAAACTGCTCAAAGCCGTCGGTGACAAGGTCGCGGCCGGCACTTCGATCGCCCTGGTCGGCAACAGCGGCAGCGCCGGCAATACCGATGCCGGCGACCATCTCCATTTCGAACTCTGGTATGAGGGCGAAGCGCTCAACCCCTCGCAATACATAAATTTCTGAAACTGTGGAAAACAAGAGAAGAATCGCCATCTTGGGCTCGACCGGCTCCATCGGCCGTCAGACCCTGGATGTGGTGCGCCAGCATCCGGATCTGTTCGAAGTGGAACTGATCACGGCCAACAACAGTTCCGGTACCCTGATCGAGCAGGCGCTTGCGTTCGATGTCAACAACGCCGTCATCTGCAACGAAGGCAAATACCGGGAGGTAGCCGATGCGCTCCAGAACCGGGGGATCAAGGTCTTCGCCGGCATCCGCTCCGTGTGCGACCTGGTCGCGTCGGACCGGGTGGATATCGTCGTGGCGGCCATGGTTGGGTTCAGCGGCCTCGCACCGACCCTTGCGGCCATCCGTGCCGGCAAGATCATTGCCTTGGCCAACAAGGAAACGCTGGTTGCGGCCGGCTCGATCGTCATGGCGGAGTCCCGCCGGTATGAGGCGCCCATCCTGCCGGTCGATTCGGAGCATTCCGCGATCTTCCAGTGCCTGCTGGGTGCGCAGGGGAATCCCCTTTCGCGCATCCATCTCACGGCCTCGGGGGGCCCGTTCCGGACCTGGAACCGGGCCGATATCGTCCGGGCGGCCAAGGCGGACGCCCTCAAGCACCCCAACTGGTCGATGGGTGCCAAGATCACCATCGACTCGGCCACGATGATGAACAAGGGCTTCGAAGTCATCGAGGCGCGGTGGCTTTTCGACGTACCGCAGGACCGGATCCATGTCGTGGTCCATCCCGAGTCCGTCGTCCATTCGATGGTGGAGTTCGAGGACGGTGCCGTCATCGCCCAGCTGGGCAGTCCGGATATGCGCGAGGCGATCCAGCTGGCCATCGCCTTCCCGCAGCGTCTCGCCCTGGACAACAAGAAACTGGATTTCGCCGCGCTGGGCGCGCTGACCTTCTTTGAGCCGGACCTGGTGAAATTCCCGTGCCTGGGATTAGCCTACGAGGCCATCGCCCGCGGCGGCAACATTCCCTGTGCCCTCAATGCGGCCAACGAGGTGGCGGTCGCCGCCTTCCTGCAGGAGCGGATCGGGTTCTATGACATCTCCGCAGTTGTCTCCAAGTGCCTGGAGGGAACGGATTTTGTAGCAAATCCTTCGCTCGAGGATATCTTTGCGACCCACGATGCGGTCACGGCCCGGGCGGGCGAACTGATATGGTAGTACTGATCAAGACATTGCAGGTCATCCTGGCCCTGTCCGTGCTGATTGTCCTGCACGAACTGGGGCATTTCACCTTTGCCAAGCTGTTTGGTATCCGGGTCGAGAAGTTCTTCCTCTTCTTCGACGCGGGTGGCTTCAAGCTTTTCAGCACCAAGGAGTCGAAATGGTTTGTCCGCCTGTTCCCGAAGGCTGCCCGGGCCGAGACGGAATACGGCATCGGCTGGCTGCCGCTCGGCGGCTACTGCAAGATCGCCGGGATGATCGACGAGTCGATGGATCTGGAGAGCCTGAAGCAGGAGCCGCAGCCGTGGGAGTTCCGGACACATCCGGCCTGGCAGCGGCTGCTGGTGATGTGCGGCGGCGTCCTGTTCAACTTCATCTCCGCCATCCTCTTCTTCACCTGCATCCTGGGCATCCGGGGCGAGTCCTATATCCAAAATGAGGGCAACGCCGTCTATGTCAACGACCTGGCCTACGAGATGGGCTTCCGTACCGGAGACCGGATCTTGCGCTATGACGACTATGTGCCGCAGGATTTCTATGCGCTGCAGGCCGATCTGGCGCGGCGCGACGTCCACAAGGCGACGATCCTGCGCGGTACGGATACGGTGGAGATCTACATTGACAGGGCCCGGATCGGGGACGTGCTCTCCTCGCCCGGAATGTTCGACCTGGCTTTCCCCTTCGTCGTGGATTCCATACCGCCGGAGAGTCCCAATCTTCTGACGGGCCTGCGGCGCGGCGACAAGGTCCTGGCCGTGGACAGCGTGCTGACGCTGTATGCGCAGGACGCCAAGGCCCGCCTCGCGGAAAGGGCCTCTCAGAGGGCGGTGCTGACCCTGGAACGGGACGGGGCGGAGACCCGGGTCCCCGTGTCGGTGGACAGCCTGGGCCGGATCGGGGTCTATATGATGCTTCCGGGTGTCCAGACCCGCCGGTACAATGCGCTGACCGTCCTTCCGGCGGGGGTGCGCTATACCTATACCACGATCCGGGACTACCTGCGGGACCTGCGGCTGGTGGCGACCCCGAGCACCCAGGCCTACAAGTCCGTGGGCAGTTTCATCGCCATCGGGCAGGTCTTCCCGAGCCGCTGGGACTGGATCCGGTTCCTGTATCTGCTGGGCCTGCTTTCCGTGATGCTGGGCGTGATGAACCTGCTCCCGATCCCGGGACTGGATGGCGGCCATATCCTGTTCACGGTTTATGAGATGCTGACGGGACGCAAGCCCGGTGACAAGTTCCTCTCCGTCGCGCAGATGATCGGGATGGTATTGCTCCTGCTGCTGATGCTCCTGGCCTTCGGCAATGATATTGGAAGACTGATCAAATAACTGAATATGAAGAAGTTTGCCTTTTTTGCCGTGGCTCTGCTCGCGCTCGTGTCCTGCGGCAACAAATCGACCAAGAAACTCCTCCCTTCCATCAGCGGCAAGGCCGGTGAAATCCTCGTTGTGATGGACAAGACGCCTTGGGAAGGGGAGCCTGGCAACGCCGTCCGCGAACTGCTGGCCAGCGACTGTCCATACCTGGCTACGCGCGAACCGCTCTATTCGCTCGTCAACGTGGTACCTTCCAATTTCGTCAATCTTTTCCAGGTGCATCGCAACCTGGTCATATATGAGATCGATCCGCTGATACAGCAGGAGGGCGTCCAGTATCTCAATGACATCTGGGCCCGGCCGCAGTGCGTGATCAAGGTCAGCGCCGCGACCGACGAGCGGGCCGTCGAACTGACCAGGGAGAACGGCGAAATCATCTCCGAGGCTATCGAACAGGCGGAGCGCAACCGTGTCATCGCCAATACGCTGCTGTATGAGGAGGGGACGATCTTCCCGCAGGTGGCCGAGGTGATCGGCGGCTCGCCGCATTTCCCTTCCGGGTACAAGCTGAAGAAAAAAACGGCGGATTTCACCTGGATCGCCGATGAGAAGCAGTTCGTCTATCAGGATGTTTTTGTGTACAAGTACCCCGCTGCCCGGGATGAGAGCGATTTCGCGTTGGAAAACATCATCGCCCACCGCAACCGCGTCCTCCAGGCCAATGTCCCCGGGATGTTCGAGAATACCTATATGACGACGGGTGAGTTCCTGCCGCCGACCCTCCGCTTCGTCAAGTACAAGGACTTCAATTTCGCCGAGGTGCGCGGCTTCTGGGAAGTTTTCAATGATTACATGGGCGGACCTTTTGTCTCCCACTCTTTCTACAGCCCGGACGGCGGGGAGGTGGTGGTCGCAGAAGCTTTTGTCTATGCTCCCAAATACGACAAGCGGCAGTATCTGCGCCAGGTGGAGTCCCTCCTATATTCGTTCGAATGGAAGGCTGCGGGGCAGTAAAAAAATATTTTGTCTTGTAAAAATATTTATATACCTTTGCAGTCCCAAATACCGCGGTGGGTTCGTATAACGGCTAGTACTCGGGATTTTCATTCCCGCAATAGGAGTTCGATTCTCCTACCCACTACCAGAATATAAAAAAATAGTATAATGGCAAACAACGCATCCGCTGAGAAGTGCATTCGCCAGAGCGAAAGGCACAGATTGCATAACAAGTATTATGCAAAGACCACGAGGAACGCCATCCGCGCCCTCAGAAATACGACTGACAAAGAGACTGCCGCCGCCACCGCCCCCAAGGTGTACGCGATGATCGACAAGCTCGCCAAGATGGGCCTGATCCACAAGAACAAGGCTTCCAACCTCAAGAGCGGTCTGGCAGTTTACATCAACAAACTGTAAGAGGCTGGGAAGCTGCCTCGGGCAGCTTCTTTTCGGGATGTAGCGCAGTTGGCTAGCGTGCCACGTTCGGGACGTGGAGGTCGTCCGTTCGAGTCGGATCATCCCGACGAAGCAGAAACCATCATCGGTTTCTGCTTCTTTTTTATTTTTCCGTATTGACAAAATGCCACGGGTTTGTTATTTTTGTTGATTGGACACAATTAGATAACAACAAACTATAATCAGCGAACTTTATGGCAAATTATCCCAAAATTGGTATCCGCCCCACCATTGACGGTCGTCAAGGTGGTGTGCGCGAGTCGCTTGAAGAGAAGACGATGGCCCTGGCCCATGCGGTGGCCGACCTGATCTCGTCGAACCTCAAGAACGGCGACGGCTCCCCTGTGGAGTGCGTCATCGCCGACAGTACGATCGGGCGCGTGGCCGAGACGGCCGCTTGCGAGGAGAAGTTCATCCGCGAGGGTGTCGGCAGCACGATCACCGTCACTTCCTGCTGGTGCTACGGTTCCGAGACGATGGACATGAATCCCCATTGGCCGAAGGCCGTCTGGGGTTTCAACGGCACCGAACGTCCGGGCGCCGTGTATCTCGCCGCCGTCCTGGCCGCCCACGCCCAGAAGGGCCTGCCGGCTTTCGGCATCTACGGCCACGATGTACAGGACCTGAACGACAATACCATTCCGGAGGATGTCGCTGAGAAGATCCTCCGCTTCGCCCGCGCCGCCCAGGCCGTCGCCACGATGCGCGGCAAGAGCTACCTGTCGATGGGCAATACCTGTATGGGGATCGCCGGCTCCATCGTCAATGCCGACTTCCTGCAGAAGTACCTTGGCATGCACGCCGAGTATGTCTCCCTGGTGGAGATCCTGCGCCGGGTCGATTTCGGCATCTACGACCACGAGGAGTTCGCGAAAGCGATGGAGTGGGTCGAGAAGTACTGCAAACCGCAGGAGGGCCATGACTACAACGAAGACCGTCCCCTCTTCCCGGGCACGCCGATGACGACGTTCAACGGCAAGGGCAAAGGCAAGACCCGCGCCGAGAAGGATGCCGACTGGGAGTTCACGGTCAAGAACATGATGATCATCCGCGACCTGATGTACGGCAACCCGAAACTCCTGGAGATGGGGTACAAGGAGGAAGCCCTCGGCCACAACGCCATCGCCGGTGGTGTTCAGGGCCAGCGCCAGTGGACCGACTACAAACCCAATTTCGACTTCCCCGAGTCCCTGATGTGCTCTTCCTTCGACTGGAACGGCATCCGTGAGCCTTATGTGCTTGCGACGGAAAACGATGCCCTCAACGGTCTGTCGATGCTCTTCGGCCATCTGCTGTCGAACCGCGGCATGATGTTCAGCGACGTCCGCACCTACTGGAGCCCCGAAGCGGTGAAGCGCGTCACCGGCGAGGCTCCCGAAGGCCTCGCCGCCGGCGGATTCATCCACCTGATCAACTCCGGCGCTACGACGCTCGACGCTACCGGCGCCATGTCCGACGCTGAGGGCAAGGCCACCATCAAGGAGCCTTGGAACATGGACCAGAAGGATGTGGAGGCCTGCCTGCAGGCGACCAACTGGATGCCGGCGGACCGCGACTACTTCCGCGGCGGCGGCTATTCCGCCCACTTCGTCACCCGCGGCGGCATGCCGATGACGATGCTGCGCCTCAACCTCGTGGACGGCCTCGGCCCGGTCCTGCAGATCGCAGAAGGCTGGACGGCCGAGCTCCCGAAGCACATGCACGACATCCTCGACAAGCGCACCGATCCGACCTGGCCGACGACCTGGTTCGTCCCGCGCCTGGATCCTTCGAAGGACTGCTTCAAGGATGTCTATAGCGTGATGAACAACTGGGGCGCCAACCACGGTGCGATCTCCTACGGCCACATCGGTGCCGACTTGATCACCCTGGCCTCCATCCTCCGCATCCCTGTCTGCATGCACAACGTACCGGAAGCCAAGATCTTCCGTCCCGCTGCCTGGAATGCCTTCGGCATGGACAAGGAGGGTGCTGACTACCGCGCCTGCGCCAACTTCGGACCGATCTATAAGTAATGGACACAAAAAGCAAACTGGTTGAACGGCAGTATCTGCTGCCGTTCATCCTGATTACGTCGCTCTTCGCCCTCTGGGGCTTCGCGAACGACATTACCAACCCGATGGTGGCGGGCTTCCAGACGATCATGGAACTGTCCGCCGCCAAGGCCTCGCTGATCCAGTTCGCCTTCTACGGTGGCTATGCCACGATGGCCGTGCCCGCTGCGCTCTTCATCCGGCGCTACAGCTACAAGAGCGGCATCCTGCTGGGTTTGGCGCTGTACGCGATCGGTGCGTTCCTTTTCATTCCGGCCGCGGCGCAGCAGAGCTTCGTTTTTTTCTGCTTCTCGCTCTACATCCTGACCTTCGGCCTGGCGTTCCTCGAGACGACGGCCAATCCGTTCATCCTTTCGCTGGGCGCCAAGGAGAATTCCACGCGCCGGCTCAACCTCTCGCAGTCCTTCAACCCGATGGGCTCGCTGACGGGCATGGCCGTGGCGTCCTGGGTCGTCCTTCCGAACCTGCTGAGCGACCGCTGCCGCGATGCGTCCGGCAAGCTGATCTTCGACACCCTGCCCGAGGCCGAGAAAGCGGCGATGCGCGTCCATGACCTGGCTGCCATCCGCAATGCCTATGTCGCCCTGGGCGTCGTCGTGGTGCTGGTTTTCATCATCATCGCGATTACGAAGATGCCCAAGACCGCCGGATCCGGTGTCCGCACCAAAGGCACGATGGGCCGGCTCTGGCACAATGTCGCTTACCGCGAAGGCGTGCTGGCGCAGGTCTTCTACGTGGGTGCGCAGATCATGGTCTGGACCTTCATCATCCAGTATGCCGACAACCTGGGCATCGACAAGGCTACGGCACAGAAGTACAACATCATCGCGATGGCGATGTTCCTGTGCTTCCGCTTCATTGCTACGATGCTGATGAAATATGTCAATTCGCGCAAACTCCTGGCGATCTTCGGCTGCCTGGCCGCTCTCTGTACGGTGGGTGCCATCGTCTTCGTCGGTCCGCTGGGCCTGGGCTGCCTGGTCGCGATCAGCGCCTTTATGTCGCTGATGTTCCCGACGATCTACGGCATTGCGCTGGAGGATGTGGCTCCGGAAGACAGCCAGCTCGGCGCCGCTTTTCTCGTGATGGCGATCGTGGGCGGCTCCATCCTGCCGCCGCTCCAGGGCTCCATCATCGACCTGGGTACTGTCGCCGGCCATCCGGCTGTCAACGTCAGTTTCTGCCTGCCGTTGATCTGCTTTATCGCCGTGACGATCTTCGGCTGGCGCTGCTACCGGCGGATGACAGCTATTTAACTGCCACGGCCAAAAGGGAGCGTAGGCGGTGGAGGGCTGGTTCCGGACCGTGGGCGGCGATCTCGTCGTAGGTGAAGGCGTTGATGGCGGCTTGCAGGGCGGCCCGTTGGCGGGCCTTGGACGGGTCCGTACCCCATTCTTCGAGCAGAAGGCGGGCCTTTTCGTAGTCCTGCAGGCCTTCGATCAGTTTCTCGAAACGGACGGAGGAGCGGCCTCCCGGATACACCATGTAGGTGTCGCCTGCCGCCCAGGAGCGGAAGCGGGCGTCCCGCTCCGGATCCCGGGTCCAGCTGTTGAAGGCCCAGCGCAGATAGCCGTCTACGCCTTTCTGAAGGGCGATCAGGGGCAGCCAGCTGGCCTCTGCCGGCTGGGAAGCGATGAAGGTATTGGGGAATCCTTCCGCGCAGCAGGTGTAGTAGGTCGAGATCTGCCCTGAGGCACGGCGGCGCTCGATGGCCCCCGGGGGCCAGGACTCCCGGAAGCCCAGGCAGAGGTCGTCGATTTCGTCTGCGACGGAAGGGTGGTAATTGCCGGCCAGGGCAACCTTGAACTCCGGCTCGTATTTGTGGATGATGGCCAGGGCGTTGCGCATGGCCTCTTCGCCGCGCTCGTCCATCGCGATCATCGTTTTGTCAAGCCAGCCCTTGTCGCGCAGGTGACGGGCGAAATCCAGGATGAACGGGCCCCAGTAGTCCTCATAGGCCGGGCTGTCGGTCGGAGCCCGGACTTTCGTGACGGCGCCGAGTGCCTGGTCGAAACAGTCGAACTCGAGATTCCAGGGGATCAGGGTATAGCAGTTGATCTGGGCGTCGATCCCGATGCTCATCATGAACTCCACCCACCGGTCGAAAACGGTATAGTCATACAGCCAGCTGCCGTCGGCGCGCCGGATCTTGGTGACCATCGAACCGAAAGCATCTTCGGTCTGCCCGTTCCAAGGACGGTCCATCAAGGTCGTGGTGATGACCTTCTGCCCGGCACGGGCGAGTTGCTCCATCACGGGCCGCATCGCGGCAAAATGCTCCGGGCTCCAGAGCCGGACGCCCGCGACCCGGGCGAAGGTGTAGGGGTTCTGCCAGAGATCGAGGTGGAAGGGGCGCTGTCCGACCGGGGTCAGGATGCGCTGCCCGACGGTCAGCGAATAGGGAAGGGTCAGGGTTTTCGTCCCGGTCGTGAGCGTCAGGCTGCCTGTGTAGCGTCCCGGTGTGGCATCGGAGGGGACGTCAATGCGCAGCCATACGGGCTGGACCGTGCCCGCCGGGACATCCAGGATCTCATAACGGCCGATCAGGTCGGCCTCGCGGATGGCCTCCCAGTGGAGGGTGTCTCGCTTGTCGCACTGGCCGTATTGGTCGGCCAGTTTGTCCCCGATGACGTAGCTGACGAAGGAGGCCGTGACGGCGCTTCCCGGCAGGCTGGCCTTGCCGCAGCGGAGCGCACCGGCTTGCACATGGACGTCATCCAGCGCCTCCGGGCTCCAGATCAGGGCCAGGGCACTGACGGTTTCGCCACGCCAGGCGCTGTAGGCGAAAGCGTCCTTTTCCAGGGCCGGTTTCAGGTCGGCCGGATAGTGCCGTCCGCTGTCGCCCCAGCCGAAAACGACGTCGTTTTTGGCTTGTCCCGCCAGGGGAAGCAGGACAAGCAGGAGCAGGGAAAGAATTCTTTTCATCTTTGATAAAGGATTTGGCCGTCACAGAGCACGCCCGCTATGCAGGAAGAATCTGCAGAATAGACAAAATTGGAGATGAGGTTGTGGCAGGGCTGCATCTTCACATCGGACAGGTCCACCAGCAGGCAGTCTGCCAGTTTCCCTTCAGCGATCGTGCCCGCATCGATGCCGAATGCCTCGGCTCCGCACCGGGTCGCCCAGTCGAAGACTTGCGATGCTGGCAGCAACTGCGGATCCCCGCCGACTTTGGCCAGCAGCGCGGCAAACTTCATCGCTTCCCGCAGGTCCAGGTTGTTGCTCGACGAAGCACCGTCCGTGCCCAGGGTGATGCGGCATCCGGCCTTGATCAGGCGCTCGTACGGGAAGATGCCCGAGCCGAGCTTCATGTTGGAGCAGGGGCAGTGGGAGATCGTCACGCCCCGCTCGGCGAGCAGGTCGGCTTCGGCGTCATTGACCTGCACGCAGTGTGCCAGTACTACGTCCGGTCCCAGCACGCCCAGCGAATCGAGATAAGCCACCGGGCGCATCCCGTGATCCCGGACGCAGTTGGCCACTTCCGTCCGGGTTTCCGCGAGGTGCGTATGGATCCTTAGCCCGTTTTCGCGGGCGAAACGGACCATCCGGACGATCTCGTCCCGGGCGACGGTATAGATGGCATGGGGCGCCATGGCCAGCTGGATGCGTCCGCCTGTCGGGTCCCGCCACGCCTTGATCCGCTCCATTACTTCCATCCGGTTGGACAGCGGATGGCCGTCCAGCATGACCCAGCCCAGTGTCGCGCGCAGGCCGCTGTCGGCCACGACATCCGTCGCCGTATCCAGATCGAAATACATGTCGTTGAAAAAGACCGTGCCGGTCCGGGCCATCTCGCGGGTGGCCAGCATATAACCGCGTTGGAGCTGGCCCGCCGTGAGTCTGGACTCGACCGGCCAAATGTAATCGTCCAGCCACTGCTCCAGCGAGGTGTCGTCTCCGTAACCGCGCAGCAAGGTCATGGCGGAATGGGTGTGGGTGTTGTACAGGCCGGGCAGCAGGGCCATGCCGCTCCCGTCGAGGACGGTTTCGGCGGCGGCTCCGTCGGCGGCGTCCAGGCTCTTGAACCGTTTCCCCTCGATGAGGACGTTGCGGGGCTGCCCCTCCAGCAGGATATGTTTGATCAGGATGCTTCCCATGTGAATCGAATCGCTTGTGATTGCAATATAATGATTATTCTGCCAATTTCAGCCGGATCCGGTGCCGTCCCTGTCCGAGCGTGATCTCCTGTGCGCTGCAGGGGGTACGGTCGACCGAGGCCTTGGCGTAGACCCAGGGTATGCTGACGGCGGCGGTCGTGCCTTCCGGGACTGTCAGGTCCCATGTGATGTGGCCCCGCTTCTTGCGCAGGGACATGGCGACCGTACCGGAAACCGTTGGGAAATCGAGCTTGCAGCGGTCGAAAATGTTCGGGTCCGGGCAGGCGGCGAAGCGTTTCCAACCCGCTTCCAGTGGATACAGGCCGAACATCTTTTGCGGCAAGACAGCCAGGGGGGCACCGCTCCAGGCGTGGTTGACCGAGCCGCATCGCCAGTCCTTCACGCCGACCTCCCAACTCTCGAACAGGGTGTCGATGTCGGGATGGTTGACCATGAAATCGTAACGCCGGCGCACACGCTCCATCGCATAGTCACCGTGCCCGATTGCGAAGAGGGCCTCCATCACATATTTTTCCATGAAGCAGCTGGCATGCTCTTTCTCCCGGAAGGTGTCGAAGAGGGCTTCATACTGATCCGGTCCGGCGACGCCGCCGAGGACGGCAAGGGCCTGGACGCGGTCATCCGTGTCTCCGGTATAGTCGGGATGCCGGTAGGCCGAACCGGTCCAGCAGACGGCGTTGAGGGCTTTCCGGACCCTTTCGAGCCGCTCCTGCCACCGGGTGGCATCTTCGTTCTGATCCAGGAGCAGCGCCATCCGGATCGCTCCGTCCAGGGCGATGCAGTACCAGGTCGTCTGGAGCAGATGCATGTCCCGGTTCTCACCCCAGTCACCCCAGTTCCAGCCTGCGGTGCGGTATTCGGTGAGGCCGTCGGGGCCGATGGTGTAGCAGTCGAGATACTTCCGGATCGCGGGGTAACAGTGCTCTACTGTCTCACGGTCGCCCGTATTCATATAGTAGCTCCAGATCCCGTACCGGCTGACGGCGGCGAGCGACTGTACGGGCAGTTCTTTGCTCCAGTTGCCCGCCGGGACGGGGGCGTACAGGCTGCCGTCCTCTTTCTGCCAGTCGCAGAGCTCCCACAGGCCTTTCCGGATCAAGGCGTGGAGGGACGCAGAATAGGTATAAAAGCACTCGTTGAGGATCACGACGATGTCTCCCCACCATTGGGCACGTTCGCGCTCCGGACAGTCGAAGAAAGTATCGCGGGCATTGACGTAGATCGTGCGCAGGCCCTTCTCCCAAAATCGGTTGTAGAAGGGGTCGCTGCAGGAGAAGTGCCCTTCCGGTACCGTGTCGTAGCCGGTCTCACGGTACTGCAGGCTGGTGATGCGGGCGCCGTGGGGGACGGTGAGGATGAGTCGCTGGCCGCTGAGCCAGCCCAGGGACTCGTAGGTCTGGGTACCGGGCCGGGTGATGTATTCAGCGCGCAGGTTCTCTGTGCTGCCGATGGCGGCGTGGTCGGTCTCAATCCCGATCCGGTGGCCGCCTTCGGGGTCCTGGACCTGCAGGATGGGGGTCATCTGCATGTTGTGCGGCAGGCGGGCGATGACCGTATCACATCCGGCACCCTTCCGGGTCTCGAATCTCAGTTTCTTGATCCCGAAATCCTTCCACTGGGGGATGGGACGGGGATGCAGGGTACCGAGGCTGCTCTCGACGGTCTCGGCGGGCGTGAATTCTTGAACGGGAGCGGTTTGCCAGCCGGCGAGCTCCTTGCGGGCGTCAAAGGAGATGCTGGATTCGGGGAGACGGTAGTTGGGCGGAGGGCACTGGGCCGTGCCGTAAGCGGGATGGAGGCGGCAGTACCAGCCCTCGCTCCCGATGCCGGCCGCCGGGCAGTCGAAACGCAGCTGCGCCCGTCCGCTGTCTTTGTGGGAAAAGCCCTGCTTGCCGAAATACCAGAGCAGCAGTGCGATCCGGTTGTCTCCTGGGCGCAGGAAAGGAGCCAGGTCCACTTCGTCGAAATAGCTGTCGTCTGGGTTGGGACCGCGTTTCAGCGAGCCTTCGAAGACGGCGAGGGTACCGTTGATCCAGAGCCAGTATTTGCTGTCGGCGGCGATGGCGGCGACGGCCCGCTGCGGGACCTCGCCGAGCCGGATGTCCTTGCGGAAGGCGATCCACTGGTTGGCCTCTCCGGGCCGGGCATCGGGGCATGTGAGGGCGACGGTGGAGATGGTTGTTGCTTCGGGTGTTGCTGCTGCCGTGGCTGTGGCAGTCTCCCGGACCATGAGGTCATCGGTTCCCTCGGCCCATACGGGCAGGAAACAGGCGTGGAGAAGAACGATCTGGCAGATCCGGCGGAAGAGCTTTTGTTTCATAGGTACAAAGATAGAAAATAAAACCATCTTCCCCGTTTGCTAAGTTGACGGTCGGACACGGATCCCGCAATTTTGTGGAGGTTCAGGGCTCAGCTGATCCCGCGCTGCTTTTTGATGGTCTCGTAGGCCTCCTGGATCTTGCGGAACTTCTCCTCGGCCGCTTTCTGGACCTCCGGGCCGAGGGAGGCGACCTTGTCCGGATGGTTCTTCATTGCCATTCGCCGGTAGGCGCTCTTGACCTCGTCATCCGTGGCATCGGGAGAGATCTCGAGCACTTCGTAGGCGGAATCGGTATCCTTGTAGAACATCGCGATGACGGAGGCGGCGTCGGAGGAGTTGATGCGGATGGCGGAGGCGATGGCCTCCAGGACATCCTTCTCGGACTTGGTGAATTCGCCGTCGGCGATGGCGATACGGGTCAGGTAGTCAAAGAGCTGCAGCCGCTGCGAGTAATTCATGTTGGCGGCGATCTGTGCCCCGACCTCGTAGATGTTGACCTGCTTGCCGTTCAGTTCGTTGAGCAGGGTCATCGCCTGGTAGGTCGCGGCCTCGCCGAAACTGCTCCGCACGAAGTTGCGGACATAGTCGAGTTCGGACTGGCGGGTCTGTCCGTCGGCTTTGATGACGGCAGAGGAAAGGACCAGCAGGCTGACGAAGAAGCTGTTGCGCTGCTCCGTCGTGGAGTAGCCCCGGCCGGCGGTGGAGCGCTGGTAACTGCCGGTCGGACTGCCGTAGCCGCCCGTGTAAGAGCCTCCCTGCCGGTAACTGCCGCCCTGTCTGGATCCGGTGCCTGTTCCGGAAGATCCGCTGCCGCCGGGCAGCTGGTGGGACATCTCGATATAATTATCCACGACGGACCCCAGCAGGTAGCCGATCAGGGCTCCGATCGCCCCGCCTGTCACCCAGCCCAGAAAGCCGACGATCCATCTTGTCTTTGCCATTGTGTCGCTGTCTTAATGTATGCTGATCCTGCCCTTCCGCAAATATCGGTCCAGTCTGCTTTGCCTGCCATTCTGGCGGGAAGATCAATGTGATCCCCATTGGGCTCCGATGCTTTTCAGCGACTGGGATTTCACGCTGACGACCCAGGGCCGCTTTTTCAAGGCTTATCTGCAAGGGACCCCAATTCTATGAAGTCTTTCCCGCGTCATTGATTTCAGTCTTCGCTTCCGGCAGGCAGGATTATGACAAAAATGCTTATATTAGCGAACCTGTTACCGGAAGATTGAAATCAATACCCAATAAGATGAAGAAAAACGCTTTCGTTATGCTCCTGGCCCTGCTGGTGCCGGTGCTTTCCGCCCGGGCGGGCAAGGTGGTTACGGACAGCCTCCAGAGCGAGGTCCTGGGGGCCCAGGTCAAGTACAATGTCTATCTCCCCAACAGTTTCGGCAAGGCGGAGAAGCGTTATCCGGTCGTGTATCTGCTGCATGGCCTGAGCGACACCTACACGGCCTGGGTGACGAAAGGCAACATGCAGACCGTCGTTGACGAGCTGATGGGTACGGGGGAGGCACGCGAGATGATCATCGTGATGCCCAATGCCGGCGGCCCCGACACGCACCACACCTGGAACGGCTATTTCAACATGCCGGGCTGGAATTACGAGGATTTCTTCTTCCAGGAGTTTCTGCCCAAGGTGGAGGCCAAGTACCGCATCATCGGGGACAAGGGCCATCGCGCCGTGATGGGCCTGTCGATGGGCGGCGGCGGCAGCGTCGTCTATGCCCAGCGTCATCCGGATCTCTTCTCGAGTTGCTATGACATGAGCGGCTGGGTCGACAACCGGAACGACGAGGTGCGGGCCAGGAATTCGCCCAAGGACTGCCTTTACTACGTCGGGGAAGCGGTGCGGGAGCATTCCGCGCTGGATTTTATCGATAATGCCGATGAGACGACGCTTGCGCAGCTGCGGACCGTCAAGTGGTTCATCGACTGCGGGGACGATGATTTCCTGCTGGATATGAATCTGGCCTTGTACCAGAAGATGCGGGGCCGCAAGATCAAGAGCGAGCTGCGGGTGCGCAACGGTGTCCACAACTGGGAATACTGGCATCTGGCGCTCCGGTGGTCGCTGCCTTTCGCGTCGCGTAATTTTGATTGACGGGCGGATGAATGCGCGGCGCCGGCTGGCGTTGTCCTATTCGCCGGACCTGCTCCGCTACGGCGCATGACGGCAACATCGTGACCTTCCATCGAGTCCGCCGTTTCCGTGATCGGGTGTATTGAAACAATGAGCGTATGAAAGCGAAAATACTGCAATCAGGGCTGCTGTGCGTGGCCATGGCCTTGCTGGCCGGGACGGACGCCCGCGCCCAGGAAGTGAAAACCAATTTCGTCGAGGAGAACGTGCCGGCCTACGAATTGCCGGATCCGCTGGTGCTCAGTAACGGCAGGAAGGTGCGGACGCGCAGGCAGTGGACCCGCAAGCGTCGTCCGGAGATCCTGGAGATCTTCTCGCAGGAGATGTACGGCCATGTGCCGGCGCGTCCGGCAGGGGAACATTTTCGGGTCCTGAGTGAGGAGAAGGTCTATGACGGCCTTGGCATCCGCAAGACCGTGCGCCTCTATCTGGATGCGGCGGAGCAGCATTGGTTCGATGTGCTGATCCATCTGCCGGCAGGGGCGAAAGGGCGGGTCCCGATGTTTGCAGGGCTCAATTTCAAGGGGAATGAGGCGACGCTGGAGGAAGACGTTTCCGCCCGGTCCTGGCCCTACGAGCAGATTTTGAAAGCCGGATTCGGCGTAGCGACGGCCTGGCGGGACAGTGTCGAGCCGGATGGCAAGCAGTTCATTGATCCGGGGGAGGACGCCACCTGGTTCTGCCGCGACGGCGGCGTACGGGCCTGGTTTCATCCCGGCGGGGACTGGGGCGCCATTTCAGCCTGGGCCTGGGGCTTGAGCCGCATCCTGGATTATCTGGAGACGGATCCGGCCGTCGAGGCCCGGCAGGTGGCGGTGATCGGTCATTCGCGTCTGGGGAAGACGGCGTTGTGGGCGGGCGCCAACGATCCGCGTTTCGCCGTCGTGATTTCCAATTGCTCGGGCTGCTGCGGGGCGGCGATCTCGCGCCGCGTATTCGGCGAGAACTTCGCCGCGATCGACAGGGCTTTCCCGCACTGGTTCACGCGTGCATTCGACAAATACCAGTTCCACGAGGACCAGTTTCCGGCCGACCAGCACTGGCTGGCGGCCCTGGCGGCCCCGAGACCGCTTTACATCGTGAGCGCGGACAAGGATGGCTGGGCGGACCCGCGCGGGGAATGGCTATGCGCCAGGAACGTCGAACCGGTGTACCGCCTGTTCCGGAAGAGGGGCCTCTCCGGCGACCGGATGCCTTCGGTCCCGGCCGATGCCGAGCCCGAGTCGGTTTTCTATGACGACGACGGGACGGTCGGCTACCACATCCGGGCGGGTAAGCACGCGCTTCTCCCTACGGACTGGGAACGATACCTGATCTTTGCCAGGCGGCATTTCCGCCGTTAAAGGAAGATCACTTCGCGGGCGTGGAAGAGGAAGCCGCCGGCGACCAGGTATTCCCGGCAGGTAGGGGAGAACTGGTCTTCGAAGGTGAGGTGCTCGTGGCCGGCGAGAATGCATTTCAGCAGGGGTTCCTGCTTGAGATAGGCGATGAAATCCCGAGTCACGGGGTCTTCCAGCTGCGTCTTGTAGTCGCCGGTCGGGGGCGGCACTTCGCCATGGGAAAGCGGTCCTTTGTCTTTCCACATCCGGCAGGTGGCGCGCCAGGTGTCTTCCGTGTGGAAGGGGACGTGCATGCACAGGACGATGGGCAGGCCCTTCTTGACCTCTTCCTTGAAACGGTTGACCTGCTCCCAGGTGACATAGCCATAGACATCGTCCAAGGTAATGAAGTTGACACCGCCCGCGACCTGCGACTCGAAGCGGATATCAAAGGGATAGACTTCCTGGATGCGCTTGCGGGTGAGGTCCTTGAAGGCTTCGTCCTTGCTTTCCTTGGGCTCGCTGAGCCACATGTCAGGGCTGAATTCGTGGTTGCCCATGGAGCCGATATAGTGGTTTCCGAAGTACTTGCGGACCAGGTCGAAGTTGGCTTCGCTCTGCCAGTCGATCAGATCGCCGGTGTGGACGATGAAGTCCACATGCTCTTTCGCCCAGGCGAGGGCGTCGCGAAGGGCTTCTTCCTGGTGGCCGCCGAAGGTCTGGGTGCGGCGTTCGCACAGACGCTGTTTTTTGGCGTCTTCGTGCGGATAGGCCGCGGAGAGGTGCGAGTCGGAGATGTGCAAGACGGAAAAGGGCTTCTCAAGCCCGATTCTGACGATAGCGTAGCTGAGCGACAGGCGCTCGAAGCCGCCCCGTTCCGGGAATACTTCCGGCCGGTCGGCCGTGAGGTCGGCGTTGAGATTGCTTTCCGTGAGGTTCTGGGGCTTTTCCTGGCCCCAGGAGGGCAGTTGGGACGTGGCGATCAAAGCGCCTGTCCCGGCCATTTTTTTAAGGAATAATCTTCGATCCATGGTATTTGGGTGGTGTTCAATCCGTTGATGAAAACAGTTGTCGGTAGGCATCGGCTTTCTTTTCCAAAGCCAGCGGATAGGCACGGGAGGTCGAAGGCATGCGCCAGAACGTCAGCGCTCGCGAACCGATCTGCAGCGGTACCTGCCTGCCGACGGGCGGCTCGGCGCAGTGGAAATGCTCCACGATAACGTCGGTGGCCTTCTGCCCGGTCGTGACCAGGACGCGGCAGTCCGGGATGCGTGCCAGCAGGGCCGGGAGGTCTGTCTCTTGCACGACTTCCAGGAAGCGGTCGGAGGCGTTGTCTTTCAGCCGCCTGACGGTGCAGGCCGTGTCGTAGAGCGCGAATCCCTGTTCCTCGCAGAAGGCGCGGATCCGCGCCTCGTCGAACCGCTTTTCGCCGTTGACGGCGAAATAGTCCTTGTCCGAATGGAACAGGAGCCCCATCACGCGCCAGAAGTCGTTGAGCCAGTTGGGGTAGAAGAAAGACATGCTCCAGCGTTTGGGCTGGGGCGGGAAACTGCCCAGGAACAGGATCCGTGCCCGTCCCGGGAGGAAAGGCTCGAAAGGGTGCCGCTCGATGTCACTCATAGGCCGCCAATGTCCGGGTGACCCGCATTCCCGGGGCGCACAGGTATTTTTTCATGGAAACAAAGATAAGACTTTTTCGTGGGGGTGGCAATGATTCTTCATCGGACATGTTTATCTTTGTGAAGATTAGTGGGTGCTCGATACGAAAAAGATCCTCAAACTTGCCGTAGCCGTAGTGCTGCTTCTCCTGGTCGTTAAATTGTGCTCAGACGGTCTCGGAAGCGTTATTTCCCTGCCCGGAGGTCTGGGGAAAGAGAGTACCGGCGAGTCCGGAGGCTGGCTCAGGCCGAAAACGCAGACCGATGATCCGGTGATAGATGCTGACGATATAGATGCCATGTCCGCCAAGGATCTGGAAAGAGAACTGGGTATCGGGAAGAACCGCAGTACGTCCCCGTCCGTCATCGCTCCCTCTACGACCACCTCGTCCACGGCTCCCCTCTCTTTTAAGGGGATTCCCCTGTCGGGGACCCTTTCGGCTTTCGGGTCGGGACTGGTCAAGGCCGGGTTCAAGAATGCGGGGAACGGCAGCTATACCGATAAAGTCATCAGACGAAAAAAGCAGGCTTCAGCTTGCTTTTTTCGTCTGGATGACTGGACTTGAACCAGCGACCTCCTGGTCCCTAACCAGGTGCGCTACCAACTGCGCTACATCCAGAATTGGGATGCAAAGATACAACTTTTTCGGGCCAAACCAAATTCTTTTGCAAGAAATTGAGTTATCTTCGCGGTATGAAGCGAATGATTCTCTTTTATGCGCTCTGTGCGTGTCTGGTGCTGTCCTGCGCCCGGCGACCCGGGGACGGTACCTTACAGACCGGGGACTTGATCTTTGTCGGTATTCCGACCGATTACAGCCTGGATGAAACATCGATGGACGCGGCCATCACGGCGGCGACCGGCGCGGCGGACAGCCTGAACCTGATCCATGTGGCCATCGCCGAGATTGATGCCGAGGGGAAGGCTTGGATCATCGATGCGACGATCCGGCACGGGGTGGACCGGCATCCGCTGGACACCTTCCTCGCGGACTTTACACTGAAGGACGGCTCCTATCCGGTCTTCGAGATCAAGCGGATCCGTGACGCCCGTCTGGCGGAAGCGGCCGTGGCACGCGCGCGGCAATTCGTGGGCCTGCCTTACGACGTGCATTTCCTGCCGGACAACGGGGCGCTGTATTGCACCGAATTGGTGCAGGCGGCATACCTGGACGGGGACGGTTCCGGGATTTTCCCCTCGGCCCCGATGAATTTCAAGGGCGCCGACGGCGAATTCCCCCTCTACTGGACGCAGCTTTTCGGCCTCCTGGGCGAGCCCATCCCGCAGGATATCCCCGGCACCAATCCCCAGGCAATGGCCCGCGACCCGCATCTCCGTCCGGTCGATGTCTCCCTGCCGTAGGTTTTAAACCGAATCGGGCTGCTACCCCTGTTCCCTTCGTCCCGAATAGATGGACGGAGGGAGCGAAAATGGGGGTTTAATGCTCCCTACGTCCGCGCTAAAGGGACGTAGGGAACGCCTGGCGCGAGGGTGAAGTCAGTGCAACTTCGGCTCCGGCCCCATCGTAAAGACCATCGAGCCGCCGGCGAGGATGTCGGACAGCGCCAGGGTGGTGCCGATGAAGAGCCACCTGCTCCAGGCACCAGTCGTCGTATGCGTATTCGAGCGTCTTGGATACGCTGCTGGGCTCGATCCCGGTCGGGATGAAACCGTTCTGCTTGTAGAAGCCGACGCCGCGGTCCGGATCCTCGGCGATGGATTTCATCGCGTCCCAGGCCAGCTCGTAGTCGAAGCCGCCCAAATCCTGCAGGATGGCGTCCGCAATCACCGGCACGGCGCGGTAGGTATCCCAAAGCGAGTAGTTGGTGTAGTAGTCGCCTTCGGTGCTGTGGTGTACCTGCTTGTCCCAGCCGCGGTATCCGCCGTCCATATCCGTGATCAGGTTTGGCACGACCATCGTGTGGTAGAGGGCTGTGTAGAAGATCTGTGCCTCCTGCTCAGAACCGAACTTCGCCTGGATGGGGGAGAGGGCCTCCTCCCATTTCAGTGCCGCTGCACGCACGACTTCGCCGAACTTCTTGCCGCCGAGCTCGGCATGGAGGTTTTCGCGGATCGCGTCGGCAGCCCGGGGCCATCACCAGACCTGCGGCGAGCAAGAGAAGGAGAGCGAAGCGTTTCATAAAAAGAATCTGCGTATCAAGCCTTGTAAAGATACGCAGATTCACAGTTATCTGCAATGCACCCGGGTGCGGAATGCCATCCGCGGATCCCGGTATCGGACCGTAACGGGCGTGCCGGGCTCGGGGGCGAGGGGAGTCCCTTCGGGCACGACCCATACGTGCGGCGAGCCGAGCCGGCGCAGCGGGATGAACTCCTCGCGGTGCGCACGGCGGTATTCGCGTGTCATCGCGCGGTTATATTCGATCCGCTCGAGGACTTCCGGCGCCGTGGTGGAGACCCGCTCCAGCGTCACGTTCCGGCCCTGCACCCGGATCCGGACCGAGCCGTCCAGGCTGCCGCCGAAAACGTTGACGGCCAGGCGCCCGTCGGCGATGGTCCCGACCGAAGCGACGGCATCCGAGGCGACAGCCTTGTAGGTGAGGCGGTGGCCGGAACGGGTGAAGTCGCAGACGAAGTAACCCCGCGGCGAGCCGCAGTTCATCAGCGCATCCGGGACGCCGTCCGTATCGGGGAAGCCGCGCCACCAGCTGCCGCAGGCCGCTCCGGTGACGAGGCTCTCGACAGGCCGTCCGCCGAGGATCAGTGTGTCGCGCCGCACCTGGTGGGTGTGTCCGCTGACCAGCAGCAGCCGTTGCTTGCCGGCAAAAAGCTGCTCCAGCGTGTCCCGTGCCTGCATTTCCGCCAGGGGAATGTGGCAGGCGAAGACGATCGGCTCCGTCTCGCCCGAGGAGGCCATCACACCGGTGAGCCAGCGCTTCTGCTCTTCGGAGAATCCGGCCTCATAGTCCGCCTGCCTGCGGGTTCGGACATCGTTCATCAGGATGAAGCGGATGCCCTTGCAGACGAAGGTCGTGTCGATGTACCCGATCTCGCGCTGCCAGGTGCTCAGGTCCCGGGCACGTCCCAGCTCCTTGGGATAGCGGTCGCGGTCATGGTTGCCGGGGACGGCCAGCCAGGGGCAGGGAAGCGAATCGAGGCTTGCCACCGTGGGCGCGATCAGTTCGGTCTTGTCGTTGACCAGGTCCCCGAGCACGATCACGAGGTCAAGGTCCTTCCGCTCGCGCAGTTCCCGGTAGATGGAGCGGCGGGCGTAGTCAAACTGAGTGGCATTGTCGACTTGGGGATCGCCGACAAATGCCACTCGCAAGACACTGAGCAGGATCAGGATCGCTTTCAAGGCCTACTCGGGAAGAACGTCCGCTTCGAGACCGACGCGGTAGAGCTCGATGCCGTCGGCGGACTGGTAAGCGATGTATCCGTTGCCGTCCTTGTCGAATTCGACAAAGAAACCGGAAGTGCCGACCTGCAGCGAATCAACGGCAAAACTGCTCCACTGGAGATTGTCGTCCAGATAGGCAAAGACCGTATTGCCTTCTGCAGAATCGTAGGCAGCCACGACCAGGCCGTCGACCGGGTTGACGGAAAAACCGAAATCCTGGCTGATACCGCCGCTGGAGCTGATGGAAACCGGCAGGCCGGTGCCATAGGCCTTGAGCGTCTTATTGCTCTGGTCTACAGTGAAAATCTGCATCGTACCGTCACCGGCGCGAACCGCTGCGAGCACATATAGTACACCGTCCGGGCCTTGCTTCATCTGGAGATTGCCAGGAAGGCCTTGCGGGGCACCGTCGGGCAGATAGTTGTCTACGATCGTGGTCAGGGAGCCGTCGGCATTGACTTCGTGGACATAGTAACCGAATTCGTTGAGCGAAGACGCGATGAATACCTTGCTGTCATTGACGACTGCGGAAGAGGTATAATACATCCCGGAGGTGGCCGTCGTTCCGCTGCCATAGGCCGGGATCACGCCGCTGATGGTGCTGGATGCCCAGGTTTCGCCGCCCCAGGTGGAGAGATTCATGGTCCGGTAAGAATCGGTACTCTTGGTGTTCCCGTTCCAGAATAAGGAGAGTTTTCCATTCGCCGGATGCACATAGAACGGGTAGAAGTAAGTGGTGTTGTTGTTTTGGGGAGTAAAGCCGGTGGTACCGACCACGACCCATTCAGAATCGAGTTTCTTGACGGTCGGTTTGCTGGCTACCTCACCGCCGAGGTATTTGGCGTACAGCGTGCCGTCCTTGGCGAAAGCGACCTGCGGCTTGCTGGCGGAGCGGGCGGAAGCATCTGCCACACCGGTCGGGCCGACCCGGGCGAAGGCGCTGCCGTTCCACTTGGCGACGGAGACGCCGTTGTTTTTCTCTTCGCCGACCTTCCTGGTGTAAGCAAAGTAAGGCAGGTTGTCCGTCGGGTTGAGGGTCATCGTGAAGTCCGCGATCGTGCCTTCCGTGTAGGTGCCGAGTTTGCCGATGACATATTCGAGGATCTTGCCGACCTTGACGACATAGGTCACGCTCGTGCCTGCGACCTCGTCCGTGACGACGATGTCGATCGGGAAGGTGGTGTCCACATTGAGGGACGCGCCGCTCTCGACAGGCGTGTTGTTGACCTTGATGACATCATTGAAGCCGGCTTCAACCGTGATCTTGAGTTCCTTCTGGAAGGCGGTGCCGGGGACGCGGACGATCATCTCGGGCGCAATGGCCTCGGGCACGACGTCCTCGTCCAGCAGGTCGTTGTCGGCGGCCTTGAAGGAGACGGCAGTCAGCTCCGCGGTCTCGTCGTTGGCCTTGACCACGACGGTATAGGTGGCGTTCAGGGCGGATACCTCGTCGCTCAGCTGGATCTGGGTCCCGTCGGTGAGGGTGACGGAGGTCTCTCCGCTGGTGACGGTCTTGCCGCCGATCGTGACGACGTCATAGTCGGAGACCGTAAAGCTCGGGATGAAAGCCGTGGACGTGACCGCGGTCGGGATGACCAGGGTGACGGTCTTGGCGGAAGCGTCGATCGTGCCGGTGATATCGGCCGGGAGGGCGCTGTTCAGGCTGGAAGTGAGCGCAAACGACAGCAGTTCACACTTTCCGTCGGGGGTCTGCTTCGGCTCGCAGGAGACGAGGACCGAAACTGCAGCCAGCAGACAGGCTGCGATTGAAATCCATTTTTTCATGATTCGGTTGTTTATAGTTGTTTGAATGTGAATTCATTGCGTTTGTGATCCGGCCCAGGCAGGCCCAGGAGCATCTCGGGGACGCTGGAGGAAGTGAGCCGGAAGGTGAGGGTATGGTCCTTGGAAGGATCGTAGGAGGAGGATTTGTACCAGATCACCCGGATGGGGAGGGAATAGGTACCCGGGGAGAAGGTCAGCGGACTCCGCTGGCTGGACTGGATCTTGAAGTCCACTCCTTCCTGCAGCCCGTCGCCCACGATGATTTCATACGCGATGGTGACAGGTTCCGTGAAGTACTCCTTGCTGGCGCTGATGACGATCCGGATGTCGGTCAGCAGGTTGTTCAGGTTGCGGTCGATGTCCATCGAAGACATGCCGTTGGCGTCTTCGATGCGCACGAAAGGCGTGTCGAAGAAGACCTCCGTGTGCCGCTCGCAGGCGCAGAGCAGGGCCAGGGCGGCGAAAAGGGAAAGGATGCGGCTATTCATAGTTTTCATTCTGGATCATTTTGTCATTGGCCTGCATTTCCATCTGGCTGATGGGTAAGACATAGCGGTAGTCGGGGTATTTGAGCCGCTTCATCGTCGAAGTCGTGGACGCGCTCCGGACGACGTCCTCGTGGCGGCGCTTGAGGTCGAAGAAGCGGTGTCCCTCGAAGCAGAGTTCCTTGACCCGTTCTTCCTGGATCAGGCGGTCCAGGCCGTCCGAGCCGGTATAGACGAGGCTGATCTCGGAAGGGGACTTGCCCAGGGCGCGGGCCTGGAGGGCCTTGAGGTCTTCCGCCGCCCCTTTCGTGTCGCCCCCGCCCAGGCACAGGGCCTCGGCGTGGATCAGGTACATCTCCGACACGCGGAGCACAAAGGGGTCGCTGCGGCGGTTTTCGGCCGTGGAGACGCCGCTCTTGTAGGGCAGGTACTTGCAGATGGCGGTATAGACCTTGCCCTCGTATTCCACGCCGTCTTCGGCTTCTCCGACATAGGTGAAGAGCTCCTGGCGGATGTCGCCGGCCTGGAACCGGGCGAGGAAGGCCTCATCCGGACCGCACTCCTGCCCGGAGAGGGGACTGCAGAGGCTGCGCATGCCGGCGCCGCTGTCATAGGCGTTCATCCGGAGGATCCCTTCGCCGGGAAAGTCCTGGGCCCGGCGGAACATGTTGACATAGTCCGTCCGGGGGGTCAGGGGCACCTGGTCCATCACTTCCTTGGCGTAGGCGGCGGCCTGGGTGTAGTCCTTCATGTAGAGGTACACGCGGGCGAGCAGGGCCTTGCAGGCGAGTCCCGAGATGTAGGTCGGGGTGCGCTCCGTCTCGGTCCCGAAGCAGTCGATGGCCTTGCCGAGGTCTTCGATGATCATTTTGTAGCAATCCCGGACCGAGTTGCGGGGCAGTTCCGAGTCGAATCCCGGGACATAGTCGATGGCGACGACGCCGGGGTGCGATGCGTCCGGCGTATAGTCGTAGGGCATCGCATAGACGTTGAGCAGGTCGAAGTGGGCTAGGGCACGGGCGAAATAGGCATAGCCGAAGTGCTTGCGGATCAGCGCCTCTTCTTCGGGGTAGGAGCCGAGCAGCTGCTCCCCGTAGTAGAGGATGTTGTTGGCGTTGGTGCAGATCTCATAGCCGCGCTTCCAGATCAGGTAGGGGTAGCCCGAGTTGTCGGCCGCAGTGCTCTCGAAGTCGTAGATGAGCTGGAGCGCCTGCGAGGCATTGACGCGGTACAGGATCACCTCGTCTCCGGCGAGGTCCCCCATCCGGAGGTAGTTGTCGTCATAGAATTCTGTGATCAGCCGGTGCAGGCCCAGGCCTGCGGCCTTGAGGCCGTCGATGTCGGCGAAGAAACCGGAGATCGTGCTTTTGCCGAGCGTCTCGACGTTCAGGAATGAAGTGCATCCTGTCAGGGACAGGACTGTCATCAGGGTCGCAATCAGTTTCTTCATGCTCCTTAGAAATTAAGCGTCAGTTGGGCGGAGGCCGTGCGGGTCAGGCCGCCGGGATAGCGCAGGGTCTTGTAGCTGTTGCGGTCGCGGCTTGCGTCCGGCGACCAGATGAAGACGTTGTCCCCGATCAGGGACACGGTCGCGGCCTGGATCTTGACCTTCTGGCAGAAGGACTTGGGCACGTTGTAGCTGAGCACCAGGTTCTTGAGCTGGAAGCAAGTCTTGCTGTAGAGGAAGCGGGTGGAGCTCCGGCGCGATCCGGTCGTGACCTTGTAGATCGGCTTGGGGTTGTTGGACACGTCGCCGGGTTCCCGCCAGTGGTCGAGGTCTTCGACGACCGTGTTGTTGGACAGGACGTCGTAGCCGTCCTGTCCGTAGTCCAGCAGTTCCCAGCCGCCGATGGTGTAGGTCAGGAAAGCCACCAGGGAGAAATTGTCGAAGCTGAAGATATTGCGCATGCCGCCGCGGAAATCGGGCTCCTTGCTGTATTCGGGCAGCAGGACGCGGTTGTCGTAGCTGAAGGTGAACGTCGCGTTGCCGTCCACGTCGTACCACATCGGGCCGCCCGTCGAAGGATCGACGCCGGCCCAGCGGCTGAGCCACCAGGCGTCCTTGCTGGCGTTTTCCATCCAGACATAGTCAAAGAATCCGGTGTGGGTGCCCTTGTAGAGCTTGCGGATGATGTTGCGGTTGACCGCGCCGTTGAAGTCGGTTGTCCAGGTGAAGCGGGGCGTGACGATGTTCTTGGTGTTGAGGGAGATCTCGAATCCCTGGTTCTCGATTTCGCCCACGTTGCGCATCACCGTGCCGTCGCTGATGATGGAGGACACGCGCCCCTTGTAGAGGAGGTTCTTGGTGTATTTGCGGTAGAACTCCATCTGGATGTCGATGCGGTTGCCCAGCAGGCCGATGTCCAGGCCGATGTTGCCGATGTAGGTGTTTTCCCAGCTCAGGCCCGGATTGGGCGCATTGCCCTGGGTCGCGCCCATCAGTCCGCCGTAGTAGTTGCCGGAGCCGTACGTGTAGGTCCCGTAGGCGGCGCCGGTATCGACCCGGGAGTTGCCGCTGTTGCCGTAGCTGGCCTTGATCTTGAGCCGGTCGATGGCTCCCACGTGGAACCAGGGCTCGTTGTGGACGTTCCAGGACAGCCCGACCGACGAGAAATCGCCCCATCGGGCGTAGGTGCTGAAGGCGGAGTTGCCCTGCCGGCGGTAGGACGCGGACAGGTAGTAGCGGTTGTCGTAGGAGTAGCTGAGCGTGCCCAGGTAGGACAGGGAGTGGCTGTTGGAGGCCGAGGAGGAACCGCGGGTCGACTCGGAGATGGCGTAGCTGATCTCCTTGATGTGGTCGTTGGCAAAGCCGTAGCCGGTGGCGTACAGGCTGCGGTTTTCCGAGCTCACGAACTCGATGCCCATCAGGGCGCCGACCTTGTGGCGGCCGAATTTGCGGTCGAAGTTGAGCCGGTCGATGTTGTTCCAGGTGTAGTCAAACACGCCCGCGCGCCGGGATCCGCCGTCCTGCTCGTAGCTGGTCTTGCCGTCCAGGGTCGTCTTGGGGTTGTAGATCAATTCCATGACATTGAGGGCGTTGACGCCCAGCATCGAGGTCAGCTTGAGCCCGTCGAGGAGGGTCCAGGTCAGGGTCGCGTTGCCGTCCAGGGTCGTGCCGCGCTGGGTGTTGTCGCTCAGGTCCCGGTTCGGGACGGCGCTGTACACGAACTTGCGGAGGGTAGGGCTGTAGCTGTCCGTGGACTCGCTGTAGTAGTTGTACAGACGCGGCGTGACCCCGTCCAGGTCGTAGGGCGAGAAGATCGGAATGACGCGGTAGTAGGAGTCGGAGATGGACGTGATGTCGTTGATGTTGTAGGAGGCGGCCAAGTTGAGGTCCAGGGACAGGCGCCTGGCGAGCTGGAACTGGCTCCGGTCGCGCAGGGTGAAGCGCCGCTGGGTGTTGCCTTTCTTGACCATGTCGTCGCCGAAGTAGTTGAGCGACAGGTAGTGCTTGGCCTTGTCCGAGCCGGAGTCGATGCGCACGCTCACTTCGCTGGTGCTGCCGGTCCCGAGATAGACGTCGTACCAGTTGGTGTCGGTCGTGGAGTAGGCGTTGAGGTAGTTGTCCTGGTAGGGGAAGAAGGCCAGGTCATAGCCGGCGTTGACCCAGGACTCCTTGGCCAGGCCCCACCACTGCTCGGCGTTGAGCAGTTTGATCAGGGTGGACTTGTCCACGCGCGAGATGCCGTATTTCATCGAGGCGGTGACGTGCAGGCGTCCGTCGCCCCGGCCCTGCTTGGTCGTGACCAGGATGACGCCGTTCGCTCCGTCGGCGCCGTAGATGGAGGTCGTCGCGGCATCCTTGAGGACGGTGATGGACTCGATGTCATCGGGATTGATGAAGGACATCGGGCTGACGGAATACTGGGTGCCGTTGACGGAGCCGGTGTTGCCGCCGGTATAGACGGGGACGCCGTCCACGATCCACAGCGGCTCGCTGTTGGCATTGAGCGAAGCGTCGCCGCGCACGCGGATGGTATAGCGGGTGCGGGCGGCGGAGTTGGTCGATTCCTCGATGGCGAGGCCCGGCACCATGCCTTGAAGCAGGTTGTCCACGCGGGAGGCGGGCAGGGTCTTCAACTGCTCCGAAGCCACCTGAAAGGCGGATCCGGTCATGTCGGAGCGTTTCTGCGCCAGGCCGTAGCCGGCCGAGATGACGACCTCGTCCAGGGTGTTGTCTCCCTTCATCGTGACGTCCAGCGTGCGGGCCTTGTCCACCTTGATCTCCTGGTTTTCCATGCCCATGTATTGGAAGACGAGCGTGGCCGGGGCCTGGAGCGTGATGGCGTAGCGGCCGTCCAGGTCGGTGGTTGTGCCGGTCTTGGTGCCCTTGACGGAGACGAAGACGCCGATCAGGCTTTCGCCTTCGGTGTCCCGGACCGTGCCGTTGACGGTGTACCCGCGCTGGGCCGACAGGCCCGGAGGGAAGAGGGCCGTCAGGACGGACAGCAGGGTCAGGAAAAAGCGTGTTTTGGCGGTTTTTGTCATAGTGTAACGTTGGTTCATTGGGCGATTTGGCGGAGCATTTCCGCGACGGCGGCTTCGATCTGCTTGTCTTCGCCGCGCAGGACGGAGGCGGGATCATTGGTGACCGGGATGTCCGGCTCGATCTCCTGGTTCTCGAGGATGCTGCCGTCGGAGCGGCTGACGGAGGTCACTTCGGGGATGCCGAAGATCAGGGTCGGGTCGATCTGGGTCTCCCACCAGACGGCGGTCATCGTGCCCGGGACCGGGGCGCCGACGAGCTTGCCGATGCCGAGCTCCTTGTAGATGTAGGGGAACCCGGAAGCGTCGGAATAGTTGTCTTCGCCGATGATCACGCACGAGGGCTTGTTCCACTTGCTGTAGGGCTCCGTACCGATGTAGCGGCCGCGGGGCTTGAAGTCCATGTAGGCCCGGCCGCTGAGGAAGGTGGCCAGGTCGTCGTGGAGCCAGCCGCCGCCGTTGTGCCGCGTATCGACGATGAGCGCGTCGCAGGTCCGGTACCGGCCCAGGGCCTTGGAATAGACTTCCCGGAAGCTCTGCGAGTCCATGCTGCGGACGTGGACATAGCCCACGCGCCCGCCGGAGAGGGTTTCGACCAGCTTTTCCTTGCTCCGCAGCCAGCGCTTGTACAGTCCTTCCGCATCGGAGACGGCCGGCTTGACCGTGACGGTCGTCTCTTTCTTGCCGCAGCGCAGGCCCAGGACGGTCTTCTTGCCGGCCTTGTAGTTGAGGACGTCGTACCAGGCGGTGCCGGGCTCGATCCGGACGCCGTCCACGGAGGTGACGATGTCGCCTTCCTTGAGGTCGGGATAGACCAGGGCGAGGCAGCTGCCGGGCAGGATCTCGCGGATCTTCAGACCGGGCCCGTCGTAGGTCTCGTCATAGAGGACGCCCAGCCGGCCGGCTCCGGCGGAACCGAGGGTGCGGTAGCGCGCGCCGGTATGGGAGGCGTTGAGCTCGCCGAGCATTTCGGAGAGCAGGTCGCGGAAGTCCTCGTTGTTGTCGATATCGGGCAGGAACTGCTTGTAGTTGTCGTAGAAACCATCCCAGTCGATGCCGTGGACCGTCTCGTCGTAGAACTTCTCCTTGACTTGCTTCCAGGCGTGGGCGAGGATGTATTCGCGCTCCTTGGCCGGGAAGTAGTCGTATTCGTCGGAGAAGGAGACCGAAGTCCCCCGGCCGGTCGCGGGATCGAGTTTCTTGATGGACAGGAGGCCGATCATATAGACGGACTTGCCGTCCGGGGAAGGGTAGAAGGATCCGCTGACGCCTTTCTCCAGGACCTTGACCGAGCGGGCCTTGATGTCGATCTGGCAGAGGTCGTAGCCTTTTTCGAGCCGCTGGATGAAGAGCAGCTTGGTGCCGTCCGGGCTGAGGAAATGGTCGCCGAGGCGGGCGGAAGCGGGCGTGAGGCGCAGGATGCGGTCTTCGCGGTTGTCCAGGTCGAGGACCAGCTTGTCCACCTTGCCCTTCTCGGCCTTGACGCTGTCCTTGGCTTCTTCCTTGCGGGCTTTCTTGTCGTCTTCCTTCAGCAGTTTCTCAATGTCTTCGTCTTCCTTGTCACGGGTGAACTTGTAGTAAGCCTCGCCGTCGAAGAACATGATGTAGATGTCCTTCTCGGCGCCCCAGCTGCCGTGGCTGCGGAAGCCGGCCTTGTCCGAGGTCCAGGTCATGGCCTTGCCGCCGAGGGCCCAGCGGAAGTTGCCGTCGGAGTAGCCGCTCCGGGTCAGGTTGGTGACCTGGCCGGTCTCCACCTCGATCAGGGCGACGTCGGTGTTGTTCCAGCCGCCGTCCGCCTGGTACTCGCTGAGGATGTAGCGGCTGTCGGGGCTCCATTCGAAGTCCAGGTCACCGTCCTGGTAGGAATACAGCGCGTTCTGGAGGACCGTCTTTTCCTTGCCGGACTTGAGATCCCGTACGACGATGTCCGTGCGGTCTTTGAAGTAGGCCAGGTGCTTGCCGTCCGGGGAGACGGAGGGGTTGGTGCAGGTGACGCCGGCCGGAGTGACCGCCTCTTCCTTGAAGTCGAAGGTGAAGGTGAAGTATTTGTCTTTCTTGTTGTTCAGGCTGGTCTTCCAGATGCCCCAGTGGCCGTTCCGCTCGGCGGCGTAGTAGAGTTCGCGGCCGTCGGAGGAGAAGCTGACGCCCCGCTCGCGCTCCGGCGTGCAGGTGATGCGCCGCGTCGTCTTCTGGTCCACGGAGGTGACGAAGATGTCGCCGCGGGACTCGATGGCGACCTCCTTGCCGTTGGGGGAGATGGCGATGTCCGCGGCCCCGTAGGAGACGGAGCGGCGGATCTTGTCCTTGACGGTCTTGTCCTTGGTGACCCGGATCTCCAGCTTGCGGGGCTCCTGGCCTTCCCGGAGGGTATAGAGGTCCCCGTTCCAGGAGAAGAGCAGCGTGCCGTCGGCGGAGGCGCTCAGGTAGCGGACCGGGTGCGTGGGCAGCTGCGTGACCTGCTTCGGCTCGCCGCTGCCGTCCACGGCGGCTTTCCAGATGTTGAAGTTGCCGCCCTGCTCGCTGAGGTAATAGAACTCCTTGCCGCCGGGGGCGAAGACCGGGTTGCGGTCCTCACCTTTGAAGCGGGTCAGGCGGGTGAAAGTCCCTTCGGCATCCAGCGTGAAGCCGGGCTTGCCGTCGCGGTAGCTCCAGATGTCGCGGGTGACGGAAGAGGTGTGGTGCTTGCGGAAAGGGTCCTCGTAGCCCTTGTAGTCCTCGTAGAGGGCGGTGCCGTCGGGACCGACAGCCAGGTTGACGAGCGTCAGGCCGCTGACCTGCTCGGCCTTGCCGCCCGTGATGGGGACCTTGTAGAGCTGGGTGCCGCTCGGGTAGTCGGAGGATGCCGCGTCGGGCAGGATGTTGGCTGAGAAGAGAACCGTGCCGTCGGGAAGCGCCGCCAGGGGCGTCTCGGCCCCTTGCCAGGTCGTCAGCTGCCGGGGCGTGCCACCCGTCGCCGGGGCGACCCAGACATCCTTGCTGCTCTCGCGGGAAGAGCTGAACAGCAGCTGTTTTCCGTCTGCGCTCCAGACCGGGTCGGACTCGTAATAGGGGGAACTGGTGATCTGCCGGGCCTCTCCGCCGGCAGTACTGACGGTGAAGATGTCACCCTGGTAGCAGAATGCGACGGTCTGGCCGTCGGGGGACAACGCACAGCGGCGGAGCCATCGGGGAGACTCCTGGGAATAGCAAAGATGGGCGGAAAGGAACAGGACGGCAGCCGCCGTCCAAAAGCCGGCTTTTTTCATAATCTTCTTAATAATACACTATGTCCTATTTGACAGATTACGAAGATAGTGTATTTATTGAAAAGACGCAAGTTGAAACCCGGTTTTTGGTGACAAAAAGGGGTGTCGCTCTCCTTTCAGGCCTCTCCGTGGAGATAGCGCTGCCGGTCGTTTTCGGGGAATTTTTCGATCGCGTAGCGGAGCATCGTCCGCGGCATTTGCCGGTATCGGCTCACGGCGGTTCCGGGCAAGGCGCCTTGCAGATACGCTTCCAGTGCGGCGCCGTCCCGTTTCCCGGCTTCGCGGAGGAGCCAGCCTACGGCTTTGTGGATCAGGTCATGGGGGTGGTGCAGGAGAATATCTGCGATGTTGAATGTGTCTTGGATCTGCCCATGCCGGACAAAGGTTATGGTGCTTACAATGCCGATGCGCTGCTCCCAGAGGGTGCGGCCGCTGCGGGCCAGATCGTAGAGGAGGTCGCGGTCATGCCGGGGAAGGAACCATTCCCCCAGCAGGGGATAGCAGGACAGGTCAACAAGGTCCCAGTTGTTGATATAGGCGGTATGGGAGAGGTAAAAGCCGATACATCTGCTGCGCAGAGACTCGTCGCTGCGTTCAGCCTGACGAGGGGTGCCGGCGTGCCTGAAAATCTCTACCAGCGCCAGCAGGGCGGCCAGGCGGATCTCATGGTATTCGGAGGAGATGCAGCGCTCCAACTCGTCAAAGTCGGTTGTCCTCCAGCATCTCTTGACCAGGGCGCGGGTTACGGGGACCTTGATCCCCAGGAACTTGTCTCCTTCGCCATATTGTCCGGGCCCACATTTGAAAAAGCGGCTCAGGCCTTCAACCTGCGACGGATCGGCTGCGGCCGTCATTGCCTCATAAAGTGCGTCGGTCTTCATTGCTTCATAAAATGTGTCGGTTTTCATTACCCAAACTTTCAGCGGGTACGCCTGCATACACAAATGCCGCACTCACGTGCGGCACCTGACTCTGATTGCATTGCGCGGAGGCGGAGGGATTCGAACCCCCGGAACGTTGCCGTTCAACAGTTTTCAAGACTGCCGCCATCGACCACTCGGCCACACCTCCCGGTCCCGTGAAGCAGTTGGCCGGCTTTCCGGAAGCGCGGAACTGTTTCGGGACGGCAAATATAGGGAAAAACAGTTGTTTGCCCAAATGTTGCCCAAGTTTATTTACCGGACCCGTACGCCGGAGGGACTGATCTCAAAGGCATGGGCGCCGGAGCGCAACTCATACACGGCCGTGAGCAGGCCGTGGTGTGTGGTGATGCCCTGGAAGACAGCCCATTCGCTGCTTTCGAAGTCTTCGGCTTCGGCGGGGACAGGCAGATACAGGGTGGCTGAACTGTTGGCGGGAACGGCGGCTTCGTAGGATTGCAGGACACCGGATCCGTCCGCGGTCCAGGCACTGGCAACGGGACCGTATTCGGACTCGAAACTGCCTTTCAGCGAAAGGAATCCGGGCTCCGCGACCGGCTGCAGGATGAAGTGCCGGTACCCGGGGAACCCCAGTTCATGGCCGTCGGTGATGCCGAGCTGATGCGCAAACATCCGGACGCCGTCGGTTTCGGCTGCATCCGGAGACAGGACGGCTCCTCCGGTGCGTTCCCAGTCCGCCCGGGCCAGCTGCCGGCGTTCCCGCAGCACGCGGGCGTAATCGACCTGGCCGACGGCTTCCGCCATCTGGGCCGTGATGTCCAGCAGATGGAGATAGGCGGGCGCGTCGGCTTTGGCGGACAGGTACGGACACTTGTCGCTCAGGGGATAGAAGGCCAGCCCGTTCAGCCAGTTGAACATCGATTCGAGATTGTCCTCGATGATCTGCTTGTCTCCATATTGGAGATACATCTGCCAGGGTATTCGGCAGATGGCGGCAGAGCGCTTCGTCGCCTCGGCGAAAACCTCTTCTTTTGCCTTCCTGTGCTCCGGTGCCGTGCCGGATACGCCGCCGGGCGCATCCTGTCCGCTTCCGATGCCCTGGTCGTCACGCAGGGCGGCCATCCATTGGCGGAAGAAATTGTAAACATCTGCCTGATAGCTGGCTGTCAAGGCATCGAGCGGCGCTTCACCGGTCCCGGTTCCGCCCGATCCTGCGCGGTCCGTCGGCAGGGTGAAGGAACTGATCAATTGGCGATGCTGGAGATCGCTGAACAGCTGGTTGAGCCGTTCCCCGCCATCCTGATCCTCGGTGACGGCTTCGTATGTGGCGGTCAGCTTTTCGCAGGACGAGAGGAACAAGCCCTTGACATTCTGCAGCGGCAGCGGGCCTTCGTGTGAGGGCAGCGTAACTTGGATGAATCGGTATGTGTGCCGGCAGGAGCGCGGCCGGATCACCGTTTCCGCCTCGCTGTCTGCGATGTAAAAGTCCGTTTCCATTGCATTACCGCGGTCCTCGAACTGCATGTGTCCCGCGATGCCGGCTTCGGAATGCAGCCGGTCGGCATACCGGATCGTGACGATGTCCCCTTTCCTGAGCCACCCGGCGGGAACGTGCAGTTCCGGGACCCCCGTCATGATCATCCCCATGTCATAGATGTGTGTGCGGTAGTCGTCGCTGTGGATCGTGGCCCGCTCCGCGGCGGAGAGTGTCTCGCAGACCCGGACCGGGCCGTCCAGGCGGGCGGTCAGCCCGGGATGCATCCATTCGCGCAAACTCACTTTCTCCGCCGTCTTCCAGTCCCTGTCGTCGTAACCGGGCTCGCTCCAACCCTTGACGGCCGCTTCGCGCGATGCGTCATAGCGCTCTCCCTGGGAGAAACTGCCGGCGCGGACCGGTCCTCCGTCGAAGCTCTTCCAGCCTTCCGGCCGGGACACGAACGACTCCGCCGTGCCGTCTTCGTAGCGGATGTCCAGCCGGCATAGGAGAGCCGGCGTGTCTCCGTAGAAATTGTAATCGTGCGGGTCGGCACTCACGTAGCCGGAATGCCAGCCCTCGAACAGATCGGCTCCCATCGCGTTTCGGCCCTGGCGGATAAGCGGGGTCACGTCGTAAGCCTGGTACGTCACGGTCTCTCGGTACTGGCTGACGCCGGGCGCAAACCAGTCTTCCCCGACTTTCCGGCCGTTGAGGTAGAATTCATACACGCCGAGGGCCGAGGCGTAGAGCCGGGCGCTGCGCACCTTTTTGCCCGGGGCGGTGCTGAATTCGCTGCGCAGCATCTTGGCGCCGCCGAAGCTCGGATCGATGGATTCGACGACCTCGCGGTCTCCCTTGTTGATGACGACGATGTCGTTCTCATACGCCAGCTGGTTGCGGTATCTCGGGAGGCGGACGCACGAGAGCGTTTCGAACTGGCGGTATTGCTGCGATCCGCTGAAGAGGGGGCTGCCCCCGCTCTGGCCGCCCGCATCGATCCGGTAGCCGGTGTAGGTCACGTCTGATCCGGGTTCGGCCGCGAAACCGACCGAGCACAGATGCGGGAAGGTATTGACATCCTGTCCGGCCCCGGCGGGAGATACCGTCAGCCAGGCCTGTCCGCCGCCGGCCTCCGTTGCAAGCGCCTGCCCGTCGATAGCGAAAGCGATGGCGCCGTCGCAGACGCTGAGTTTGAGATGGTGGTCGGCGGACGGTCCTCCTTTCAGGACCGCATTGAGATTGGTAGCCGGATAGGTGGCTTTGCTGACGGTCAGCAGGGGCCGGTCGGCACGGTCCTGCGCCGCATAGCCGACGCGGTAGATGCGGAGTTCGCAGCCGGTCGGGGTCCCGTAGCCGCTGAAGTCGAGGACGACCTTGAAGTAATTCTCTCCGGCGAGGTTCCAGTTGTTGCCGAAAATATCCTTGAGACGGAAATCATCTGCCCCGAAGACAAACCCGGCGGTCTTGCCTTTGACGATGACGAAATCGGAACCGATGCTGAACTGGCGGAGGGAAGCCGCATCCAGGGAGGGGCGGCTGTCCCCGATCCAGGCGGCGCCTTTCCAGGCAGAAAGCCTCGGATCCATCAGGCCGGTGGCGAAACGGGAAGACGCCTCGTGCCGGCCTCCGTCCCGGTCGGTCACCGTCAGCTCCCATTCATAATCCATGCAGGGCTGGAGCGCCACGCCCAGATACCGGATCCCGGTGGAAAGGGAGTCCCGGATCTCTCCGCTGTCCCAGACCAGACGGCGGTCCGATCCCCGGCGGACCTGGATGCGGTACGCCTGTTGGTCCTGCCCGGGTACGGAGGAAACCATTTTCCAGCTGAAAGAAGGATGGGCGTCTTCCACGGCAAGCGGTTCCACGGCGTGCTGTACCCGAAGGTCCCCGATCGAGGTCTGCGCGGGGACTATCCCCTGGGAGAGGACGATACACAGGGTTGACAGCAGGAAAAATCTTTTTTTCTTTCTCATGACAGCTCGGTTCATAGTTTATCAAAGTTAGATATTTTTGTGTTATAGTTTGGAAAAAATAGTTAATTTAGAGGTCGAAAAAAACGAAAGCGCTATGAGACTTGATGGAAGAAGAGAGAGTACGCATGTGGAAGACCGCCGTGGAAAAACCGTCGCTACGGCCGGCGGCATCGGACTGGGCGGCCTGATCATCGCGGGCCTGATCACGCTGTTGCTGGGCGGAGACCCGACTGACGTGATCAAGATGGCCGGCAACATGAACTCCGGCCAGACCACCTCGGCCGGCTACACGCCCTCCGCGCAGGAGGAGGAGCTCGCAACCTTCTCGAAGCGGATCCTGGCCGGGACGGAGGATGTATGGACGAAGATTTTCGCCCAGTATGGCAAGACCTACACCCCGCCGACACTGGTCCTTTTCTCCGGCTCCGTCCAGTCCGCCTGCGGCAACGCTTCCGCCTCCAGCGGCCCGTTCTATTGCAGCGGCGATCAGAAGCTGTATATCGACCTGTCCTTCTTCTCGACGATGAAGAAGCAGTTCGGTTCGGACGGCGATTTCGCTTACGCCTATGTCATCGCGCACGAAGTCGGCCACCATGTCCAGCAGCAGCTGGGCATCCTCGGCCAGGCCCACCAGCAGATGGCACGGATGAGTGAGAAGGAGAGCAACAAGATGTCCGTGCGGATCGAACTCCAGGCCGACTATTTCGCCGGCGTCTGGGCCCACCACGACAACGAGCTCTTCGGTTCCCTGGAAGAGGGGGACATCGACGAGGGCCTGGCGATCGCGGCCCGCATCGGCGACGACTATCTCCAGAAGCAGGCCTACGGCTATACCGTGCCGGACTCCTTCAACCACGGCACTTCCGCCCAGCGTTCCCGCTGGCTCAAGAAGGGCATCGCCACGGGTGACATCAACCAGGGCGACACCTTCTCCGTCCGCTACGAAGCCTTATAATTATCAACCTTCTAATACCTTTACGATTATGGCAAGCATTCAGGATCTGATCCTCAACGCAGTCAAGGGTTCCATCGGCGGAGTCGATGTCCCCTCCAACGTTTCCAACCAGGTCATCAGCGGCCTTTCCGAGTCTATCCTCGGTGGCCTGACCCAGACCGCTACCAAGCCCGGCGGCCTTGACGCCATCAAGGCGCTGCTGACCGGCAAGCAGGCTGCCGCCACCAGCCCTGTCACGGCCCTTGCAGGCAATATCTTTTCCAACAATACGGCCAAGAAGCTCGGTCTCGGTTCGGCCCTGACGGCAGGCATCGTGGCCCTGATCCCCAAGATGCTCGGCAACCTCTCCGGTCTCTTCAAGGATCAGGACGGTGACGGCGACGTCGATCTCAACGACATCCTGATCGCCCTTTCCGGCAAGAAAGCCCAGCCCGCCCAGGCCAGTGCGGGAAGCAGCATCCTCGGTGCGGCCACCAGCATCCTCGGCGGCCTGCTGAAGAAGAAATAAGATCGGGCGGTCTTCCAACCGCTTCCGGAGCTGAAATGAAACAGCGGTGACCTCTCCCCGGGCCACCGCTGTTCATAGTATGGTCGGTGGCATCACAGGGGCAGGAGTCCCAGTCCCGGACGTCGGGGGTCGTCGTGCGCGAGTAGGAAGCGATGGTGAACGTGTGCCGGAGCTCCATCTCCAAGTCTGCCCTTTCTTCAACCGCACCGGCTCATCCATGTACCCTTTGACCAGGAAAGTCCCATCGCAGCAGGCTTTCAGCCGGATCTCCGAGACGGCCCCGTCGGTCCAGCGGGCCGAGACCTCGGCACCGCCTTCCGCGCGCAGGCCGCGGAAGGAGCCGTCCTTCCAGGCGGCGGGCAGGGCCGGCAAGAGTTCGATCTCGCCCGTCTGGCTCTGGAGAAGCATTTCGGCGATGCCGGCCGCGCCGCCCAGGTTGCCGTCGATCTGGTACGGCGGATGGGCGCAGAAGAGGTTGGGATAGCTGCCGCCTCCGTTGGAATAGTGGGTCTTTCCGTCTGTCGCGGCCGGGTGCAGCAGGTCCCGCAGAAGCTTGAAAGCATGTTCGCCGTCGTGCAGGCGGGCCCAGAAATTGATTTTCCACGCCATCGACCAGCCGGTGCTCTTGTCGCCGCGGACTTCCAGGGTCTTGCGCGCCGCTTCGGCCAGTTCAGGCGTGCGGCTGAGGGAGATCTCGCTGGCGGGATACAGACCGTACAGGTGCGAGACATGCCGGTGGTGCGGATCTGTTTCCCCGTAGGGTTCAAGCCACTCTTCGATCCGCCCGTCCGGACCGATCGACGTAGGTTTCAGGCGGGCGCAGAGCTGCCTGATCGTGTCCGCAAAGGCGGCGTCCCGGCCCAGGATGGCGGACGCTTCGCCGACGTGGGTGAAGAGCTCGCGCACGATCTGGTTGTCCATTGTCGAGCCGGGGCAGATGTTGGCCTTGCGCCCGTCCGGAAGCAGGTAGGAGTTCTCCGGAGAGGTGGTCGGGGCCGTCACGAGATAGCCGTTGCGGGGATTTTCGACGAGCATGTCCACGAAGAAAAGGGCCGCCTCCCGCAGGATAGGGTAGATGTCTTCCAGGTAGGCACGGTCCCGGGTATATTGCCAATGCTTGTATAGATGCGCGCAGAGCCAGGCGCCGGAGGTGTTGGTCGCACCCCAGGAAGGGCTTTCGCCGGGCGCCGTGAACTGCCAGACATTGCCCAGGATATGGGTGACCCAGCCGCGGGCGCCGTAGAATACCTGCGCCGTGTGCCGTCCGCTCCCGACCTGGCTCCGGGTCCATTCGACCAGCGGGAGCTGCAATTCGCCCAGGTTGCCGGACTCGGCCGGCCAGAGGTTCATCTCGAGATTGATGTTGAGGTGGTAGTCGCCGTTCCAAGGGGTCCGGAGGGTCCGGGCCCAGAGACCCTGGAGATTGGGCGGCAGGCAGCCGGGCCGGGTCGAGGAGATCAGCAGATAGCGTCCGAACTGGTAGTACAGGGCCGTCAGGGACGGATCGTCCGGGTCCTGGCGGAAGGCTTGCAGGCGCTCATCCATCGGCAGGGCTTCCCGTTCCGGGCGGTGGCCCAGATCGAGCCGGACGCGGTCGAAGAGTTCCCGGTGGGCCCGGATGTGGGTCCGGAGCTGTCTCCGGTAAGGGATCCGTGCGGCTTGGTCCAGCTGTCGGATCATCTCCGTCTCGGGATCCTCGCCGTAGTAGTCGGTCTTCAGGGCGATCAGGAGGATCGCCTCCGTCGCGTTGCGGATATCGAGGGAGGAATCTGTTTCGGTCCGCCCGCCTCCTTTCGGGAGCAGCACGCGGATCCGGGCGCCATAGCGCATCCCTTCCGCCGGGACGCTCTCGTTCGCTTCTGTCCCGGCCTGGTTCCGGCCGAGCAGCAGCAGGTCCCCGTCCCGGACCCGGCAGACGGGCTGCCAGGCCACCGGCAGCGGGACGTTGGATTCCCGGTTCATCCTTATCGTGAAATTCAACGCTTTACGATGGTCGGCTGTCAGCCGGATCAGGGCGATGTCACCGGCGCGGGAGGTGAAATATTCGCGTTTGTATCGGATCCCGCTGCGGGTGAACGTGGTCGTGGCCAGTGCCCGGTCCAGGTCCAGCTCCCGCCGGTAGTCACCGAAATCCGCCGCTTGTCCGCTCCCGTCTCCGCCAGCCGCCGAATCCGCCTCAGCCGCATCCGCCTCAGCCGTGGCATCTGCAGCATCCGCCGCGGCGGTTGACGGCCGGATGCCGTAGCGGTACTCCAGCACCAGGTTGCCCAGCAGCTGGAACTTGCCGTATTTCGGTCCGGCACTGCCTGGCCCGCCGCAGGTGAATGTCTTGTAAGTGAGTTCCTGCGCCTCCACGTTCTTTCCTTCGAAAAGCAAGGCCCGGATCTGAGGCAGGTATTGCCGTGCCTCCGGATTGTCCGCATCCTGGACGCAGCCGGACCAGCACGAACTCTCGTTCAGGACGACCGTCTCCTTGTCCACTCCTCCGTCCGGCATCATCCCGATCCGCCCGTTGCCCAGCGGGAAACAGGCCTCCCAAATGGCGGCCGGGGCATCGAAATGGTACGTATTTGTCTGCGCCAGTGCTGCCAGGCTTGCGGCCAGCAGGCACCAGCCGCACTGTACAATCTTCCAGAAACGATTCTTCATAGTCTCAAAGATAGTGCTTTTCCCCGGGAATCGGAAAGCCGCGGGGCGGACGAATCAGAAAAAGCGGTGGCCGGGGGAACGGTCACCGCTTTGATGAATTATTTCCGACGGGAGGAGGGAGAGCCCGTTCCCGACTGGAATCAGGATTTAGAAGATCTCCTCTTTGGGCTCGGAGAAGTCGTCGGCGGCGGGAGCGAGCGGCTTGGGGCTGTTCACTTTCTGGCCGAACTGCTTTTTCTGGCCGTCGTGGCCGCCCCGGCGCTCACCGCGGTCGTTGCCGCTGCGGCGCTCACCGCGGTCCCGGCGGTCGTTGCCCCGGCGCTCACCACGCTCGCTGCCACCGTTGCCGCCACGGCCGTTGCCGCCGCGACGCTCGGGCTCCTTGTAGCCTTCCGGCTTCTCGGTCAGGGCGCGCATGGAGAGGCGCATCTTACCCGTCTTGGCATCGATTTCGAGGAGCTTGACATCCACCTCGTCACCGACCTTCAGGACGTCCTCGACCTTTTCGGTCTTGGTCCAGGCGATCTCGGAGACGTGCAGGAGGCCTTCCTTGCCCGGAAGGATCTCGATGAACGCACCGAATTCCAGGATGCTGACGACCTTGCCGTGATAGACCTGTCCGGCCTCGGGCACGGCGCAGATGCCCTTGATCCAGTCGAGGGCCTTCTGCATGGCCTCCTTGTCGGCGGAAGCGACGTCCACGACACCCTCGGTGAGGTTGGTGCCCGGGATGGGCTCCTCGGTGATGGTGATGGTGGTGCCGGTCTCCTTCTGGATCTTCTGGATGGTCTCGCCGCCCTTGCCGATGACCGCGCCGATAAACTCGGCCGCGATGCGGATCTGCTCGATACGGGGGACGAAAGGCTTGTAGTCTTCGCGGGGCTCGCTGATGGTCTTCATCATCTCGCCCATGATGTGCATGCGGCCCTGGCGCGCCTGCTCAAGGGCTTTCTCCAGGACGTCGTAGCTCAGGCCGTCCACCTTGATGTCCATCTGGGTGGCGGTGATGCCGTCCTTCGTGCCGGTGACCTTGAAGTCCATGTCGCCGAGGTGATCCTCGTCACCGAGGATATCGGTCAGGATGGCGTAGCGCTCGTTCGGGCGCTCGGCGTCGGTGATCAGGCCCATCGCGACGCCCGCGACCGGCTTCTTGATCTTGACGCCCGCATCCATCAGCGCCAGGCAGCCGCCGCAGACGGAGGCCATCGAGGAGGAACCGTTGGACTCGAGGATATCGCTGACCACGCGCACGGCGTAGGGGTTTTCGGGAGCGACCGGGACGACCGGCTTGAGGGCGCGCATTGCCAGGTTGCCGTGGCCGATCTCACGCCGGCCGGGTGCCCGCATCGGCTTGGCCTCGCCGGTGGCGTAGGGCGGGAAGTTGTAGTGCAGGACGAACTGCTGGTCGCCCTGCACGAGGACGGAGTCGATCTCCTTCATGTCCATCTTGGTACCGAGGGTCACGCTTGCGAGGGACTGGGTCTCGCCGCGGGTGAAGATGGCGCTGCCGTGGGCGCAAGGCAGGTAATCGACCTCGCACCAGATCGGGCGGACCTCATTGCAGACGCGGCCGTCCAGGCGGATGCCCTCATCGAGGACGAGGTTGCGCATCGCCTCTTTCTCGACGGCGTGGTAGTATCTCTCGACGAGCGGAGTCTTCTCCTCGAGCTCTTCCTCGGGGATCGTGGCCAGGAACTCGTCCTTGATGGCGGTGAAGCCTTCCTCGCGCTCGTGCTTGGGTTTCGCGGACTTGGCGAGGGCGTAGCACTTGTCATAGCAGAAGGACTCGACGGCCTTCTTGAGCTCTTCGTCCTCGACGTCGTGGGGATAGTCGCGCTTGACTTCGCGGCCAAGCTCGGCGATGAGCTCCTTCTGGATGCGGCAGTGGCGCTTGATCTCCTCGTGGGCGAACTTGATGGCTTCGAGCATGTCGTGCTCGCTGACCTCGTTCATCTCGCCTTCGATCATCATGATGTTCTCTTCGGTACCGGCGACCATCAGTTCGAGGTCGCTGCGTTCCATCTGGGAGAAGCTGGGGTTGATGACGAACTCGCCGTCGACGCGGGCCACGCGGACCTCGGAAACGGGACCGCCGAAAGGCAGGTCGGAGGTGGCGAGGGCGGCGGAAGCGGCCAGGCCGGCGAGGGCGTCTGGCTGGGTGTCCTTGTCGGCGGAGATGAGGGTCAGATAGACAAAGACTTCGAGGTGGAAGTCCTCCGGCCACAGGGGACGGATGGGACGGTCGACCAGGCGGGCGACGAGGATCTCGTAGTCCGAGGGCTTGCTTTCGCGCTTCATGAAGCCGCCGGGATAGCGCCCTGCGGCGAAATACTTCTCCCTGTAATCCACAGTGAGGGGCATGAAGTCGGTGCCCTCCTTGACTTCCTTGGCTGCGCAGACGGTGGCGAGGATCATCGTGCCTCCCATCTTGACGACAGCGGAACCGTCCGCCTGCTTGGCGAGTTTTCCGGTCTCGATCTCGATCACGCGGCCGTCCGCGAGCTCGATTTTTTTCGTGATAACGTTCATTACTGTTTTCTTTACGTCTTTATTACTGCAAGGGCGCGGACCGTCCGCGCTCCGTTTTTTCAATTAAAAAGGGGAGGGCCCGGTAACGGAACCCTTCCCTCTGGCGTTTCCTATCTGGATTATCGGCGGAGCCCAAGCTCTTTGATAATGTTTCTGTATCTCTCGATGTCGGTTTTCTGGAGATAATCCAGCACCTGGCGTCTTTTACCTACGAGGCGGAGAAGAGAACGGCGCGTGACGATGTCTTTCTTGTTCTTCTTGACATGCTCCGTGAGGTGAGCGATACGGTAGGAGAATAAAGCAACCTGACTCTCAGGAGAACCGGTATCCTTATTGGACTTCCCGTACTTCGCGAAAATCTCTTGCTTTTTGGAAGGCTCTAAATATTCGGCCATTTTGCAAAAAATTTTGGGTTAATAAAACTTACACGCTTTCCCCGATGTGGAAAAAGCGTGCAAATTTAGCGAAAAATAATTAGAATACAATACCTTCCGTTGGAATTTATTCGATGACGATCGGCTTGTACTTCGGCACGAGGCTCTTCATGATGATCCAGGCCAGCAGATAGGCGATCCCGCAGAAGCAGAAGATGATGAAGTAGCCTGCGGGCTTGCCTTCGAAGCCAAGGAAGCGGAACGCGGCGCCGGCATTCTCCGCATAGGTGAAGAGGTTGCCCGCCACCTTCTGGATGATCATCGAACCCACGCCGCCGGCCATGGCACCGATCCCGGTGATCGTGGCGATGGCGCCCTTCGGGAACATGTCACCGATGGTCGAGAAGAGGTTGGCCGACCAGGCCTGGTGTCCCGCCGCCGCGAGGCCGATCAGGATCGCCGGCCACCAGGGGCTGTTGAAGTGCATGCCCAGCGGCTGGGCCAGCAGGGAGCAGATCGGGAAGAACGCGAAAATCAGCATGGCCAGCATGCGGCCCGGGTAAGGGTGCATGCCCTTCTTCTCCACGAAGAGTTTCGGCAGGTAGCCGCCGAAGATGGAGACCACCGTCACGATGGCGTAGAGCGTGAAGATGAGGGCCTGGCCGCGCGGCGAGGAGGCCGGCGCGTTAAACTGGTCGTGGAAGTAGGCGGGCGCCCAGAAGAGGAAGAACCACCAGACGCCGTCGGTCAGGAACTTGCCCACAATGAACTGCCAGGTCTGCTTGAAGGTGAAGCACTTGAGGAAGGGGATGCTCTTCTCCTTCTCGGCGGCCTCGGCAGCCTTTTCGGCGGCTTCGGCCGCGTCATCCTGATGGATGTAGGCGAGCTCGGCTTCGTTGACGTGCTGGCTCTTTTCCGGCTTGTCGTACATGAACGCCCAGAAGAACATCCAGATGAAGCCCAGGGCGCCGATGATGATGAAGGCCATCTCCCAGCCGAAATGCTTGGCGAGCGGCGGGATGGCGAGCGGTGCGGCCAGGGCGCCGACGGACGCGCCGGCATTGAAGATGGAGGTCGCGAACGCGCGGTCCTTCTTCGGGAAATATTCGGCCGTGACCTTGATCGCGGCCGGGAAGTTGCCCGCTTCACCGAGCGCCAGGATGCCCCGGCAGAGGAGGAAAAGATAGACGGAAGTCGTCGAGATCGCCAGGGCGACGTTGCTGCCCGCTTCGACGGCTTTCAGGGCCTGCGCATTGGCGACACCGTCCACCAGGCCCGCCGTGGCCCAGCCGCAGGCGGCGTGCAGGCACGCGCCGGCCGACCAGACGCCGATGGCGATCAGGTAGCCCTTCTTGGTGCCCATCCAGTCCACGAACTTGCCCGCAAACAGGCAGGCGATCGCGTAGAAGATGGAGAAGAAGGAGGTGATGGTGCCGTAGTTGGCATCCGTCCAATGGAACTCGGGGGCGATGAACTCCTTGTAGGTCAGGGAGAGGACCTGGCGGTCGAGGTAGTTGACGGTCGTCGCCACGAACAGCAGCGAGCACAGCCACCAGCGCCAGTTGGTCATCAGTTTTTTTTGTGTGCTACTCATATCTGAAAAGAATGGATTATCGGACTTGTCGGACGATGTCCAGCGCCTCGCGGCAGAGCTGGGAGATGCGGGCCCAGTCGCCGGCGGCGACGGCGTCTTTCGGGAAGAGGTTGCTGCCCATGCCGACACAGGTGACGCCGGCCTTGAACCAGGCTTCGAGGTTTTCGCGTTCGGGCTTGACCCCGCCCGTCACCATCAGCTGGCTCCAGGGCATCGGGGCCTTGAGGCCCTTGATGAACTTCGGCCCCAGCACGTCACCGGGGAACACCTTGCACACGTCGCAGCCCGCTTCCTGGGCCATGCCGACTTCCGTCACGCTGCCGCAGCCCGGGCAATAGGGGATCAGGCGACGGTTGCAGACGGGCGCGATGGCGGGGTTGAAAAGGGGGCCCACGACGAAATTGGCCCCCAGCTGGATGTAGAGGGACGCGGTGCCGGGATCGACGACGCTGCCGATGCCGAGGATCAGGCCGGGCAGCTCGGCGTTGGCGTATTTGACCAGTTCGCCGAAGACTTCCTGCGCGAAGTCGCCCCGGTTGGCGAATTCAAAGGCGCGGATGCCGCCGTCGTAGCAGGCCTTGAGGACGTTCTTGGCCACCGTGAGGTCGCCGTGGTAGAAGACCGGTACGATGCCGGTGTCCTTCATCGTCCGGATGGTTTCCAGTTTGCTGTATTTTGCCATGATGTATCGAATTGCGTTTTAGACGGCTTCCACCTTGAAGATGGCCTTGTGGATAGTCCCCTCGCCAATCAGCGGGGCGTGGGCGGTATCCGGGCCGAAGGTGATGGATTGGCCCGCCTCGACCGTGACGAGGGCGCCGACGGGATCGTCGAAGAAGAGGATGTCCTTCACAGGATCCATCTCTCCGTCCGGCCGGGTGCAGAGGGCGCGCGGCAGCACGCCGAAGGTCTCGGCTTTGGAGAGGGGGACCTGGATGTCGATGTAGCGGTCGTGGACCTCGTACCGGGCCTGCCCTGCCGACTTCATCGGGCTGTCCACGATATTGACCCAGAGATGGTCTCCGTCGATGACGTGTTTTCCTGCAGGGAGGGCCGCCAGATCCGTTTCTTCGATGAAACGCAAGGCGCGGGCGTAGTAGGGATTGTCAGTAAAAGGCATGTCCGTGTCGTTATTGAATTTGCTAATATAGCATTTTTTATAGAAAAAGTACTAATCTGTGCGGAGCGTGGTCGTGAAAGTGACCCGTGTGCCGGCCGGGACCGTCGCCGTATAGCCGGCCACCGTGTAGCCATCGTTGGCCTCGTCCCAGCCGGACGGACGCGCCGCCCACCCGGAAGGCCTCGAAGCCGGCCAGGTCGTATAGTGGACCGTCACGGAAGGAGAGGAGCTTTCAGCGCTGAGCGACAGGGACTTTCCGTTTCGGATCAGGGTCTGTCCGGCGCTGCCGCCCTGGACCGAGGCCTGGGTCAGCATCCGCCACATCATCTGGGCATCGGCCGATGCGGGCGCCGTCACTTCGTCCGTCACGACCAGGCGGTTGCCCTCCAGCCGGACCGTCCGGAAGACGGATTGGGCCTGGCCCTTGAATACCGGCGTCAGATTCATCCTGGCACCGGGCGCGGCAGGGTCGGGATCAGTCCCGACCAGGGTCGCCTTCCCGTCGACGTTGTGGTCCGTCGGATATCGCTTGCTGAAACTCCCGTCAAAGTTGGAGAAGGACAAGGTGCTGTGACACAGGTTGTTCATCCGGAAGATATCCCATCGCAGGGATTGCTGGGTCATGGTCCAGTAGCTGCCGCCCGCAGCGGCCGTCAGGTTCTCGACGGTGGCGTAGTCGGGTCGTTTCAGGTCATCGGACCAGCGGACGCCCCCGGCTTCAAAGACAAAGGATCCAGCATCCATGTGGCCGTGGTTGGCTTTGGCGGCGCCTCCCTTGAGCCCGACATAGCAGTCCGTCTCGTCGTAGTGCCATCCGGTGTGGATCATGGCGACCGGGACCAGTCCCTGTCCGGCCCACAGGTTGGAGGACGGGAAAGACAGGTGGTCCGGATCGAAGGCAAAATCCATGATCATGCCGGGAATGACGGGCAGGAGCCGGTCTGCGCTGTATTTTCCCTTCTCCAGGAGGCGGATTTCATTGGCCAGCAGGGACGAGTTGCCGGTCCTGGCTGCGAACCACCACATCGGGATCTGCATGGTCTCGCTGGCGGAACCCCCGTCGGCATACGGGAAATTGCCGCCGCAAGGGGTCCCCATGAAGAGCATGAAGTCGCCGGTTTCCAAGAATCCTTCCACCTCGGAGAGGCCGTTGTCGTGGCCGAAGGCTTTCCGGAGCATCTGGAGGAGGCAGACCTGGTAGGTCGTGCCATACTCCCAGTAGCCATACCCTTCGCCGTAGTTCCCGTCGGGGGCGTACATGGCCTGGACGGCGGCGGCGTTGGACCGGAGGGCGTTCTCGATTACCTCGGCGCAGCGGGCCTTGTCCTGGGGATAGGCCGCGATGGCTGCGGCCACCAGGCCGCCGTTGCACACCGAGTTCCAGTTGTTGCGGGTCTTTTGGGTGGCGTTCTGCCCGCTGCTGTCGTGCAGCGCCGTGTCGATGGCGTAGTCGCTGAGGGCTTTGCGGACCAGCACGCGCGTGTCGTAATCCAGGTCGTAGTACAGCCAGTCGTAGGCGAGGGCGACCCCCAGGGCCATCTCCCCGACATCCAGATAGTGGGACGGATGCCAGTCGGGGAACTGCCCGCACACGATGCGGAGGGTCTCCACCGCCTTGTCCAGGAATTCGGCCCGGCCTGTCATCCGGAAGGCATAGCTGCAATAGAGCAGGCGTTTCTCCACCTTGCGGGAGACGGAGAGCAGGCGCTTGCCGGAGGCGTCCAGCTTGTAGCTGATGACGTCCCGGGCGGCGGCTTCCCCTTCGGCATAGGAAAGGATCAGGTCGTGGAGCCAGGCGAGGGCCGGCCAGGAGGCGCGGTCGGCAGCCCGGTCGGCGAGCCTGTCAAAATCTCCCTTCGTCATCAGGATGCGCGGGTGGCCGAGCGCCGTGAGCGTGGCATAGTCGTAGCTGCCCTGTATGTCGGCGGCGGCATCCTCCGCCTCTTCTTGGAACACGGTGCTGAAGCGCAGGACCGGACTATGCCAGACGTTGTCGCCGGAGCGGACGGCGGCGCGACATTCGTACGTCTTGCCGACGCTCAGGCCTTCCAGGGTACAGCTGAAACTTTCCCCGCTTTCGGGGCAGCTGACCGCCGTCCAGTCCGCCGTCCCAGCCAGCCGGTATTCAAAACCGCAACTGAAGCGGCCCGCATCAAAGAAAGGCAGCGCCTCGAAAGATCCGCTGAGGACGGCGGAACGCAGGCTGGAAGGATCGATGCGGACGGACTCCATGCGGACCGCCTGGGCGGAGAAGACAAGCGGATCCGACGCGGACCGATAATAGACCCGCAGTTCCAGGATATTCGTTTCGCCCGAGGCGGTCGAAACGATCCGATAGGGGGCGCCGTTGGTCCCGGCGAAGCGCCAGCTCAGCTCCGCTCCTTTGGTGAGCGGGGTCTTGGATCCTTCGCCTCCGGGGATCTCGCTCCCCCTTGCGTCCGTGATCTTCGGCTCTCCCAGGCTGGAGGTCCGGGGGGAACCGTCGGAAGCAAATTCGCCGTTGGTTCCGGCCGTGACCGTGATCTTGTAGATGGCCTTGCCCTCCCGCCCCGGCACTTCGAGGTAGGTGCCGGGCGTCGTGCCGTAGCGGAAGCCGGTGTGGTTGGTCGGCGCCACGTAGCATTTCCCGAGCGCCGCCTCGGGGGACCCGTACTGAGCGGTATCGTATGCGGGGCAGATGACGAAGTCTCCGAATCCGTCGAGCGTCATCGGGGTGCGCACGCGCATGAACCCGGTCTGCCGGGCGTCTTGATATCCGCTCGGGAAGGGGTTGGAAGACGGGACGGCAAAGGGCCAGCGGAGGCTTGTCCCGCTCTCGCGGAGGAATTCGACGACGGCGACCTCTTCCCAGGCCAGCGCGCCCGTATCCACCGTGCCGAGATCCAGCACAGAAGACGGGGCGAGCTCCCGGGGAGAAAGATCCGACCAGACCGCTTCTTTCCCGTCCGTGTCGGTGAAGATCAGTTTCAGCCCCTTGGTCAAGGTCTGGGCGGGGACCGAAAACGCATACGCCGCACCGCTCTCGAACGTGCTGCCGGAGGCCGGGGTCAGCCAGACGGAAAAGGCGGACTTCTTGTCCACGTAGGACGAGATGGCGGGTTGCCCGTCCGCCGCGAGCGTGATCCGGGCGGTCCCGCCGAAGCGCGCGCCGTCGGGGGTGCGGAGGGTGATCTGCCGCACGGGGGCGGATCCGGTCAGCGTGAAGCGGATGAGGGCGCCCACGTTCCGGAACGACAGGTTCGTATCGGCGCTCGTGCAGACCGCGCCCCAGGCGGCCGGATCCAGACCGCCGGGATAGCCTTTCTGCTCGCAGGGGAAGTGCAGCTGCAAGGTGTCGGGCGCGGACGCGGGGCTCCCGGGCGAGAAAGGTCCGGCCATCGAAGCCGGATAGACCGCCCAATATCGGGAAGCCTGCGCCCCCGAACCGGTGAAGACCCCGTCCCGGTAGAGGTACGGGTAGAACTTCGAAGTCCCCGTCCGGCCGCAGAAGACGGCGATCCGGTCTCCTTCCTGCCACTGCAGGGCGGGGGTGGCATCCAGCGTGACCCGGGTGCCTCCGGCCCCGGTGAGGGGCTGGAGCTGCGCCTGGAAGGTCAGGGGTCTGGAAACAGGGGGTACGGCTGGTCCCGCCGGAGGCCCCGCCGGTGTGGGGTCGACCGGGGCGGGACCTTCGCAGGCGTTCAGGCCCAGCAGGACCGCCAGGGCCAGGACCAGGGGACGGAAGGGGCTCACTGGATCATGCCTTTTAGGCGCAGGAGCGCCTCCAGGAAATAATAGTCGGCATAGCTCAGCGGGACATCGACCTCGCTGTTGCCGGGCAGGCTGCCGACGCTGTGGCGAAGCAGGAAGTTGCCGTTCTCGCCGACGGGTGCGAGGTACTCCGGGGAGGCAAGCGTGCGGACCGTCAGTCGGGCCTGGTCCAGATAGGATCCGGCCAGTCCCGGGTCCGTCGTCAGCTGGCTCAGTTTCACCAGGGCGGAGGCGATGATGGCGCCGGCGGAGGCGTCACGCAGGGCATTCGGGATGTCCGGGGCGTCCAGGTCCCAATACGGTACTCCGTCCGCCGGAAGGCGGCTCATCAGCATCGCCGCTATCGCATGTGCCTGGGCCAGGTAGGACGCGTCTCCGGTCTTGTCGGCCATCATCGTGTAGCCATACAGGCCCCAGGCCTGCCCGCGGGCCCACGCCGAGGCGTCGGAATAGCCCTGGGCGGTCTGCTGGTGCCGGACGGCGCCCGTCACCGGATCGTAGTCCACCACGTGGAAAGTCGTGTAGTCCGGGCGGAAGTGATGCTGCATCGTGGTGTTGGCATGGGTCATGGCGATGGCCTTGAGCGAATCCACTCCGCTCAGGCGCCAGCCTTCCATCAGCAGCTCGAGGTTCATCATGTTGTCGATGATGACCGGGTAGCGCCAGTCGCCGTTCCTGCCCTTCGAGTTCCAGCTCCGGATCACGCCGGTGGCGGGGGTGAAGCGCTTGGCCAGGGCGTTGGCCGCCGTGACGACGGGCTCGGCCCAGCGCTCTTCGCCAGTCAGGCGGAGCGCATTGCCGAAGCTGCAGTTGATCTGGAAGCCGATGTCATGGTCGCGGGCGACGTGTTTGATGCCGTCCAGTCTCAAGGTGTTCTTTTCGGCCAGCTGGCGGACCAGCGGGTCGCCGGTGTATTTCCAGACATACCAGAGGCTTCCCGGATAGAAGCCGCTGCACCACCAGTTGAGGTCGGAGGGGACGAACTGTCCCTTCTCGTCAAGGGTCCGGGGCATCTGATGGTCTCCCAGGCGGCTGTCCATCAGGATCATCTGGGCCTTGGCTGTGTCGAAGACCCGCTCCGTCAGGGCGTCCATCGGCTCGGTCGAGGGCGTGACGGTAAAGACATAGCTGCCTTTGACCTTCAGGGACTTGGCGGTCAGGCTGACGCGGTAGACCTGCGGGCCCCATACGCGGGAAAGCCGCGTGTCGGTCAGCTCCTTGGTTTCAACGCCGGCTGAGAACTGGCGCGGATCGTAGCGCAGGAGGGCTTCCTGGCCCTTTGCCGCGAGACGGATGACGCCCGGGGTGGAGATGTCCACGTTGCCCCAGGTCATGAAGTTGATCACATTGGGGGCGATGGCCTTGTCCAGGATGAAGTTGTCTTTGATCGTGAGCTGTTTGTCTTTCAGGGTGCAGGAACGGACCCACTTCCTGACCCGGGCCTCTTCGGGATAGGCTTTGGAGATGTCCGTCGACCAGGTCATCCGGGCCGGATCGAAGGCGGAGCCGCTTGCCTTGTACTGATCCCCGAAACGCTGGGACACACCGTTGATCTTCGGGACATTGTGGTAGTCGCTCTGCATGGTCCAGATCGTGTAGCGCTCGCGCGAGAAAGTCTGTCGGGTATAGGTCCCTACGCCCACATCGATCAGGAGCGGGATGGTGTTGACATAGCAGGAAAGCGTACCGCAGTCGTTGTGATTGTGGCTCTCGTTGTTGTAGCCGCCCTTGACCGCGACGAACAGTCCGTCCTCGTCCGTGAGGTAGCAGACGTCGGTATCCGGATACCAGGTATAGGCAGGATGCTCGAAGACGGGATCCTGGGCGGCGAGTTCCTTTCGGACGGCCTGGGCGGCGAGGGTCCGGTAGAAATCAGCGCCGCTCGACAGCAGGCTCTCCGGACGATACAGGGACGCGGCATACCCTTTCAGGACCTCGCTGTCCACGTCCTTGCCGAAACGGTAGATCAGATCCGGACTGCCGCCGCCCCGCGCGGAGGCATCGGCGAAATTGACGACCCAGCCGTTGCCGACGTAGGAGCGGGCGATGTATTCGCCCAAGTCACGGATCATCGGATGTCCGAGGAGGGTGATCTTGCCGCCGGTCGCCAGGCTGAGCACATCCAGGTAGTCATAAGCTGAGCCGGCGGCCCGGTCCCAGTAGCTGGAGCCCTCTTCGCAGGCGCCGTCTTCCTGACAGGAGTTGAGGAACTGGTCGACGGACTGCATGGAAAGCCATACGGCATCGGCCAACCGGTCGGGATCGTTCTCCAGGAGCATGAAGGCATTCAGGGCGTTGTAATTGCACCAGGGGGTCCAGTTGTTGGTGTGGGACTCCTTGCCCCGGACCATCCACCAGAAGCTGTCGTTGGTCAGGAAGACGTCGAGGATCCTCCGTTTCAGCTCGTGGTAGAGCCTGCGGGAGATCTCGGGATCGACCTGGTCGAGCGCGTCGTGGAGATAGTAGTAGGTCCAGGAGAGCAGGTTCGAGGTCGTGCCGGCGGTCAGGTCAAAAACCGGATCATCCCAGGCCTGGATGGCGCGCCGGGACTTCTGGAGCGGGTTGTGGGCGGTGTTGGCCCAGGACGTCGACTCCGAAAAGACGTAGATGCCGTTGATGATCGGGTCGAGGAAGCGGCCCTTGCCCTCGGCGAGCTCAGCCATCAGCAGGGAAGCGAGGGCGGACAGGTTGGCGCTCTTGTCACCGTCCAGACGCGCTCCGGAGCGTTCATATTCGAGATAATCGGTGGCCTTGATGACGCGCCAGGTATAGTCCAGTTTTTTTTCGCCGGCCTGGATGAAGGCGCCTTTCTTCTCGCCCAGGAAGGCATCCCAGCCGGCCCGGTCGCCATATGCGGGGAACGGGACCCACTGCTGGTTCAGGATGAGCGCCTGCCGGACCTGGTCCTTATTGTATTTCGTGGTCAGGAGATACCGCGGCGTATAGACCGAGGCAAATGCAGCCGACAGACCTGAAAACAGCAGGGCGGCGGCACAGAAGATTCGTTGGATCTTTTTCACGGAAATCTGTTTTTTCAAAGGGAAGTTAAAGTTACGAAACTATTTCGAAGAATAAAAGAAGAGGGCAACCGGTCGGTGGCTGCCCTCGTCCTTGACAAAACCGGATTCCTATTCGGCCTTCTTGAGATTGTAGGTTTCCCGAACGACGGCCCGGTCGCGCTGTACGAGATAGTCGGTGGCCTTATAGACGTTGCCGTCCTTGTCGGTCACGGTGACGGTATAGGCGACGACGTAGCGGTCCTTGTTGCTCCAGCGGTTGTAAGCGTCGGACGTGTCCAGTTTGTAGGTGCCGCTGCCGGAAACCGTATAGTCGGCCCCCTCCGGGGCGCTGAGCGTGACGTTCTCCCCGTTGTGTGTAAACACGATCGTGGGAGTCAGGCTCATCGCGCTGCCTTTCAGGGCCTGCGTCAACGTTGAGGTGTGCCGGCCGGTCGTCGTCAGCATGACATGCTCGTTGCCCGTGACATCGTGGTTGAAATCATCGGGGACTTTGTATTCGACAGTCTCGGTCGTGCCGTCTTTCTTCGTGATGGCCGCTGATCCGTAGTGGAACCAGTTGCCGTGCAGCTCCGTGATGAACTTGATGCCGAACATCGTGAAGTCCTTCGGGGCGATGCTCCATTCGCTTGAGAAACGACGGTCCGCGGAGGGAACCTCCGCCAAGCCTACGAGCAGGCTGTCCAGATCGTTGGTGCCGGTCATGACCAGCGGGACGACATAGGTGTTCTTGATGGCGTCCGGATCATTGAAGAAGGCCTCCGTCAACTGGACGGTGATGCCACCGTTGTATTCGCCTTTCGGGATCGTGATCTGGCTGTCGTTGCTCAGGGTATAGTAGGAACTGGGGAGCGCCTTGATCGGATCCCCGTTGGCGAACGTGACGCCCTGGCAGAGCGACTCGTCCACCTTGAAGTTGATGACGCGGTCCACCTTGTTCTGGTAGACGCCTCCCATCCCTGCGGAGATCACAAAGCGGCCCGCATTGTCGTTGTCATTGGGATACATGTCGTTGCCCAATATGAGGGTCCTGACCGGGAACTGATACGGGAAATATCCCGTCGTATAAGTGTAGTCCGGGAAATCCGTATTGAAGTTGTGACATGCAACCAGTGCCAAAGCGGCAGCTGCAAGTGTGAGTATTTTCTTGTACATAATCATTCGTTTTTCAAATTAATCCCAGCCTTGGTTCTGAACGAAACCAAACTTCAGCACTTCATTGAACGGGATGGGACCGTAAACCATATAAGGCTTGAAGTTGCGGTCTTCGACCTTGAAGGTCCTGTAGACACCATCCTCCAGACGAATGCCATTGGCCGGCTCGGTCAGGTCTTCCTTCCATCTCCTCAGGTCCCAGAACCGGGCGCCCTCGAAGCTCAGCTCGATCCGGCGCTCGTTGCGGATCAGCTTGCGCATGTCTTCTTTGGAAGCGATGCCCTCCAGATAGGCATCGGGCTGGCTGATCCCGGCGCGCTTGCGGATCGCGGCGATGACTTCGCGGGCCGAGTAGCCGTTGGAGCCCTTTCCGTCCGGACCCCATGCCTCGTTGGCTGCCTCGGCATAGTTGAGATAGATCTCCGTGGCACGGATGATCGGGATGATGTGTTTCTGCGTACTGGTCTTGCCGGTCTGGACGCTTACATCCTCCCGCAGGTGCTTGCGCATGTAGTAACCGGTGCGGGTCGAGTATTCGGTCTTGTCGATGCCGTCGTTGGTCGTGCCGTCCAGGATGTGGATGGTCTGGTTCCACTCCTTGCTCATGTCATAGACCACGATCTGCGCCAGGCGGGGATCCCGGTTGGCATAAGGATGCTGGGCATCGTATTCGGAGGAGGCATTGTCGATCGGATAACCGTTCTTCATCGGGAAGGCGTCCACGAAGTTCTGGGTCGGGTTGATGCGCCCGTGACCGTACACGGTGGGGGCGTAATTGTCCGTCTCCCAGGTGTTGATATCCTGCATCTCTCTTCTCCAGATGATCTCGTTGGTCTCTTTCTTGTTGCCCAGGCCCAGGTCGGAGTCTTCCACCTGCGCTTTGAGCCAGAAGAGGTTGCCATTGGGATCGAAATACTCCAATCCGCCGAGGTCGCTCAGGACTTTGGCGTTGGCGTTGGCTGCCGTTTCCCACAGGGAAGCACTTCCGGCCTCGTTGAAACGCGGGCTCGCGGCGAGCAGGGCCAGACGGGCCTTATAGGCCTGTACGATACGGCCGCTGATGCGCTGCGTGAAACCGCTGCCGAAGGCAATGTTGTACTGGTCGGCCGTGAGCTTGAGATCGGTGAACTGGGCCGGGACTTCAGCTACGTCCACGTAGTCCATCGGAAGATACTGGAGAGCCAGGTCGAAATCCTGGTCGGCACTCTCGACGCTCTGGGCAAAGGTCTGGCGCGGAGCGGAAAAGTCTTCAAGCGAAGAAACGAAGTCATTGTACTCGGGGATGCCGAGCAGCGTGCCGTCGGTCCCCAGACCGGCATGATTCTGGAGCAGGAAGTATTTCATGACTCCCCGCAAGGCATAGGCTTCCCCGGTAAGGCGCTGCTTGAAAGCTACGTTCAAGGCCGGGGTGGATTCCTTCCAGTTGACCTTGTCGACAATGGTCAGGAAGTCATTGATATTCATAATGCTTCGGTAGCAGACGGTCCACATGTCCTGGGCGTTCGACAGGGCGGTCCAGGCTCCGGTCGCCATCGCACGATACGTATTGGATATCTGGTTGGAGACGGCGTCGTCGGTCGCTACTTCGTCAAAGCGGAAGGTCCGGTAAGGCAGTTGCGTATAGGCATAGTCGAGCAGTCCTTCCGCATATTGGGGACGGCTGATGACCTGATCTATGTTCATCCGGAAGTTTTCCTCCGGATTGAAGGGGTCATCACATCCGGCGACGAAACCGAGAGAGGCGATCAGCGAAAAGGCAAAAAGTATTCTATAGTGTTTCATAACATTTCCGTGTTTCATGTCAGAAAGAGGTTCGCAGTCCGATCGAATAGCCCCTGTAGGAAGGTTCTCCGTTGACGGTGGTCTGCCGGTACTTGCGGTTCGGCGCAATCTGGATCGGGTTCGAGCAGTCCAGGTAGATCTGCAGTCCGCTCAAGAGGATCTTGTTGCAGACCCTTTCGGGCAGCGCATAGCTGAGCTGGACTTTGCGTAGCTGGAAAAAGGAATTGTCATACATCCAGAACGTGGAGCGGCGGTTGTTGTTGTCCGCGGCTTTCGTAGTCAGGGCCGGCCACTTCGCGTTGGGGTTGGACGGCGTCCAGGAATCCTTCACGTGCGTCGGATAAGGATCCGTCGCATCGACCCAGTAGTAGTTGTTCTCGATGAAGGTCGCGTAGTCCTTGCCCCAGTAGGCATTGCCGACGGCATAGAGGGTGAATCCCTTGTAACCGAGTTTCAACTGGATGCCGCCGGAGAACGGAGGATTCCATTTGCGGACGAAGATCTGGTCATTGTTGTCGATCTTGCCGTCACCGTTCTGGTCCTTGTACTTGATGTCGCCGGGACGTACGGTGCCGAAGGTCTGGGTCGGGCTGGCGGCGATCTCCTCTTCGCTCTGGAAGAGGCCCAGGGACTCGAGGGCCCAGGTACCGTCGACCGGGTGGCCGACACGGTAGAGGTAGTCGTCATCATAGATCTCGGAACGGACGTCCATGTTGGACATGACATAGAGGATGTTCGCTGCCGCGAAAAGGCTGAAGTCTCCCCAACGTTTGTTGTAGGACAGGCCAGCCTCGATACCCCGGTAGCTGTCTACGTTGTAGTTCTGGTAAGGAGTGTAGGCTGAGTAGAAGCCGGGCCAGAGCGTGTTGGCGCGGACGACCTGTCCGGTGTACTTCTCGTAGAAGGCGTTCACTTCGAAGCCGAGGGTATTGCCGAACAACTGGCCTTCGATGCCGCCGGTGATCTCGTTGCGGCGCTCCATCGCGAGGCTCTCGTTGCCGCCCCGGCTCGCAATACGGCCGGACTGGCTGCGTCCGCTGTCGTTCCAGTAGAAAGTACCGGAACTGCCGTAGATGGCATCATACAGGAAGAAGCCGTCAATGCCGACATCGCCCTTCAGGATGCCGCCCGAGGCATGCAGCTTGAGATAGTCAATGAAACTGACGTTCTGCATGAAATCCTCATTACTCAGGATCCATGCCACGCCGACGGTCGGGGAGAACTCCCGGTTATGGCCGGGGGCCAGCTTGACCGAGTTGGCATAGTTGCCGCTGAAGTCGACGATATAGCGCTTGTCGTAGGCGTAGCTGGCCTGGAAGCCCAGGTGGGCCTGCTTCAAGCCTTGGAACTGATCCTCGTCACCCGTCGTCTCGGAGGTGTTGTTTGAGGAAGCGCGCCACTTGTACTGGTTGGCGAAAGCCAGGACATTGGCCGTCACGCGGTGAACGTCGTTGAAGGTGCGGTCGTAGCTCAGGACGGAAGAGAATCCCATTCTCCGCTGATAGTACGGGTTGGCCACGCTCTTGGTACCCGGTCGGCTGTCGGAACCGATCTGCTGGATCGATACGATCTTGTCTTCGTCGGCCGCCCAGGTAGGCTCATACACGGACACGTTGTTGTACACAGTCTCGTTGTAGAAGATGCCGTAGTCGAAACTCATGTTCGTGTGGAACGACAGGCCCTCGGTGATGGCGCCCAGGTCGAAGTTGATCCGGTCGTTGAAGGTGTAGCGGCGTCCCACGCCGTTGAACAGGCCGCCGGCATAGCCGTTGGAAAAGGCCGAGGAGGTGTAGCTCTTCGTCCCGCCCAGGATATACTGGCCGTCCACGTCGTTCTTGCGGGCGATAAGGACCGTATTTTCCGGATCGATCAGGTCGATGGGCAGGAGCGGGGCGTAGAGGTTGGGGCGCGTCGTGTAGGCCGCGTTCCAGAAATTGCCGCGTCCGGTCTTGTTGTCCCGGAACATCGCCGTGGCGTCCACCTCCGTGTCGATCCAGTCGTTGATCTTGAGGTCGATGTTGGTGCGGAAGTTGAGGGTGTTGTTGCGGGCCTGCTTCCACTGGCCGAAATCGATGAGTGAACCCTGGGAGTTCCAGCCGGCATTGACATAGTACTTGACCATCTTGTTGCCGCCTTGGAACTCTGTGTTGACATCATAATAATTTTTCGACTTGCGCAGCCACTGGTCCGTATAGAACTCCATGGAAGGATAGCGGTACGGATTGCCGCTGCGGTAGTTCTCGAGCTCTTCCTCGGTGTACAAGGGATCCAGGCCGTCGTTGATGCGGGCCTGGTTGTACCAGGTCATGTAGTCGGCCGAGCCCATATAGGAAGGAAGTTCGATCGGGGTACGCAGCCCATAGTTGAAATCCACGTGAGCGGAGCTCTTGCCTTCATGGCCGCGCTTGGTCGTGATCATGATCACGCCGTTGATGGCCTGGGCGCCGTAGAGTACGGCGGCATTGGCATCCTTGAGGACGGTGACGGACTCGACTTCGGAGGCTCGCAGCGTGCTGATGTCGCGGGGCAGTCCATCTACGATAAAGAGGGTGTTGCCCGACTGGGTGCCCGTGCCGGTCTGCGAAGCGACGTCAATGCCGACGCCGAGGCCCCGGATGTTGTTGGCGCCCATCAGGCCGACGATGCGGCCGGTCGTGACATCGTTGATCCAGACATTGTGGTCGTATGCGTCGATCGATCTGACATCCAGCTTACTGACGGCGCTCACGATCTGATCCCGGGTCGCCTTGCGGAAAGGCAGATTGACCGATGAGGTATCTGTCTGCGCGAAGGACTCGGCGGCGCCAAGCAACATCAGGGCCGCCAGGACAGTCAATATACTCTGAATTCTTGTTTTCATATTCATAAGGTTAAAATGCTACTACCAGCCCGGATTCTGAGAGAAACCTGCATACATTTTGGTGTATTTGACCTGGATAGGCAGCCAGTTCATCTTGGGAGAGGAGGCGATACGGGTGACGGATACCACTTCCCGGATATTGGTCGGTTTGCCGGAGGCGTCGCGTTCAAAATCGAAGCGGGTCTTTTCCAGGTATCTCGGATCGGCGATCCGGTTCCAGCGGCGGAGGTCGTCGAAGCGCTGGGCTTCCATGATCAGCTCTACGGCGCGCTCCCGTACGATTGCCTCGAAGAAGACATTCTTGTCGGAGGTGTAGCGGGACGGAAGGGCGGGAAGCTGGGCGCGGGAACGGACTTTCTCGAGGGCGTCGGTGGCACTCATCGAGTAGGTGGATGCTTTGGCTGAAGGGCCGCCGCCGGTCATGAAGTTGGCTGCCTCTGCATACATCAGGTAGACATCCGCCATCCGCAGATAGGGAATGCTGTGTATCAGGTTGTTGGCATTGGAGGTCTTGATGAAGTTCGGACCCATGAGGTTGTACTTGCGGAACAGCAGGCCGGTCGGGCTGCCGGCGCCGTAAGTACCGCCGTTGCGGTGACGGCCGGCTTTCCCGTTTGCATCGGAGCTGTAGAGCTGGGCATAGTAATCAGTGTCCTTGCTGCCGATATTCTTGGAGATGCGGTCTCCGTCCGTGATGATGGTCTTGTCAAAGCGGGGATCGCGGTTGTCCCAAGGATGCTCCGGATCATATCCTGACGCGGGATCATCGATCGGAAGGCCGTTCTTCATGCCGTAGTTATGGGTGATATTGGCCGTCGGAGAGTCCTGTTGCGTGGCTGAGGAGTTGCAGCCGAAGGAGGCTGGAACGGTCGCACCCAAGCAGGACCAGAAGACACGGGACCGGTTGTAGAGCGTCTCGTTCATGATAACCTCCTTCCCGCCGGGACGGTTCCAGCCGGTCCGGGCAAAGATATTCTCATAGTTGGCCCAGGTCTCAAGCTGGTAGATGCCGGTCTCGTCGCAGAGTTTGAGCAGCTTTCCGAGCACATCGGCCGCTTGCTTGGCCAGGTCTGCGTTGAAGGAGTTGCCGTTGCCGGCTTCTTCGTTGAGCATCGGACTGGCAGCCCAGAGGAGAGCCTTGCCCTGGAAGCCCAGCGCCCAGAACTTGTTGACGCGGTAGTCATTGTTGCCTTTGGTGGGCTGTCCGGCCGTCGTCTCGTCCCAATGGTTCGGCAGGAGCTCGGCTGCTTCGCCGAAATCTTTCGCCATAGCGATGAAGCTCTCCTGCGCCGGAAGGCGGTTGAACTCCTCGGTCGTCATATCTTCGGACGCACCGATCAGGTGAGTGATATAGGGCATTCCACCCCAGTAACGGCAGATCTCATAATAATGGAATGCGCGGAAGAAAAGGGCCTGGCCTTTCAGAAGTTTGTACTCTTCGTCAGTACCCACGAACTCGCTGTCCTCTTTGTCCAGATGTTCGAGTGCCATGTTTGCCACGCGGATTCCATACCACGCATCTTCCCAAACCCGCAGGTTACGGCCTTCGTTCGTAGTCGGGCTGGGGCCGGATCCGTAGAAATAGGCCTCGTTGCCCCACCAGTTGCCGTTGTCGAAATTCATCGGCGCGATCGTCAGGTCTTCGTCCGCAAACGAATATTTGTTCCAGGCGCCGCATTTGTCATAGCCGATGACGACATTGTAGAGCTGCTCGACGAAGCCTTGGAAAGACGTAAAGTTACCGAAAGCGTCTTTCTCGGTGATGGACGATTCCGGCGCCTTGTTGAGGTAGTCCTCGCAGGAAGTCGCCAGGGACGCGATCGTCAGGGCGGCAGCAATACTTATAATTGTAGTGACAATCTTTTTCATATCGCAGAATCTTGATTAGAATGATAGGTCGACGCCGAAGTTGATACGCTTCAGGGTCGGATAAGCACCCTGCGTGGCGTTTCCGCCCGTATAGGTGGTGGTACGGGCATCCGGCAGGTCGGACCAGAAGAAGAGGTCGTTGCCGTTGACGAACAGCCGCAGGTTGTCGCAATGGATCTTCTTCAGCAGGCCGACTTTCTTGAAGGTGTAGCCCAGCTCGATCAGCTGGAGACGCACGAAGGAGGCGTCGTAGTAGTAGTAACTGCCGATGAACTCGCCGTTGGTCTGCCAGCGGGGCAGGAAAGCCGTACCGTTGGGATTCTCCTTGGACCAGTAGTCGCTCACGTTCTTGTAGACGATATCGTAGTCGGAAGTATAGTTGTTCCAGTTGATGACGCGGTTGGCGTTGTTGACGGCGTAGAACTGGATCATGAAGTTCCAGCCTTTCCACTCGGCGCCCAGTGCGAGGGATCCGGTGTTTTGCGGTATCTCGGAGTAGCCGACAGGCGGTGTGTCCTCAGAACTCTTGATGATACCGTCGGCGTTGAAGTCGACGATGTTGAAGTAACCGGGCAGTTTCTGGCCGTCATTGCTCTCCTGGGGGACGCTGGCATAGATGTCGTCCCAGCTGCGGTACATGCCGGCTGAGAGTTGCGTCTTCTGCTGGTTGATCTGGTAACCCTGTGCTTTCAGATAGAAGAACTGCAGCTGGGGATCGTCGGCAAACATGACGGTATTCTCATTATGGTTGGCGGTCAGCTTACCCCAGAGGAGGAGATCCTTGCCGATCTGCTTGTTGACGCCCAACTCGATCTCGAAGCCCCGGGCATTGACGCGGCCGAGGTTGGCGGCCGGCGCCGTGGCACCGAAGAAGGCGGGAATCGAACGGCTGCTTCCGGAGCGGATGATGTCCGTACGTTTCTCCGTGAAATAGTCGAAGCTGAAGGTGATGAGGTCTTTCCAGGCGCCGACTTCCAGGCCGAAGTTCTGCTTGGTGGCCGTCTCCCAGTGGAGATCAGGGTTGCCGAGCGTGCTCTCCCGGTACATGTAGTAAGGACTGTATGCCGTGGTCCCTTTCGCCAGTCTCGAGCGTCCTCCGTAGGCGTAGGAAGTCACATAGGCCCAGCGGCTGCCTCCGGTGTCGTCACCGACCTTACCGAGGGAATAGCGCAGCTTGAGTTTGTTCAGCCAGCTCATCTTGAACCACGGTTCGTTGGAAATATACCAGCCGAGTGCCACGGACGGGAAGAACTCGAAGCGGTAGCCCGGGCCGAATTTCTCGGAACCGTTGTAGGCACCGTTCGCTTCCAGCAGGTAGCGGCTGTCATAGTCGTAGGTGAACCGGCCGACCCAGTCCTCCCGGTAGTTCGGGAACATGGATCCCTGAGCGTACTCTTCGCGCTTGAAGACCCCCATCGCCGTGACGCCGTGCTTGCCGAAGTCGCGGGCGTAGTTGAGCTGGGCCTGGTAAGTCAGGCGGCGCGTGACAGGGATATAATTCGCCCAGTTTGCCGCCAGGATCGTTTCATACCGGCGCGAGACGACCTGGTAGGCCCAGTCGTACTCATCTTCCGGGACCGGCATCTCGAGCGCGTAGGCGCCGGGGTCGGCTCCCGGGAAGTAGTTCTTGTAATTGATGTAGCGGTAAGCTACGTTGGTACGGGCTTCCGAAGCTCGGATGGAGTTGTTGATGTCATACACACCGCCTTCCGAACGGATCGTGTTGTCGTAGGTCACCTGCAGGGAGGCTTTCAGCCCCTTCGTGATGAAACTCAGGTCCTGATCCAGAGCAAAACGGGCGTTGATCTGCGTCGTCCGGGTCTGGCGGAGACCGAGGTTGTAGACGGCCGCCAGCGGGTTCGTCGAGGAGTTGGCACCGTCCGAGTAGGCGCCCCATCTCCCGTCGGAATACATCGGCAGGAACATGTTCGGCGCCAGGAAATAGGCCGCCGAATACATCCATTGGTCAGCCCGGGAGGTGGAAGACTCGTTGTTGAAGTTGGTGTTTTTTCGGCTGAAGAAGCCGGCGAGGTCAAACTTCAGGCGCGTGGTCTTCGTGAGGTCGAAGTCCACGTTGGAGCGGAAGTTGAAACGGTCGAAGTCATAGTTCGGATCGTAGGGCTTGCCGTTGTCATAGTTGCGGAACATGTCGCCTTCGTGCATATAGGCGAGCGATCCGAAATACTTGATCTTCTTCGAGCCGCCCTGGATGTTGGCGGAGACCTTGTGTGTATTCACGGCAAAGTCATCGTACATCTCCTTGGTCCAGTCGACGTTGGGATAGATCTCACGGAAGCTGTAGGCCTCACTGTCCCAGTCGACATCCGGGTAATGCTGGAGGTCCCACGCGGTAGGTCCCTGCGTGCGGAAGCGCTCGATGATGCGATACGGTACGTAGGCGGCCCAGGAGACTTCGTTGAGGACGCCCTCGCGCTCGATGACGTCGTTCTTGGCCATCATCGCTTCGTAGGAGTCCATCTTCTCCGGCTGCTTGGCAATCATCTTGCCGGTCACGGTGTAGTTGAAGTTGAGGCGGGTCTTGCCTTCCTCACCGCGCTTGGTGGTGATCAGGATGACGCCGTTTGCTCCTTTGACACCGAAGACGGCCGTCGCAGAAGCGTCCTTCAGGACGGAAATGCGCTCGACCTCGTTGACATCGACGTTGTTCATGTTGCGTTCCACACCATCCACGAGGATCAGCGGGCCGCCGCCGTTCCAGGTGTTCTTGCCACGGATGAACAGACTCGTCGCACTCTCACCGGTCGTGATACCGCCCGGCTCGCCGGAGGCGGTCAGGGAGACCAGACCCGGCGCCTGGCCGATCAGGGCTTCCGTGAGGTCAGAGCTGTTGCCGACCTTGCGGAGGGACTCGCTGCCGACCTGGGCGATCGAAGCCACGACGCTCTCTTTCTTCTGGGTGCCGTAGCCGACGACCACGGTTTCTTCCAGCATTTCCTGGTCGGAGGCCAGCGTGGCGTTGATCCGGTTGCGGCCGTTGACGGGGATGCTGACCGTCTTGTAGCCGATGCTCTGGATCACCAGGGTTCCGTTGGAGGGAACCGAAATGGTGAAGTTGCCGTCCAGGTCCGTTGCGACGCCCTGGGTGGTTCCCTGCACCATGATACCTGCCCCGATGACCGGCTGGCCCGACTCGTCCAGGACTCTTCCGGTCACCGTCTTTCTGCCGGCGTCCTGTCCGCTTCCCTGCGCCAGTGCAGGGATACCGAGCAGCAGGAGTGCCAGCATCAGTAATGTGAGTTTTGGTTTCATAATTTTTGGTTAATAGATAGGTTTTGTGAAGTTCTTTCTTTTATGAGGCTTAATTTATTTAAAGATTGAAATTATTGCAAAGGCGCTTGAGCTGATTTTGTGTTAATTACCATTAATTCTGGAATAATGGTGAAAAATACAAAAAAATGCCGCCCGGGCGGGGCGGCATGAGGGAAGAGGCGGGAGGGGGACGGGCCCCCTGATGTTCAGTTTACGGCCGGCACGACCGGCTTCCCGTTGGCGAGGCGGTCTTTGCGGACCAGCGCTTCGATGAAGTAGTAGTCGGCGTAGTTGAGCGGGACGCTGATCTCGTTGTTGCCGGGCAGGTTGCCGACGCTGGAGTGGGTCAGGAACCCGTGGTTGGCTCCGGGCTCGCTCCGGTATTTCTCCGAGATGCTTTTCACGATCTTGTCGGCGGCGGCGAGGTAGGCAGCTCCCTTGTCGGCGGACATCGTGGACAACTCATACAAGGCGGAGGCGGCAACGGCCGAGGCGGAGACGTCGCGCGGGGCGTCCGGGATGTCCGGGGCGTCGAAGTCCCAGTAGAAGACGCTGTCTTCCGGGAGGTTCTTGTGGCTCAGGATGAAGGCCGCGATCTTCTCGGCCTGCTCCAGGTATTTCGGATCTCCGGTTTTGCGGTAGCACATCGTGAAGCCGTACAGGCCCCAGGCCTGGCCGCGGCCCCAGGCGGAGGAGTCGGCATAGCCCTGGTGGGTGTTGAACTGGACGGCTTTTCCGTCTCCGGCCGCGTCATAATCGACGACGTGGAAGGAACTGTTGTCCTCCCGGAAGTGGTTGGCCATCGTCGTGTTGGCGTGAGAGATGGCGATCTCCCGGAAGGAAGGGTCTCCGCTGGCTTCCGAGGCCCAGAACAGCAGTTCGAGGTTCATCATGTTGTCGATGATGACGGGGAACTGCCATTTGGCTCCGTGGTCCCAGGAGCGGATGCAGCCGACCGTGGGATTGAAGCGGGAACTGAGCGAGCGGGCGGCTTCGAGCATGACCTCCTTGTAGCCGGGGACGTGGGCGAGGCGCTCTCCGTTGCCATAGCTGCAGTTGATCATGAATCCCAGGTCATGCGTGCCCTTGTAGGTCTTGATGGATTCGAGATACTCGGTAAACTTCATGGCTTTCTCTTTCCAGAATTCGTCTCCGCTCATCTCGTACAGGTACCACATCGTGCCCGGGAAGAATCCGGAGGTCCATCCTCTGGGGGGGACCAGGACCAGGGAGCCGTCCGGCTTGACCGAGTGCGGCTCCACCTTGGTCTTTTCAGTGAGGGTCGTCGTATCCAGGATGGCTTCGGTGTCATGGAGCAGGACACGGAGCTGCCGGTCGGCAAACTCGAAGTCGTCGCGGACCATCGGGTCTTGGATGGAAACATAAGGGGATCGGGCCGTACAGGCGGCCAGGCACAAGGCCAAAAGGAGGATTGTTTTTTTCATGGTGTTATCGTTTAAATCGTTATACTCTCTCCGGCATATTCGCCCTGGGGCAGGGCGACATGCATTTCCCGTCCGTTTACGCTGAGATGGGCCTTCAGCAACTTGCGGGAAGGATCTGACACGCAGATCTTTTCCACCTGTCCCTCCCGGACGCGCACCAGGACCATCAGGGGCGTGTCGCTGCTCAGGGTCACGCCGCCCAGCTGCACGGTCCCGCCGCCGTAGAAGACGGCGTAGCCGAGCCCGAGGCCGGGATGCCAGACCGCCTGGAGGTCCCGCGTGTTGGACACGATCTCGACGTCCGGATGGGCCGAGAAGGTCTCCATCCGTTCCGCATCAGCGTGCGGCAGGACAGCATAGGCATAATGGCCGCCGCTCACTCTCGATCCGTGGTCGATCCACAGCGAGAAGATGTCCGCATGGACCGGTTTGCGGGTCACGGTCGTCTGCCGGTTCAGGCGCTGCCAGCTGCCGGTCATGGACTGGTTCATCACTCCCACCTGTGCCGGCGCGTCCAGGAAGGCATAGCCGACCTGGTCGTGCAGGATCCAGCGGGGCCGGTCCAGGGCGTGCTCGCCCGTCTCCAGGACTTCCCGGCTTCCGGGCAGGCCGGCGAGGACCTCTCCGCGCAGGTAGCACTGGTTGAGGGTCGTGAAGACGGGATGTTGTCCCCGGCTCCGGATGCCGCTGCCGAGGCACAGGTACCCGTCGTCAAAGAAGAACCAGCTCTTGCGGGCCTGCAGCGGATCGATGGGGCTGATGAAGTCGAAGGCGACGGCCCCGTACAGCCCGTCGGTCACGCCGCCGACGAAGTCCATCACGCCGCTCTGCTGGATTTCTCCCTCGGGCGGCATGAACTCGGCCTGCATGACCGTCGTCCCGGGGATCTTGCGGAAGTCATAGACGGCATAGATGTCGGTGTATTCGTCTCCGGAGACCGACAGGTAGTTGGTCCCGTCAGCCCGGTAGTGATTCGTCAGTCCTTCCCCGTTGTAGGGCTCTTCCATGCTCTTGTTCCGCGAAGAAAACATGCGCACGGACGTGTAGAAGCCGGGACGCTGGAATGCGAAATGCTCCGTCTGCCAGAAGAATTTGGCAAAGGAAGGGGTATGGCTGTGGTCGCCGTTGCGGGCGGCGACGATTTCCTCCAGTTCGGCCTGCCGGTATCCGCCGGCGATCTTCAGCAGATTCTCCGGCATGGCGGCGTTGCCTCTCAGCGGCCGGGCCTTCTCTCCGGCCCTGCGCGCGGCGGCCTGGGCGCCGCGGCCGGAAGGCCGGGCGATGTCGCGGTTGCGGACGCCGGGATCGACCATCGTCCCGTAAACCATCTGCTTGCACATGCCGTCCAGGAAATAGTCGACGATGGTGTGCACCGTCTTGTCGGAGAAGCGATACTTCGTGTCGGAGACTTTAACGGCCCAGTCAATGATGGCGCCCAGATACCCCGTCCCATAGGAGGAAGTATTGTTGACCCGGTCGGGGCGGTGATGGAAGCTGAAGTCGCGCTGCATGCCCCGGCCTCCGGCGAAATAGTTGGGATGGGCTTTCCCTTCCGCCGTCGTCATGCTGCTCTCTTCACCGGCAAACTTGACTTCGCCTTCAATGATCTTGAGTACGTTTTCCACTTCCGCATCGTTGCGGCACCACAGCTGGGTTTGGGCGAGGATCGAGGCGATCTTGGCGCGGTCCCCGCTCGGACGGGCGCCCGAAGCATTCATATTGGCGCGTCCGGCGATCTCCAACATCTTGGCAACCTGCTCCTTGCTCAGGTCCTTGTCCATGATGTAGAGCAGATGGACCATCGTCGTGGGTGTACCGATCTGGTTGTTCCACCAGTTTTCACAGATGTAATCCTTGTCCAGCCAATGGTCCAGGGCCAGGTCGAATTTCTTTTTCAGTCCCTTGTTGCCCTTCAGGGTAGAGCTGTCTTTCTTGTAGGCCAGAGCCATGGCGACCAGATTGTTGAGATGATCGACGTGCTGGAAAGCGATGCGGGCGGTATCGGCATAATCGATACCCGGCCAGGTACCGTCCGGCTGGAGGGTGTCCATCAGCTGCCGGACCCGTTCTTCCTGCACGGGCTGGCTCATCGCCTCTGTTTTGAAACGGTTGCGCAGCAGCTCGATGTCGTTGTTCTTGGCCGCTGCCGTCGTCAGCAGGACGAGCAGCGAAAGGGCGGAAAGCAGGATTTTCTTAACCATGGTGAATCAGAATTGAAAAGGGGATTTCGGTGCATCGATCCGGGTCTGAGGCATCAGATAGACCTTGATCTGTTGCATTTCGTTGCGTGTCAGATCCGCCTCGAAGCCGACGAAACAGACGCCCGGATTCGGGGAGTCGTAGGTGTTGGTGGGCGTGGCGTCGCAGTGGTAGAAGCGGACCGGGACGGGGGAATCCACTTGCAGGAACAGGCGTTTGCCGTTTTTCTCCAGCAACACGCTTGTCTCATCCAGGATGGTCACCTGGTCCGCCTCTGAGGCGATGTTCCAGCGGACCTTGGTGAAGTGGCTGCCGCAGCGCAGCAGGTCCTGGATCACGGCATACTTCCCGTCGACCAGCGAGACGGCCCGCTTGACGGATGGAATCTGATCCGCATACATGGCGGACAGGTCGCTCATGGCATACATGACGCCATCTTTTACGCCGGCATCGTCCAGCTCCGCGCGCGCGGTGACGGACATGGGCTTGTCGTTGAAGCACAGGGTGTTGTGCGAAGTAGTCCGATAGCGGAAGACATCCCAGCGCTGTGAGCCGGGCGCCCTGTTCCACAAATCGACCCCGCGGCTTTCCACGTGCTCGTATCCCTGGCTGCCCAGATCCAAGGCCCAGCGGATGCCGTCGGCTTCAAAGATGAAGGATCCCACGTCCATGTGGGCGTGGTTTTCGGCTGGGGAGCCGAGCTTGAATCCCAGGAAGGCGGCCTCCGGATCGCTCCAGGACGAGCGCATCACGGCGACCGGCGAAGGGCCGCGTCCGGTCCACATGCGCTCGGAAGGCTCGGCCGGATCGGCCAGGGAGGCGCCGGATCCGGCCCCGAAGATCAGCGCAGCCGCCAGCAGGCGGTTCGTCACGTAGGCTTTGGCCGAATCCTGCTCATACAAACGTTTCTGCAGATAGAGCAGGGCGGGATCCTGGGTCTTGGAGTAGAACCAGAACACCGTCGGGTTGAATCCGGCGTGGGCTCCGTTGTCGGAATAATTGAAGGTATGGAGCGAAGGGGTGATCAGTTCCTGCGAATACATGCCGGTCTGCAGGAAACCGGGGAAGTCGAGCAGCCCGAAATCGGTCCCGTAGGCCTTTTCCAGGGCGGCGATGAACATCATGTTGAAGGATGTGCCGTAACTCCAGTAGCCGACACCTTCCGGATAGGCTCCGTCGGGAGCGTATTGCCCCATGGCCAGCCGGATCGTGCTGATGCTCCGGTTGATGATGTTGCGTGCAAACTCCTTGTCCGTGTCATAGACGGCCAAGGCGCCATAGAGCATCCCGCCGTTGCATACCTGGTTCCAGTTGTGCTCGGCGCGCAGGAACCAGGCGTCTTTTTCGTCCAGCGACGCTTTCAGGCCTTTTTCAATGATGGCGGTGCGGATGGCTTCGCGTGAGGCGGGCGGGAGTTTGTCGTACAGCCAGTCATAGCCGATGGCCAGGGCCATGGTCATCTCTCCCACATCCAGGAAGTGGGACGGGTTCCAGTCCGAGAAGGCAGCAGCTGCCAGCATCTCCTGCTCGGCCCGGAGGGCATATTTCTTCTGTCCCGTCATCCGGTAGGCGTAGCACAGGTCGAAAATACGTCGGAGATTTTCGCGCGAAACGCTCAGGAGCCTCTTCCCGATTTTGATGCGCTGGTTGACTGGCAAATCCACGATACGGTCCGCTTCCTGGATCAGGTCCGTCTGGATATCCTTCCAGTAGGGGTCGGCGTTGATCTGCTTCTTCAACGCTTTTTCTTCCCCCTTCAGCAGCAGGATGCGCGGATGGGCCGGAATGGGCGTGTCCGGCGTCACATATTCGGTTTGGGCATGCAAGAGGCCGGTGATCAGGAAGACCAGGACGGCCAGGAATAACCTTTTCATTATATAGGATGATTTGGCGATAAATATACGTTTTTTAGCTATCTTTACCCAGTATGATGAACCAGCAAAGCAACAATTTTATTTTCGACGTGCAAACTCCCTGGCAGGATGCCGGAGGGGGCGTCGTCCGCCAGATTCTCGGTTACAACAAAGACTTGATGATGGTCAAGGTGTCTTTCAAGAAAGGGCAGGCGGGAGCGATGCACAGTCATCCGCATTCGCAGGTGACGTACGTGGCATCCGGCAAATTTTCCTTCACGGTCGACGGCGTGACCCAGACCGTCTCCGCCGGGGATGCCTTGTTCAAGCAGCCCGGGGTGGAACACGGCTGCGTGTGCCTGGAGGACGGGATCCTGATCGATTGTTTCCATCCGATGAGGGAGACTTTCCTGCCGGAACCTTAGCGCAATCACAGGATAGGGATCGTGGTCCGTTTCCCGGCTTGCCGGGTCGTCAGGCTCAGGCCTTCCAGACATCCGTTCCCGATCCGGTAGCGGATCCGGTCTGAGGACCCGTCCCGGTACAGGACCTTGATGTCCCCGTCCTTCTGGATCTTGACGCTGCGTACCGGCAGGGTGTCTCCGGCGCGCGTCGGGTAGAACAGGTAGGGCATGACGCAGGTTCCGCTCCCTTCCCGACGGAAGACCGGTGTGGCGACGGGAATGCATTCATAGCCCTGCAGGTGGGCCCAGCCCTGCACTTCGGGCGTTTCCTGGCCGCATACGACATCCGGCTCCTGAACCGGCTCCCAGAGCGGGACGACGGTGAGGTTGGCCTCGCCGGCGTCGTCCGTCCCTACGGCGTGCAGGGCCTTCTCCGTCCGGTAGCGGCCGGAGTTGAGATGGAACCAGGAGCAGTAGTCGTGCTGCGCCGGGTCGGAGGGCGTGAAGACGTCAAACAGCAGCCAGTAGCGGTCCTTGACAAAGACCAGCGCCCGATACTGGGTCACGGTCGAGTCCTGGTCCCGGCCGAATCCCTCGTCGTACCAGCCTTCGGCGAAGTCGAAGCGCTCGTTTGAAATCCAGCGGTTGGGCATCGGCGCCTGGTTGTAGCGGATCGACTCCAGGCGGTTGAGGCTGCGGCGGTTCTGGTCCTTCCCGTCCACGCGCGAGACGTTGTGTCCGCGGGCCGAGAGGGCGTAGGCGCGCCACTGCGAGGTGTCGTAGGCGTAGGTTCCGCACTCGGTCAGCAGCCGGCGGCCGTAGGCGCTGAGCAGGAAACTCAGCTTGTCCTCGTGCGAGTGGGCCGGTGAGAAGGGACCGACCTCGAAGTGGGCATACAGGGCGTCCCCGTCCCATCCGGAGCGGGAGACGTACCAGCCGGCCCAGGGCATCCAGACCGAAGTGAAGGCCGGGACGGTGCCCTGCTTCCCGCCGGTGGCGACGTATTGGAAATCCGTCCGTCCGGGCAGGTAGGAGAAGCCTTGGGCAAGCATGCGGCGGGCGTCCCCCCAGCCGGCGTCGTTGAGTGCGGGCATGGATCCGTCCGGCATGCAGATCTTGAGATAGTAGTTGTAGGCGCTTTCCATCCGCCCGATGAAATCCTCCGGGAGCGGATAGTGGTTGATCCGGGCCACATCGTAGATCCCCAGGATGTTGTGGAGACTGACGCCGTGGTAGCCGGGGGCGAGCTCCACCTGCGCCCCGTCGGGGTAAAACTGCTTCTGCTGCTCCTCGTAGAGGCGCCGGCTCGCGTATTCGCACCACTCCCGGGACTCCTTGAACTCGGGGAAGAGGATGCCCGTGTGGAACAGCCCGTTCATCTCCATGGTGAGCCAGTTGTTCTGGCGGTGATAGCTCCGCAGGTGCAGGCCGTGCTCGTGGAAGGACTTGACCATCATGACGATGGACTCATCGTCGAAGGAGGGGGAGCCGAGGAAGTAGAAGAAGGACTCGGGCCAGGCCCGCGCCGTCCGGATGCCGGTCTCGATCGTCCGCCAGCGGGACCAGTTGACGTTGGCGTCGGTGTCCGGAAGCGGATTGGACATCACCCAGCTACGCATCTGCCGGACGAAGGCCCGGGCGTATTTCTCGTCGCCGATGGCCTGGTAAGCCTGTCCCAGTGTGACCCAGAACGGGTGTCGGCTCAGCTGATAGGTCCATTCGACGTATTCGAGCGGGGCGGGATTGATGGACCAGTCGATCGTATCTCCGAACTGGTGGGGGATGCTGCAGCTCTCCAGCAGGTTGGAAGCGATCTTGTCGGCGGGGCCGCGGTCGTAGGCGGCGTCCCGGTGGGCCGGGTTGCGGACGTCGCGCCAGTCGAAGAGCCATTGCGGCTCCTGGCGGGTCTTCAAGTGGCGGACAAAATCTCTCTTGGCGGCGTCGTAATCGCCGCGGGCGACATCTTCCTTGACGGCCTCCAGCCCGGGATAGTCCAGGTCGAGAGCGTCGAAAAACATCGGATCGTCGGTGACGGGGCCCTCGAAGATGGGATAGGTCAGCTGCAGGAGCGAGGTCTGCAGGTCATAGCCGTCGCCGGTAAAGGCGAGCAGTTTCTCCAGCTGTTTCGCATACCCTGCCTTGTCGTAGCGGCTGCCCTTCATCAGGACGGCGACAAGGGCGTCCGAGTGGCGGTGCCCGGTGATCTCCTCCTTGGGCCAGGGCTTCTCGCCGTTCCAGAACGGGAAATACCACTCGATGGCCTTCCGGATGGAGGCGCCTCCGGGCGTCCGGTACACCCATAGGTTCTCTCCGACCTTTTCTCCGACCTGGGCCAGGTCCACGAACCCCTGCAGATTCATGCCGCAGTAGCCCCAGGGCTTGGTCCTGGCCATCTCGAAGGGCTGCTCGCCGTCCGGGGCGAGCTGGCTGTCCAGCCGCCGGCGGGTGACTTCCCGCAGGTGGTTCCGCGCGAAGCCGCTTTGTCCGATGAAGATGGAGTAGGCGACGACCTGCAGGTCGTAGTAGGTGCCGTGGTTGTTGTGCTGCTTCCCTTCATCCTGCCCGATCGGGCTGTGGAGCATCCAGTCGCGGAACTCGCTGAACCAGGCCTTCAGGCCGCGCTCATCGGCCTCGCTCCAGGCCTTGGAATCGCTGACGAGGATCGCCCCGTCCAGCATTTCGACGAAAGTGCGGGTGTCGATCAGCCCGATGCCGCGTCCCTCGCAGATGCCCGGGATCCGCTGGCCGTAGTTGAGGTTCGGGTTCATCCGGGTCTCCGGATCCAGGAACCACGCCCGCAGCAGGCGGGCGGCGTGTGCGGCGTACTTCTCCTCACCGGAAAAATAATAGGCCAGGCCCAACTTCCGGACGGCATCGGTCAACTTCTCCAACTGGTCCCGGTCCGGATAGTCGTAGTAGCCCGGATAGACCTCCCCGTCCCGGCGGATGTAGGGCAGGCCGTCCGGCTTGGACGGGTCCGGCCACCAGTAGGGGCCCTGGCTGACATAGTCGTGCTTGTCTCCGCTGGGGGGTGTCTGGGTCTTGGTCGTGACCGTGAAAGGCCCTTCGGAGAGCAGTCCGTCCGCCTCCCGGATCAGCTGGCGGTAGGCCGACAGCGGGGCGGCTTCGCCCCGTTGGATCTGATGCTTCACGCGGGAGAGGACGGTCCGGTTGAACGCGATCAGCGGACGCCCGCCTTGCTCCTGCGCGGACAGCGGGAGCGCCAGGAGCAGAAGGGAGAGAAAGGTCGTGATTCGTTTCATGGCAGTGTTATAAAGGATGTGGGAGTGTGTTCCATCAGAAGCACACTCCCACGAAAATACAAAAGATTCCGGAAAGAACCAAGCGCTACAGGGCGTATCTCTTGACGCTGATCTTCATCGAACCGGAAGAAACGGAGTTGACATACACGTAGGCCCGGTATTTCCCGTCGGCCGTCTCGACCCAGACGCCGTACTGTTCGCCCAGCCGCAGCGCGTAGTCCGTCGCCCCTGAGAAATCCTTCTGCTGGAAGTCCAGGTCGTCGATGAACTTGGCGTTGTTGAGGTCGGACAGCTGGCGGTCCTGCAGGTTATAGACGCGGACCAGCCGGGCGTTGCCGCTCATGCCGGAAGGGATCGTCGCACCGTCGCGCAGCTCTGCCGGAGCGGCGGGCGTGAGAAGCGAGTGGCTGATGTCTTCCTTGGCGGAGAAGTGATAGACCAAGTCCACATCGGCGCCGGCCGAAGAGGAGACCTGGACGGCCTTCCCGTCCTTGTGGAAGGACAGATAGCAATTCTCTGCGGAGACGGTCTCGTTGAGCACCATATCCATCTTGGAGATGTTGTAGGGCCCCATTTCGATCTCGGCGTCCTGGCCGTTGCTGGACTTTACGGAGAACCTGAAGCTGACCTGCTTGCCGCGGGCGGCCTCCGGGATGACATAGTAGTAGCGCAGGGTCGCCGCACAGGTGTCGGCCGTGAAGGTGCAGGAAGTCGCCGGGCCGCTCGTCTGGCTGTCAGCGCAGACGCGCACGGGGACGTCCGCTCCCGCGTTGTTGGTGCTGTACGAATTGGGGTCGAAGCGGGTCCCTTCGGCACCGGCGATCGTCGCTTCCACCGTGGCGGAACTGAGCTTGCCGAGTTTGGAAGGGAGCGCCATCGCATAGGCGAACTCGATGGTTTCGCCCACGATGTTCGGCTGGGTGGGCAGGGTCCGTTTGATGCAGTCGTTGCTCAGCTGCGTGACGGGATCTTTCAGCAGTTTCTGTTCCTGCTCGCAGGAAACGAAGAGCCCTGCCACGGCAGCCAGGCCTGTCATGAGACAATATCTGAATTTCATAATCATACGTATTGATATTATTGTAACGGACGTTCAAGGATCACGAAGGTGTAGGTCTTTTTGATGACCCGGTCTCCGGCGATCACCGTGTATTTCAAGGCACTGCTGGGGAAATCGCCGGTCTCGACGACCCGCACGCCCAATTGTTCATTGGGGATGCCGGCCGCAGTCCAGTCTCCGTCCACATAGGGGAAGCTCATCTTGGAGCCGGAGAAATCCGTCCAGCCGGTGATCTTGGGATCCAGCTTGGCATCCTCGCAGAGGGAAACCTGCGGCTTGACGTGGGTCAGATCCGTCCCGTAGCGGACGTAGGCCACGACCACCTGGGCCGTCGTGTCGATCCATGCGTTGCCCAGCAGCGTGCTCTGGTAATCCGCGTCCAGCAGCTGGAAGTTGCTGACGTAGCATTCACCCCGCTCGGTGATCAGCAGGCCGTCTTCGTCCACGGGGAACTTCTCGCAGGAGATCATCGCGCCCGTCAGGCCCGCCAACAACAGGAACAATATGGAAATATTGGAAAGTTTTTTCATATTCTTGAAAGATTGAGAGATGAATTATAACCAGGGCGCATTCTGCGTCAGGTTGGGGTTCTTGTTGCGCTCGGAAGTCGGAATCTGGAAGATGTAGTAACGCTGGTAGTTGCGGAAGGAGGTGTTGTTGAAGTAGGTGTTCTTCAAGGCTCCCCAGGAATCATACAACTTCACGCCGCCGGAAGTCTGCGGCTCGCACCAGACCCGCTCGATCGAGCGCCAGCGGCGCAGGTCCCAGAAGCGGTGGCCTTCGGCGAAGAGCTCGACGATACGTTCCTGCTCGATGGCATAGAAGAAGGTCTCCTTGTCTGCGTACTTCTCCGCTTTGAGGGCCGGGAGATTGCCGCGGTGGCGCACCCGGTTCACGACATCGATGGCCAGTCCGCCGTCGCCGGTCGGTCCATAGGCCTCGTTGGCCGCCTCGGCGTACATGAGATAGACGTCGGCCAGGCGCATGGCGGGCCATTTGTAGTCGCCGTCGTTGCGGCCGACTCCCGCCCAGTTGATGACGAACTTGCGCATGATTGTGCCTTCGGCATCGGCATCGGCGTTGATGGCTGCGTTCGGAGCGTCATAGCCTGGCACGTCACCCGTCAGGGTCTTGTACCGGTACAGGCGTACCTGGTCGAAAGCGAGGTTGAGATAGCAGTACATGCGCTCGCCCTCCCACATGACGGAGGACTTCATCCGGTAGTCGCGGTTTCTGTAGCTTTCCGGATTGAGGGCGGAGTTCTCGCGGGTATAAGCATCGCTGGCGGAGCTGGGATTCAGGCGCTCGACCGGCTCGCAGAAGTCACCGGTAACCGTGGACTGATAGCGGTCGATGATGCCGAAACGCGGCTGGCCCCAGCCCTGGGAACCTTGCGTGGCGCGCGTGCCGAAGTCACGCATCAGTTCGTCGCCCTGGCTGGTGCCGGTGCCGCCGTGGGCGAATCCGACCAGCAGTTCATCGGCATCGTTGGCTTTGGACGTAAAGAGATAGTAATAGTTGGGCAGGGTCTCCCAGTCTCCCAGGTCGCCGCATTCGCCCGGTTCACCGTTCATGTAGAGGTCCATGCCGGACTCTTCGATGACCTTCTTGAAGTCGGCGGCGGCAGCCTTGTAGGCCTTGTCGGACTCGGACTGGTTGGCGGTGAAGGTGTCCAGCTCAGGCCATCCGCCGTTGGGAGCCAGGGTCTTGCCCCAGGGCCAGTTCGTGCGGTTCCAGCAGGCCCAGTAGAGCTGCAGCTTGCCGCGGAAGGCCAGGGCGCCCCATTTGCTCTGGCGGCCGAGGGCCACGGGACGGTTCGGGAGATGCTCCCACGCATAGGTGAAATCGTCGTAGCAATGCTGGTAGATCTCGGCGATCGGGGTGCGCTCGATTTCGGACACTTCGTCGTTGCTGTTGATGATCTTGTCGAAATACGGGACGTCGCCCCACATCGTGATCAGGCGGAAATACACCATCGCGCGCAGCATCCTCGCCTCGCCGATGATGCCTTCGAGGGACGCGACCGAAGCGGGATCCGTGATGTCGGGGAGCATCTTCTCGACGTTTTCCTGCACATAGTTGCAGCGGTTGACTCCTGCGTAGGCATAGGTATAATAGTTGGTATAAGAACTGCCGGTGGTCGAGGACGGGTTGTTGTAGGTCCCTCCCTTGTAAGCATTGTTGCGCGGGGCCGTGGCCTGGTTGTCGTTGGCGGATGCCCGGAAACGGATATATTCGCCCAATCCGTCGAACATGTAGTCCCGGTCGAAAAGGCGGCGGACTTCCGTGTAGGCGCCGTTCAGGGCAAAGGTGGCGTCGTCCTGCGTCTTCCAGAACTGGCTGGAGGCCAACTCTTCCGTCGGCACCTGGTCCAGCAGGTCCTTGTGGCAGGAGGAGAAGCAGCATGCGCAGGCCAGCGCTATGAGGATATATACTGTTTTTTTCATATCTTTCATCTTCTAGAAACCGATGTTAATACCCACGGAGTAGGATCTGTTGATAGGGTACAAGTCTCTGGTGCTGTACGGCTTCTCCGGATCCAGGCCCGGATACTTCGTCAGGGTGAACAGGTTCTCCGCGGAGAGATACAGGCGGGCGTTGTACATGCCGGCCTTGGAGATCCAGCGCTTAGGGAAGTTGTAACCGATCTGGAGGTTCTTCAGGCGCAGGTAGGACATGTCGTACAGGAAGTTGCCCACGGCGGTGCTGTTGCTCGGGGTCTGGACGTATCCGGCACCGAGACGCTGGAAGGTGGCATCCCGGTTCTCGAGGGACCAGGTGTCAGCCCAGTGCAGCTGCTGGAAATTGTAGCGTTTGTCGGACGGGTTGGTCTTGTTGAAGTCCGTGTACCAGACGTCCTTCCGTCCGGCTGCGCCGTTGAACAAGGCCATGATGTCGAGTCCTTTCCACTCGGCCGTCAGCGTCAGACCGAAAGTCGTCGTCGGGCGGTCACGCTGGATGTTGGGATAGGCCTTGAGGTCCTTGCTGTCGATGAGGCCGTCACCGTTGAGGTCCTTGATCAGCACCTGGCCGGGCGTAGCACTCTGCGGGGTGTTGTCGTAGATGTCCTGCCAGGTCTGGGCGATGCCGACGCTCTCATAGTTGTAGAGGAAGTGGTAAGGCATGCCGATATAGATCCAGCCGCGGCTCAGGAACTCGTTCCAGCTCTCGAGAGTGGTCTTGTTGTAAGCCGCGTTGAAGTTGACCGAGTAGTTGAAGTCTCCGGCATGGTCTCGCCATGTCAGGTTCAGCTCGACACCGCGGTTGCGCATGTCACCGATGTTCTTGCGGGGCGCGTCGTAGGCACCGGACAGGTGGATGGACATCTCGGAAGGACGGTTCATGCCGGAAGTGAGGCGGTCGTAGTAGTCGATCTCGGCGCGCAGGCGGTTCTTCAGGAAGCCCAAGTCGAGGCCGACGTTGAAGACGTTGGACTCTTCCCAGGACAGTTCCTGGTTGATCATCTTCGTGTTGATGAAGCCCTTCACCACTTCTGTCGTCATGTAGTTGGCGGCGGCGAGGGTCTCCTGCTGCTCGTAGCGGCCGACGCCGCTGTTGTTGCCGGTCCGGCCCCAGGAGATGCGGAACTTACCGTTCTCCAGCCAGGACTGCGTGACGGGCTGGAGGAAGTCCTCCTCCGTGAAGCGCCAGCCGAGGGCCACCGACGGGAAGAAGCCGAAGCGGTAGCCGTCCGCGAAACGGGAAGATCCGTCCACGCGGAAGTTGAACTCGAAGAGGTATTTGTCCCATCCCGTGTAGTTGAAACGCCCGATGTAGGAGCGCAGGCCTTCCGCGTAGGAGCTTCCGCTGTTGTCATAGACGTTTTTCAGGGCACCGTTGATTTCGGTGATGGTCGGATGGAGACGGTCGTTGCGGGACGCGCTCATCGAGCGGGAGTGCCAGTACTCTTCGCTGTAGTTGAACATGAGGGCGAAGTCCTGTGTGTCGGCGATGTTGAAATTGTAGCTCAGCCGGGCGTTCCATTGGGTCTTGTAGCTGGTCGTGTTGCTGTCGGAGACGGAGGTGTTGTCCGCTACGTAGTTACGGCCGAGGTCGGCCCCGGTCTGGAAGTTGTAGGCGGCTCCCGTCGGCGTGTCCGCGGACTTGGCGAAATAGTTCATGTAGCTCAGGGAGTAGTCCGTGTGGGCGACGAGGCCCTTGATGATCTCCCAATCGACGTACATGTTGCCGTTTACGTTCTGGCGGGTCTGCGTGCGGTTGCGGGAGTTGAAGAAGGCATACGGGTTGTACGCCTGCAGGTCTTCTCCGTAGGCCATGACGCCGCCGTAGCGTCCGCTGACGGGATCGTAGGGCGTCACGCCGGCGACGGCATACTGCATGTCACCACCGCCGGAATCGTTCGTATCGTTGTTGGTGATGCCGTCGGCATAGCCGGTATAGTTGAAGTCCGACCAGTTGCCGTCGAAGCGGGCACCGACCGTGACGTTCTTCAACACCTTGTAGTCATAGTTGAAGCGCGTGTTGTAGCGGCGGTAGCCGTTGTTGATCTGGACACCCTGCTTGTCCATCATGCCGAGCGAGATGTAGAAGTTGGACTTCTCGTTGCCGCCGCTGGCGGAGAGGGTGTAGTTCTGGAGGGAACCGGTCCGCATGAAGACGTCGTACCAGTCGGTGTTGGGGAAGCGGAGCGGATCGATCATGCCCATGGCCAGCCACTGGTCGATGGTGCCGTCCTTGAAGTTGTAGCTCTCCCGCTTGGTGCTGTTGGAGGCCGCAAACTGCTGCAGGGTCAGGGCACGCGGATAGTCGTCCAGGAAATCGTAGGCACGGGTCGGCGTCTCGAAGGCGACAGAGGCGTTGAAGTTGATGGACGTCCGGTCGGCGTTCTTGCCGGTCTTGGTCGTGATCAGGATGACGCCGTTGGCCGCACGGGATCCGTAAACGGAGGCCGAGGCCGCGTCCTTCAGGACCGAGATGCTCTCGACATCGGCGAAGTTGATGCGGTCGATGTCCACGTCCGGCATGCCATCGACGACCACCAGGGGCGTGGCCGTGTTGACCGTACCCAGACCGCGGATCATCAGGGACGCGCCGTCCTTACCGGCCATGCTGGTCGTGCTCGTGACCTGGAGACCGGGGACGAGTCCGGACAGTCCGGTGGAGACGTTGGAGATCGAGCGGCTGGTCATCTTTTCATCGACATTGACGGCCGATACGGCGCCGGTCAGGTTGACCTTTTTCTGGGTGCCGTAGCCGACCACGACGACTTCTTCCAGGGCGCTCACATCCTCTTCCAGAATGATGTTGAGGACGGTCAGGTTGCCGGGCTTGACGTCTTGGTCACGGTAGCCGATCGAAGAGAAATGGAGAGTGGATCCGGGATCGGCCTCGAGGGCCCATGCACCGTTCAGGTCTGTTATGGCACCCTTGGAAGGGTTTTCGACCAGGTAGACGGCGGCGCCGATGACCGGCTGCCCGCTCTTGTCCACCACCGTACCCTTCACCAGGTTCTGGGCCATAACATTTACGGTGGCCCCTATCAGCAAGATAAGGGTCAGCGCAAGTGTACGCGAAATTTTCATACGCAAAACTGGTTAAAAGATTAGTTGTGTTTGGTTACTAATTTTGCGCAAAATTACGAATTTATTTGTAAAAATATCTTATCTTTTTATGAAAACTCTACTTTGTGACCTGTAATTGTTCCTTATTTTCCTGTTTTGATACCGAGATTTTTGTCGGTATATTTGCCAAAAGCGATTTCCAGCCATGAAAAAACTCTTCTGCCAGGCAGCGCTCTTCCTGTCCCTCGGCCTTGCCTGGGGTAAGCCGGCTCCCGATGGCGGGGCCGCCCTGGTCCGGGATGCCCTCGCTTATCGGCAGGCCCCTTCGGACAGCGCCCGGGATGCCTTCAATGCCCGTTATCTGCATGTCCGTCCGGGGACCTCGCGGGTGGACCGGCCGCATATTCTCTATCCGGACAGTACCTTTTACGGTCTTAACCGTCTGGATGAGAACGTCCTGCCTCTCGCTTTCGGCCTGGTGCCCGACAGCGTCCGGTCGCAAGTGGTGGGCCAGGTGCTGGCGACGGTCCGCCGGCGGGGATACCGGCCGCGGCTCGGTCCGGAGGCGGCACCATACCTTCTCCCTGTCCTCGCTGAAAACGGTTTCAATGCATGGGCCTATTTCATCTGCGACAAGCACCCGGAGATGGTGACGGACACCTGCCTGTCACCGGACGCCGTCGAAGCCTGGCGTGAGAAGTATCTGGCCGGGATCTCCGTCCTGCCCGGCAAGACGGTCCGCCTGCGGCCGGATTTCCGCATTCAGGAACTGGACTCGCTGGATTACTGCTCCGAGACGCCTTGGGGCCCGGTCCGGAGCCGTTTTACGAAGGATCTGATGCATGCGGAATGGGACATCGATCTCCCGAAGGGGGTGCGGGCCGAGGTCTGGGCGCCGACCGTGCGCCGTGCCCAGGTACGGCGTTCCCGTTTGGCGGGGGCGGAATCGGTCGCTTTTGCCCCTGGGGAGGCGGTTGAAGTGGGTGAGCGGGGCAAAAAAGGCCTTTTTGCCCCTGGGCGTCGCCTGCGGGTCGAGGACGGCTGGAGCGTCTGGCGCGTGCGCGGCGGACGCTACCATTTCAGTATTGATTTTGACCTGCCGGAGCATGTGGTGGAGGAGCAGTTCGTCTATACGCACGCTCCCTTCCCGCAGTGCCATTCGGCGACGCTCTGCTTCGCCGGGAACGGGGACCTGCTCTGCGCGTTCAACGGCGGGACCGCCGAGCATGAGCCGGACACCAAGGTGCGTCTGTGTCGCAAGAAGGCCGGCGCGCGGGAATGGAGTGCGCCCGAAGCCGTCGCCGGGCCCGACAAGGAGCGATATTGCCTGGACAATCCCGTGCTTTTCCGTATCCCGGAGCCCGGTGAGCCCCTGCGGCTCTGGTACAAGATCCGCCCCGGTTACAACATGAAGGAAGGGGAGATCGACATCTCGACCATCGCGCTCTGGGAGGCCCGGCTGATGGAATCCTTCGACGACGGCCGGACCTGGAGCGGACCGGAACCCCTTCCGGAGGGCTTCCTGGGCCCGATCAAGAACAAGCCCGTCTGGCACGACGGACGCCTGGTTTGCGGCAGCAGCGTGCAGTCCAAATATGCCCACATCCCGCATCGCATCCATTTCGAGTGGAGCGATGACCGCGGGGCTACGTGGCACAAGTCCGCGCCCGACAGCGTGGCGCTCAGCATCCCGTGCAAGCTCCGGAAGCCCGGGCGGGTGGGAGAGAACCGCGACGTCCCCGACGATCCGGACCGCTACTACGGCAACTGGCTGCCGATTTCCTCGATCCAGCCGACGATCCTGGTCCACCGGGACGGCTCCCTCCAGGCCCTCTCCCGCACCGGCAACGGCAAGATGTCCGTGACCTGGAGCCGGGATGGCGGGACGACCTGGTCCTGCGAGACCTTGACGGACATCCCGCAGAATGGATCGGGGATCGACGCCGTGACCCTGCCGGACGGACGTTTCGCGCTGGTGTACAACGACTTCGAGACGCTTCCAGGGCGCAGCGGCGGCCCCCGATCCCCGCTGAAAGTGGCCGTCTCCGAGGATGGCCTCCGCTGGACGGACGTCGTCACCCTCGAGGACGATGCCATCAAGGAATACTCCTATCCCGCCGTCATCTGCGATGAAGAAGGGTATCTGCACATCGCCTACACCTGGAGGCGCTACCATATTAAATATGTCAAGGTTCAGCTGTAGTCTTCTTCTGGTGCTGCTGATGAGCGTCCGGACTTTCGCCGGCGGGCAGGCTTACCC
>JAFUWZ010000038.1 GCA_017471045.1 Bacteroidales bacterium
CCGAGTCCGGCATTTACGAAATACAGGCCGGCGCCGGCGGCCACAGTGATGAAAGCTATGAGGAGGTCCTTGGCGGTATGGACCTTTTTGAGTTTGATTTCCATGTTTATAGATTGATGAAAAGATAATAGTAATATGCTCCGAAGAGCAAAAGCATGATCGCCCCTTCCCAGCGGTCGATCCGTTCTTTCCGGCCAGTGTAGGCCCAAAGAAGCAGCAGCGTGACACTCAGAAGAAGTACCAGCGCATCCACGTGCGTAACAGATGCAAAGGAAAGGGGCGTAATGAGGGCCGAAGAGCCCAGTATCAAGAGGATATTGAAGACGTTCGATCCCAGGATATTGCCCAGCGCCAGCTGGTCCCGGCCCTTGAGGGCCGCAACGAGGCTGGTCGCCAGCTCCGGGAGGGATGTCCCGCCGGCCAGGACAGTAACAGCGATAAACTTGTCACTGACGCCCAGCATCCGGGCCAGATCCGTAGCGGAGTCCACGAAAAGGTTGCCGCCGAAGACAAGCCCGCCCAGTCCTGCAAGGACCAGCAGAATGGCCAGCCCCAGTTTTCGGGGCTTTGACTGAGCAGACTCTTCCCCGGAAGGTTTCCCCCTCCGGAAGGAGGCGAAAATATACAAGGCGAATGCAAGGAGGAAAACGGCTCCTTCCAAACGGGAAAGGCCATTCACCATCCCGAAGCCAAGAAAGAGTAACGTGACAAGCAAGGTCTCCGGAATGTCCCGTTTCCTGTTGTCGGCTGTCATGGAGACCGGGCAGAACAGCGCCGTCAGGCCGAGGATGAAAAGGACATTGAAAATGTTCGATCCCAGGACATTGCCGACGGCGACATCGGCATTCCCCTCCATTGCTCCAGTGAGGCTCACAACCAGTTCCGGGCATGAAGTCCCGAAGCCGACGATGGTAAGGCCGATCACGAATTCGCTCACTCCGGCCCTCCTCGCAATGGAGGAAGCACCTTCTACAAGCCAGTCAGCACCGAGGACAATGAACCCCAAGCCGACCAGCAGCCAGATAATAGTCATTTTGATTTATTTTGAATTAGCAAACAGATCCTTTACACGCAGATAAAGAATCTCGCCGCTAAAGCCGGAGACGGCAGATGGAGTACAGGTACCTTTCTGAAATATAGATTCCTGCCAGGTGTACGAAGGACTGGGCCAGGAACGGATGAAGACGGTTGTTATCGATAACCTTCCCGTCTTTCACGATGCGGAAAGTAGAGCGCACCGGCTGATTCAAACGCCTGATGGACTGGGGGATCCGGACGGAAGCGGAGTTTGTGCTGTCGCTGCCGGCGAAAGAATACCCCTGCGCCGAGGTGATGCAGATATCCCGGTTCTGCGCATAGTCTACGGTTTCTTCAGCAGACGGGTATCCGGAGACATTGTTTACGGCTTCGGTCCGGCCTGCGGAGAGGAAGGACAGAAGGAAAAACAATATGAGCTCACATATCTTCACGCGACGCGAAGATACTCATTTTTTCATAGATTGAAAAGCTCGGGGCGGGCGAAGACGTCCCATTCGTGGTAGTCGAGATCGTAGGTCTTGACCATCATCCCGCCACCGCGTTCGTCCATATACTTCAGGGCGATACCTGTCTTCGGGTCAATCCACCAGCAGAGATCGCCCACACCGTATGAACCCTGTCCCCGCATATCGAAGACCCAGCATTTGATGCCCATGACTTCCTCTTCTCCGCGATAGAAGCGCTTGAGGTAGGACTGCTCCCGGCCATACTGGCGCATGCGCTGCATCACGATGCCCGTTTCAAAGTCGTCGTCGCCCTGATTGTCCCATCCGAAGAGCAGCGGGGCTTCGACGAGGAGCGCATCCGAGGCCGGCTGCGGAGCATATTCTTCAAACCAGGCCTCGCCGTCGGCGAGGCCGGCCGGATCGTCCAGGGACGCGCCGTCGCCCAGGAAGTACATGAAAACGTCATCGCCGTTGAATCCCCCATTGTACCCGAGCCCTGCGTCATAGTCGAATTTATTGAAGGCACAGCCGCCCTCCTCGTAGTAGCAGTCAGCTTTTACGACCGTCTCCGCTATGCGCGCCACGATGACTTCGCTGACCTCGGCGAAGCCGGGATTGAAATAGGTGTAGGAAATGCAGTAATTGTCCTTCGGGATATGCAGTTCGTAACGGCCCGTCCACTCCGGGCCTTCCGGCTTGCCCTCGCTGCGTGTCATGAAGGTCCTGGTCACGACACGGACGCGGTAGGTCATGGCCTGTCCATAGCGCAGGGACAGCGACAGGGTCGCCAGCCCTTCTTTTTCGCCTTTAATCTCAAGGGCTTTTCCGACCTGTTTGACTTTTACGAATTCCTCCCCGTCGATGGCGGCCACGCCCTCGAGAAGCATGCCCGCCGGATGGACGGTCACGGTCTGCCCCGCTATCACGGTCATTTCGCTGCTACGCCCCGCCGCCATGACGCAGGACAGGGAGACAAATGCTGCAAGCAAAGAAAGGATGGTTCTCTTCATGGCAATTATTCGTTCACGGGATACAGTTCATCCTCCAGTTCGAATTCCGTTATTTTTTCGGAGAGCTCAAAATACATGGATGAAGCCTCGAAGGGGATGGAGTCGGAGAGGGCGTATTCGGCACTTTGGGTGAGGGCATAGAGATTTTCCATTACCTCCTTGTGCTGTCTCTTGACGGGCAGAAGCTGGGCGCGGCAGCAGTCCATGGCGCCAGCCACGGCATCGCGGTACATGGGGATGTATTCTGCGTAGAAACGGCTCATGTTATTGAACCATCCAGATTCGGCTGCACGCAGGCGTGCCAGGGCGGCTTCAACATCAAAGCCGGGTTCTGGTTTCTCCGGTATCTGATTGGCCGCGATTTCGGCCCTGAAGCGCTCATCCGCCTTCCTGTACTTTCGGTCAAACAGGGCCACACCTTCCTTCCGGGCCGATTCAATCATCCCGATGGCCTTCTGCTGGAGGCTGAGTTCCTTTTGCCCCAGAGAAGTAAGTTCCGTAACCAGCTGATACTGCTTCTGGGACGAGGCGCGTTTGCCTTTGTCGGCATTCATCTTGGCGGTCATGGATTCTCCCAGGCCGGATTCCTGCATGAAGGCCGCACGCTCCTCGTCGGTCATATGAGACATAGCTTCAATATCCTTGGCAGTGAGCCCGCCGGTTTGTTTGGCCATCACTTTGCTGGCCATGGCCATGGCTTCCTCATCAGAAAGATTACTGCTCTGGAGTTTTGCGAAATCGGCCTGGCTGAGGCCCATACTGGACAGGCGTCCCTGCATGGTGGACATGGCGAGAGCCTTTGCCTCCGCTTCGCTCATATTGGCAACCTCACCTGCCGTCTTGTTCGTCCCTGCAACTTTCCCGGCCATCGCATTGCGTTGCATGCCGGGTGCAAGGGTCTTGGCCTGCATGTCCTGGATCTGGTCATTGGCGGCATTCCAGGCTTCCCTGAATTCGTCCAGGATGTAGGAATCGGGCGCCTCATCCCGGAGCGGATCATTGCGCTCTTTCCAGTAATTGAGAAGGGCGGCGGTGGACGGTAGATCAGGCGTCATGCCCATCACGGCCTCGGGGGTCATCTGGGCCTTGGTGGGAAGCATCATCGCCAGGGCGAAGAGCGTGATAATTATCTTTTTCATGGCGTTATTTCTTTACGAATTCTACTCTGCGGTTCTTGGCGCGGCCTTCGTCCGTGCTGTTTTCGGCAATGGGCTCATGCGAACCTTTTCCGACGGCGCTGAGGCGGGCGGCGGCGATGCCCTGCTCCACCAGGGCGGCGACGATCGCCTCGGCGCGCTTCTGGGAGAGCGGATCATTGACAGCGTCGCTGCCGGTGGCGTCGCAGTGCCCCTGCACCTCGAAGGCGAGGTTGGGATTGTCCTGCATCAATTTGGCGATACGTCCTATCTCAATTGCGGATTCGGGCTTGATGGTGGCTTTCCCGGTATCGAAGGTGATGGCGTAGGTGACGATCTTGCCATCGCTGGCGAGACGGTCGTAGAGCGGCACGGCGCCCTTCGCCATGCGGATATTCTTCAGGTAGAAGCGGTCCCCCTCATCGCAGTTCGACACGGAGCGCAGGGCCATCCGGGTGGGACGCATGACATTGGGGAGGTTGATCATCCGCACACCGTTCACGTAATACTTGAATGCGCGCTTGTTGAAAGAGGCAGCTACGTGCAGCCAGCTGTCGGGCTGGATGAGCGGGGTCAGGGATTCACCCTTGGCCGACCCATCACGGCTGTCCCCGGCGGGCGAGCGGAAGGAATAGCTAATATCGCTCTGTGCCCCCTCCTCCGCCGGGTTTTCGTTGAATGCCGGGTTCAATGTGACGACTACGATCTCAGCCGTTTCCTCCGAACCCAGGATCAGGTCGATGTGGTCATTGTTCGAACTACCGTGCTTGTCGTTGGACCAGACATCAAACTCTATGGTGAAATCTTCCGGAAGGTAGTCGGCCTCTTTCATCAGCGGGCTGATGATGCTATACCAGCCGGAGAGTTTGATGACCTGCTCTCCGTTCAGCGTGATGATCTCACATTCCTCGCCGCTGACAAAGTCCCAGC
>JAFUWZ010000039.1 GCA_017471045.1 Bacteroidales bacterium
AGCAGGGCAATGATGGATACCGAGGTCGCCCATGCAGGCACCAGTTCCATCACCCACATCAGCGTCGCATAGACAAAGATGGTGATGATCCTTTGCTGGACCTGCGTGAGTCCCTCCATCCCGAACGCCTCGGTAGGCAGGAACCAGAGCACCAGAAACACGAGGGCCACAAAAATAAATCCAATCGTCTTCTTCTTCTTTTTCAACGGGTCGAACATTTTGTTGTGACGCAGTCTGTGCATCTGCTCGACCAGGTTGAATCCCACGAAACTCTTTAACATAGTATCCGTTTAATTGAATATCCTTTACTCCCCTTCCAACTGCAGCAGGGCCGTGACCGGCGTACCCTCCGGAATATGCTGGCGGCCACGAAGGGCGGGCAGCTCAATGATGAAATTGTCATAGATCCGCTTGGGGTTGAACTGGCGGACCAGACGGTTGACGGCGCCGACCGTACCGCCCGTCGCCAGGAGGTCGTCGTGCACCAGCACGACATCGTCCTCCGAGACCGCATCCTTGTGGATCTCGACGGTGTCCTTTCCATATTCCTTGTCATACGACTCGCTGACTACCTCGGCCGGCAGTTTGCCGGGTTTGCGCGCCAGCACGAAGCCGGCGCCCAGTTTGACGGCCAGGGCCGACCCCAGGACGAAACCGCGGGACTCGATCCCCACCACCTTGGTGATGCCTTTGTCCTTGTACAATTCGTAGGTCATGTCCACGATGGCACGCAGCGCTTTCGGGTTCTTGAACAGCGTCGTCACATCGTAAAACAGGATGCCGGGAATGGGATAATCCGGAACGGTCCGGATCGTTGCAATCAGATCTTTGCTTGTCATCATGGTATGAGATTCTATTTAATTCAACGCAGGACGCCGGCCGAGAGCCTGGCCGGCCAGATAGCAGACGGCCGCGACCGCCATGCCGTTGATCGCCGGGAAGCCCCAATGCACAAGGTTGGCCACCACGGCGCCCAGGATCACGCCCAGGACGGCGAACCCGTCGACTTGCCGCTGCGGGACCGCATCGGCCAGGTATTCCTTGCGATGCGTGAAGTAACTGATGATCAGGATGATGCCAACTGGCGGAAGGGTGCAGTTCAGCACGTTGAGCCAGCCACAGAAGTTCCAGTAGAGCCACACGGCCGCGACCGTGCCGATCAGGCCGGCGATCAGCACCATCGTCTTCTTCGGCAGGCCGAAGATGTTGGACAGGCCCAGGCCGGCCGTGAAGAGCGCATTGTCGTTGGTCGTCCAGATGTTCAGGCCCAGGACCAGCACCGCAATGTAGAACATGTTGAGGTTAAGCATCACCTCGAAGATGTCGTTGCCGCCCGCATAGATGCTGGACACGGCGCCGAAGAAGAACATCAGGCTGTTGCCCAGGAAAAAGGCCACGATCGTCGTGATGCAAGCCACGCGGGCATTCTTCGCGTAGCGGGTGAAATTGGGTGTCGCCGTGCCTCCCGATACGAAACTGCCGACCACCAGCCCCGCTCCCGCCAGCACGCCCAGGTCCTTGCTCCCTTTGGCAAATTGCTCAACCAGGGTCGCATCGCCGCGCTGCACGGCCAAGATCATCGCGACCGTGCCCAGGATGGCGACGGCCGGCACGGCGATGTAGCTGATGACCGTCAGGCCCTTGATGTCAAAATAGGCGCTGCCCGTCATCAGGATGCCGGCGATCACGACCAGCAGATAGCCCTGCCAGGGCATGTGGTCGGGGGTCACTTCCAGGCCCATCAACTCCTTCGCCACCGGGATGGCGAACATCGCCAATCCCACGCCGAACCAGCCGATCTGCGTGAAACTGATCATCGCGCTGGGCAGGTAGCTGCCCTTCTCGCCGAAACTGCGGCGCGCCAGTTCATCCAGCGAGAAGCCGCTCTCGCCGCCGATGTAGCCTAAGGCGCCGGTATATGCGGCCAGGATCAAGCCGCCCAGCAGGAGGGCCAGCAGGAAGCCGCGGAAATCCAGGCCGGCTGCGAGTTGCTGTCCGGCCCACATGCTGGCGGAGAAAAAGGTGAAGCCGAGCATCACCATGAACATGCTGAGGTTGCTGAGTCTTTTATTTTTCATAAAGCGATTGGATTGACTTGACAGATGCGATCTTGCGGCGGGCGATGTCGCCCAGATCCCAACTGCACGCCTCTTCGATCAGGCGCATCTCCTTCCTCCACAATCCCTCTAGGTCTGCGAATGTAATTTCCTGCAAATGTGTAGCTTCCAGCCATTGTGAGTAGTCCAGTCCGCCGGCGTGTCCCAGCTTTTCGGCCACCAGCGCGGCCGGGTCGATGCGATCCGCCCGGGCCAGGATCCCTTCCCAATACTCCAGGACTTCCTCGAAGTGGACGGGGATTTCGTAACGCCGTGCTCCCCCGTCGTAGATGATACATTTCTCCAGCAGCACATACGGCGGGCGTTCGACGACATAGCGCCGGAAATCCGGCGAAACCACGCCGCCCAGCCAGCCGAAATCGATGTCGGGCGTATTGATCCCGCTGACGCCCTTGTCTCCGTAGATGGTGAACATCCCTTCAAAAAAGAAGACATCCACCCCCTCAAAATCCGGCCACCAGCCGCGCATGCGCTCCGCATACGCCTCCATCAGCGGGAGGGCGCGCATTCCGCCGACGGTAAAGAACACCAGGCGCCGCAAGCTGCCGCCCGCCGAGCGGAATGCCTCCAGGAAATGGTCCAGGCAGAAACGGAAGGTATCGCCCGTGGCGAGGATATCCCCGATTGCCAAGATGCGGTCCCGCCCGGGACGGATCTTCTCATATTTGATCTCCAGGCCGGTGATGACCCGCTCGGTGATCCCGTCCACCAGCCGCGTCTCGATCTTGCGCTCGCAGGACAGGAAATGGATATCGCTGACCCAAAAAGGCTCCCGGCAGCGGCTGCAGGCCTCCTCGAGCGGATAGTTCAGTCCGCCGCGCAGGATGGTCAGGATGTCCAGGTTCCTGCCCAGGCCCCGGTCTTGGAGATACTGGAGGCCGGCTGCCGTGGGCGCTAGCAGCGCCTGGTAAGCCACGAATCCGACCACCTCCGGATAAGCCATCAGCGCGCGGGAATCGGAGTGACTGAGGATGTGATAACGGTTGGTGAACTGCTGGGAGGACAGTTCATAAATGTCGGTGTCTTGATACGCTCCGGCATTCCGGAGTCGGAGATCTTCGTACTGGGGCATGAAAAATCCCGATTAGCGTCTAACCGGGATACAAAGATACGAAAGAGCAGCAGCATTCCCCACATTCGAAGGGGCAAATTATCAACACGCTATCAACAATGCCGTCATAAGATCTGCGCCATCAGGACACCCAGGTAGTTGCCGACGGCGTAGCCGATGATGCCGGCCGTGATGCCGGTCAGGATGACCTTGCGGTTCTTCATCGCGTCCGCGATCATCGGGACGAACAAGGGCGAATTGATCATCGCCACGGATGTGATCACCGTCGTGTCGGCATCCAGTTTCAGCAACTTTCCCAGCAGCAGCTGCAAGCCGAGCGATGCGAAAATCACAAAGGCGATGAAGAGGAAAGTGAAAGCACCCGCCCGGTAGTCGATGCTCCCCAGGTCCACCATGGACGAAACGACCAAGGAGAAAACCAGCACCAGATACATCCCGGCGTCGTAACTCTTCTCCCAGCTCCGCACGCGCGGGATGAAAGAAGCGGCCAGGGAAAGGGTTGTCAGCGACAGGATCAGGACGATCATGTTGACCTTTCCCGTTATCAGGAAGGACAACCCGAGACTGCCCCCTACGATCGCAATGGACAGAGCCAGCGCCTCCACTGTCGGCCGGAAATGCCGCTTCGTGAAGATGTCCCGGTACATATCCTGCTCCGACTGCGCCATCGCCCCGTTCACGACCGCATCCTCGGCCGGAACCGACGGTCCGGAAAGCGCCTCGAAGGGCAGCCACTTGCGGACCAGGCGGATCCCCACCGAAAGCAGGAAAACCAGATACAGGAAGCTCACCACCATGTCGAACGTGTTGACGGACACGTAGGTCGCCTCGTCCACACCGAGCATCATCTTGATGGCAGCCAGATTGGGCGTACCTCCGGTATAGACGCCGACCGCCATGCCGGCGATCGCCTTCCCCTGCTCGCCCAGATGCGATCCGAATAGCTGATAACCCAGGAAAGAAACGGTAAAAACCGAGACGATTCCGACCAGCAGCGCCAAGAGCGCCTTGCCGGCCGGCCAGTGCCGGAAGTCACAGGCAAAGAGAATCATGGGAATGGCGAGCGGGATCGCCACCGAGACCATCGCGTCCTGCAGCGGGAACAGCGTCTCCCCCAGTCTGTCCACACGGAAAATGAACAGATTGGCGATCAGCACACCCAGGAAATACAGCGTCAGGATGGCGCCGGCTTTTCTGAAGAAAGAGACCCTGCGGCACAGTTTCACCACCAGGGCCGGGACGATCAGGTAGAACGCCGCTGCGGCCAGAAGAATCAGGATTTTCATTCGCACACGTTTGAATCAGGGCAAGAGGTCGGGCAGCACAATATACTATTCTTCAGCAAGTTGCTCTTTGGACAGAACCGGATTGGAATAGATCTTCAAGAAGATATCGCGCAGTTCGTCCCTATCCAGCGAGCGCTCCACCTTGCCCATGCGATGCTCCATATATTTCTTGAACGCCGCCACGTCTTCGTCCGTATAATGCTCCGCATATTTGTGCGTCCCGTTGACAAGGTCATAGCACAAATAATTGGTCTTCCACAGTTTGTACCCCTCGATGACCCGGCGGTCCACCGCATGGCGGATCAGCTGGTAACGGTCGTTCTTGTCGCAGAGCGAAGCCGCCTCGATCTCCTCCGACGTCAAGGGCTTGCCGATGTGGAGATGCACATGTCCCTTCTGCTGACGGATGCCCATGATGATGCTGTGCATGTCCTCGTTGCGTTTCTTGACGTATTTCTGTGTCCGAGAGATCAGGATTTCACGCGCTTTCCGGATGTCGCACGGCTCGTATTCGTACGAGATGCTCATCGGGACGATGTGGAGCTCCTCAAAATTATCTTTGAAACCCTTCGTGCCGCTCATGTCGAACATCTTGAGCAGGCCCTGCTCCGTAACGTCGATCCCGTTCTTGGTGCGTCCCTGGCGCTGTGCGATCCACATCGAAGCCCGGTCGGAGGTAATCCCCTGGCGGATATACTTCGAGAGAACCTGGGACGAGAGGTACAATTCACGGGCGCTGACACCCCGCACCACCGTCACCATCCGGTTGCAGCGCAGCAGCGCTTCCACCGTCTTGCTGTCCTTGATCAGATTGTCGCCGACGGCAATCTCCGTCTGCGGGAGTCCGTGCCGGAAAAGCACATACTGCGTCAGCGCGGGATCCAGGACGATGTCCCGGTGGTTGGACATCATCAGATACTTGTGGGACAGGTCGGAGACATTTTCCACCCCCTCGTAGGTGAATCCGTCCGTCGAAGTGTCAATCACCCATGCGACGGCCTTGCTGACCACGGCCCGCTGGAATTCATCCACGGTGTGGACCTCCTTCAGCATATTGGCCAGGTAGTCCCAGCGCTCGTGCGGAAAGAGATATTTGGAAATCAACTTGGTATAACGGTGGCCCGCAAGTTTCGCAATCGCGACGGACGCCTCTTCGTCCGTATAAGGGGCAATGCCGGCAAACTCGTCCAGGGAATCGGTTTCAGCCATTTTCATTTTATTTTCACCCAAAGATAACAAAAAATCAAACGCGATACAAGAGGGAACTGTCACCATAACTCAAGAAGCGGAAATTGTGGTCCAGCGCATAATCGTAAATGGTGCGCCAGTCTCCCCCGACAAAAGCGGAAATCAGCAGCAGCAGCGTACTCTCCGGCTGATGGAAATTGGTCACCAGCAGATCGACCAGCCGGAAGCGGAAGCCCGGCACGATGATGATGCGCGTGCCGATCTTCAATTCTTCCATTCCCTGCGTGTCCATATAGTCGCACAACGCCTGAAGCGCTTCTTCCGTTGAATAGCCGTAAGTCCTTGTATAAGGATCCCATTGACCGACATCTTCCGGCCTCCCATTCTCCAGACAGGAAACTCCCGCATAATAGAGCGACTCCAGGGTACGGACGGAGGTGGTGCCGACGGCGGCCAGGGGCTGGTGCGCTCCGGCACGGAGGCCGGCGAGAAGCCTCTCCAGGAAGGATTTCCGCACGGAGAACGGCTCCCGGTGCATCGGATGGTCCGCCACATTCTCACTTTTGACCGGCAGGAAGGTACCGGCACCCACGTGAAGACAGACCGTCTCCGTATGGACCCCCTTGGCGCGCAGGCGGGCCAGCACAGCTTCCGTGAAATGCAGACCGGCCGTCGGAGCCGCCACGGACCCACGGAAACGGGCGTAGGTGGTCTGATACCGCTCCAGATCGATCGCCTCCGTGTCCCGGTTCAGGTACGGCGGGATGGGTACGCGGCCGCAACGGTCCAGTACATTCGAGAAGACATCACCGCCCTGCCATCGCAGTTCCACGATGCCCGTCTGCCCTTCACGGGAAACCAGATCTGCGGTCAGATCCAAGGCGGCGACGCAGGGATCCCCGCCGACATTGGCGAAGTGCAGGGTGTCGCCTTTCCAACGCTTGGCATTGCCGATCACACATTTCCAGCGGCAGCTGCTGCGCGCGGCAAAAATGGTGTTGTATTCCGGCGGATCGACCGGCTCCAGACAGAATATTTCAATATGAGCCCCCGTTTCGCGCAGGAAAAACAGACGGGCCGGGACCACTTTCGTATCGTTGAACACCATGACGGAATCGGCGGGAATCAACTCAGGCAAATCCCGGAAAACGAAAGCATCGACCTGACCGTTCCGGTAGCGGAGCAGTTTGGACGCGTCCCGCTGCGGCAGGGGATATTTGGCAATCCGCCAATCGGGGAGCTCGTAATTGTAATCGCTGATTTTGATATCGATCATAATAGACAAAAATACGTCTTTCTTCAGAAGAAAGCAAACCGCATTCTATCGACCCGATCTATTTACATTTGTAAATAGACTCAACACAAAGAAAACAGGTTTGTTAATTTACAAATGTTCCCAACAAAGCAGCGGCCCTGCGCGACAATGGGAAACAAATGTAAAATAAAAAATTATTATGTCGAAATACTAGTTTAGCTATATAGCTGAAAATCAGAAAATATAACGCCATCACTGAAAGTTAATCACTGCACCATTATATGTAAATTCCGACCAAAAGCAGGGAGACCACCTGTTGAAAAGACGATATCACAAGATAATTCTATTTGATAATCAGTAAATTAATATCTTTCAACTAAATCTATATTTAGATTTATGTGGCCAGAGATATCAACATCTTGTTAACATTTCAACATTTATTAACAAAAATAAAATGTAAAAATGACTTGATTTTTTACTTTAGGTTAATTACATTTGTAAGAATCAAGGAAGGAACAATCATGAACTTCAGAATCCAACAGTTTCTCGCGGCAGAGAACATTTCGCAATCCCAATTGGCGGATTCGATCGGCGTCGCGCGCGCCAGCATTTCCCACATTATCGCCGGACGGAACAAGCCGGGCTTTGATTTCATCCAGAACTTGTCCCGGCACTACCCCAACCTGAATCTGGATTGGTTGATCAACGGCAAAGGCCGGATGTACAAGGATGCGGCAGCGATGCTGGAAGTCCCCGAAGTACCTACCGAAGGCGGCCAACTCTTTTCCGACCGGCAGATGGAAGACCCAACTCCGGATCAGCCGGCTCCGGAGGAGCGCGCCGAAGAACTGAATGATCAAGAAAAAATCGAATATACAGACATTTACAATGCAACAGATGAAACAAAACATCAGATAAATTCACGCAAGATTGTTCGGATCGTCGTCTTCTACGACGACAACACCTACCAAGAGTTGACGGAAGCGTGAGCGTTTCTGAATAGTTTTGGTTATCTTTGTTCTCCATCAGCAAACTGGGAACAAATGTTCATTTTCGACAAGAAAATACCTGAGGCGCTGAAGCGCCCGCTGTTCGGCCTTGCTTTCCCACATCCGATCGGGAGTGCCCCCGGAGAAGACCCGGCCGGGAAGAAATTCGACTGCTTCCGGCACTGTTCCTTCATCGAGATCGGACCCCTCGCCCCTATGCAGCCCGCACCCCGGGACAAATGCGCCGGGAACGGGGATTCCGGCTGGAAAGAGACGATACGCAGCATCCAGCGCCATCCATCACGCGCCCTCCTGGCTTGCAACATCGCACCTCTGACAACGCATCCGGACTGCGAATCCGTGACCCGCGACCTGCTCCAGACCTTTACTTATCTTTATGACTTTGCGGATCTGTTCATCATCGACACCTTCCGCAAAAACAAGGACGGCGTCGCTCCGCTTCAAAGCGCCGAATACCTCTCCGAATCCATGGACGCACTGATCGACATGCGCTTCTGCTACGATAAATACAAGCCGATCCTGATCCGCGTGGACAACGAGGGGGGCCTGGCCGGACTGCTGGACTACATGATGTATTCCGGCCTGGATGGCATCATAGCCGGGCACGACAGCCATCCCCTGGATCTGGTACGGCGCATCGGTTATTTTACCGGCGGCCGCTTTCCGATCATTGCCGCCGGCGGGATCGATACCCCCGAAAAAGCCGATGAACTGCTCTCGGCGGGCGCCAGTTTGCTTCAGGTCGAGAAAAAGTATCGCCGGACCATCCTGAAACACCTGATCGGCAACGCACATTAAATCCCATTCTCCATACTATGACCACAGCATCGGTTTGCACCATCGGCGACGAGATCCTGATCGGGCAGATTGTCGACACCAACTCTTCTCATATCTCCCGTGCCCTCAATGAACAAGGCATCCGAGTAACCCGCATGGTTTCTATAGGTGATGACCACCAAGCCATTGTCGATCAACTTAGAGAAGAATTAACAAACAACGAAATCGTCATCGTGACGGGTGGCCTGGGTCCCACCAAGGACGACATCACGAAAAAGGCTTTAGGCGAGCTGTCCGGCAGCCGGTATGAGCTGGGCAACCTGGAGCAGAGGCGGATCGTCTGCAACATCCTGCACAGCCGGAGCCTGGACGCATTGGACATCAATCTGCAGCAGGCCGTCGTGCCGGATACCTGCGAAGTCATCCCCAACCGGAAGGGGACGGCCCCGGTGATGGTCTTCCGTTTCGACGGGACCGCATCCGCGGACAACAAGCCTTCCTCCGTGCGCTTCGGCCACCCTTGCGCCCTCTACTCTCTGCCCGGTGTCCCCTTTGAAGCACTCGGGGCCCTGCCGGATGTGATCCAAGACATACGCCGGCATTTCGATCTGTCTCCTATCTGCCACAGAACCTTGATGACCTACGGCATGGCGGAGTCGGCCTTGGCCAAGAAGATAGAGCAATGGGAAGATTCCCTGCCTTCAGACATCCACCTCGCTTATCTACCCAACCAGCTGACAGGAATACGTTTGCGACTGTCAAGCTATAGCGGCGATCCAAGTGTACAGGAGGCTCGGATCCTGGCCCAGATCGATCGGCTGAAGCCCCTACTCGGTGACCTGCTCTATGCCGAAGAGGACACGACCCTCGAATCCGCAATCGGACAGCTGCTCCGCGACACAGGCCACACCCTCAGTGTAGCCGAATCCTGCACGGGCGGCATGATCTCTCATCTCCTGACGACCGTCCCCGGATCGTCCGAGTACTATCTGGGATCTGTCACTTCCTACGCCATGCCCGTCAAGGAAAGCCTGCTGGGAGTCAAAGCCGAAACCATCAAAGCGAACGGCATCGTGAGCGCAGCCGTGGCGGCTGAGATGGCCGAAGGCGTGCGAAAGGCCACCCTCAGCACTTATTCCGTCGCAACGACCGGATGGGCCGATGCATACGGTGACGAACGGGAAAGTGCCGGGACCGTTAGGGTAGCAGTAAGCGGCCCGGAAGGGACCCGGACCGCTCGTTTCAACTATCGCAACGACCGCAAACGCAATATCGAACGTTTCGCCGCCTCTGCTCTCAACGAACTTCGAAAATACATCCTGAATTCGCTGAACAACAACTAAAGTAACAATATAGTTTAATTTATTAACTTTTTTGTTACACACCCGCTTTCTTAAGCGTTGTCACGAGATTGACCTCCGTCTCCTTCGGAATATCGAATTCAAAGCCGATGACGTAAGAACCCTCGACCAGCTTTACGAAATCCTTGCCGTCCAGACCCATGGATGCGGCGTCCGTGGGCCAGCTGGTGTACGAGACTTTCGCGCCGGACGCCTCGAGTTTCATCTTGACGTCGCCTTGCGAGAGGAGGATACCATCCGCTGATATCTCCGGCTTCCCATACGTGACCAGGGTCCAACGGATATGGGCCGGTTTCGCTCCGGCCTTGAGGGCATCCCTTACTTCCAGGTAAGCCTTGTCGACGATGGAAGCCGTACGGATGGCCGAGGCGAGTTGGCCGGAGAAAGCTGGCGTAATATCCACGGATGCGCCCAGTACGCCTTCCTTGTCGATGATCCCGGTCAGATCGCAGTAACCGTTGACATCGAACTTCGTATCATTGACCGTAAGGGTATTGTGCTGCTTGTTGTTGTATGCAAACAGGTCCCAGCGCTGCGAATCCTGCTTCATGTCCCACAATCCGCCTTCGCCCCGGCCCTGCTCGATGAAGAACTTCTCCAGCTTGGAATAGGAGGGCTGGCCGTAATCCGAAGCCCAGCGGTAGCCATACGCATCAAAGACAAAGGATCCGGCATCCATATGCGCATGCGGGCCGCCGGCCCGTCCGCCCTTGATCCCGAGATAGAGATCCTGCACAGTCCACCCGGTTCGCATCATGGCAACCGGAGTCGTCCCGTGACCATAGAAAAGATGCTCTGACGGGGTGGGAATCGCGGAAAAAGCGGCCTTCGCCGCGCAAGTCAGCGCCAGGAAAAGAGTCCGGTTGCCGACATATTGCTGATTCTCCAAAGCCGGTTGCTCAAAGAAAAGGACTTCGGGCTTGTTGAAACGCTGCGCAAAGAACCACACGGCCGGATTGCCGCCCAATCCCTTCCCGCAGTCCGAATAGTTGAACCGCTGCAAGGTATTGCCGATCGTATGCATCTCATAGTCTCCGGTCCTTTCGAAGCCCGGTGCCTGGCAGATTCCGAAATCGCTGCCGAACACACTCTCCAGGGCAGAGATCATGATACATTGGAATTCGGTCCCATACTCCCAGTAGGTCGATCCTTCCGGGTAATTCCCGTCCGGATAATAGCCGAAGCGGAGGGCGCCTTTGTTGCTTTCGATGGACTTGGCCACCATGGCCTGGCAAAGCTCAGGCCGGGTCTCCCAGATGGCCAGGGCGCCCGAGACCAGACCGGCGTTGCAGACCTGGTTCCAGTTGTTCGTCCCCTTATAGAACCAGCGGCCGTCCGCGGCCTCAAACGCATATTTGACCAGTGTTTCCTCAATCAGCTTCCGGGTCTCAGGACTGAGGACATCGTAGAGCCAGTCGTAGCCGATGGAGACGGCCAGGCTCATCTCACCCGTATCGAGGAAATGAGAAGGATTCCAATCCGGGAAGTGGCAGACATCGACAAGATCCTTCTCCGCATGTGCGAGATAGCGTTTGTCTCCGGTCATCCTGTAGGCATAGGCAGCGGAGGCAATCCGGGTGATCGCGGCCCGGGAGACATGAAGGATGCGTTTGTTGCTCTCGTCTTTCTTGTAGGTGAGCGGGCTTTCGGCGAGGCCATATTTCTCCGCCTGCTCCATCATCTGGCCGTGCAGGTTGGCGAGCAGCGGATTCTTTCTCAAGGATCGCCGGATGGCCTTGAAGGTCTTCGCATTCACGTAGAGACGAGGATGGTTCTTGGCCGTAAGGACGGACAGATCCGCCTCCCCGAAGCTTTGTGCCGGCACCGGCGCTTGCTTTCCGGCCCCGCCGCATCCTGCCAGGAATAGCAAAGTGATACCTGATAGCAGGATGCTGAAGAATCTTTTTACGGTTTTCATCATGGTTAGGAGTTAAGTGTATATCCAAAGATAAAAAAAAGAGAGACACCCTCCGACAGGTGTCTCCCTTTTTCAAAACGAAATACAAGACTCAGAACCGCGCGATCAGTTCCTCATTGCTCAGGGCATCGGCGCCGTAGCAGGTCTTCAGATATGCCAGGCCGTATTCATAATCCTCCTGCGTGAAGGAATTGGTCGCTTCCTTGGCCGCGACGACGTCGTAACCCAGGCAGTAGGCATCCGCCGAGGTGTGGCGCACGCACATGTGCGTGTGCAGGCCGGTCACGACGACCGTCTTGACGCCGAGTTCCTTGAGGAGAATATCCAGATCCGTCTGGAAGAAACCGCTGTAGCGGCGCTTCGGCACGACATAGTCTCCCTCTTTCGGAGTCAGTTCAGGGACAACCTCCGCACCGGGGGTACCTTTGATCGCATGATCTCCCCAGATCTCCAATTCGCGGTCGATGCCCGGCAGATGGGCATCGTTACAGTAGATGACGGGAACACCCGCCGCGCGCGCGGCATCCAGCAGACGGGCTGTGGCGGGGAGGATCTCGACGGCACGGTCGCATCCGATCGCGCCGGTCACGAAGTCGTTGAGCATATCAACGACCAGGATGGCAGGATGATTGAGTTTCTCCATTTTTACAAAAGAAGTGGTTATTATCTGCGCCCAATTTAGGGAACAAATCCTTGAAAAACAAGTTTTATGCCAAGATCAGATCAAGGAGCCCCATTCTTCGGTCTTGGCGTCGAGGTCGCGCTTGCACTCCAGGTATTCGCGCGTCAGCTCGATGATGTCGTCCGAGGGACCGGGCGCCTGCAGAACCGCTTCGATCTCCTGCATGCGGGTCTCGAACTTCCCGATCTCATGCTCCAGCCAGGAGATGCGCTCGCGGATTTTACGGCTCTGACGGGCCTGCTCCCGGGCGGCGGCATAACCGGCTTTCCCGGTCGGGGCAGGATCTTTAGCTTTACTGGAGGAAAGCTCAGGCAAAGGCTTTATGGAATCAGACTTACGCTCCAGTTCCTGCAGGCTCTCAAGCTTGCGGCGATCCAGGAATTCCTGCACGCCGCCCAGATGCTCCCGCACCTTCCCGTCCCGAAACTCATAGATCTTGTCCACCAATCCGTCCAGGAAGTCCCGGTCGTGGGACACGATCAGCAGTGTCCCGTCGTAGGACTTCAGCGCCTGCTTCAGGACATCCTTGGACTGGATGTCCATGTGGTTGGTCGGTTCGTCGAGACAGAGGAAATTGTAACTTTGCAGCATCAGTTTCGCCATCCCGAGACGGGCCCGCTCCCCGCCGCTCAGCACGGAGACGCGCTTGTCGATATCTTCACCACGGAAGAGGAATGCCCCCAAGATGTCGCGCAGTTTGGTACGGATCTCCCCCACCGCAATCCGGTCCAGGGTACTGAAGACCGTCTCTTTTTTATCCAGGACATCTTCCTGATTCTGGGCAAAATAGCCCATGTTGACATGATGTCCTGTTTTAGATTCGCCCGACAGGGGCTGAAGTTCCCCGGTGATGGCCCGGATCAGGGTCGTCTTGCCCTCGCCGTTGCGTCCGACCAGGGCCACCTTCTCGCCTCGCTTGATCTCGACGTTGGCCCCCGTGAACACCACCTTGCCGGGGTAGCCGACACTCAGGTCTGTCGCCTTGTAAGTCACATCTCCGGAACGCTGCGCGGGCGGGAACTTGACCGCCATGCGCACGCGGTCCGTCTCGTCAATCTCCAGACGGTCCAGCCGCTCCAGCGCCTTGATTCGGGACTGCACCTGATTGGATTTGGTGGGCTTATACCGGAAACGGTTGATAAACTCCTCCGTCTTCTCGATCATCCGCTGCTGGTTCTCATAGGCAGCCGTCTGCTGCGCAAGCCGTTCGGCCCGCAGGCTCAGATACTGGCTGTAGGGCACCTTGTAGTCGTGAATATGCCCCAGCATGATCTCCACCGTACGGGCCGTCACGTTGTCGAGGAACTTCCGGTCGTGCGAAACCAGCAGGATGGCGGAAGGGCACGCTTTCAGGTATCCTTCCAGCCATTCAATGGATTCGATGTCCAGGTGATTGGTCGGCTCATCGAGCAACATCAGGTCCGGGCGCGAGAGCAGGATCTTGGCCAGTTCGATGCGCATGTTCCAGCCCTGACTGAACGTCTCGGTCTTGCGGCCGAGTTCCTCGTCCCGGAATCCCAAGCCGAGCAGGGTGCGGCGCGCCTGGACCTCGATGGGCTCCGACTGACTGATGGCAATATGGTCATTCAGCTCGTTCAGACGCGTGATCAAGGAAAGGTATTCCTCTGATTCATAATCCGTCCTGTCCGCCAATTGACGCGACACTTCATCCAACTCACGTTCCGCCTGCAGCAGCGAATCAAAGGCCGTCATCGCCTCCTCGAGCACGGTCCGGCCCCGGTGATGCTCCATCAACTGGGACAGGTAACCGATCGTCACGCCGGAAGGTTTGTCCACCTGGCCGGAGGTCGGGTTCTGCTCCCCGAAAATGATCTTCATCAGCGTCGATTTCCCCGCCCCGTTCTTCCCGACCAAGCCGATCTTCTCGCCATCGCTGATATGGAAGCGGATGTGATCGAGCAGAGGACTGTGGCCGAATACGACGGTCAGGTCATCGACGGAAACCATAGATTATTTCTCCAATGCTTTAAGTGCCGCTTCGTAACTCTCTATTCGTAAGAGCGCATCAGCCTCCTTCTTCCGTTCCATCTCGATCACCTTGGCGGGGGCGTGGGCGACGAAATTCCCATTGCTGAGTTTCTTGCGCACGCCGGCGAGGAACTGCTGCTGGTAGGCGAGATCCTTCTTGAGCCGGGTGATTTCTTCTTCGACGTTGACCTTGAGGCAGACGAACACCTTGCTGGTACCGACCACGAAACTCGCGCCGGTCTTGCCCTCGGCATCCCCTTCCTGCACGCTGACCAGGGCCAGCTTTTCGACGACCGGCAGGACGGCGGTCGGGAAGCTGGCATCCACCAGGACCTCGAGCGCCTCCTTGGGAGCAAGCCCCTTCTGGTTGCGGATGCCGCGGATGCCGACGACCGCCTGCTGCGCAAGCTCGAAGGCCTGCAGGAGGGCGGGATCGTAGGCGCCCGCCTTGGGCGACGGGGCAAACATGATGGTCTCCCCTTCCGCGCGCACGGCCAGCTGCTGCCAGAGCTCCTCGGTGATGAACGGCATCACGGGATGGATCAGCTTGATCAGGGCCTCGAAAAATCCCAGCGTCGCCTCGTAGGTCACCGGATCGACGGCCTGCCCGAAAGCGGGCTTGACCAGCTCCAGGTACCAGCTGCAATACTCGTCCCAGAACAGACGGTAGATGGTCATCAGTGCATCGGAGATGCGGAATTTGCTGTAATGGTCCTCGACCGTCTCGACAGCCTGGTTGAGCTTGTCGGCAAACCAGCGGACCGCGATCGCTGAAGCCTCGGGCGCCGTAGCGGCCGGATCCACTTTCCACCCCTTGACCAGGCGGAAAGAGTTCCAGATCTTGGCGCAGAAATTGCGGCCCTGCTCCACCTGCGACTCATCGTAGAAGATGTCGTTGCCGGCACTGGAGCACAGGAGCATGCCGATGCGCACGGCATCGGCGCCGTACTGGGCGATCAAGTCCAGCGGGTCCGGGCTGTTGCCCAGGGTCTTGGACATCTTGCGGCCAATCTTGTCCCGGACGATGCCGGTGAAATAGACATTGGAGAACGGCTCCTTGCCCATGAATTCCTCGCCGGACATGATCATGCGCGCGACCCAGAAGAAGATGATGTCGGGGCCGGTGACGATGTCGTTGGTCGGATAGTAATACGCCAGGTCGGCGTTGGGCTGGCGGTCCGGATGGCCGGGTTTCTGCGGGTCGAAAACGGAGATGGGCCAGAGCCAGGAGGAGAACCAGGTATCCAGAACGTCCTCGTCCTGCTTGATGTCTTCTGCCTTGACATCCGGGCAGATGGCCTGTGCAGCCTTAAGCGCCGCTTCAGCCGTCGGTTCGACGACGACCTGCCCGTCAGGCAGATACCATGCCGGGATGCGCTGACCCCACCACAACTGACGGGAGATGCACCAGTCGCGGGCATTCTCCATCCAGTGCCGGTAGGTGTTCATGTACTTGTCCGGAATCAAGCGCGTACGCCCGCTCTCTACCGTCTCAAGCGCCCGCTTGGCAAGTTCGTCCATCTTGAGGAACCACTGCGCGCTGAGCTTCGGCTCGATCACGGCGTTGGTGCGCTCGCTGTAGCCGACGGGAGAGGTGTAGGCCTCGACCTTTTCCAGGTTGCCGGCCTCCTCCAGCATTTTCACGATCTTCTTGCGGGCGACGAAACGGTCTTCGCCGACCAGGATCTGCGCCTTCTCGTTGAGGCGGCCGTGGTCGTCGATGATCTCCAGGACCGGCAGACTGTGGCGCAGGCCGATCTCATAGTCGTGAACGTCGTGGGCAGGCGTAACCTTGAGGCAGCCCGTCCCGAAATCCATTTCGACGTAGTCGTCCTCGATGACGGGAATCTCCCGGTTGATCAGCGGGATCAGCACCTTCTTGCCCCGCAGCCAATGATGGCGCCCGTCGGCCGGATTGACACAGATCGCGGCATCGGCCATGATGGTCTCCGGACGCGTGGTGGCGATGACCAGATACTGGTCCGTCGGATGCCCGGCGCCGTCGGAGATATAGTATTTCAGATGGTAGAAATGGCTCTGGGTGTCCTTGTGGATGACCTCGTCGTCACTGACGGCGGTCAGCGCTTCGGGATCCCAGTTGACCATCCGCACGCCCTTGTAGATCCAACCCTTCTTGTAGAAATACACGAAGGTGTTGATCACGGCCTCGGAGAGCTCCGGCTCCATCGTGAAGCGGGTGCGGTCCCAGTCGCAGGAAGCGCCGAGCTTGCGCAGTTGCTTGAGGATGATGCCGCCGTGCTCCTCTTTCCATTCCCAGGCATACCGGAGGAACTCCTCGCGGGTCAGCGAGTCCTTCGGGATCCCCATTTCCTTGAGTTTGGCCACGACCTTGCTCTCCGTCGCGATGGAGGCGTGGTCGGTGCCGGGAACCCAGCAGGCGTTCTTGCCGTCCATGCGGGCCTTGCGGATCAGCACGTCATTGAGCGTATTGTTGAGCACGTGGCCCATGTGCAGGATGCCGGTCACGTTGGGCGGCGGAATCACAATCGTATAAGGTTCCCTCCCGTCCGGTTCGGAATGGAAGAATTTATGTTCGAGCCAATAGGCATACCACTTGTCCTCGACTTCCGAGGGGTTGTACTTGGTATTGAGTTCCATGAATCTGAAAAATTTTGCGAATTTACAACATTTTTATTTATTGATCAAAAAAGAGTACCTTTGTACCCTTACAAGCCTAAAACGAATCCGGATATGGACAACAACGAAAAGAAACAGATCAGCCTCGAGCTCAAGCCCGAGATCGCGAAGGGTTCCTACTCCAACCTCGCCATCATCAGCCACTCCCAGAGCGAATTCATCATCGACTTCGCCACGGCCCTCCCCGGCCTGCCCAAGCCCGAGATCAGCAACCGCATCATCATGACGCCCGAGCACGCCAAGCGGCTGCTCAACGCCCTGGTGGACAACATCAGCAAGTTTGAAAGCCAGTTCGGCAAGATCGGTGCCGGCAGTGAGCCCAAAGGCACCTTCAACCTGGCCGATTTCGCCAATCACAACGGCGGCAACAAGTCCTAGGATGGCCGACTTCAGCAAAATCAAGGCGCTCACCTTCGATGTTGACGGAGTGATGACGGACGGCGGGCTGCTCTGCTTCGACGACGGCAACTTCCTGCGCATCTTCGACGCCAAGGACTCCTTCGGCCTACGCATGGCCCAGATGGCCGGCATCCGGCTGGCCGTCATCACGGGCGGGACCTCCCCCAGCATCACGCAGCGCTTCCGCAAATGCGGAGTCCTCGAGGAGGACATCTATCTCCACAGCCGCGACAAGATCCAGGATTTCCGCGCCTTCTGCGCGAAATACGGTCTCGACCCGTCCGAAGTGGCCTATGTCGGGGACGACCTGCCCGACGTGGAAACCATCCGGGCGGCCGGCCTGGGCGTGACCCCCTCCGACGGTGTCGCCGAAGCCCGGGAAGCCGCGGATTTCGTCTCCGGTTATCCTGGCGGCAAGGGCTGTATCCGCGACCTCGTGGAGCGCATCCTGAAGGCGCAGGGGAAGTGGAACTTCAACATTGACGCCTACGTAAACCAATACTGATGGACCTCGGCAACAAACACATCATCCTGGCGAGCAACTCCCCGAGAAGGCGAGAGTTGCTCGCTGGATTGAATATTGATTTCAAAGTAGATACAGGCAATAACTTCGAGGAGAAGTTTGACCCTTCTACACCCCATGTCGAAGTGCCGGCCCTGATGGCGCGCGGCAAGTCGCACGGCTTCCACCGGGCGCTCGGGCCGGACGAAATCCTGATCACGGCCGACACGATGGTGCTCCTCGACAGAGTCATTCTGGGCAAACCCCATTCCCGCGCCGAAGCCGTCGGCATGCTGGAACTGCTCTCGGGCCGGGAGCACGAAGTCATCACAGGCGTGACGATCCGCGACCTGTCCCGCGAGGAGACGTTCAGCGACGTGACCTACGTGACCTTCAAGCGTTTCACGCCGGAAGAGATCGACTATTACGTCGATACCTGCCAGCCTTTCGACAAGGCCGGGGCCTACGGCATCCAGGAGTGGATCGGCTATATCGGGATGACCGACATGCGCGGTTCCTTCTACAACGTGATGGGCTTCCCCATCCAGCGGGTCTATGAGGCCCTGCAACGCTTCCTCTGATGGCGTTTACCTTCCCTTTCTGCTATACGCCGCGGCCGGAAATCGTCGCAGCGGCCCGGCGCCTGTCGGCACGGATTGACGCCGATCCGCAGTTACGGGCCTTGTTTGCCGAAGGGAAAATGCTGGGCGTGCTCATGGTTAAGAAAGGGCTCGCCGACGCCGGGCTTGACGCCGGCATCATCCACGACACGACCGGAAATCCCGACGGGGTCGGGTTTCTCTATGCCTTCTCCGGCCTTGCCGGAGGGCGCAACCGGGTAGAAGGCTTCGTCCCGCCGATCTATGACTTGCTGGCCCCGAAGGGGCACTTCAAACAAGAGGAAGCCCGCATCGTCGCCCTCACCCGCCGGATCTCCCTGCTCATCAAGCAGACAGAAAACGGCCCGGCCGACCCTGGAAGCGAGTCCTTGCGCCAGCAGGTTGCCGGGCTGAAACGCGAGCGTCGCGAGCGTTCGATCGCCCTCCAGGAATGGATTTTCGACCGATTCGTCGTCTCGAATGCCCGCGGCGAGTGCCTCACCATCGCCGAGGTCTTTGCCCGGGAAAGTCTCGTCCCTCCCGGAGGCACCGGCGAATGCGCTGCCCCCAAACTTCTTCAATTCGCCTACCTCAACGGTTTGACACCCATCGCGATGGGAGAATTCTGGTACGGCACCTCCCCCGTTGGCGAGCTCCGCCGCGCCGGCAGTTTCTACCCCTCCTGCGCCGGCAAATGCGGTCCCCTGCTCCGCTTTATGCTGGAAGGGCTGGAGGTCGATCCGGACCCGCTGGCCGGTTTTTCTCCCGCCCCATCCCCTTCCTGGAACGCAGGTGTGCAAAACAACCCTATCTGCACACCGATCCCCGTAGTTTACGAAGACGAGGCGCTGTTGGTGATCGACAAGCCTTCGGGCCTGCTCTCCGTCCCCGGCCGCCGGAACCCGGTCTCCGCGCTCTCGATCCTGGGACCGGCCCACGGACTGCTCTATCCCTGCCACCGTCTGGACATGGACACCTCCGGCCTGATGGTCTATGCCAAGACCGTCAAGGACCAGGCTGCGGTCCAGGCCCAGTTTGCCCGCCGCGAAGTCCACAAGACCTATCGGGCGACGTTGGTTGCGCCTTCACCCGGCCCGGAGTACGGAAGCAGGGGCCAGGCCGGTCCCGGCGACAAAGCCCCCGCCATGTCCCGTGACCTCTCCCCCGGCGCCCGCGGCTGGATCGACCTCCCTATCGCCCCGGACTGGTACGACCGGCCCCGGCAGAAAGTCGACGCAGACGAAGGCAAACATGCCCTTACTGAATATGAAATCCTCACCGTCCACCCCGGCGGAGAGATCGAAGTCCGCTTCACGCCCCACACCGGCCGGACACACCAGCTCCGCGTCCACGCGGCCCATCCGGAGGGCCTCGGACGACCCATCATCGGCGACCGGCTCTACGGCGGCCATACCGCCGACGACGGGCCGGCAGTCTCCCGCCTACTGCAACTCCGGGCCGACACCCTCTCCTTTCGCCATCCCCGCAGCGGAGCGCCGCTTCACTTCTCCCTTTGATTGCATTCATATTTTTTTGTAATTTTGGGCAATCGTACTTAGTACAACGAAAACCATTGCCCTTATGAACGTCAAACTCATCGGAATCCTGCTGACCATCTCCCTCGTCGTCTGTCCCCTCCTGTACGTATTCGTCGGCCCGGCCCTTGACCCCGCCCAGCAGGAAACCCTGCACCTTCTTCTGCTCGTAGCCGGATGCAGTGCCCTGTACTGTTTTGTCGTCGGAGAGATCACCGGCAACAACAGCCAGATGGACAAACTATGGAGCCTCCTTCCGATCGTCTACACCTGGATCATCGCCGCCAAGGGCGGGATGAGCGCGCGTCTGGTCACGATGGCGGTCCTCGCCACCCTCTGGGGCGCCCGCCTTACCTTCAATTTCGCGCGAAAAGGCGCCTACAAATGGAAATTTTGGGAAGGCATAGAAGATTACCGATGGGGCGTACTCCGGGCCCGCAAGGATTTCCAGCCCCGCTGGAAATGGACCTTGTTCGACTTCTTTTTCATCTGCATTTACCAGAACGCCCTGGTCCTGACGATCACCTTCCCGTCCCTGGTCCTGATGACCTCCGGAAAACCCTTCGGATGGATGGACGCCGTCGCAGCCGCCCTGATGCTGGGCTTCATCCTTTATGAAACGGCCGCGGACGAACAGCAATGGCGTTTCCAGTCCACCAAATGGAAAATGATCCGCGAAGGGAAACCCCTCGCCGGACTCCCGGCTCCTTACAACAAAGGATTCAACACCACCGGCCTGTGGAGCGTAAGCCGTCACCCCAACTACTTCGCCGAGCAAGGCACCTGGTGCGCTTTCTACCTTTTCACCATCGCCGGCGGGATCGGGATGGTCAACTGGAGCCTCATCGGCGCCTTGCTCCTCATCGTCATGTTCCTGGGAAGCAGCGCCTTTGCCGAAGAAATCAGCCAGTCCAAGTACCCGGAATACAAGCACTACTGCCAGAGCGTCAACAAATTCTTCCCGGGCAGACGATACGTCGCACGCAGCTGAGCGCTCAACCCATCACGACATCCAGGACCATCATCAGCGCGAAGCCCAGCGCAAATCCGACCGTTCCGATGTTGGAATGGGCGCCTCGGGACGTCTCCGGGATCAATTCCTCGACAACGACATAGAGCATGGCGCCCGCTGCGAAAGACAACAGATACGGCATCGCGGGCGTCACGGCCGAAGCCAGCAGGAGCACCAGCGCGCCACCGACCGGCTCGACGACACCGCTCAGGCTGCCGATCACGAATGAGCGCCAGCGGCTGTTGCCCGCCGTCCGCAGCGGCATTGAGATGATCGCTCCTTCCGGGATGTTCTGGATGGCGATACCCAGCGACAGGGCCAGCGCACCCGCCATCGTGAAACCGGACGTCAGCGCACCGGCAATCGCCACGCCCACGGCCATGCCCTCCGGGAAATTGTGGATCGTCACGGCCAGCGCCAGTTTCGTTGTCCGGGACAGCCGGCTTTTCGGACCTTCCGCCTCGCCGGAGGCATGAATATGCGGCGTGACATAGTCGATCAGCAACAGGAAAGCAAAGCCCGCCAGCAACCCGATGACGGCCGGTCCGACTTTCTCGCCGCCCATCTCGATCGAAGGGATCAGCAAGGACCAGACCGAGGCCGCGACCATCACACCCGAGGCAAAGCCCAGCAGGGCCTTCTGCAGGGGCGCGGGAATCTCTTTCTTCATGAAAAAGACGAAAGCGGAGCCCAACATCGTCCCGGCGAGAGGGATCAGGAGCGCAACCAGTATGGAGTGGATTTCATTCACGCTGTAAAGATATCAAAAAAAATGACACAGGCGAAATCCCCATATATGGGGAAACGACTATTGTCCTCCGCCATAGCGGCCGGCAAACAGGACAGCACCCGTAGCGGACTCCGTTATCAGATAGAGGAAGGGATGGTCGGCATGGAAAACCACCCGTCGCTCCGGACCGACCGCAGTCGCCTTCATCATTCCCGCGCTGGAAACAGCAGCGGCTTCCGTGCCCTCCTCATCCACTTTGATGATGGCATCCTGCTGGACGAAACTCAGGCAGAGCGCATAGTCTGACATGGCCTTGAAATCCGCCTGTACCCCATCGAAAGAGTGCGGCATGCCCATTTCAGAGAGCAGGTCATTGAGTTTGATCTTGAACTTCGTCTCAAACTTGGGCAGCCACAGGTCCACTTCGCAGGTATACATGTCGCTGCGGAGGAAACCGGCTCCGTTCTGATGCAGATCGGCCGCAATATCGGCGGCCTCGGCACCCGCTTTCGGGAGCAGCACGACCATGGAAAAAGCTCCGTTGCCATATGGCAGCCGCACCGCCTGGAAACGTTCTGTCTCCGTGTAGGGATAGTCGTGGACCTGACGCATCATCTTGACCTCCGCAGCCGCACCGGACTCGGTCGTGAAGCGCTGGTCGGCCGTCGCGCTTTTGGGGAACTTCGCCCTCCACTGGCTCTTGAAATACAAGGCATTGAGCAGATAGGCAAGCATATCCTCCGACACCTCGTCCAGGACCTTGGGGATCATTCCCGCTGTTTGTTTCGAGCACCAGCCATTGATGACTTTCAGCGAATAAGCACCCTGGGAGAAATCCAGGTTGGAGACCGTCGCCTGATAATATTTCCCCACCTCGGCCTTGTAACTGTCCAGCAACGGCCAGCCGTCATCCACGAAGATGGCGTTGGCAATATTGAGCGTCGTTTGCTTATCCAGGCCCGGCAGTTGTTCCAGCAGCGAGAGATTGTGCGCATGGACCGCATCCATCTCCCCGGATCCGTAGCCCAGCACCTGACAGATCTCCGCAGCGGTTTCATTGCGCGCTCCGTCCAGGATCATTCCCAGCAGGAACTGCAGGCTCAGCGGAGAAATGATATAATCCTCCTCCGTGACGGCGTTGACCCTTTCCAAGAGATCAAAAGAAAAGGTATTGCCTTTTTCGATAAACTCAGCCGACCGGGTCGTCAAGGTCATGGGCTGATACGCGTTTTCCCTGTCCCGGCCGGGATTGAGCCCCTCGCAGGACGTCCCGGTCATCATAAGGACCGCGCAGGCGGTCCACAACAGTGTCGATTTCATGGTTTATAGTCTATTCTGTTGACAAAACGGAGATCGTTACTTCACTTACCGTGCCAATCGCCTTTGTCCGGGCAGGAAGAAATGATTAACTTTGCCGGGAAACCGAAATAAAGATTCCGTCCACCGATAAAACCCTGCAGCGATGAAAGAAATCAAATGCCCCAGATGCGGAAGCGTCATCACCGTCGATGACGCCGATTTTGCCGCGCTCCTCAGCCAGGTACGCACCGAAGCGTTCGACGCCGAAGTGAACCGGCGCATCGAGTCGTTCCACCACCTTCAAAAGGCCCGGGAGGCGGAAAACCTCGCCCGGCAGGCGGCGTCGGAAGCCCGGACCGAAGCGCGTCACAAGGAAGAACTCGCCGGCAAGGACATGGAAATCGAACGGCTTCACCTCCAGCTGGCCGCCTGGCAGAACAGCAAGCAGCTTGAGATCGAAAGCATCCGCCTCAAGGCCCAGAATGCCGCAGCGGAAGAGATCAATCGCAAGGAGACGGAACTGATGAGGAAAAGCGAGGAAATCGAAAGCCTCGAAAAAGAAGTCGAGCTGTACAAGAACTTCAAGGCCCGGCGCTCCGTCAAACTCCTCGGCGAGGATCTGGAGCAGCACTGCTACACCCTGTACAACCAGACCCTGCTGCCCGTGATGCCCCACGCGCGCTTCGAGAAAGACAACGCCGCCGTCCGGGAAGGGGACGAGACCAAAGGATCCAAGGGAGACTTCATCTTCCGCGACCAGGAAGACGGTGTCGAATACATCTCCATCATGTTCGAGATGAAAAATGAAGGAGACAGCTCCGCCAACAGGCACAAGAATGCCGATTTCTTCGACAAACTCGACAAGGACCGCCACAAGAAGGGCTGCGAATTTGCCGTCCTGGTTTCCATGCTTGAGATGGACAACGAACTCTACAACAACGGCATCGTGTCTGTCCCCGGTTACGAGAAGATGTATGTCGTCCGGCCGGACAACTTCATCCCGATCATCACCCTGCTCGTGCAGACTTCCAAGAAAGCGCTCGGCTTGAGAAAGGAACTCGTCGCCGCCCGCCAGCAATCCCTGGATGTCACGCGCTTCGAGGACCAGCTCATCGCCTTCCGGGACGGATTTTCCCGCAACTACGAACTCGCCAGCCGCCAGTTCAAGAAGGCCATCGACGAGATCGACGCGACCATCAAGCACCTTGAGGCCGTCAAGGAAAACCTGGCCAAGTCCGAAAACAACCTCCGCCTGGCCAACAACAAGGCGGAGGATCTGACGATCAAGAGACTCACCCGGGGCAACCCCACGATAAAGGCCGCTTTTGAGCAGGCGCGCGAGAGGAAAGCCTCGGAAGAGGGGCCCGACGAGCAATAGCCGTCCGGAGCCCTGGCCGACGGAGCTTATTGCATCTCGCGCAGCAGCACCTGTATGCCGGGCAGGCGTCCGGGAAGCGAGGTAATGTCCGTCTCGCCGAAATGATACGGGATCAGGACCTTCGGACGGACGGCCTCTGCCGCACGCACGCACTGTTCGACCGTCATCGTATAAGGCTGGTTGCACGGCAGGAGCGCAATGTCGATCTCCTTGAGCTCCGCCATCTCCGGGATGTCTTCCGTATCGCCGGCCACATAGATCCGAAGCCCGTCCAGCGTCAGGACATAACCGTTGCCGTTGCCGGCCGGGTGAAATTTCTCCCGCCCGGGTGTGGTGTTGTAGGCAGGTACCGCCTCGACAATGAGATCCTCCGGCAGCGTGCTGCTCTCCACCCTCGGCCCGCCGGTCACGATGATGCGACGCTCCCCATTGGCCATCACTTCCGGCGGGACGATGCCCTCCACGCCACGAAGCCGCTCCGCGCTGGTCTCATTGGAAATCAGGTGCGTCCCTTCCCCGCAGAGCGAAGCCAGCGCAACGGGGTCCAGATGGTCGCCATGTTCGTGCGTCACCAGGACCAGGTCCGCCTTCGGGAATTCCATCGCATAATCGGTCGGCCGGCCCAGGCCGCTGACCGGATCGATCTGGATGCTGCGGCCAGCGAAACGGATTTCCAGCGAGCCGTGCTTGATCAGGGTGAGGGTGACCGGCCGCCCTCCCGGTGTCAGGAAGGTCTCGCACGCATAGCGGCTGACCGGCTTCCCGGCTTCCGTCCAGGCAGCGATGCCGCCTTGCAGGTTGCGAACATCGGTATAACCTGCCGCGGTCAGTTTCCCGGCGGCCGTGCTGCTCCGTCTTCCGGTACGGCAATACAGGGCCAGCGGAGTGTCCTTCGCAAAGGCAGTTTCCACCCGGGAGAGGAAATCCTCGGCGGAAGCGTCGCAGTGGGCGGCGCCCGGCAGATGGCCGGCGTCATATTCATCCAGTGTACGGACATCGATCAGCACCACGCCGTCCTGTGCGGCCGCCGCTTCGAACTCTTTCACGTCCAGATCCTTCCAAGCATTCTGACGCGCGCAGGAAAAAAGTGACAGCAAACTTGCAATCAAAGACATATACTTCATCATATCTATTGTGTTTACGGATATTCCGGTCAGGCCCTCCGAAGCAAGAGCACGTTTTCGACATGGCCCGTATGCGGGAACAGGTCGAAAGGGAAAGCGTCGGATGCAAGGCGATAGTGTCCGACGTGGGTTAGATAGGCAACGTCCCGGGCCTGCGTGGCCGGGTTGCAGCTGACATAGACGATCCGCTGCGGGCCGAGCTGCAAGACCGAACGGAGGAAGTCCCTGTCGCAGCCGGCCCGCGGCGGATCCAGCATCAGCACATCGACCGGTTCCTCAAATGTGCGCAGGAATCCGCTCACGTCGGCACAGCAGAAACGGGCGTTGCGGATCCCGTTCGCCCGGGCATTGGCCACGGCGTCCCGCACCGCATCCCCGTTGATCTCCACGCCGAGCACATCCGCCCGGACCCCGCCGGAGACCGGATTCCGCTCCCGGTCAGCCAGGGAGGCAGCGGCCGAAAGCCCGATCGTCCCGATGCCGCAATAAGCGTCCAGCAGGCGCTCGTCCGGCCGGAACGCAGCCAGGGAAAGCGCCTGCGCGTAGAGGCGTTCCGTCTGGGAAGGATTGACCTGGTAGAAAGAACGGGCGCTGATCTTGTAACGCAGACCCAGCAGTTCGTCTATGATGTATCCAGGGCCGAAAAGCACCTTCTCCCGGGGGCCCAGCACCACGCTGGTCTGCCGAGGCTGGATGTTCTGCACGACAGTCGCGATCTCAGGATGGGCTGCCCGCAGGGAAGACAGCAGTTCCCTCCGCCCGTGCATCAGTTCCTCCGAAGTCACCAGCACGACCATCACCTGCCCCGTCCGGACCCCGACCCGCAGCAGGACGTGCTTCAGCGTTCCGCCGAATCCGAAAGGCCTGATTTTCATCCTATTCAAAAGGCTCTCCAGGCTGCCCAGCACGCCATTCAGGTGCGGATCCTGAAGCAGACAGTCCGGCGTGGGGACGACCCGGTGCGACCATTCCTCATAGAGGCCGCAGACCACGCGCGTCCCCCGCATCGACACGGCGGCGATCACCTTGTTGCGATAATGCCGGGGGTCCGCCATCCCGCACACCTCCCGTACCGGCAGGGACAGTCCCTCCGCCTGGAAGGCACGCGAGACGCTCTCCCGCTTGCGCAGCAACTGCTGTGCATAGGGGAGCGGCAAAAACTGGCAGGCGCCGCAGCGCGCGGATGAGGGGCAGTTCATCATCTGGGCTTCTTTTGCACAAAAATACAAACAGTTCCGCGGCTTTGGTGCAAGTCGTCCCATTTTTTTGTACATTCGCAGATATAAAAATCCCCCCTGCCATGCGCCACAAGTTTCTCCACTCCCTTCCCGCCATCCTCCTTCTCCTCGCAGCAAGCTGCCGCCCGACGGTCCCCTCCGCGCTCGACCTGGGTGCGGGAGACGGCTGGACCTCGCAACAGTCTTTCGCTGATTTCGAGCTGAGCGGGCAGGCCCGCTGCTCGGAAGACGACCGGGCCCTCATCCGCATCTGCCAGCAGGCGGACTGCGCCGGCTACGAAGTCATCCTGCACAACGGTCCCATCGACGGCACGACCAAGACCGGCAGCCTTGCCCACGTGCGCAACCTCTACCGCTCCCTCGCCGCCGACGGCGAATGGTTCGACTTCGACATCGCCCTGCGGGGCCGCAACATCGGTGTCCGCATCAACGGGACGGACGTCGTCTGTTATACGGAGCCGGAGAAGCCCTGGCGCGCACCCGGACACGAGGGTGAGCGCATCGCGCCCGGCCGCATCGCCCTGCAGGGACTCCAGGGGCGGGTGGAACTCCGCAACCTGATCCTCACTCCCCTGCCGGAAGGGACCAAGAATCCGGCCGATACCCTCGCGCCCGTCAATGAGCAGAAGGACGGCATCATCCGCCTCCAGCAGCGCGACTTCCCCGTCATCGACTACCACGTCCACCTCAAGGGCGACCTCACGAAGGAGATGGCCCACGCGATGTCGATGAACTACGGCATCAATTACGGCGTCGCACCCAATGCCGGCGAAGGCGGCGTCGGCCGCATGCTCGCCGACGATGCGGAGGTCTATGCCTACCACGACGAGATCAGCGGGGAGCCCTTCCTGTTCGGCGTACAAGGAGAAGGACGGAAATGGACGCAGACCTTCTCCCCCGAGGCCCTGGGCATCTTCGAATACCTCTTCACCGACGCGATGACGATCATCGACCACAAGGGGCGCAACTCCCGCATCTACCGGCCTGAGGAAGTACACTTCGACGGAATCAGCCGGCAGCAGTACATGGACCACCTGGTCGGGCAGACCGTGCTGATCCTGACCAACGAACCGGCCGACATCTATGCCAATCCGACTTTCCTGCCGGGCGTGCTGCAGGCCGAATACGAGGCCTTGTGGACGCCGGAACGCGTGGACAAGATCCTCGACGTGCTGGAAAAGTACCACATCGCCCTGGAGATCAATCCGCGCTACAAGATCCCCTCTTTCGACATCATCCGCAAGGCCAAGGCCCGCGGGATCAAGTTCACCTTCGGGACCAACAATGTCGATTCCCGCTTCGGACGGCTGGAATACGCCCTCGAAGCCATCGAGGCCTGCGGTCTGGCGCCCGGGGATATCTGGTTCCCGTCCATGAGCATCCGGAGCACCCGTCCCACCGTCATTTATAACCACTTTGAATAATCCCCCGTTTATGAAAATCGTAGGAATCGGCGAGACCGTTCTCGACATCGTCCTCCGGGACGGACGGGCCCAGGCCGCCGTGCCGGGCGGTTCCACCTTCAATGCCATGATTTCCCTCGGCCGGACCCTTGGCCGCCGGCACCCGGACATACCGCTGCTGATGGTGACGCAGACGGGCGACGATGCGGTATCGGACCTGGTCCTCGGGTTCATGGAGCGCAACGGCATCCGGGGTGACGGAGTCGTACGCACACCGGGCCAGAGCACCTTGTCCCTGGCAATGCTCAACGCGCACGGAAATGCCCGGTATGAATTTTTCCGGGACAGGGACCTGCCGGCCTTCCAAGCGCCGGACATCCCCTTCGGAGCCGATGATTTCGTCCTGTTCGGTTCCTTTTTCGCCATCAGTCCCGAGACACGGGAGCAGGCCCGCCTGCTGGTGCGCCGGGCCCGGGAATCCGGTGCGACGGTCTATTACGACATCAATTTCCGCAAGAACCATAACGCAGCGGACTCCCTGCCGCAGATCGAGGAGAACATCGCGCTGAGCACGATCGTACGCGGCTCGTCGGAGGACATCGAGGCCTTGTACGGCACAGACGATGCCGCAGCCGTCTATGCACGCCATATCGCGCCGCGGTGCCCCCATTTCATCTGTACTCGTGGCGCCCGCGAGACGGAAGTGTTTTCGCCGGGGGTCCACTTGCATTTCCCCGTGCCGCAGGACACAGCGGTCGTTTCGACGATCGGTGCCGGCGACAACTTCAACGCCGGCACGCTCTTCGCCCTTGTAACGGCGCAGTCCCCCAAAGGGGTAAAAACTCCTGCTGCACCGACAGCACCGGCCACCGGACCGGCCCTGAGCGGGAGCGACTGGCAGCGGATCGTGCCCGTCGCCCACGCGTTCAGTGCCAACGTCGTCGCCAGTCTCTACAACTACGTGGACCCGGGCTTCGACCCCGGCGCATAAAAAACTGACCGGAGCTTTCCGCTCCGGTCAGTCCTCAAAACAACACTTATCTTTTCACTTGGTACGTGCCGGCTGCGTATTCTTTCGCTTCCGACTCACCCGGCAGCGTCACCGAAGCCGTCGCGCCCTCCGGGATCGTGAAGTCCCAGATCCACTGGTCGCCTTCGTAGCGCCAGGCGCTCTTGATCAGGCCGGCGGCGGACTTGTACTCCGCCTCGACATGGCCGAGCCGTTTGTCCGGAACGGGCTTCATCACGATATGCCGGAAACCGGGCTGCGCCGCATCCGAAGCGATACCGGCCACCGTCTTCCAGATCCAGGCACAGACGGATCCGTAGGCATAGTGGTTGAAGCTGTTCATGCCCCGCGGACCCATGCCGGACTCGAGGGTATAGCTGTTCCAGCGCTCCCAGATCGTAGTCGCGCCATTGTCGATCGAGTAGATCCAGCTCGGATTCTTCCGCTGGAACAAAAGCTCATACGCGATATCCGCCATGCCGTTCTCCGTCAGGACATCCATCAGGATCGAGGTACCGAGGAAACCGGTCTGCAGGCAGTTGTCATGATCCACGAAGTTCTGGCGCAGGCGCGCGCACATCGCTTCCTCGGCCTCCCCTTCCACCAGGCCATTTTTCAGGGCGAAGAGAGCCGGCGTCTGCATGGTATTGAGGATGTCGGTCTTGAAGGTCCCGTCAGGATGGAGGAAGGTCTCTTTCAAATAGGCCTTGGCCGCATCGACCATGTCCTGATAAGGAGCTGCGTCGCGCCCCGTCGCAGCCGCCATGTCGCGCATCATCCCGGCATCGATCGCCCAGTAGGAGGCGCTCAGATAGCTCCAGTAAGTAATGGCTTCCGGCAGGGGGCCGAGGCGTCTGCCGTTGGCATCCTTGGCGAAGGCACGGCCGCTGCAGCTCTCGAGCGGCTCATAACCGACCCAGTCACCCCACTGGTAGTTGCCGTTCTCGGCCGCAAGCGTGGAGTGGTCATATTTGGTCTCGTTGATGTGGTTCATGAAGCGGACCATCGCATCCCAGTTCTCCTCCACAATCGAAGGATCGCCGAACTGCTTCCACACCGTCCAGGGGACGATGATACCGGCATCGGCCCATCCGAGACGCATCATCGAAGTCGGTTCGGCACCGTACTGCGCCAGCGGGGCGACCCCCGGGAAAGCACCGGTCTCCGACTGGGTGTCGCGCATGTCGCGCATCCACTTGTGGAAGAAAGCGTCGGTGTTGGCAAAGAAGGTTCCCGTCTCCGTAAACACCTGCGTATCGGCCGTCCAGCCCAGGCGCTCGTCGCGCTGCGGGCAATCCGTCGGGACGGAGAGATAGTTGGAGCGCTGGCCCCAGACTGTGTTGGATATCAACTTGTTGACCAGTTCGTCGCCCGTCGTGATGACACCCGTCTCCAGATGCTGGGCGATGGAAGTCACCGGGATGGACTCCACGCTACGGATCCGGACCTCACCGGTCGCGGTGACCGAGATGAGGCGGTAACCGAAGAACGTGCACTGCGGCTGATAGGCGACGAAGTCCTTCTTCCCGGCAAAGATATAATTCAAGCGGAGACCTTTCTCGTAAGTACGAAGATTCCGGCGGTGGACACTGCCTTCGGGGCCGTCCATGCCGCGGGACTCGGCGCCGTTGCCGTCGTTGAGCAGCTCGCCAGGCAGGCAGGTCAGTTCCGTTCCCTCTTCCGCCCGGAAGACGAAGGACGGCACGGCAGCCGCATTCTGGCCGAAATCGACGACCAGGGTCTCGCCTGGCTTGAGCAGGATCTCCTCACCGGGTTTGTACTCCCGCTGGATCAAGACCGTACCATATTCGACCTCATCCTTGACTTCCGACTCCTTGGCGCCGCTCACGCCCTCCCAGACATAGGTCCGGACGGGCTTCAGGGCCAGATCCTTGCGCAGATAGACCTCCGCGCCCTCGGAAGGAAGGATCTCCCCGGCAAACTCGGTGTTCACTTCCGGGGCGGAGAGTTTCTCGGGCGCAGCGTCTCCCGAAGGGATCCGCGCATCATAAGCTTCGCCGTCGAAGATGCCGGCATGGGTGACGGGACCGGCGATTCCGGCCTGCCAGTGCTCGGTATCCGTGCCGAAACAAGCCGTCGTACCGTCGGCATAAGTCAGCTGCAGGACGCCACGGAAGGCGCACTTCTTACCGATCATGCCCTCGTGGCCACCGGGCGTGACGATCTTGTCTGCCCACCAGCCCGGCGTGACCTGCACGGAAAGGACATTCTCCTGCCCCGCCCTTCTGGCGACAGCCTCCGTCACATCATACGTAAAGGAACGCTTGGTCTTGGCATAATGCGTAAAACCGGGTTTGAGGAATTCCTCCCCGACCGGCAAGCCGTTGACATACAACTGATAGACGCCCAGTCCCGCCGTCATCCACCGGGCCGACTTGACCGGCTTTTCATTCCGGACGACAGAGCGGAACCAGCTGGCGCCGTCCGCGGCGCGGAAGACCTCGGAAGCCTTGCCGGTCACCACCGGCGCATCCACGACGGAGATCCATTCTGAGGTGTCCCACAAGGAAGCATCCAGCGCATCGGTCCGGGTACCGACTGAGGCAGGGGCTGAATGGGTACAGGAAATCAGGGAAAGAAGCATCCCGGCACATGCGACAATAAGTCCAAACTTTTTCATATAAGTCACATTAAAACAATCTATTATTCGACGTAAGCATGGTGATAGCCCTGGATCTTGCCCTGGCCGCCGCGGGTGAAGTCCGGGACCTCGACGGGGGCGTTGCCGCGCTCGATCGAGAGGGCGGACAGCGGACCGACGCAGCACCACTCCGCCAGGTCATACACATCCATGTCCAGCGGCAGGCCATGGTTCAGGCAGTAAATCAGGCGATAGTCCATCATGAAATCCATGCCGCCGTGGCCGCCGACCGCCTTGGCGACTTCACCGATTTCCTTGACCAGCGGATGCGTGTAGGCCTGGACGAGCTGTTCATACTGCTCGGGACTGAGATAGGAATCGCCGTCGTACCGGGCCGGCACGTCCACGACGTCCCGGATCTTTTCCGGCACGAAGGAATAGCCGGGACGCGGATACTTGTTCGCAAAACCCTTCGTCCCGACGATCTGATACATCCGGTTGTAGGGACGTGGCGTCATCACGCCATGCTGGATCTGGATCGTGCGGCCCCGGGCCGTGCGGATCATCGTCATCGTATGGTCGGCATTGGCGAACGCATCCGGATCAGCGATCTCGGGATGCAGCTTACGGACGGTCTGGGGCCCTGTAATCGCCTCCGTATCCATCGAGACCAGGGTCTTGAGCTGGTCGCCGCGATGGATGTCGAACACCTGGCAGACAGGGCCGAAGCCATGCGTGGGGTAGACGTCGCCCTTGTGGGTGCGGTTGAATTCCAGCCGCCAGTTGTCCCAGTACTCATGCCAGAACGGAGTCAGGCAGTGGATATAAGCGCCCTCGCCGTGGTAGATTTCGCCGAAGAGACCGTGCTGGGCCATATTGAGCGTCGTCAGCTCATAGAAGTCGTAACAGCAGTTTTCCAGCATCATGCAATGCTTGCGCGTGCGCTCGGAAGTGTTGATCAGATCCCAGATCTCCTCCATCGAGGTCGCGGCAGGGACTTCGATCGCCACATGCTTGCCATGCTCCATCGCATACAAAGCCACCGGAGCATGATGGACCCAGTCCGTACAGATATAGACCAGGTCGATGTCATCCCGTTCACAAAGCTGCTTGTACACCTCCGTATCGCCATAATAGGCTGCCGCAGCCGGCATTCCGGCCGCTTCGACTCTTGCCTGCGCCTTGTCAACGCACTCCTTGCGCACGTCGCAAAGGGCGGTGATCCGGGCTGTGGGCAGATGGAGATAGCGGTCGATAGCCCCGCTTCCGCGCATGCCCAGGCCGACGAAGCCGACCCGGACGGTATCGATGGGCGGCGCCGCAAAAGCAAGCATATCGGTCTGCCCGGAGGGGCGCTTGGGGACGTCTACACGGATCGGACCGGATTCCGCCTGTTTGCAGCCGGCAAGCAGGAGCAGAGAAAAGCTGAAGATCAGAAGTAAGGTTTTTCTCATAAGCATATATCATTAAACTTTCAAAAGATGTTTTTTCGCATCATCAGATCGCGTCGGGGGACTAAGGCCGACTGTTCATAACAATTGTTTCAGCCGCTCCAAGATACGAATTTTTTATGTAAATTTGAACGATTAATCCTACAAAACGACATGAACAGACTCATCCAACTCGCGTCCCATTTCGCCGTCGATGGGACGATCGCCGCAGTCAAGCCCCTCGGCGAAGGCTTTATCAATGATACCTACACGGTGACCCTTGCGGGCGAAACCGAACCCCGATACATCCTCCAGCGGAAAAACCACATGGTCTTTCCGGACGTTCCGGCGATGATGGACAACATCGACCGGGTCACCCGTTACATCAAGACCAAGGTCCACGATCCGCTCCGCCAGACGCTGACGATCGTCCCGGCCAAGGACGGAAAACTTTATTACAAGCAGCGGAACGGCAACTTCTGGGCGATGACGCTCTTCATCCGCGGCACGATGAGTTATACCCAGGCGGATTCCCCCGAAATCGCCTATCAGGGCGGCCTGGGCCTGGGTCAGTTCCACTGGCAGGTGGACGGATTCGGCGAGCCGCTCACCGAAGTGATCAAGGGCTTCCACAACATCCGCTGGCGTTTCCGGCAGTGGGACGAAGCCCTCGCGCGCAATGCCGCCGGCCGCGTCAAGGACCTCCGGGAAGAGATCGGTTGGATCGAGTCCCGCCGCGAGAAAATGCTCGCGTTCTGGAATCTTTTCGAGACGGGTGTCATCCCCTGCCGCGTCACGCACAACGACACCAAGATCAGCAATTTCCTTTTCAATGCCGACGACCGGTCCCTGCTTTGCGCCATCGACTTGGATACGCTGATGTCCTCGACCCTCCTCAACGATACGGGCGACGCGCTGCGTTCCTATACCAATACGGGAGAAGAAGACGACCGCGACCTGAACAAGGTCTCGATGAGTATCCGGATGTTCCAGGCCTACATGGAAGGTTATCTCTCGATGATGAAGGGCAAACTGGCCGGATCCGAGATCGAATACCTGGCGTTCAGCGGCCTGTACATCACCTATGAGCAGGTCCTCCGCTTCCTGATGGACTACATCGACGGCGACACCTATTACAAAATCAAATATCCGGAGCACAACCTCGTGCGCACCCGCGCCCAGTATAAGCTCCTGACCAGCATGGAAGCCCAACTGAACGAAATGAACGCCATCGTCCGGCGGCTGGTCGCGCTGAAATAGGAGGCCGTGCCATGCGCATCAAGCCGCTCCTCGTCTCGCTCCTGCTTTCCGTCCTCCTTCCGCCCGCCATCCGGGGCGAAGGCAAGGACGTCTACCTGGACCTGATGCAGACAGCCGTCCAGGCCTATTCGCCCGAACATATCCGCGCCTACTATGAGGAGGTGGATGCCCACGGGATCAAAGAACATGGCTTTGCCCGCCTGACGGCCAACCTGGGCATCTTGATCGCCCATAGCCGAATGAGCGAGTACCAAGATAGCTTCGTCCACATGATGGACCTCTGCACCCGGGAGATCCCCATCGCCCGGCAGCGGAACGCCGGCCATGGGGAAGTCGGCAACGATTTCGCCGTCAAGGAGATCTGCTGCTGCATCCTGGAGGTGGAGAAGGCCGGATTCCTTCCGAAGGAGAAAACGGACGGGTGGCGCAGCGCCCTCGCGGACATGAAAGCGGACGATATCTACAGCGTCCGCCCGCCGGTCGGAGACAAAACCGCCCGCAACTGGTGTGTCTTCGGCTCCGCCAGCGAATGTGCCCGCATCATGGCCGGGATCGGCGGAGACCGTTCCTTCGCGGACAAATACCTGCAGGACCAACTGCGTTTTTTCGACGAGAACGGCATGTACCGGGACCCGCATCAACCGATGGTGTATGACCTGGTGACCCGCCTGCAGTACATGTTCGCTTTGTACAGCGGTTACGACGGGCCGGCCCGGGAAGGGATCGAAGAGCAGCTGCTCCGATCCGCCCCCCTGACCCTCCAGCTCCAGTCTGTGACCGGAGAGATCCCTTACGGCGGCCGCAGCAACCAGTTCCTGCACAACGAAACCTTCTATGCCGCCGTCTGCGAGTACTATGCCCGATGGATGAAGGAGCGCGGACAGCTGGAGATGGCCGCCCGTTTCAAGGCAGCCGCCGCCCGCGCCGTCGCCTCACTCCGGTACTGGACGGACCAGAAGCCGATCCGCCATGTCAAAAACCGCTACCCCGTCGAGTCCGGCTACGGCTGTGAACGCTACGCCTATTTCAATAAATATATGGTTACGATGGGATCCTGGGCCTATCTGGCCTATCTCTTCGCGGACGAGGAAATCGTCCCGGCCACGAGCCCCGAAAAAGCGTTTACGCTCGTGACGACGCCCGACTTCCACCAGATCCTTATGCACGCCGGCCAATACACGGTGCAGCTGGACTGGGACGCCGAGGGGAGCTACGACTCCAGCGGCATCGGACGCATCCAGAAGGCAGGAGCCCCTCCCGTCATAGCGTTGGCATCCCCCTGCCCGGCGCAAAAGCCCAGTTACACGCTCGACCTCCGGAATCCGGGGCCATTAGCCCTGTCCCCGCTCTGGGATAAGTACGAAATCGTCAGCGCCCGGACCGGCTGCGTCATCCTCACGGACGGACAGTCCACCTGGACCAGCCGCCTGTCCCGAAGGGGCCTCAAGATGACCCTCAAGGGCAAAGGCGATCAGGCCTTGACGCTGCCCGCCTTCGCCTTTGACGGTGAAAGCCGGACCCGGATCGACTGCGACGGGAAGTCCCTTACCATCTGCTTCAACGGCTGGCAGTGCCGCTACACCACCAACGGCACCATCACCCCGACCGGACTCGAATATGCCAACCGCAACGGGCACCTGCTCCGCTACGACGCGACCGGATCGGAGCGTCTCGTCATCCGCGTCCGGATCCGGAAAGAGTAAAAAAAAATGAGCGTTGACCCTCGCGGGCGAACACTCATACTTACCACATAATTAATAACACTAAAACTAATAACCAAAGAGGCTGACGGGTGCAGAACGCATCACTTGCTCAACCCCAATACAAAGGTACGACAATAATTTAATTGTGCAAATTATTTTTAAACTTTTTTTGCAATATTTTTAATTAACAAATCATAAGTAACTGGAAACAGGCTTTGAACGATACGAATCGGCCTCTTCGACCAGAAAGCCCACCACGCAGAACCCAATCACTTTCGAACTCTCACATCCTTATATATATCCATGACGAATCTATTTCGCACCTTGACAGCCCTATGCACCTTGCTGGCCCTGGTCTCTTGCACAGTCCCTGCCGGCCAGGAGCCTTGGCGCAGCATTCTTGGGCACTACCACGAAGATCCGGGGGTCCGGGAGCTGCTCCTCGTCCAATGCGACGAAGGAAGCAACGCCACGGTTTTCTACTATCAGAAAACGGGCGGGACGCAGCGCTGGAAGCTACGCGGAAAGGGCGATGCTTTCATCGGCAAAAACGGCCTGGGAAAGAAACGCGAGGGAGACGCCAAGACACCGGAAGGCGATTTCAGCGTTCTGACCGCCTTCGGAATCTTGCCAGATCCGGGCACGGCCCTCCCCTGGCTTCCCGTCACAAGCTCGACTTTCGCCTGCGACGAAGAAGGGCCCTACTATAACCGGATCATCGACACCGTTGCAACGCATCACGCCTGCCGCGGAGAAGATATGTTCCACACCGCCCCCGAATACAACTACGGCCTTGCACTGGACTACAATGCCGAAGGACTCTGGCCGGACGGATCCGCCATCTTCTTCCACTGCAGGGGCGCCAAGACTTGGACCGGCGGCTGCATCGCCGTAGACGAAGCCTTCCTGCGCCACATCCTGACGACCGCCCGCCCCGGCCTCCGCGTCATCATCCATTAACCGTCCGCACGAGACATTGCGAACTTCCGCGCCACGCCCACGTCAAAACGCAGCGCAGGCGCACAAAAAATCCGGATGCAAAAAAGTACCCTTTCGGGGAATGCATCCGGATTTTTTGTGCCGCCTGCGCGGGAATACCGCGGACTAGCGGAGCTTGATATAGCCGTAACGGGCGGCGTCACCGAGCTCGATCTCGATCCGCATCAGGCGATTATACTTCGCGATACGGTCGGTACGGCTCAGGGAACCGGTCTTGATCTGGCCGCTGTTGGTCGCGACGGCGATGTCGGCGATCGTGGTGTCCTCGGTCTCACCGGAACGGTGGCTCGTGACAGTGGTGTAGCCGTGACGGTGGGCCATCTCGATAGCGTCAAGGGTCTCGGTCAGGGAACCGATCTGGTTGACCTTGATCAGGATGCTGTTGCCGGCACCCATCTTGATACCCTTCTCCAGATACTTCACGTTGGTGACGAAGAGGTCGTCGCCGACGAGCTGGCAGCGGTCGCCGATGGCGGCGGTGAGCTTCACCCAGCCTTCCCAGTCTTCCTCGCTGAGGCCGTCCTCGATGGAGTCGATCGGATATTTGGTGATCAGCTGCTCGAGGTAAGCGATCTGCTCTTCGGAAGTGAGCTTCTTGCCGTTGGGATCCTTCTTCTTGCCGTCCTTGAGCTGCTTGTAGTCATAGTAGAAGGTGTCACCCTCCTTGAAGCAGAACTCGGAAGCGGCGCAGTCCATCGCGATGGTGACATCCTTGCCAGGCTCGTAACCGGCCTTGCGGATGGCCTCCATGATGCAATCCAGGGCGTCGTCGATGCCTTCAAGCTTCGGGGCGAATCCACCCTCGTCGCCGACGGCGGTGCTCAGGCCACGGCCTTTGAGGACCTTCTGGAGGGCATGGAAGACTTCTGCGCCGATGCGCACGGCTTCGGCCTCGCAGGGAGCGCCGACCGGACGGATCATGAACTCCTGGAACGCGATGGGAGCGTCGGAGTGGGCGCCGCCGTTGATGATGTTCATCATCGGAACGGGCAGGACATAGGTGTTGGTGCCGCCAATGTAGCGGTACAGGGGGATCTGAAGTTCAGCCGCAGCAGCCTTGGCGACAGCCAGGGAAACGCCGAGGATGGCGTTGGCGCCGAGTTTGGACTTGGTCGGAGTGCCGTCGAGCTCGATCATGGCCTGGTCGATGGCCCGCTGCTGGGTGGCGTCCATGCCGATGACCACGGGAGCGATCACCTCATTGACGTTCTTCACGGCCTTCAGGACACCTTTGCCGCCGTAGCGCGTGGGGTCGCCGTCGCGAAGCTCCAACGCTTCGTTTTCACCGGTGGAAGCACCGGACGGGACAGCGGCGACACCGACAAAACCGGAATCAAGGGTCACTTCAACTTCAATGGTAGGATTTCCGCGGGAATCGAGGATCTCCCTACCGAAAACGGATACGATCTGCATAATATTTCTAAGATTAAAAAGTTGTTGCTTTAACGCGGCGCAAATATACGAAATCAAAAGAAGAAAGGCAATTAATTCTTTTTGACCGGATCGCAGGTCAGGCCGACGCCGAGTTTCTTGAAAATCTTCTGGTCCACCTCGCTGAGCATCACGGTCGAATGCACCTGGCAGCCCTGCAACTGGGGCAGGCAGCCCAGTGCCTTGCGGCAGTTCTCGTCCTGGGTGCTCAGCATCGACAGGGCGACCAGGACTTCGTCCGTATGCAGGCGCGGATTGTGGCCGTGCAGGTAGCTCACCTTGGTTTTCTGAATGGGCTCGATCATCGACTCCGGGATCAGTTTGACCTGATGCGGGATGCCGGCCAGGTGCTTGGTTGCATTCAGGATCAAGGCGGCGCTCGGTCCCAGCAGCGCGCTCGTCTCGGCGCTGATCAGCGTCCCGTCGGACAGTTCGATGGCGGAGGACGGCACCCCGGACAGTTCCTGGCGTTCACGGGCGGCGACCGTCGTGCGCCGGTAGGCCGTATTGATGCCCGCCTGCTGCATCAGGAGCTTGATCTTGTTGACCTCACCCTCGTTGTTCGCCCCGTCCGTAAACTTGCACAAGGCCGTGAAATAGCGGCGGATGATCTCGTCCCGCGCGGCTGCGCAGCAGACGTCCTCGTCGGACAGGCAGAAGCCGGCCATGTTGACGCCCATGTCGGTCGGGGATTTGTAGGGGTTGTCACCGTAGATCCCCTTGAACAGGGCATCCAGGACCGGGAAAATCTCAATGTCCCGGTTGTAATTGACCGCCGTCTTGCCATAGGCCTCCAGATGGAAAGGATCGATCATGTTGACATCGTTCAGGTCGGCCGTCGCGGCCTCGTAGGCCATGTTGACGGGATGCTTGAGCGGCAGGTTCCAGATCGGGAAGGTTTCGAACTTGGCATAGCCGGCCTTGATCCCGCGGGTGTTGTCCTGGTAGATCTGGCTCAGGCAGGTCGCCATCTTGCCGCTGCCCGGGCCGGGGGCCGTCACCACGACCAGCGGACGGGTCGTCAGGACATAGTCATTCTTTCCGAATCCTTCTTCGGAGTCGATCAGCGCCACGTTGTGCGGATAGCCCTCGATCGTATGGTGGTAATAGACCTTGACCCCCAGGCGTTCGAGACGCTTCCGGAACGCATCCGAGGTGGACTGCCCGTTGTAGTGGGTGATCACAACGGAACTGACCAGAAGGCCCCGGCTGGAAAACTCGTCCCGCAAGCGCAGGACATCCATGTCATAGGTGATGCCCAGGTCTTCGCGGATCTTGTTCTTTTCGATATCGACGGCGCTGATGACGATGATGATCTCGACCACGTCGCCCAGCTGCATCAGCATCTTGAGCTTGCTGTCCGGCTCGAAGCCCGGCAGCACGCGGCTGGCATGGAAGTCATCGAAGAGTTTGCCCCCGAATTCCAAATAAAGTTTGTCCCCGAACTGAGCGATGCGCTCCTTGATGTGTTCCGACTGGATCTTGAGGTACTTGGCGTTGTCGAACCCGTATTTCATACTTGCGATAGGAATAATACGGGATACAAAAGTAGGCTTTTTTTCCTTTTTTTGCAACGGTCATTCCCGTTTTATCTATATTTGCAAGGATGAAAAAAACAATTTACTTATTTCTCGCGTCGCTCCTGCTCAATGCCTGCGTGCGCGAGGTTCTGGTCCCGCCGGCGGGGCCATCGGAAGACGGCCTGGTCGAAAAGACCTGGACCGTCCGTTTCGGAGACGGGACCCGCGCCACACTGGATGAGGACTTGTACCCGGTCTGGGAAGTCGGCGAACGCCTGTCCGTCTATGATCCCACCATCGGAAGCGGCCGCGTCTTCACCGTCTCGGAAGTCAACGGTCACTCTGCCGTCATCACAGGACGGATCAGCGACGGCGTGACTCTCTTCGACGCCATCTACCCCTCCAAAAGCGCCGGCGCCTGGGCCCCGGACGGGACCAACCGGGCCAAACTCCCGGCCGTCCAGAGCATCCCTGCCGGCCGGAATATCTGCCCCGACGTGCTGGTCTCCACCGCCCACAGCGACCACCCGGAAGAGAGCATCCTCTTCCACAACGCCGTTTCCCTGCTCAGATTCAGACTCGACCGCAGCGACCTGTCCACTGTCCGCTTTGACCTCGACGGCGCTGTGCCTCAGTCCTATACGGTAGCCTCCGAAGAAGGGCCTTTCTCCCCCGGCGAATACTACCTCGCCGTTGATCCCGGCACTTATTCCGGCGTCCGCGTCACCTGCGAGACGGGATTCGATTTTGAATACAGCAAGTCCTCCACCCGGACGCTGGAAGCCTCCCAAGGCGGACTGCTCCATCTCGGCCTCGTCTCGGACGGAGCGCGGAAACGCGCCTATGCCGTCACCGGCGAAAAGGCCTATGCCAGCCTGCAGGCGCTGATCGACGAGACGGGCATCTTCTCCGGCCTCACCGGGCTCCTGCAGATCTTTGCCAATGCGATGGTCAACAGCGCTTTCCCGGAGCGAAGCCAGGCGGTACGTGCTTTCAACCTCACCCACCCTTCCGCCGATCCGCAAGGCCGTCCCGTCACCCTTTCGGCCCGGGTCTATGTCCCGGAATCCGCGCTCGACGGCACGAAGCCCCTGGAAGGCATCGCCATCGCCAACCACGGCACCATCGCGTCCAACGCCGAATGTCCGACGATGTCGGGGGATTTCGAGGCCATGTTCGCCTGGCGGAACTATGCGATCGTGATGCCCGACTACTACGGGTTCGGCGCCAGCCAGGACCGCCCGCAGGCATTCCTGGACTGGGAGACGACCGCGCGGGGCAGCCTCGACGCCTATTTCGCCACGCTCCAACTGCTGCAGGACCGCGACGTCACCGCCGGACCGGTGCGGTTCAACTACGGGTACTCGCAGGGCGGATTCAACACCATCGCCAACCTGCGCTACCTCGCCGAGCATCCGGACCTGGACCTGTCCTTCACCAAGTCTTTTGCAGGGGGCGGGCCCTTCGATGTACCCCAGACCTGGGACAGCTACCTGACCGGCAGTTTCAGCAACGCCATCGGCTTCATCCCCCTGACCCTGGTCAGCATGAACGAGTCCCAGCAGCTGGGCCTGGACTACGCCACGCTGTTCAAGGGAACGCTGCTTGCCAACTGGCGCGAGTGGATCCTGACCAAGAAATACAGCCTCGGTACCATCAACAGCAAGATCGGCAGCGCCAAGATCCCGGACATCCTGACGGAAGACCTCGTCGCCGGACAGGGCCCGTCTTATGCCGCCATCATGGGAACGGCGGCCCGCTACTCGCTGACTTCCGGCTGGAAGCCGGCCTCCGGCAACCGGATCTACCTCTCGCATTCCACGCAGGATGACATCGTCCCCTATGCCAACTACACGAAGATGAAGAGCTTCCTGGAGAGGGCCGCGACGGACTGCGAGCTGCACTGGAGCAACCTGTCGGGAGATCATGTCACCGCTTGCATCTACTTCATCATCAACACTTCGGGCGAATGGAACACACGATAGAGACACCGGTTTACCAGCGGCCTGAGGCCGAATGCCTGCCCCTGCAGGCCGCTTCCGTCCTGTGCATCAGCACGGGGACCGAACCGTTCGACGACCACGGAAACTATGACTGGGGGGCCTGAAGAGACCCCGGCACAACGATTTGATATGGCACACGACATCCAATTGAGACTGCCGGAAGGATGGCAGAAAGAGACCGAAACCTACGAAGACGAGAGCGGCGCCGAGATTGCTCATCTTGAGGCGCACCGGTACAACGCCGCGGCGAAGCGGGACGAGGGGTACATCGACATCTATGTCGGTCCCCTGCCCGAAGATACGACAGCCCAGGACCAGGCGCTGTCCAACTATGCGGACATCGTGGGCTTCGACGACGATGATCCGGAGGATTTCAATCCGATCGCGACAATCCAGTTCAACGGCAAGAAGGCATACGGCTTCGACGCCTTTTTCGAGGACGAGAGTCCGATGATGTTTCTCGCGCAGGAGGTCAAGGGCGGCGTACTGGCGCTGATCCTGGTCGCCGGGTCCGACGACGAGCGCCTGCAGACCGCGCTCGCGCTCGTCGAGCGCGGTCTGTGCGTGCACTGATACGCGCAGCGGCGTTGCACTAGCCCAGTCAGCCCGCCGCAGCCATGAGCCTCACCGCAGTGCCGCCGCGTAGCCGCGGAAGAGCGCGTCGGTCGGACCGAAACGGGCGATGTAATCGCCGTTCAGCCAGGTCGCAAAGGTCGTAACGTCACAGGCGCCCAGACTCCGGTACAGAGCCGCATCGCGCGCGACCTGCGCCGGGTCGAAAACGAGCGGGACCAGATGGGCTTTCTTCCAACGCGCCTGCATCGACTCATCCAGCCAATACTCCAGGATATGCTGCGTCGCCGGCGGGAAGGCCAGCAGATTGTCCTGGAGGGCCGTCAGTTCCGCTTCCGGCAGCGGATCTGCATAATCCCGCAGGATCGGCGCGTACTCCAGAAAAACGCCCTCCTGTGCCCGCACCTGGCTTGGAGCAGGCAGCGTTTGGTGATAAGCCAGGTGGGCAAGCGTCGCCTCGGGGTCATATTCGCGCAGCATCGCAAGGAGGCGGTTCTCGAAGATCAAGGTCTGCTCCGACGGCGAAAAGGGGGCGCACTGCGGGCAGTGGCAGTATTTGTGCTGCTTATCGTCCGGCCACAGATAGTAGCGGTGCGTCGTCGGACGCATCCAGCCCAGCAGGCGCTCCAACTGCGGGCGCATCGCCTCCAGCGCCTCCCGGGAAGTGAAGCAGAAATTGTGATCTGCGATCCGCGCCCCAGCCTCGTCCATCCGGAAAAACGCCGGATGCGACTCGAAGAGGCTGCGGGGCAGCAGCGTCTCAAGGGCGTGCAGTTCGTATTCCACGTCCACGCCTTTCCGCTCGCAGAGGCGCAGGAAATCCCGTCCCGCCGCGCTGCGGATGAACGTCTCCAGCGTATCGACCGGATCATTGGACGTCGCGGCATGCAAACCGATGACATCCAGGCCGGCCTGATCGATGCGCCGCTCCCACTCTTCCAGTCCGAGCGAGAGGATATCATCCGGATAGACCACGACACCCTTCCGCTGCGGGGCCGGCTTCATCCGGCAAGGCAAGAACACCTTGGGCTGGTGGAAGTCCGGCGAGACATCATCCGTCGGGACCAGGGAGTACCACAGCATTTCCCCGCCGGGCGCCGTTTCCCCTTGGAAAACGCCGATCCAGCAGCCCTGGTCCGGTTTCAGTCCCAGGCGGCGGAGTTCCTCCAAAGCGACACTGCCGCCCACCCGGTAGCCCCAGGGCGTGATCTCAGAGCGGATATCGAGCGTCTCGAAATCCCAGTCGAAATCGAACTGGCGGTAGAACTGCGCCTTATAGTCCATGACCCGGCCCATCGCGTCGATCTCCGCGCAGAAGTAGGGCTGCTCCAGCGCCGCATCCGCGGCGAAAAAGATCTCCACCCGGTCCTCCGGATCCACGTCCCGCTCTTTCGTGAACGGCTCGGTCAGCATCAAGGTCGAGTCACTTACCTCGAAACGGAAGAAAAAGCGCTCCGCCGTGCAGTGCGCATCAAAGCGCGTATCATTGTCGAGCCCGCTCCAGGGCGCATGCAGTCCCAGGGAAGAGAAGCCCGATCCGACATTGACCGGATCCACCCTGATTTGATATGCATCCATCAGACACTGTCTTGCCTGCTTGCTTTGTTCCTTCCCTGGCTGAAGCATGTCAAAGGCATGGACGTTCCCCGGATAGACATCCACGCTGGCTTCTACGCCTGCTTCCTGAAGATTCCGCACATACGAGAGCGTCTCCTCATAAAAGGGTTCACCCTCACAGACAAAAGTGTAGCATGGCGGCAGGCCCGCATAGTCTGTTTCCCGCGCGGGAGATGAGTATTTGCTCACGGAGTCAGTACCATAGGCATCGCCCAGATAATGTCGCCAGCCCCAGTGATTACGCTTTGTATTCCATACACGTCCGTGATTATCAGCCGATGAAGGAGTATCCTCACAGTCCAGCATGGGATACAGAGGCAGTTGCAGGGCAATGGGGATCTCTCCCTTGTCGCGGGCGTAGATACACAAAGCGACGGCCAGCCCTCCTCCTGCACTCTCCCCTCCCACGACAATGCGATCCCGGTCGATGCCGAGTTCATCGGCATGTCCAAACATCCACTCCAGTGCCGCGTAACAGTCATCCAGTGCCGCAGGATAAGACGATTGCCACGCCAGCCGATAGTCCGGGAACACAACCACGGCTCCCGTCTCCGCCAGCATGGGGGCGACGGTCATCCCAAGCATATAAGTCCCGCCCAGCATGTACCCGCCTCCGTGAATCCAAAGGATTCCGGGAGCCGGCCCCGGGATCCCGTTGGGCCGGAGGACTTTCATCTTCATCTGCCTCCCCTCCGCAGCAATGCGCACCGTACGCGAAGAGTAGCCTTTCCCGGGACAGGAAATGGCGGCAAGGATGGCAAGGGAAAAAGTGATGAGACGTAGGGACATGCGTTATTTGATTTCCGTCAACTTTCCTGTCACAGAATTCCAGGGCGTTGGAATCACGGCACCCGCATTCTTGACAACCTTGGCGTCTCCGATCTTCAGTCCCAACGCCTCCTGCAGGAGGACAGAAAGACACGTGTCCATGCAACTGGGCACGGCCAGTTTCTTGTCCGGGAACTTGTCCGTCATAGGCTTCTCATAGCCTTTTGAGGCCACGAGCCCGCGATTGGACACGTGAACCTTGTCGATATTGCTCATAAAACAACAACCATTAATCCGGCAACCAGCGCGGCTGGAATACCCAGAATCATACCGATAAGGGCGTCAAAACCATTCACGACAACCCACAGGGCGTAAACAGACCGCAGGCAATGAGGGATTCAACGAGGAAAGTCATAATGCTGGCGCTTCTTATCGGCCGCTATGTGTGTACGGGCTTCCATGATTTAGTGATGTCTCTTCATCCGTCCTCAACTACAAACTTAATAATAATTATTGAATTGTACAAAGGCCTATACTGACGCTCAGGATGACAGGGACTGGCGAGGGTTGCCTTCCGGAAAAAATGGCCAGAAATAAACTTTTCAAGCCGAAAAATGTCTATATTTACATAGGAATTACGGATACCATTATATGAAACGAACTGACAGAGTTCTGGCCGCGCTGTCCTTGTCTGCCGGCCTGCTGATCGTCCATTTGCCCGCCGAGGCCCAGCCGACGGTCCAACCCGTCACCCTCTCCCGACTCTCGTCCAAACCCGCCGTCTGGACGCTGGACGACTGCATCCGCTATGCGATGGAGAACAACATCCAGCTGCAGCAAAGCCGCAACGATATCCTCTCCGGGCAGGAAGACCTGGCAGAGGCGAAAGCGGCCCGCTTGCCCTCCGTGTCCGCCTCCTCTTCGCAGGGCGTCAGCTTCATCCCATCTTCCGGGGATGCGCCGGCTTATTCCGGCAGCTATAACGTCGGGGCTTCGATGACCCTCTATAGCGGCGGGAGACTCCGCAACGCCATCCGGCAGCAGGAAATACACACCGCCTCCGACTCGCTCAGCCTCCAGATGCAGAGCGACGAGATCCGCATCGCCATCATCCAGGCCTTCATCCACTGTCTCTACGCCCGGGACAACGTCGCCGTCCGGGAAAGTACGGCAGAAGCCTCGCAGAAGCAGCGGGACCGCGCCTACGAGATGTGGAAAGCCGGATCGATCAGCAAGGTCGATTTCACCCAGCTGGAGAGCCAGCTCTTCAGCGACAAATACCAGCTCACCACCGCCCGTACCACGCTCGACAGCTACCTTCTGCAGCTCAAGCAGCTGCTCGAGCTGGATCTGGAAGACGAGATGGTGCTGGACGATGCGGCCCTGACCGACGAGGACGTACTTCGCCTGCTGCCCCCTAAATCCGACGTCTATGCCGCCGCGATCGACTACATGCCTGAAGTGCAGATCAGCGACCTCAACATCCAGGCCGCCGAGATCGCGGAAGAGAACGCCCGGGCCGGCTTCCTGCCCTCGGTCTCCCTGTCCGCGGGACTCGGCTCCGGCAACCGCGCCGGCAACGGCGGCTTCGGCAGCCAGCTCTGGAACAACCTCAGCCAGAATGTAGGGCTCTCGCTCTCGGTTCCCATCTACTCACAGCGCAGAAACCGGACAGCGGTCAACAAGGCCCGCATCGCGGCCGAGAACTCCCGTCTCAGCGCCGTCAGTGCCCGGAAACAAGTCCTGCGCGAGGTGGAGACCACCTATCTGGACGCCGTCTCCGCCCAGGCCCAATATGTCGCCGCCGTCGAGAAGAGCCGCTATGCCCTCCAGAGTTACGAGCTGACCCGCGAACAGTTCAACGTCGGCATGAAAAACACCGTCGAGCTCATCACCGCCCAGAATGAATATTCATCCGCCCGTCAGGCTGAAATCCAGGCCAAGTACATCGCCCTGATGAACCGCTCCATCTTGGACATTTACCAAGGAAAACATCTAGACCAGTGATACACCCATGAAAAAGAAGAAATGGATCATCCCCGCCGTCTGCCTCGCCGCAGCGGCTGCCGTCGCCCTTTTCTTCCTGCTGCGCGGGCAGGACAAAGGGACGCTATCCCTTGCCACGGACCGGGTCTCCCCCGGCACCATAACGACCACCGTCACCGCGACGGGTGCCCTGGAACCGGTCATGAAGGTCGAAGTCGGCACGCAGGTCTCCGGTATTATCTCCAAGCTCTTCGTGGACTACAACGACGAAGTCAAGGCCGGCCAGGTCATCGCAGAGATGGACAAGGTTACCCTCGAGTCCGAGTACCAGTCCGCCTTGTCGTCCCTGTCGAGCGCCAAGACCGAATACGACTACCGCAAGAAGGAATACGAGCGGATGAAGACCTTGCATGACAAGGAACTGGTCAGCGACTCCGACTACGACCTCGCCCTCTACAACTACCAGCGGGCCAAGAGCAGCTACGACCAGTCCAGTTCGTCGATGGCCAAGGTCAAGCGCAACCTCAGCTATGCGACCATCACCTCCCCCATCGACGGGGTCGTCATCAGCAAGGCGGTCGAGGAAGGACAGACGGTCGCGGCCGGATTTTCCACCCCGACCCTCTTCACGATCGCCAATGACCTGACCAAGATGCAGGTGATCGCCGCCATCGACGAGGCCGACATCGGCCAGGTCAAGGAAGGGCAGCGGGTCGAATTCACCGTGGACGCATTCCCGGATGACCTCTTCGACGGCAGCGTCAAGCAAGTGCGGCTCGAAGCCACGACCAGTTCGAACGTCGTCACCTATGAGGTCGTCATCACGGCCGACAACCCCGAGCTCAAGCTCAAACCCGGCATGACCGCCAATGTCACCGTCTATACGCTGGAGCACGACCAGGCGCTCACCGTCAAGAGCAGCGCCCTGAAGTTCAACCCCGACCCGGAGATCCTCAGCAAACTCGGTTACGAAGTGGCCGAGAGCGCCGTGAAGGGCCAGAAGGTATGGCTCGTGAACGGCAAGCGCCTGACCCCGAGGTCCGTCGAGAAAGGCGCTGCGACCGGAGACCGGACCGAGATCCTCGCCGGACTGGACAACGGCGAGACCGTCGCCACCGGCCTCCAGCAGACGAAAAAGAAAGAAGTTCCCACCCCAGGCAGTTCAGAGCGCAGTCCCTTCGCGCCCAGCCGGCCGGGCGGCAGGAGATAAAGCCCTATGAAAGAAGTCATCCGACTGGATCATATCTGCCGCGACTTCCAGGTGGGAGAAGAGACGGTACACGCCCTGCGTCACGTGAGTTTCACAATCACCGAAGGCGAGTTCGTCACCATCATGGGTACCTCCGGATCCGGCAAATCGACCCTCCTCAACACCCTCGGCTGCCTGGACACGCCCAGCTCGGGCGAATACTACCTGGACGGCGTGTCAGTGCGCACGATGAACAAGGACGAGCGGGCGACCCTGCGCAACCGCAAGATCGGCTTCGTCTTCCAGAACTACAATCTCCTGGCCAAAACGACCGCCATCGAAAACGTCGAACTTCCCTTGCTCTACAATCCGGCCTACAACGCCGCCCAGCGGCGCGAAATGGCCATCGAGGCCCTCAAGGCCGTCGGCCTCGGCGACCGCCTCCTCCACAAGAGCAACCAGATGTCCGGCGGACAGATGCAGCGCGTGGCCATCGCCAGGGCCCTGGTCAACAACCCAGCCGTCATCCTGGCCGACGAAGCGACGGGCAACCTCGACACCCGCACCAGTTTCGAGGTGCTCGTCCTCTTCCAGCGGCTCCACGCCGAAGGGAAGACCCTCATCTTCGTCACACACAATCCCGAACTGTCCGCCTACAGCAGCCGCACCATCACCCTGCGGGACGGTCGCGTCATCAGCGACACCCGCAACGAACAAATCCAAGATGCGTCGGAGGCCCTGAAGAACCTTCCCGTCCAAAACGACTGACCCCATGAATTTCGCCAACCTGACTTCCATCGCCGTCAAAGCGCTGATGAACAACAAACTGCGCGGTTTCCTCACGATGCTGGGCATCATCATCGGCGTCGGCTCCGTCATCACGATGCTCGCCATCGGCCAAGGCTCCAAGAAGAGCATCCAGGCGGAAATCAGCGCGATGGGTTCCAACATGATCATGATCCGTCCCGGCGGCAACATGCGCGGCGGCGTGCGGATGAGCGGGGAAAGCATGAAATCCCTGACCATCAACGATCTCAATTCGATCATGGAGAACGCGAACTATGTCACGCACGTCTCTCCCGTCGTGACTTCTTCCGGACAAGCCATCTTCGGTGCCAACAACACCCCGACCAGCCTGTACGGCGTCACGATGGACTATCTCGAGATCCGCGGCTACGCCGTGGAGGAAGGAGACGGCTTCTCCGACCAGGACATCCGCGCCGCCGCCAAGGTGTGCATCATCGGCAAGACTACGGCCGAGACCCTGTTCGGCGAAGGCGTCAACCCCATCGGCAAAACCCTGCGCTTCGGGAGCATCCCCTTCCGCGTGGTCGGCCTGCTGGAGAGCAAGGGCTACAACAGCATGGGACAAGACCAGGACGACCTGCTGATCGCCCCCTATACCACGGTACAAAAGCGCCTGCTGGCGCAGAACAACATCCAGCAGATCATCTGTTCCGCGATCAGCGAAGACTACAGCAGTGCCGCCATCGACGAGATCACCGACATCCTCCGCGGCAACCACAAGCTCAAGGAAGGGGCGGACAATGATTTCAACATCCGTTCCCAGGAGGAAATGAGCGAGATGATGACCTCGACCAGCGACATGATGACCATCCTGCTGGCCGCCGTCGCCGGCATCTCCCTGCTCGTTGGCGGTATTGGCATCATGAACATCATGTATGTCTCCGTGACGGAGCGTACCAAGGAGATCGGCCTGCGGATGAGCATCGGGGCCAAGAGCCGGGATATCCTCGCGCAGTTCCTGATCGAGTCGGTCCTGATCAGCGTGACAGGCGGCCTGATCGGCGTCATCTTCGGCGTGCTGGCCGCATACTTGGTCAAATGGCTGGCCAGTTTCCCGATCAGCATCCAGCCCTGGACGATCCTGCTGGCCTTCGGCGTCTGTACCGTCACCGGCGTCTTCTTCGGCTGGTACCCCGCCCGTAAAGCGGCCAACCTCGACCCGATCGAAGCGCTGCGCTACGAATAGGCCGAGGCTGGCAAAAACCGTTCTTTCACATTCAGATCCGCTCGAAAGCCTGGTCGAGATCGGCAAGCAGGTCATCGATGTGCTCGGTGCCGATCGACAGCCGGATGGTGCTCTGGAAGATGCCCTGGTCCGTCAGTTCCGCTTCCGTCAGTTGGGAGTGGGTTGTCGTGGCCGGATGGATGACCAGCGACTTGACATCCGCAACGTTGGCCAGCAGGGAGAAGAGTTGCAAGCTGTCGATGAAGCGGAAAGCTTCCTCCTGTCCGCCCTTGATCTCGAAGGTGAAGATGGATCCTCCCCCGTTGGGGAAATATTTCAGGTACTGCCCATGGTCCGGATGGGACGGCAAGGCCGGATGATTGACCCGGGTCACCTTCGGATGTTTCGCGAGATAATCCACGACCTTCAAGGCATTCGAAACATGGCGCTCAACGCGCAGGGAAAGCGTTTCCAGGCCCTGCAGGAAGATGAAGGCACTCACGGGAGACAGGGTCGATCCCGTATCCCGGAGCAGGATGGCCCTCGCCCGGGTGATGTAGGCCGCCGGCCCGACGGCGTCTGCGAAGACGATCCCATGGTAACTGTTTTCCGGCTCCGTAAACTGCGGGAACTTGCCGGAGGCCTTCCAGTCGAAGCGGCCGGAATCCACGATCACGCCGCCGATCGCCGTCCCGTGGCCACCGATAAACTTGGTTGCGGAATGCACGACAATATCCGCTCCGTACTCGATCGGACGAAACAGGAACGGCGTCGCGAAGGTATTGTCCACCACCAGGGGGATCCGGTGGGCGTGCGCGATCGCAGCCACGGCCTCAATGTCGATCAGATTGGAATTGGGGTTGCCGAACGACTCGATGAAGATGGCTTTGGTCTCCGGACGCAGGGCACGTTCGAAGTTGCCCAGGTCGGCGGGATCGACGAAGGTCGTTGTCACGCCGTAGGGCACCAGCGTATGCCGGAGCAGGTCATAGGTGCCGCCATAGATGGTCTTGGCCGAAACGATGTGGTCTCCGGCACGCGTCAGATTGAGCAGCGCATACGTGACCGCCGCCGCGCCGGAAGCCACGGCGAGCGCCCCCACTCCGCCCTCAAGCGCCGCGATGCGACGCTCCAGCACATCCTGGGTCGAATTGGTCAGGCGGCTGTAGATGTTGCCGGGATCCGCCAGCCCGAACCGGGCCGCCGCATGCGCGGAATTATGGAAGACATAGGAAGAGGTCTGGTACACGGGTACGGCCCTTGCATCGGACGCCGGATCTGCCTGCTCCTGACCCACATGGAGCTGAAGGGTTTCGAAGTGGAGTTTGTTCTCGCTCATGACTATTGCTTTTACTAACTAACTGGCAGCAAAGTTAGAGTGAGCAGATTTTTCGAGCAAGAAAACAAATAAAAATAGCATCTTTCAACCGGAAATTACTATCTTTACAGTCGATTCGCCCAAATCCCCTCCCATAGATGAGGGCCGGTCAGCAAAAAACACTCCGCACCATGACAGAATCCCTGGACAGAACCGACCTGCAGATCCTCCATATCCTGCAAGAAAACGCCCGCATCACGGTCAAGGACCTCGCCCTGAAGGTCCATCTCTCCCCCACACCGGTCTTTGACCGGCTGCACCGGCTGGAAAAAGAAGGGTACATCCGGCGGTACACGACCCTGCTGGATGCCGCCAAACTGGGACGGGGCTTCATTGTCTTCTGCAGCGTCAGGCTGCGCCGCATGGGCAAGGACATTGCCCATGACTTCGTCTCCCGGATCCAGGGCATCCCGGAAGTCGCGGAGTGTTACAACATCTCCGGCGAGTTCGACTATCTGCTGAAAATCTATGCTCCCGACATGCAGTATTACAACGACTTTATCATCAACACCCTGGGCACGATCGAAAGCCTCGGCTCGATCCAGAGCAGCTTCGTGATGAACGAGATCAAGAGCAGTTGCGGCCTTCCGGCCAGTATCTTATAGACTCAGAACAATGAAAAAAGTGATCGTGATCGGAGCCGGTATATCCGGCCTTACCGCCGGCATCTATGCCCGCCGCTCGGGATTTGAAGTGACACTCCTCGAAAAAACCGCCTCCCCTGGAGGGATGATCACCTGCTGGAACCGCAAGGGCTATACCTTCGAGGGCGGCATGCATTGGCTGATCGGCTCTACGCCCCGATACGAAGTCCACGAGATCTGGAAGGACACCGGTGCGCTGCAGGCCAACAATCCGGTCCACTTCAAAGACCCGATGTACACCCTCCTGGAGGAGGACGGGACGAGGCTGAGCCTGCACCGTGACTTGCGGGAACTGGGCGAGGGCCCTGCCGCCCGGCGCCTGCGCCGCCACGTCCGCCGGTTCGAAGCCGTATGCCTGCAGCCTGCCGACGTCCCGGGCGTGCGCTGCCTGACGCCGCGCAAGACAAACCTCAAAGGCGTACTGAAGATGATCCCGGCCGTCCTGCTCTATCCGTGGCTGGTCAACATCTCCACGGAGCGCTACCTGAGCCGCTTCAAGGACGGACGGGTGCGCAACCTGCTCCGCTCCGTCGTCTGGCCCGAATACAACGCGCTTTCTTTCGTCTACACGCTCAGCACCTTCACCTCCGGAGACAGCGGATATCCGGCCGGCGGCTCCCTTCAGATGGGCCGCAACATGGCCGGGACCCTGGAGAGCCTGGGCGGCACGATCCGCTACGGGACGATGGTCCGATGCGTGCGGAAGACGGATGACGGCCGATATGAGGTCCAGACGGACCTGGGGACGGAGACGGCGGATGCGGTGATCGTCAGCATCGACGCCCGCACGGCGATCGAGACCCTCTTCGGAGAGCCGCTCCAGGACCGGTGGGCCCGGCGGCTGCGCAAGATCCTGCACACGGCCCAGTGCTCCCTGGTGAGCCTGGGCGTCCGGACCGACCTGTCGGCCTATCCCGAGACCATGCAGCTGCTCCAGAAGCAGCCCTTCGAAGCAGCCAGCCTGTCGTACGATCTTTTGATGGTCAACAATTACGCCCGCTTCGGCTACGCGCCACAGGGCTGCAGCACATTGACCGTACTGCTGCGCGGCAAGAGTTTCGAATATTGGAAGAAAGCCCGGGAAGACGGGACCTACAAGGCCAAGAAGCAACAGCTGGCCCAAGCCGTGATCCGGCGGCTGGAAACGTTCATCCCCGAGATCCGGGGACAGGTGGAAGCCATTGACGTGGCGACGCCCGCGACCTTCCAACGCTATTGCAACATGCACGAAGGCTCCTACATGACCTTATGGAGAGCCGGAGACCGGCCCTGCCGCGTCCCGGCCCGCTTCGGACAGGGTCTCTATTTCGCCGGACAGCGTACCAGCCTGTGCGGCGGCCTGCCCGTTGCCGCGACAACAGGACGCAAGGCAGCCATGCTGCTGTGCAAGGATTTCGATACAGTCTTTGTCGAGCGCTAACGCAGCTCCAAGGAGACGACTTTCCCGTTTTTCCACTTCATGTCCACGGTCTGGCCGCCGCGGGTGCGCAATCCGCGCACGCTGCCGGACGCCCAGGCATCCGGCAGCGCCGGCAGCGGGGTGACGCTGCCGTCCGCGGCGCTTTGCAGCAGCATCTCCGCAAGGCCGGCTGTCCCGCCGAAATTGCCGTCGATCTGGAACGGGGAATGGGCATCGAAAAGGTTCGGGTATGTCCCGCCGCCCCGGCGCGCATCGGCCCCCTGATAGTTGTCCGGACTGACATAGCGAAGCAGGCGCCGGTACATCCGGTAGGCATTCTCGGCGTCGCCGAGCCGGGCATAAAGGTTGATCCGCCATCCGCAGCTCCAGCCCGTCGTCTCGAAGCCTTTGATCTCAAGGGTCTTTGCCGAAGCCGCCCGGAGGCTGTCAGACTGAATGGAGAAGCCGGGATACAAGCCGATCAAATGGCTCTGGTGCCGGTGAGTCGGTTCACGGTCCGGCCAGTCGTGGTACCACTCCTGCAAGGCACCGTCGGCGCCGATCCGATACGGATGGAGACGGGAGAGTTTGTCCCGAGCCTCCGCGACGAAGTCCGCATCGACGCCCAGCTCTTCCGCAGCAGCCACGGCATCGCCGACACATTCACGGATGATGGCCAGGTCGGCCGTCCCGCCATACAGGGAACACGCGATGTAGCCGTCAGGCGCGACGAAGCTGTTCTCCGGCGAAGTCGCCGGAGAGGTAAGAAGCTCCCCATTTTTCTCGATCAGCCATCCCAGGCAGAACTCCGCAGCTCCTTTCAGGGCCGGATAGTCGCGCTCCAGCGCAACACGGTCGCGGGTGAAGAGCCAATGCTCCCAAATGTGGGTAGAAAGCCACGCGCCTCCCATCGTCCAGGCAGCCCAGCGGGGATTGCCGGTGCCCTCGCCGACCGGCGTAGCCATCGCCCAGATGTCGCTGTTGTGCCCGCAGCTCCAGCCGCGGTGCACGCCATAGAAATTGCGAGCCGGGGCCACCCCGTTCTGCGACAAGTCGCGGACGAAGCCCAGCAGCACCTCATGCATTTCCGGCAGGGCCGTCACCTCGGAGGGCCAGTAATTCTCCTCCAGGTTGATATTGACGGTGTAGTTGCTGCTCCAAGGCGGAAGGACCGATTCGTTCCACAGTCCCTGCAAGTTGGCCGGCACACCCGGAGTCCGTGATGAAGAGATCAGCAGGTAACGCCCGAACTGGAAATACAGCACCTCCAGCTCCGGGTTGACATCCAGGCTGTCGGCATAGCGCTTCAGTTGGACATCGGTCGGCAGGGCGGCCAGGGCGGGATCGGTCCGGCCCAGGTCGAGGGACACACGGTCGAAGTAGCGCTTATAATCGGACACATGTGCTTCCCGCAGGGCCTCAAAGGACTTGGCGGCGGCCTTCGTCATGATGCGCCCTGCCTCGGCGATGTAATCTTTGCCCTCCGTCGCCGGGTTCTTGAACGGGCCGTTGAAACTGGTCGCATTGGCGATCAGCAGCAGCACTTCGTGGCAGCCGCGCAGCCGCAGCGTCCCGTCCTCATAGTCGATTTCACCGTCCGAAGGGATCGCCCGCAGCAGCGTGCGGAAATGGATGCCGCGCTCCGGGTCATACAGGAAATGGGAGACGCCCTCCGGCTTATGATTGTTCGGGTACGAGTGGTAAGCCGCGTAGCCCCGCAGATCCAGGCCTCCGGCTTCGTCGAAAACGACGTCATTCGGCAACTGGCTCTCCAGGCAGATGCGCGCGTCGATGCCAGCGGCGTCCTTCAGCCGTACGACGATCACCGAGTCGGGCGCCGAGACAAAATAATCCCGCACCTGCTCTCCGTCCGGGCAGGCGAAACGGACTTGCGCCGTGGCGTCCGACAAGTCCAGGCTGCGCCTGTAGCCACGGCAGCACCGGGCCTCGGACGAGTCGCAGGCATTGCCTTCGAAAAAGATGCGCAACGTGCCCAGCGGCTGATAATTCTCGCAATAGTGCCCCTGGACATTCACCTGCAGCTGATCAGCCAGCCGGTAATCTTCGGCATCCAAGGCAGCCCGGATGGCCGGGATCCACGCTCCGTCCTCATATTTGCCCAAGAGGCTCCCGCAAGGATAGTCCTTTTCCACCGTCTCCCCTTCCCCGGTCCAGAGGGTGATGTCATTGAGCGAAATCCGTTCTTCAGACAAACCGCCGTACACCATCGCTCCGAGACGGCCGTTGCCAAGTGGCAAGGATTCCTCGAAGAAGCTTGCAGGTTGGTCATAATGCAGTTGAAGCGGCTGCGGGGCTCCCCCGTCACGGGCGCATCCGGCCATCAGACACAGGGCCACCAGGACAAATACTTGTTTTTTCATTTCAGACAATTTTGATTCGGACGTCTAAAGGTACGGAAAGCGAGAAAAAA